>NZ_JCABYI010000008.1:0-110863 GCF_059499305.1 Delftia sp.
TTTCAGGTACTAGCGGGTAACTCCGTGGAGGTTCGAGTCCTCTCCTGGGCACCAAACATGAAAAGGCCGTTGCACATGCAACGGCCTTTTTCTTTGCCGTTTCCGAAAAGCGACGTCACGCGCCTCTCGCCAGAAAAATTTCACGAAAATCTTTGCAAACCTGCCCGGCACATCGCTTTCGCGCTATATAATTTGCGTACTCTGAAATGCCCAGGTGGCGGAATTGGTAGACGCACTAGTTTCAGGTACTAGCGGGTAACTCCGTGGAGGTTCGAGTCCTCTCCTGGGCACCAAACATGAAAAGGCCGTTGCACATGCAACGGCCTTTTTGCTTGGGGTGCCTCCATCCCAAGCACCATCAGGTATCGGCAGGGCCAAAAAAAAGGGAGCCGACGGCTCCCTTTCTTGACGATGAAGGTATCAACCCCACCCCGTCACTTGCGCAGCAGTTGCTTGAGCACGTTCTGCAGGCGGCGTGCGGTGGCGTCATCGCGTGCCGATGCCAGCACCCGCGCGGCATCGCTACCCCAGGTTTCCTGCGGGGCCGGATCGTTGCGGCGCGTCAGCAGTTGCAGCTGCAGGGCACGGCGGGCGCTCAGATGCTCTGCAGGCGTGGGCACGTCGGCAGCCATTTCAAGGCGCAGCAGGGCTTCACCCGCATCACCCTTGGGCGCCTGGGCCAGTGCCTGCGACCAGGCGTTGCGCACTTGCGCAGACACGCGACCGCCGAGCTGCTGGGCCGCCGGAATCTGCGTAGCGTCACGCGATTCCCAGGCCGCCATCAGCTGGGTCAGCGCTTCGCCATGGGCCTGGGCCGCGAGCTTGCGCAGAGCGTCCTGCGCATGCTCCATGGCTTCACGCTGGGCACGGAAGGCCGGATCGGCCAGGCGCGGACCGCGCTCTTCACGCGGTTCGCGGCCAAAGCGGCCATTGTCACGGTTGTCGCGTCCGTCCCTTCCATCGCGGCCACGGCCACCGTCGCGGCGGTCGCCAGGACGGGCAGCGCGCGCACCACCCTCTTCCTTCTTCATGCCGGGACGATCATCCCCGCGCACGGCAACCACGGGGCGCACCGGCGCCGGCTTCGCTTGCGATTCTTCCGAGCCGGCCGCAGCCACTGGCGCCTGTTCCGGCTGGGCAGCGTTGACGGAGGCATCGGCACGGCCGCGCAGCGCCTGCTCCAGAGCCTCCACCGCAGCGCGGATTTGCTGCACGTCACCCGATGTGTTGGCAGCTTCCACGGCCTGCGAAGCCTCCAGTACGCGGCGGTCATGGTCGCTGAGCTGCACGGCTGCGGCCCGGGAACCACGCTCGCTGCCCTTGCGGTTGAAAGCCTCGTCCAGGGGCTTGCGGAAGGCGTCCCACAGCTTTTGCTCGTGCTTGCGATCCAGCGGCACGGCCTGCGCCTCGGCCTGCCAGCGCTGCTGCAGCGCCTTGACGGCATCGATGCGCAGGCTGGGTGCGGCGCCCAGCGCCGTGGCCTCGTCGATCATGGCGTGGCGGCGCTGCAGGCTGGCCTTTTGCGCAGCATGCAGCGGAGCCTCGGCCAGGGCCATGGCCTGCTTGAACTGGGGCTGCAGCTCGGCAAACAGTTTTTCACCGATATGACCGCTCTCGCGCCAGCGTTCAGCGAACTGGCGCAATGCGCGGGCCGCACCCTTGAGATCTTCGCTGGCGGCCTGCTGCGCTGCCCAGGCCTTGATCTCTTCGATCAGCGCCAGGCGCTGTGCCTTGGACTGGGTGGTTTCCGTGCGCAGCTTGTCGTGCCAGGACTCGACCACCTTGTGGGCCGCGTTGCAGGCTTCGTCAAACTTCTTCCAGAGAGCGTGGTTGGCCGCGCTGCCCTGGTCGGCCAGCTTCCACTGCTCACGCAGGCTGCGCAGGGATTCCTGGATCTTGCGACCACCCAGCGCCTGGCCTTCGGGACGGTTCAGCAGAGCTTCCGCCTTGGCAACCAGCTCCTCACGCAGCTTGTCTGCGTTCTGGCGCGGCCAGCCTTCGGCTTCGCCTGCCGCCAAGAGGGCCTCGTGCACCTTGGTGACCAGCGCGTCGTCCACCAGACGACCATGGGCCTTGATGGCGGCACGCACGGCTTGCACGGCAGCGGAGCCAGCCTTGCTTTCGCCGGCAGCCGTCTCGGCCTGGAGCTGTTCCAGCGCCTGGGTCAGGGCAGCGCTGGCGGCAGCCACCTGCTCAGGCGACGTCTTGGCCTTGGGCTGCGCTGCGCTGCGGCCGGCAGGCGCTGGCTTGGACGGCTCGGCGGCCGCTGCCTCGGGAGGCAGGCCACGCGCCACACGCAGTTCATCGGCCCACACGGGCACGGTGGGCAGCGGGGCTGCTTCGTCCGCTGCGGCGGCCTCGGTCAGCGCAAGGGCAGACTGGAAGGCATCCCAGACAAGGATCAGCTGTGCGCTGGCGGCTTCCAGCTGGGGCGGGAAGCGTCCATCCACGCTGGCCCAGTTGGCATCGCCGGTGAGCTCGCCGGCCTGCTCCTGCCAGCGGGCCACGTCGGCGCGCAGGTTGTCGAGCACAGCCTGGGCGTCGCGCCATGGCTTGGTGGACAGGACTTCGATGCGCTGGGCCAGCAAGACAGCCACTTCGCGCTGGACCTGCACGCGATGCTGCAGTTCCTCGATGGCCTTGACGCGCTCGGCCAGTTGGGCCTTGTACTGCGACAGCGGCTCACGCGACAGCGGGGCGCCTGCCTTGGCGGCGTCGCGCTGCCAGGCGATGGCGTCGGCGGCATTGAAGGGCGATGCGACCAGCAGTGCCTGGGCCTTTTCAGCCCATTCCACTGCGATCTTTTCCTGGTCCTTGGTGCGGCGGATTTCATCCAGACGCTCACGCACGGCGCGGGCCGCGCTCTTGTCGCGCGCGCTCAGCTCCTTGAGGACGTCCTGCAATTGCTCGACCGAAGGCTGGGTTGCCAGCCAGTCGCGGATGCGCGAGGCGCGATCACCCGAGGTTTCGGCGGAGAAGGCACCGCCCGTGAGCACATCCAAGGGGTGTTGTTCAGGATTCTTGGCAGAAGCAGGGCTCACTTCAGGTGCATCGGACATGGTGCTGCGGGGGGAAAGAGAAGACATGAATCAATCGTTGAATGCCTGGCTGCCGCGGGCCGCCAGACGCGGCCGGCCGGGCTGCATGCGGGCATGCTAGCCGGGCCGGGAAAACCATATTCTCGCCGTTATTTGAAGCGGAGCCAAAACCGGGCTACTGTGCGGACAGGCTGAGCTGGGCGCGCGGGCTCCATTCCTGGTCGTCGGAATCCAGTTTTGGGGCCCCGAGAAACAGGCGCTCGAGCGGCAACTGCTGCTGCGCCAGATAGTCGCGAACGGCCACGCCGCGCGCCAGCGCCAGCTCGCGCATGGCATCGTCGGGCACGGTGATCTGCTCCAGCAGCAGGCTGCGCATCTGGTCGGTGGGCAAGTCCTTGGCCATGCCGATGACATTGCGCGGCTTGGCAAAGTCGGCACGGCTGTAAAGCGCCTTGGTCAAAGCCGGCACTTCGGCAGCAGACAACTCGGTCACCGATTCTGCCGATTTGCCCTCGCGCAGCACCTGGCGGCGTTTCTGGGCCAGCAACAGGCGGTCGAGTTCGGCCTGCTTCCAGGCCTCCTTGTCCTGGGCCTCGCGCGCCTCGCCGATCACGGTAAGCCTGAGGGCCGGGCGCTCCTTGAGGGAGGCGACCACCTTGTCCAGGCTTTCGCGGGCCTTGGCATCGATCTGGGATCGGCCCGGCGCAAAGGCCACCACGCCCGACTCGCTGCTGCCGCCAAATGCGCCCGACAGCAGCGAGAACGGCGAGGTGACGGCCTTCATGATCAGGTTGCCGATGATTTTGAAGATGACTGGCGCCAACCTGAATTGCGGGTCGTTGAGCGAGCCGCTGACCGGCAGGTCCAGGTCGATGACGCCGTTGCGGTCGGCCAGCAATGCCACGGCCAGGCGCACGGGCAGCGAGGCCGGCGCACCTTCGACGGCTTCGCCGAAGGTGAGCTGGTGCAGCACCAGCTTGTTGCGCGCCGTGAGCTGGCCATCGGGCTCGATCTTGTAGCTGACATCCATGCTGAGCTTGCCGCGCTCGATGCCATGGCCCGCGTACTTGATGGAGTACGGCGACAGCGGCGGCAGCTCCAGATCGCGCATCTGGGCGCGTATGTCCAGGGCCAGCGGCTTGGCCAGCGGATTGACCTGGCCGGTGATCTCCAGCGAAGCCGTGCCCTGGGCGCGGCCGCGCAGCTCCACATCCGCCAGTTGCGGCCCCTGCTCCCCGGCCGGCTGTTCGGACGAGAAGGCGCTCAGGCGGCCGGCCAGCTCGCTGAGGTCAGCCGAGTAGTTGGGCTGGATGAAGTAGTCGGAGAACTGCACCTTGCCGCCCGTCAGCACGATGGGGCCTATCTTGATGACCGGTGCAGGCCCGGAAGCGGCCTTCGGCGGGACGGGCTCGGCAGGAGCCGCCGCGCCATCCGCAGCCGGCGCGGTGTTTTGCTCCAGGGACTGCTGAGACTGGGCCGACTTGACGATGTCCTGCAGATTGATGCGGCCATTGCGCTGCACGATCACGCGTGCAAAGAAGTCGCTGAGCGCCGTCTCGCGCACGCTCAGGCGCAGCGGCTGGGCGGGCTGCATCTGCAGGTCCAGGCCACGCACGGCCAAGGTTTTCCAGGCGACGAGTTCATCGCGCAGGCCCAGGCCCAAGGCAGCCGATCGAGCCTTGGCCCGGTCGGCCGTGGATTCGCTGAGCACGGCTGCCACGGCGCCTGCAGCCGTGCTGGGTGCGCCCTGCACCGCAGCCTCACCCCCGGCTTGCACGGGCGAGGCCAGCGCGGAACGCATGCGCAGATCCACCAGTTCGACATCGCCCTGCACCATCAGCTCGGGGCCGGCAGGCTGGCTGGCAAAGCGCAGCTGACCCAGGAAATTGCCATCGGCGCGCACCAGCTCCACATTGAGCATGTCGGCAAAGTAGGGCTCCAGCGCGTGCAGCGGCAGGCTGCGCGCCTGCAGCCTGCCCTGAAGCGACAGTGGCGCCAGTCCCAGATCGCCGCGCAGGCTCAGCGATCCTGCCTGGACACGCCGGCCCGAGCCGACCTGGGCGGACAGCTCCAGCGGCGTGGGAGCGGACTTGGCCGCCAGCGGCTCGATGGCGCCCAGGCGCAGGCGCAGCGAACTCAGATCCAGGGACACGGTGCGCGCCGAATCGGCGTTGCGCACGGGCGCTTCGTCACGCAGCGCAACGGCGCCACCGTCCACTTCCACGGCCTGCAGCCTCAGACCCCAGGGCCTGGGCTTGTCCTTGGCGGGGTCCGGCGTCGCAGGTGCCGAGGTTGCGGGTGGCAGCCATTGCTCATACATCCACCGGCCCTGGGCGTCGCGCGACACGCCCAGCTGCGGCTTTTGCAGCGCCAGGCGCCCCACGGAAACCTGCTGGCTGGCCAGATTGACCTGTACCTGCTCCAGCTGCAGGCGCGCGATGTCGACCGGCGCGGCCTTGTCCTTGAGGCTCAACTGCTCCACGCCCAGCTCGGCCACCTGCACCACCATGGCGGAGCCGCTCCAGCCCAGGCCGGCGTCGGTGCTCAGCAGGCCGGTCAGCTCCGGCTTGAGATGGGCAGACAGATACGGCGCTGCCAGTTGCAGAGGCAACTGGCGCGCGGAGACGGCCAGTTGCCCCTGCCTGTCGGTCATGGCGCCGCTCAGCCTCAGTTCGGCGGGTTTTGCGCCCTCTCCTGCCACTGCAGACTGCACCTGCATGCCGGCATCAAATTGCAAAGGCTGCTCCAGCGGCCAGCGGACATCGCGCACTTCCAATGACAGCTGGCGCGCCTGAAGCGCCGCACCCGACTGGCCTGCGCCGGGCGACGCATCGCGCCAATGCACCGTGGCATCGGCAATGGCCAGCCTGTCCAGGCTCACCCTCCAGGGCTGGGGCGCATCGGAGGCAGGCTTTTCCACTGCCGGCCTGGAATCGGAGGCAGAGCGACTGCCCATCGCCATCCAGTTGATGCGGCCTTGCGCATCACGGGCCGCGAAAATCTCTGGAGCGCTCCACTGCACGGACTCCAGCTCCACCACCGACTGCAGGGGCTGCACGTTCTTGAGCACGGCCGCCAGGCGCTCGAAACGCAGCAGGGGCGCCTCATCGCGGTCAAGCAACTCGGCACCGGACAGGCTGACCTCGCCGGTGATCCGCACCACGGCCTGCTCGGCCTGCTCAAAGGAGATGTGCAGATTGGTATCCAGCACGCCGGAGCGCGGTTTGACGGGAGCATTGGCGGGCACATAGCCCAGGTAAGGCGTCAGGTCCACGCCCTGCCAGCTCAGATCGACGGCCGTCTGGCGCTGGTCGGTGAAAGGCGTGCTCTGGGCACTGGATTCAAAGCGGCTGCCGTTGAGCGCGAAGGACAGGTGCGGCAGCACCTTGATCTCGCGCTTGGACTCCAGATTGCTGATGAACGGCAGCTTCAGCTGCAGCTGATCCAGCATGTGCTCACGCTGCTGGACATCGTCCTGCAATTGCACGCGGCCGTCGCGCAGCGCAATGTTGTACAGCGCAAAGCCCAAGGGCTTGGCCGGCGGCGTATCGCTGGGCTCGGCCAGCCGGGCCAGCACATCATCCACATCGAAGTGCCCCAGGCTCTGCTGCGTGAGGCGCAGCACCGGCGCATCGACCTCGATGGCATCCAGGACAGGCGCCAGCCTGAAGAGGGACTGGATACTGGCATTCACATAGATGCGGTCGACCTGCAGCTGTGGCGACGACGGCGCGGGTTCTGCCTGCCCTGCGCCCGCCGGCTGGCTTTTGGCAATGCGCAGATCACGCAGGGTCAGCTCCAGCGACCAGGGCCGGAACTCCACTGCCCCCACATGGACCTGGCGACCCAGCTTGGCCGATGCCTGCTTTTCCAGCTGGCTTTTGGCGACAACGGGCACCAGCGCCCACAGCAGCAGCCACAGCAAAAGAAACGCTGCAAAGGCGATGGCCAGCCTGCGCAGCCAGCGGTGCTTGAAGAGAAGTTGCATGGGGCTCTAATAACTAGTACGGCGCCATCCTGGACAGAGGACGCAGCGGTGGCTGCATTGCATCAGAAATTGGGCTGGCAGCAAGACCTCAACCCGCATCACCGCACATTTCTTGACGTTGCAGTCACCCTGGAACGACAAAGCCCGGAAGCCTTGAACCGGCTTCCGGGCTTTACGGCAGGCACAAGTCCTGGCCGTTTTCCGCAGTCAAGGAGAGGATGGTCCTTGCTGCTCGGAAGCAAGAGATTGCTTCCAGGAAGGCCGCGGAAGAAGACTTGAACGACTGTGCCCGAACCATCGAACACCACTTTTACCCGTCTTCCACCTTGGCGAGACGACTGCAGGAGCAGTCGGCTCCAATATAGAAGGACGCAGGCCAGGCCTGCCAGTGCTTTTGCATTTCATTGCAATTTCATGAAGCCCTGTACAACCGCCGCAAGCGCCCCACATCGGTAGCACGCAACCTGCTCTCAAACACTCAGAAACTGTGTTTGCATCCATGGTTTGTTATTATTCATCGATCTAACAAACGCACTTCATAGTGTTGACCGTGTATTTGGTGAACTCCTAGAATCCGCCAGCGCTCGAATAGAGCGTTTTTTGTTTCTGCTGCCTCACGACTGAGCAGATCCCGCAGGCCTACAACGCAACGGTGCACCAAGCGCCAGCCTCCCGGATCCGCAGCACCCAATCCAGGGTGTCAGCCTCACCGGCCTTCGCTTCGGCGAAGGCCGTTTCGGGTTGGTGCCCCTAGAAAGGAAAAAGCTATGCCAGCGTCAGGAAAATTTTTCGCCGCCGCGCGAACGTTCGCCATCGATGTGGCCAACGGTTTTCTTGCCATCATCCACAACAGCTTCGCCCTTCTGGGCCTGGCTGTGGCCTTCCTGGCCATTACCTTGTTCGCCCGTCCCGACCTGCGCGATGCCGGAGAGAGCCAGCTGCGCTCCTGGCTGACCGCTCGCCAGATGGCCGAGCTGGGTGCGCCCGTCGAACTCGCGGCCAGCGACCGCGCGACGGCGACCAACCCGAAGAACCTGCCCAAGGATCAGGCGGCCGTGGCCTTCTGGCTCAGCAAGAAGTACCGCGTGGCGCCCGAGCCCATCGCGGCACTGGTCAGCGAAGCCTACGACCTGGGCAAGGTCAACCGCCTGGACCCGACGCTGATCCTGGCCATCATGGCCATCGAATCCAGCTTCAATCCGTTCGCGCAAAGCGCTGTCGGCGCGCAAGGCCTGATGCAGGTGATGACCACGGTGCATACCGACAAGTACGAGAACTTCGGCGGCCAGAACGCCGCGTTCGACCCCGTCAGCAATCTGCGCGTGGGCGTGCGCGTGCTCAAGGAGTGCATTGAGCGCGCCGGCTCCATCGAAGGTGGCCTGCGCTACTACGTGGGCGCGGCCAACCTGCCCACCGACGGCGGCTATGCCGCCAAGGTGCTGGCCGAGCACCAGCGCCTGCGCATGGCCGCCGGCCTGCGTGCCGTGCCGCTGATGACCGCCAAGATCGAGCAGCCCAAGCAGGCCGTCCAGATCGCAGCCACCAAGCCGGCCACATCCACGGCCGAGGCAGCCGGACCTGCGGCCTCGGCTGCGTCCGCTGGCACCCCGGCAGTGCCGGTCAGCTCGAGCAGCATGTCCGCGCGCACCGAACAGGTGGCCCTGCAGACACAGGAGCCGGCGCTGTAACCGGAACCACCGACATGGCGCACGAAGCTGGCTAAGGCCAGCTTTTTTCATGCCTGCCTGCACCCGCTGATCTGCCAGGCAGGCGGCTTCGCCAACGCCCCTCGCCTGTCTTCGGCTCCATCAGCTCAGCTACACTAGCGGGGTACGCAACTGGCGATAGGCGCAGCCGCTTCACGCACCGCTGCCGCTGACGTGGAAACCAGCAGAAGGCCTGAAAAGAACCACCTTCTGTGAACCACCGGGGAGCGTACCGCCCAGCCTCCATGCGCACGCGGGATCTGGAGTGTTCCGCCGTTCGCCTGGGCAGCCCTTGGCCTCAAGGGAATTTCAAGTTCACAGGACTGCCATGTTTCAACGCACCAATACCGTCGAGAAGGTCGACGCCGAAGTCTTTGCCGCCATCCAGGCCGAGAACCTGCGTCAACAAGAACATATCGAGCTGATCGCCAGCGAGAACTACTGCTCGCCCGCCGTGATGGAAGCCCAGGGCTCCCAGCTCACCAACAAGTACGCAGAAGGCTATCCAGGCAAGCGCTACTATGGCGGCTGCGAAAACGTCGATGTGGTCGAGCAGCTCGCCATCGACCGCGTCAAGAAGCTGTTCGGCGCCGAGGCAGCCAACGTTCAGCCCAACTCCGGCTCCCAGGCCAACCAGGCCGTGCTGATGGCCTTTGCCAAGCCCGGCGACACCATCATGGGCATGAGCCTGGCCGAAGGCGGCCACCTGACGCACGGCATGCCGCTGAACATGTCGGGCAAGTGGTTCAACGTGGTCTCCTACGGCCTGAACGCCGAAGAAGCCATCGACTACGACAAGATGGAAGCGCTGGCGCGCGAGCACAAGCCCCGCATCATCGTGGCCGGCGCATCGGCCTACGCCCTGGCCATCGACTTCGAGCGCTTCGCCAAGATCGCAAAGGAAGTCGGCGCCATCTTCTGGGTGGACATGGCCCACTACGCCGGCCTGATCGCCGCGGGCGTGTACCCCAACCCCGTGCCCCACGCCGACGTGGTCACCACCACCACGCACAAGAGCCTGCGCGGCCCGCGCGGCGGCGTGATCCTGATGAAGGCCGAGCATGAGAAGGCCATCAACAGCGCCATCTTCCCCGGCCTGCAAGGCGGCCCGCTGATGCACGTCATCGCCGGCAAGGCCGTGGCCTTCAAGGAAGCACTGTCTCCCGAGTTCAAGGCCTACCAGGAGCAGGTCGTGAAGAATGCCAAGGTCGTCGCCGAAACGCTGACGGCCCGCGGCCTGCGCATCGTCTCCGGCCGCACGGAAAGCCACGTCATGCTGGTGGACCTGCGCGCCAAGGGCATCACCGGCAAGGCGGCAGAAGCCGCACTGGGTGCCGCCCACATGACGATCAACAAGAACTCCATCCCCAACGACCCCGAAAAGCCGATGGTCACCAGCGGCATCCGCGTGGGCACGCCCGCCATGACCACGCGCGGCTTCAAGGAAGAGGAAGCCCGCCTGACGGCCAACCTGCTGGCCGACGTGCTGGAGAACCCCAGCGACGAAGCCAACCTGGCCCGCGTGCGCGCCCAGGTGGCCGAGCTGACGGCCCGCTTCCCGGTCTACGGCGCCTGATTTGAGCGCATAGAGGCCTGCCATGAAGTGCCCGTTCTGCAGCCACCCGGACACCCAGGTCGTGGAGACCCGTGAGGCCGAGGATGGGGGCTTCATCCGCCGCCGCCGCCAATGCGGCGGCTGCGACAAGCGCTTCACCACCTATGAGCGGCCCGAGGTCAGCTTCCCCGCCATCGTCAAGAAGGACGGGCGGCGCATCGAGTACGAGCGCGCCAAGCTGCTGGGTTCGTTCAAGATTGCGCTGCGCAAGCGTCCCGTGAGCACGGAGCAGATCGATGCCGCCATCGAGCGCATCGAGGAACGGCTGCGCAACCTGGGCGAGCGCGAAGTGCTCTCCAGCCGCCTGGGCGAGATGGTGATGCGCGAGCTCAAGCTGCTCGACAAGGTCGGCTACATCCGCTACGCCAGCGTCTACCGCAGCTTCGAGGACGTGGACGACTTCAAGAACGTCATGGATGAAGTCCGCAATCCTGGCTGATCAGGCCGGCAGGATACAAGAAAGCCGCCCTTGGGCGGCTTTCTCTTTGGCGACCTGGCAGCGCTTTCAGGGCGCCGCGGCAGGAATCGGCGCCAGGCCTGAATCGACGTCGCCGCACTGGGCGCGGTGGCGCAGGGCGTGGTCCATCACCACCAGGGCCAGCAACGCTTCGGCGATGGGCGCGGCGCGGATGCCCACGCAGGGGTCATGGCGGCCCTTGGTGATGACTTCGGTGCTCTGGCCCTGGGTGTCGATGGACTCGCGCGGCGTGATGATGGAGCTGGTGGGCTTGATGGCGATGCGCACCTCCAGATCCTGGCCCGTGCTGATGCCGCCCACGATGCCACCGGCGTTGTTGCTGCGAAAGCCTTCGGGGCTCAGCGAGTCGCCGTGCGTGGTGCCGCGCTGGACCACGCTGTCGAAGCCCGCGCCGATCTCCACGGCCTTGACGGCGTTCAGGCCCATCATGGCGTAGGCGACGTCGGCATCGAGGCGGTCATACAGCGGCTGGCCCAGGCCCACCGGCATGCCACTGGCCTGCACGCGCAGCGCGGCGCCGCAGGAGTCGCCCGACTTGCGCAGCGCATCCATGTATTCCTCGTAGCGGGACACATCGGCCACCGGCGCAAAGAAGGGATTGTTGCGCACATGCTCCCAGCTCTCGAAGGGCAGCGACAGCTCGCCCACCTGGGTCATGCAGGCGCGGAACTCGGTGCCGAATTTTTCCTTGAGCCACTTCTTGGCCACGGCGCCGGCCGCCACCGTGGGCGCCGTCAGCCGTGCGGAGGAGCGGCCGCCGCCGCGCGGATCACGGATGCCGTACTTCTGGAAGTAGGCGTAGTCGGCATGGCCGGGACGAAAGCTTTGCGCAATGTTGGAGTAGTCCTTGCTGCGCTGGTCGGTATTGCGGATCAGCAAAGCGATCGGCGTGCCCGTGGTACGGCCTTCGTAGACACCCGAGAGGATTTCCACCGCGTCCGGCTCGTTGCGCTGCGTCACGAACTTGCTGGTGCCGGGGCGGCGGCGGTCCAGGTCGTGCTGGATGTCCGCCTCGCTCAGTGCCATGCCCGGCGGGCAACCGTCGATGACGCAGCCGATGGCCGGGCCATGCGATTCGCCGAAGTTGGTGACAGTGAATAGGGTTCCGAAGGTGTTGCCGCTCATAGGCCGATGATTATGCCCGGGTCGCCCCCAGGCGCCGCTCCCGCTGCAGCGGTGCATTGCGCAGGCTGCCATCTCCTGCAAAGAAACAATAAAACTATCAAATTACAAATATTGATAGCTAGAATTACAGAACATTGTTCTTCAACCGCCTGCGGACCATCCCTCAGGCACCAGCCGCAACTTGCGGGAGATTCGTGAAATGCAGACCTCTTCCGGCTCAACGCAACGCCAGGATCGCAGCGATCCTGCGAGCAGCACTCCACCGCCCTCACCCATCCTTCAACAGGATGCCGGTGACCAGAATCTTCACCCCACCCTGATGACCATGCTGCTGGTCTCAGCCAGGCCCGATGATTTCAGAACCCGCAACCGGCTTGCCCAGGCCAAGCAGTACATGCGGGCCCGGCTGGATGACCCCGAGCTCAAGCCGCTGCAGGTGGCCCAGGGCCTGGGCATGTCGCTGCGCAGCCTGGCGCGCCTGTTCGCCACCGAGGGACTGACTCCCAGCCGCTGGCTCTGGAACGAGCGCCTGGCCCAGGCCCACCTGCTGCTGCAGGCCGACAATGCGCGGCGCGTGACCGATGTGGCGATGGCCTGCGGCTTCACCAGCTTCTCGCACTTCAGCCGCGTCTTCAGGCAGACCTATGCCGTGCCGCCCAGCGCCTTGCTCAAGCCCCGGCGCAGCAGCGTGCATTGAACGGGCTTGCGCCCGGCCGTAAAAAAACCAAGGCCTGCGCCGCGTTCTGCGGTCGCAGGCCTTGCTGCATGGGCAGGGGCGGTCTTGCCGCGACCGGATGATCAGTCCGCGCCCTGGCGCTCGCCTTCGGGCCAGTCGCGGATATAGGCCTTGAGCATGCGGTTCTCGAAGTTCTGGCTGTCCACCACGGCCTTGGCCACGTCGTACAGGCTGATCACGCCCATCAGCATGCGCTTGTCCATCACCGGCATGTAGCGCGCATGGCGGTCCAGCATCATGCGGCGCACCTCGTCCATGTCGGTTTCCATGGTGCAGGTCATGGGAGCGTCGTCCATGGCCGAGCGCACCAGCGTCTCGCCCACGCCGCCGTGCTTGACAAAGCCCTGGATCACTTCGCGGAAGGTCAGCATGCCGACCACGTCGCCGTGCTCCATGACCACGAGGGAGCCTATATCGCGCTCGGACATCACCTGCACCGCGCTGGCCAGGCTTTCGTCCGGCGACACCGTGTAGAGGGTGTTGCCCTTGACGCGCAGGATGTCACTTACTTTCATGCCGTATCTCCAAGATTGTCTGTGTCGCCGTGGTTGCGGCAAGCCCATGTCTGCCGGGAAATATAGCCCACAATGCCCGCTTGCCTTGACAACCATGGAGACAGGAATGCCCGGCTACTCGGATCCCGGCTTTGACACTCTGGCGCTGCACGCGGGCGCACAGCCCGACCCCGCCACCGGTGCGCGCGCGACGCCCATCCACCTCACGACCTCGTTCGTGTTCGAGTCCAGCGACCATGCGGCCTCGCTGTTCAACCTGGAGCGCCCAGGGCACGTCTACAGCCGCATCTCCAATCCCACGAATGCCGTGCTGGAGCAGCGTGTCTCGGCCCTGGAAGGCGGCGTGGGCGCCATCGCCGTGGCCAGCGGCCAGGCGGCGCTGCACCTGTCGGTGGCCACGCTCATGGGCGCGGGCAGCCACATCGTGGCCAGCACGGCGCTGTACGGCGGCTCGCAGAACCTGCTGCACTACACGCTGGCGCGCTTCGGCATAGAAACCACCTTCGTCAAGCCCGGCGACATCGACGGCTGGCGCGCCGCGGTGCGCCCCAACACCAAGCTGTTCTTCGGCGAGACGGTGGGCAACCCGGGCCTGGACGTGCTCGACATTCCCACCATCAGCGCCATAGCCCATGAAGCCGGCGTGCCGCTGCTGGTGGACTCCACGCTGACCTCGCCCTGGCTGATGAAGCCGCTGGAGCATGGCGCGGACATCGTCTACCACTCGGCCACCAAGTTCCTGTCGGGCCACGGCACCGTGGTCGGGGGCATCGTGGTGGATGGCGGCAGCTTCGACTGGGAAAAGTCGGGACGCTTCCCGGAGCTGACCGAGCCCTACGACGGCTTCCACAACATGGTGTTCAGCGAGGAAAGCAGCACTGGCGCCTTCCTTCTGCGCGCACGCCGCGAAGGCCTGCGCGACTTCGGCGCCTGCATGAGCCCGCACACGGCCTGGCTGATCCTGCAGGGCATAGAGACGCTGCCGCTGCGCATGGAGCGCCATATCCGCAACACCGAGAAGGTGGTGCAATTCCTGGCCAGCCATCCGCTGGTGGGCCGCGTGGGCCACCCGCTGCTCGATACCCATCCCTCGCACCAGCTCGCCAAGAAGCTGCTGCCGCGCGGCGCAGGCTCGGTGTTCAGCTTCGACATCAAGGGCAACCGCAACCAGGGCCGCAAGTTCATCGAGACGCTCAAGGTCTTCAGCCACCTGGCCAACGTGGGCGACTGCCGCAGCCTGGTCATCCACCCTGCCAGCACCACGCACTTCCGCATGAGCGACGAGGCGCTGGCCCAGGCCGGCATCGGCCAGGGCACGATCCGCCTGTCCATCGGGCTGGAAGACGCAGACGACCTGATCGACGACCTCAAGCGCGCCCTCAAGGCGGCCGAGAAGGCCGCGTGAATCGGCAAGGGAGACACCAACAATGAAGATCGATGTTCACGGCCACGCCATCTACGCCTATACCGGCGGCAAGGCCTTCAATCCCGCACAGCCGACGGCCATCCTCATCCACGGCGTGCTGTGCGACCACAGCGTCTGGGCACTGCAAAGCCGTTACCTGGCCAACCACGGCTGGAACGTGCTGGCCATAGACCTGCCGGGCCACTGCCGCAGCGCAGGCGATGCGCCGGCCAGCGTGGAGGCGGCGGCGGATTTCATCGGCCAGCTCATGGATGCGGCAGGCATCGAGAAGGCCGCGCTGGTAGGCCACAGCTGGGGCAGCCTGATCGCCATGGAAGCGGCTGCGCGGCTGGGCGCGCGCGTCAGCCACCTGGTGCTGGTGGGCACGGCCTACCCGATGAAGGTCTCGCCTGCTTTGCTGGACTCCGCGCTCAGCACGCCCGAGCAGGCCATCCACATGGTGAATGTGTTCTCGCGCGCCACGCTGGCGCCACCCAGCGGCGCAGGCAGCTGGGTGTTCGGCGCCGGCATGGCGCTGGGCCGGCGCGTGCTGGCCAGCAATGACCGCACCAACCTGCTGCACGCCGGCTTCAAGGCCTGCGACAGCTACGCGGGCGGCGAGGCGGCCATGGCGGCGCTGCAATGCTCGGTCCTGTTCGCCCTGGGCGAGCAGGACCAGATGACGCCGCCCAAGGCCGCCAAGGGCCTGATCGAGGCGGCCCGGGGCGCGCAGCGCCAGGTCAGCATCGTGCACCTGCCCAGCGGCCACAACCAGATGACCGAGGCGCCCGACCAGACGCTGTTCGCCATCCGGGATTTCCTGGCGCGCTGAGACCGGCCGGGTCCGGCCCGCAGGGCAGGCACGCACTCACTCACGCACTCACGCCCCGCGCGCGGGGAAGATGCTCTTTTTCACGAGCGCGTGCACGCCCCAGTTGCCATCCACCACCTGGGTGATGCCGAAGTCCACTGCGATCGACATCAGCGAGATGGCTTCGTCCTCTCCCAGCCCCTGGGTGGTCATGAGGAAGTGGCGCATCTTGTGATAGGCGTCGCGCAGCGCCAGGTCCACGGAAGACTTCTTGAAGATCTGGTTTTGCGCATCCGGCCCCAGCTCCGCCAGGTAGTTGGCGTAGCTGAAGCCGTGCAGCAGCCATTCGTCCTGGGTTTCGAGCAGCGGATAGGCCAGCTCGGCCAGCGGCGTTCCAGGCAGGTCCGCCTTCTTGTGCAGGATCAACTGGAAGGTGCCGGTCAGCGAGCACTCGATGGCCGTGCCGCACAGCTCGGAGTCCCCCTGCGAGGCATGCGGATCGCCCACGGTGAAGTTGGCCCCTGGCACGGCCACGGGGAAATACATGGTCGCCCCCTTGCCGATGCGCCAGTTGTCGATGTTGCCGCCCGTGTGGTTGGGCGGAATGGAGCTGGCCATCTCCGCCTCGGCCGGCGCCACGCCGATGGTGCCGAAATGCGGGCGCACGGGAACGCGGATATTGCGCAGCACGTTTTCGTTCTTGCTGATCGTGCGGTGGTCCACGGGCACGCCCGGATAGTCGATGGTCGGGTGGACCACGCCGAAGGGGTCGGTCTGCGGCGTCCAGCGGTAGTTGTAGACGGCGCGGGCCCAGTTGCGCTCGCCGGTCGCATCCACCTCGTAGATGGTGACCACCTCGCGCTTCCGGGGCTCGGTGAGCGTGTCGCCATAGTGAAAGCCCCAGTTCGCCGCCGCATTGCTGCCGAAGGTCCGGCCCTTGAACTGCGGGTTGCCCGAGGGGCGCGGCACCACATCAATGATGCGTACTTCCAGCACATCGCCGGGCTGGGCGCCCTTGATGCGTACCGGCCCCGTGCAGATGTGCACGCCCTGGCCTCCGCCTGCGCCGTTCTTGGCATCCATGGGGCCTGCGCCCCGGCGATCGACGTTCTTGCGCTGGCTGTCCCAGTGGAACACGCTCTCGGCGCCAGGGTCGCCCCGGACCATGCGTTCGGCATCGTCATTGGCATGGTGGGTCAGCGTCTCCATGGTCACGTAGTCGCCCGATTCGACTTCGACCACCGGCTTGGCCGATCTGCTGAAGTAGCCCCAGAGCACGGTACTGGCAGAGGCGGGAATGTAGTAGTGGTTGGCCATGCCCTGGCCGGCCCGGGCGCCAGGCGCACCCTGGGCAAAGGCCCGGGACGGTGCCATCGCACCGCTGATGGCGCCGGCCGAGACCGCGCCGCCACCGACCACCATGGCGTCGCGCAGGAAGGAACGGCGTGCAACCTGGAATTCCTCGCGGATCAGCGTCTCATCGACTGGCGAAGCACCGTGCTGGCAGCCCGGGCCGCAGATATGTTCCTGGTGGGGGATGGTCATCGAAAATACTCCTGCTGTTGTGGATCGGTGCCGGCAGCGCCAGTGTCCAGGCGAGCATGTCCAGGCCGGTTGTTCCTGCGCGCACAAAAACTTGTCGCGGCTGCCATCCGGTGCGCCGGGCTTGGACAGGCAGTACGCGGCAGTTCATAGTTCGCCCCTGATGCACGACGATCCAAGACGCTTTTCCACCCACGCATTTCCCGATGCCTTGCGGCAGGCTGCGCTCAATGAGGCGCTGTCCAGGGCAGACATCCATGGCGAAGCGCCCACGCCGCCGGCCACCCACCTGGCGCTGCGCAGCTCGCCACTGGGATCGGTATTCATTACGCTGGCCACCTCGCCGCTGACGCTGCGGGCCGTGGCCAAGCGGCTGCGCGGCCCGGGCCTGCTGCTGTGCGCCTTGCTGCAAGGCAGCGCCGATGCGGTGGTCGAGGACGCCGCGTTCCCGCTCAAGGCCGGCTCCGCGCTGCTGCTGGAGTCAGACCGGGAATGGCAGCTGCAGTTGCCCGGCGACGGCCGCCTGCTGCTTGCGCGGCTGGAGTCCTCGAGCTTTCTGCTGCGCCTGCTGCGCTCGTGCCCGCCCGAGGCCAGGCACATCGGCGGGACAGGCGGTGTGGGGGCCATGTGCATGGCAATGGCGGCCTCACTGGCAGAGCAGATCGACACACTGGCACAGGACGATCTGCTGTCGGTGGAGACCACGCTCACCGACATGCTGGTCACCTGCCTGACACCGCGCGCCGGCAATCCCGACCAGGAGCAGGCCGAGGCGACCGAGCCGCCCAGCGCCGTGCAGCTTGGCCATCTGCGCCGCATCTGCCGCGCCATCGAAACCCGGCTGGGCGATGCCGAGCTGTCCATCGATGCCATCGCCGACGCCGAGGGGCTGTCCACGCGCTATCTGCAAAAGCTGTTCAAGGGAGCGGCCACCAGCTTCAGCACCTACCTGCGCGAACGCCGACTGGAGCGCTGCCGCATGGACCTGAGCAACCGCTCGCTGCAGCATTTCTCCATCGCCGAGCTGTGCTTTCGCTGGGGCTTTGGCGATGCCGCCAACTTCAGCCGTGCCTTCGCGGCCCGCTATGGGCTGTCCCCCAAGGCCTATCGCGCCAGTCCGGCGCGCGTGCAGGATGCGCCGCCCGGCCAGCGCGGACGCCCCTCGCCCGCAGAGAGCGCTGCGCAGGGTGCAGAACCGGCCGCAGCGCGCCTGGCGCACAGTCCGTTCCAGGCCCTGCTGCGCGACCATGCACGCTACGCCCAGGCGCTGGCCCTTGTGCCCAAGCGCTCGGCGCACGCAGACAATGGCGGTACGTCGCCCCAGCACTACTACCTTCCGGTCTCCGACAAGACCGTGCACTGGGGCTACCTGAGCCGTTCACTCAAGCCCGTGCTTTCGGTGCGCTCGGGTGACGTGGTGACCATGGAGACGCTGACCCAGCATGCCTCGGACGACTGGGAACGCATGATCGAAGGCGATCCGGGCGCCGAAAGCGTGTTCCACTGGACCGCAGCCCAGAAGGCCGTGGACCGGCGCGGCGCGGGCCCGATGGACGCCTCGATCTACGGCCGCGGCGCGGGCGAGGGCTTCGGCGTGCACATCTGCACCGGCCCCGTCTATGTGCATGAGGCCGAACCCGGCGACCTGCTGGAGATACGCATCCTCGACGTGCAGCCACGCCCCAGCTGCAGCCCCGCCCACCACGGCCGTGTCTTCGGCAGCAACGCCGCCGCCTGGTGGGGCTTTCACTACCGCGACCAGATCACGGAGCCCCGCCAGCGCGAAGTGGTCACCATCTACGAAATCGACCACGCACTGCCCGAGGAGCCCACGGCCCGCGCCGTCTACAACTACCGCTGGACGCCGCAGACCGACCCCTTCGGCGTGGTCCATCCGACCATCGACTACCCGGGCGTGCCCGTGGACCCCGCCAGCATCACCCGGCGCTTTGGTGTGCTGGACAAGGCACGCGTGCCGCTGCGTCCGCATTTCGGCATGCTGGCCGTGGCACCGCGAGAGGCCGGCCTGATCGACTCCATACCGCCGAGCTACTTCGGCGGCAACCTGGACAATTGGCGCGCGGGCAAGGGAGCCACCCTCTTCCTGCCCGTATCGGTGCCCGGCGCACTGTTTTCGGTGGGAGACCCTCATGCATCCCAAGGCGACTCGGAACTGTGCGGCACGGCCATCGAATGCTCGCTGACCGGCAGCTTCGAGCTGCGGGTGCACAAGCGCGCCGCGCTGGACAACCGCTTCCTTGCAGAGCTGGACCACCCTTTCCTGGAGACCGGCTCCGAGTGGGTGATACAGGGCTTCAGCTTCACCGACCACCTGGCCGAACTGGGCAGCCAGGCGCAGTCCCAGGTCTATCGCAAGTCATCGCTGGAAGGCGCCATGCGTGACGCCTTCCACAAGGCAAGGCGCTATCTGATGCTGGCCCACGGGCTGGACGAGGACGAGGCCGTATCGCTGATCTCCGTGGCCGTGGACTTCGCCGTGACGCAGGTGGTGGACGGCAACTGGGGCGTGCACGCCGTGATCAAGAAGAAGCTGTTTCCGCCGGAGCTCTCGGCGTCCGCCCAGGCCGGCCCATGAAGCCCACCCGGGATCAGACCCGTGCCAGGAAACGGGCGATGCGCTGGGCGATGCGCTCGGGCTGTTCGCGGTGGGGGACGTGGCCGCCACCGGCCACGATCTCCACCTCCACAGGGCCGCGCGCCCGGTCGCGGATGCGCTCGGGGTGGACCAGGGAGCCGAACTCGTCATGCTCGCCGTGGATGGCCAGCACCGGGCAGCGCACGCGCTCCAGCGCCTCGTCCAGCCGGTAGTCGGCAAATGGCTGCGACAGCCAGGTGTCCACCCAGGCAGACAGCACCCAGGCGGCCTTGTCGCCGTGGTATTTCTCCAGGCGCGCCAGCTGGCCGGGCCGGGCGAAATCCTGTTGGGCCGCACGAATGCCCTGCAAGGTGCGATCTTCCACGAAGGCCTGGGCGGACTCCGTGACCACCGCCTTGCACTGCGCGCCGTATCGGGCCGCCACCATGGCGGCCATGCCGCCGCCCACGCTGTGGCCCAGCACGATGAAATCCCCAAGGCCCAGCCCCTGGTGCACTGCCGGAAACACGGTCTCTGCCTCCCGGGCCACAAAGCCCGGCCCCAGCGTGCCCGGATAGGGGTCGGACTGGCCAAAGCCCAGCCGGTCGTAGGCCAGCACATCGCGGCGCGTGGCCTCGGCCAGTTGCTGCGGGAAATCACGCCACAGCGCCACCGAACCCAGCGAGTCGTGCAGCAGCACGATGGGGGCGCGGGCCAGGGACTCTTCGCCGGCCGCCGGCGCCTGCCAGCGCCTGACGTAGATGCTGCCCTGGGGCGTGGAAATGCGGGTTTCGCTCAGGGATGCGGGGATGTCGGTCATGCAGGAGGAAGGCATCGAAAAACTCCATGCCGGTCAGCGCCGGCCCGGCAGACATCATGCGCCCGCATGCCGCCAGAGGGCGACACCGTGGCGACGCGCAGGGCGGAATGCGGCAGCTTTTGTCTCTCTCGGGGCAGCTTTTGCGAACCTGGGCGCGCGGGTTCCTCCGATGGTGAGCGGCAAGGCAGCAGCGTATAAGTTGACCCTACCCCATGCTTGCGAAGGCCTGCCATGTCACACGCTTCCGCTCCCCTGCCCGGCGCCGCACAGGCTGCCGTGGACCCGCGCCAGTTCAAGAGCTTTGCCGAGTTCTATCCGTTCTACCTGCAGGAGCACAGCAACCGCACCTGCCGGCGCCTGCACTTCGTGGGCTCCACGCTGGCGCTGCTGTGCCTGTTCGCGCTGTTCCTGACCGGCAATTTCTGGTTCCTGCTGGGCGGCCTGCTGTTTGGCTACGGCTTTGCCTGGATAGGGCATTTCGGCTTCGAGAAGAACCGGCCCGCCAGCTTCAAGCGCCCGCTCTACAGCTTTCGCGGCGACTGGGTGATGTGGCGCGACATCCTGACGGGCCGCATCCCGCTCTAGACCGGAGCCTGCGGCCTTTGCTCCAGCAGATCGGCCAGCGTCATGCCTGCCAGCCCCGTGCGATCCCACAGCGGCTGCACGGCCGGCGACGGCGCCAGCAGCAGACGCTGCACCAGCGGCTGCAGCGGCGTGCGATGGGGCTCCACCAGCAGCATGTAGCGGGGCTCGGGGCCTTCGCTGGCCGCCACAGTGCCGGGGGCCTGCACCGTGCCCACCCAGTCCAGCACCGACAGCGCCTGCAGCACCGGATCGATCTGCTGCCAGTCCACCCGCAGGCGCCGCGCCAGATCGCTGGCGTACAAGCCCTTGGCGGGCGACTCGCGCTCCTGTGCGAGGTACTGCAGGATCTCCACGGCCATCTCGAACTGCCAGCCCTGCTGGCCCGGCATGCGCTGCACGCCCGCCATCACGATGGGCAGGTAGGCCGTGACCACGGCGCCCAGCAGCACGATGACCCAGGCCATGTAGATCCAGATCAGCAGGATGGGCAGCGTGGCGAAGGTGCCGTAGATGACCGAATAGGTAGGCACCGAGGCCAGGTACAGGCCCAGCGCCTTCTTCGCCAGCTCCATGCAGGTGGCCACGAACAGGCCGCCCACCCAGGCATGGCGCCAGCGCACCGCCGTGTTGGGCACGTAGTGGTACAGGCCCGCCATGCCTGCGGCCAGTGCCAGGAACTCGATGGAATCGAAGATGAAGCGCAAGCCTTCGGGCAGCGCATTGACCAGCCCGCGCGAGGCCGACATCACATAGGAAGACAGCACCAGGCTCAGGCCCAGCACCAGGGGGCCCAGCGTGATCGCCGCCCAGTAGATCAGCACGCGCTGGCCCAGCGGCCGCAACTGGCGCACGCGCCAGATGTTGTTGAGCGTGCGGTCAATGGTGAGGATCAGCGCCACCGCCGTGATCACCAGAATGGAAAACCCCGCCATGCCCAGCTGGCTGGCCTTGGAGGCGAACTGCGTCAGATAGCCCAGCACCTGGCGCGCGATGGTCTCGGGGATCAGGCTGTCGATCAGCCAGCGCTCCAGCACGATCTGCACGCGGGAGAAGATGGGAAAGGCCGTGAACAGCGCCAGCGCCACCGTGAAGAACGGCACCAGGGCCAGCACCGTGGTGAAGGTCAGGCTGCTGGCGGTCACGCCCAGCCGGTCCTCGCGAAAGCGTTCGCGCAGCGTGTGTGCGGTATTGCGCCATGGAAAGCAGCGCCAGCGTTCGCGCCACGATCGCGGCACCGCAGGCTCGGGCGGCTCGGCCAGGGACAGGCTGCGCTCCCGGGCAGGAACGGGCAGCGCCAGGGAGCCATCCTCCAGGCCATCGACGGGCTCCTTTTCGGGGCCGCCGCTCATCGCCCCATCTCCGCCGCAAGGCGCATGTCTGCAGCGGGCGCGGCCATCCAAGCAATCACATGTTCAAAGGTCAAGACCATGGCCGATATGATGCCACCCCGATGACTGATTCCATTTCTCGCCCCGGCGCCGATGTCGCCGCCACCCGCTGGCTGGCGGTCTCCAGCCTCATGGGCCTGATCGTGCTGAGCCTGGCCTGGGAACTGTGGCTGGCGCCCATGCGGCCCGGGGGCTCCTGGCTGGTGCTCAAGGCCCTGCCGCTGGCGATTCCGCTGATCGGCCTGCTCAAGCACCGCATGTACACCTACCGCTGGGTCAGCCTGCTGGTGTGGATCTATTTCACCGAGGGCGTGGTGCGCGCCTGGAGCGATCCCGCGCCCGGCCGCTGGCTGGCGCTGCTCGAAGTTTTCCTGTGCCTGATGCTGTTCACCGCCTGCGCCCTGCATGTGCGCTGGCGCCAGCGCAGCGCGCGCCGCGCGGCCCAGGCGGCCGGCGGCTGAGCCCCCCGTTTTCATGCCTTCACGTCTTTGAAAGAAGTTGCAACATGACTGCACTGCTTGAACGCCTGCGCCAGATCGTCGGCGAAGCCCATGTCCTCACCGAGGGCGACCTCGTGGCCTACGAACAGGATTGGCGCCGCCGCGTGCGCGGCAAGTCCCTGGCCGTGGTGCGCCCGGCCAGCACGGCAGAGGTGGCCGCCGTGGTGCGCGAATGCGCGGCCGCAGGCACCAGCATCATCCCGCAGGGCGGAAACACCGGCCTGTCGGTGGGCTCCACGCCGGACGACAGCGGCACGCAGGTCGTGCTCAGCCTCACGCGCATGAATGCCGTGCGCCACATCGACCGCGACAACCTGAGCTTCACCGTCGAGGCCGGCTGCATCCTGCAAAGCCTGCAGGAGCTTGCCGAGAAAGAGGGCCTGCTGTTCCCGCTGTCGCTGGCCGCCGAAGGCAGCTGCACCATTGGCGGCAACCTGGGCACGAACGCGGGCGGCACCCAGGTGGTGCGCTACGGCAACACGCGCGAGCTGTGCCTGGGCCTGGAAGTGGTCACCCCGCAGGGCGAGATCTGGGACGGCCTCAAGGGCCTGCGCAAGGACAACACCGGCTACGACCTGCGCGACCTGTTCATCGGCAGCGAAGGCACGCTGGGCATCATCACCGCCGCCACCATGAAGCTGTTCCCCCAGCCTGCGGCCCAGCTCACGGCCTTCGCCGCAGTGCCCTCCATGGAAGCGGCCGTGCGCCTGCTGGGCATGGCGCACCAGTACCTGGGCGCGGGCCTAACGGGCTTCGAGGTCATGGGCCAGTTCGCTCTGTCGCTGGTGATCAAGCACATGCCCCAGCTGCGCGTGCCCTTTGCCGGGCTGATCGGCGCGCCGCCCTACTACGTGCTGGTCGAGAATTCGGACAGCGAGTCCGAGCAGCATGCGCGCGAGCGTTTCGAGGCGCTGCTGGAGCTGGCCTTCGAGGACGGCTGCGTGCTCGACGCCGTGGTGGCCGAAAGCCTGTCGCAGGCCCATGAGCTGTGGCACATCCGCGAAAGCATTCCGCTGGCCCAGGCCGAGGAAGGCCTGAACATCAAGCACGACATCTCCATCGCCGCATCGCGCATCCCCGCCTTCGTCGAGCACACCGATGCCGTGCTGCAGCGCGAGATCCCTGGCGTGCGCCTGGTCAACTTCGGCCACCTGGGCGACGGCAACCTGCACTACAACGTGCAGGCGCCCGAGGGCGGTGACGCCAAGGCCTTCCTCAACGAGCGAGAGCACCTGGTCAACCACCTCGTCTATGAAGCCGTGGCCGAATTCGGCGGCTCGTTCTCGGCCGAGCACGGCGTGGGTGCGCTCAAGGTGGACAAGCTGCAGAAGTACCAGTCACCCGTGGCGCTGGGCATGATGCGCGCCATCAAGCAGGCGCTGGACCCGCAGGGACTGATGAACCCGGGCTGCATCCTGCCAAGGCAAGCCTCCTGAGCGCAACGCCGCCCCTTCTGGGGCAGCGCCGGGTTTGCACGCGCCGTCCTGAGCCAGGAGCGGCCCGTGCCTGCCTTGTCAGGAAACCGGTTTGGCTTCGATATTGGCCATCGTCTTGTTGACCTGTTCGGGCCAGGCGATGTCGGCGCCGGCCGCATCGGAGAAGTCGGACTGTTTGCCGCCGGTGAGCAGCCACACGCGCAGGGCATTGCGGGCGGGATCGATCACGATGGCGCCCATTTCCTCGCCGCCCTGGTGCGGGCGCAGGCCGACGATGCTCCAGACATCTCCTTCCTTGGTCAGCGGGCCCACGGTCCGCATATTGCTCAGCAGGGTCGGGTAGCTGGTGCCCAGCAGCGCCTTGAGCCGGTCGGCCAGCACGCCCTGCTCCAGGTAGTTGGTGCCGTCGTAGGGATACTTGCCCACGTACTCGGCCAAGCTGTCCAGGCCGGGCTCCCCTGCCTTGGCGGTGGAGGGCATGCGCGTGCGCGCGGGAAACGCCAGCACCAATTCCGGAGCTGGCGCAGCCACATCGAGTGCGACGGACTGCGCGGCCTTGGGAGTCGGGACGGAGGGAGAACGCGGATCGCAGGCTGTCAGCGCCAGCATGGCGACACCCAATGCAACGGCGGCCTGCCAGGGGGAGAGCATGGAAGACATGCGCAAGCTCCTTGTCAAAGCGGATGCGAAAAAAGCGGTGACGCCGGTGCGAAAGCCTGGGCAATGCACCGGCACCAGTCTGCGGGCATTTTCGCACCCGGGGCGCCAGACCTTGTTTCAAGGGGCATGGATACCGTCGGACAAGACGCCGTATTCATCAAGGGATAATCCGGAAGATGAACACGACTCCTGCGCCCCGCCCAGCCCGCTCCCAGTACGAAGATTTCATGCGCCATGTGTACGAGCACGGCGTGTCCAAGACCGACCGTACCGGCACGGGCACGCGCAGCGTGTTCGGCCACCAGATGCGCTTCGACCTGTCCGAAGGCTTTCCGCTGGTCACCACCAAGAAGGTGCACCTCAAGTCCATCATCCTGGAACTGCTGTGGTTCCTGCGCGGCGACAGCAATGTGCGCTGGCTGCAGGAGCGCGGCTGCACCATCTGGGACGAATGGGCCCGCGAGGACGGCGACCTGGGCCCGGTCTATGGCGTGCAATGGCGCAACTGGCCGACGCCGGACGGCGGCCACATCGACCAGATCGCCGAAGTGGTCAAGCAGCTCAAGAGCAACCCGGACAGCCGCCGCATCATCGTCAGCGCCTGGAACGTGGCCGACCTGCCGCAGATGGCGCTCATGCCCTGCCACGCCTTCTTCCAGTTCTACGTGGCCGACGGCAAGCTCAGCTGCCAGCTATACCAGCGCAGCGCGGACATCTTCCTGGGCGTTCCCTTCAACATCGCCAGCTACGCGCTGCTGACCCACATGCTGGCCCAGCAATGCGACCTGCAGGTGGGCGACTTCGTCTGGACCGGTGGCGACTGCCACATCTACAACAACCACTTCACCCAGGTCGAGACCCAGCTGGCGCGCCAGCCCTTCGCCTACCCGACGCTGCAGATCAAGCGCCGGCCCGACTCCATCTTCGGCTACGAGTACGAGGACTTCGAGGTCGTCGGCTACCAGCACCACGAGCCCATCAAGGCCCCCGTGGCCGTCTGAGGCAGCAGAAAGACCCGCCCGATGGCCATCCATCTCATCTACGCACGCGCCGCCAACGGCGTCATCGGCAAGGACAATGCCATGCCCTGGCACCTGCCCGAGGACCTGGCGCACTTCAAGCAATTGACCCAGGGCTCGGCCGTGGTCATGGGCCGCAAGACCTGGGACTCGCTGCCGGCCCGCTTCAGGCCGCTGCCCGGGCGCACCAACATCGTGGTCACGCGCCAGGCGGACTGGGCGCCCGAGCCGGCCGCCCCCGGCGTGCTGCATGCCACCAGCCTGGAGCAGGCCCTGGCGCTGGGCCGCCAGGCATCCGCCGACGTGTGGGTCATGGGCGGTGCCCAGATCTACGCCCAGGCCCTGCCGCTGGCCGACAGCATCGAGGTGACTGAAATCGAACGCGACTACGAAGGCGACGCCTTCGCGCCCACGCCGGGCCCCGAGTGGCAGGAAGTCTCACGCAGCCGCCATGTGGCAGCCAACGGCCTGCCCTACAGCTTTGTGCGCCTGCAACGGCGCTGACACGGTCCTGTCGCAAACGGGGCTGGCGGGCACGGCGGGTCTGTGCAAATAATGTCGGTTTTCCAAGCCTGCGCCGTCTTTTGCATCTTTCCGCCATGAGCCTCGTCCAGCCCCTGCCCCCCGGTCCGCTCGACATCGTCGGCGACATCCATGGCGAAGCCGAAGCGCTGGAGCATCTGCTGGGGCACCTGGGCTACGACGCGCTGGGCCGCCACCCCCAGGGCAGGCGCCTGGTCTTCGTGGGCGACTTCTGCGACCGGGGTCCCGACAGCCCGGGCGTGCTGGCCCGCGTGGTGCCCATGCTGGAGTCGGGCCATGCGCTGGCCGTGCTCGGCAACCACGAAATCAACCTGCTGCGCGAGGATGCCAAGGACGGCTCCGGCTGGTTCTTCGACAGCCGCGTGGCCTCCGACACACCCAAGTACGCCCCGTTCGCACGCATGCCGCTGTGCGATATCCCCGACACCCTGGCCCTGCTGGAACGCCTGCCGATCGCCATGGAGCGCGAGGACCTGCGCGTGGTCCATGCGGCCTGGCGCCCGCAGCAGATCGCCATGGCGCGCGAGCTGCCGCCAGGCAGCGCGCGCAGCGCCTATGACCACTTCGAGGCCGTGGCCGCCCAGCAGGCCCAGGTCAACAAGGTGGCCGAACGCATGCGCGCCGAGCGCCGGCAATGGCCGCACGACCTGGAAGACCGCAACTGGCTGCCGCCCTTCCTGCCCGCGCACAGCGAAAGCGAGCTGGCCAAGGCCATGGTCAATCCGCTGAAGGTGCTGACCTCGGGCGTGGAGCGCGAATGCCGCAACCCCTTCTACGCGGGCGGCAAGTGGCGCTTCGTCGAGCGCGTGGCCTGGTGGAACGAATACGAGGATGCCCAGGCCGTGGTCGTGGGCCACTACTGGCGGCGCCTGAATCGCGGCGGCCCGTCCTTCCATGGTGCCCAGGCCGAGAACCTGTTCGGCCAGACGGGCCCGCTGTCCTGGCACGGCCGGCGCGGCAATGTGTTCTGCGTGGACTACTCGGTCGGCGGCCGCTGGAATGCCCGCCTGGCGGGCGAGGACCCGCAGCAGCGCTTCAAGCTTGCCGCCATGCGCTGGCCCGAGCGCCGCCTGGTGTTCGACGACGGTGCCCAGGCGGACAGCGAGGAGTTCGGCGTTGCGGCGGCCGCTGCCGCATAGCACGCGCCAGATACGCGGCGCTTAGCGTCAGCAGCAGCGAGCGCGGTGCGCCGTAGCAGTTGTTGCCCGACACCGTGTTGAACGAAGGCACGTAGCAGCGCCTGTCCAGCAGGTTGCTGGCGTTGGGCGCCACGCCCAGAGGGTGTCCGCCCCCCTCCGAAGAGAGGGGGAAGCGGCGCAGCCGCTCAGGAGTGCCTCAGAACGTTCCGCGCAGCGTCAGCATCACATTGCGAGGCTCGCCATACCAGTTGTTGCCGCCGCTGGTGCCCACCGTGCGGTAGTAGACCTTGTCGAACAGGTTGTTCAGGTTGAGCACGGCCTGCCAGTTGCGGTTGATGCGGTACTGCACGCTGGCATTCCACACGGCATAGCCGCCCTGGCTGAACTTGAAGGGCACGGCCGCGCCGTCGAACTTGCCCGTGTCAGGATTGAAGGCATTGGCCGAGCCGCTCACGAAATGCGCGCTCTGGATATTGGCGCCGCCGCCAATCGTCCATTGCGACAGCTCGCCGGGCAGGCGGTAGGTGCTCCACAGCTTGAACAGATGCTTGGGCGTGACGGAGTGGTAGATGCCTTCGATGCCCGGCGTCTTGTTGTGGTTGCGGTTGAAGGTGTAGCCGGCAAACAGCTGCCAGCCGCGCGCCAGCTCGCCCGAGATCTCGCCTTCCACGCCCTGGCTGACCACCTTGCCCTTGCTCAGCCAGCAGCAGTTCAGGCCCGCGTCGCCGATGTCGGTGTTGGGGTAGGAGGGATCGGCCACGGCCTCGCCATTGCGCTCTATGCGGTACAGGGCCATGGAGGCCATCAGCCGGCCCTCGTTGAACTCGCCCTTGGCGCCCAGCTCGAAATTGCGGCCCTTGATGGGGTCCAGCGGCGTGCCTGGCAAGGGCCCACCCAGCTTGTCGGCCTGGGACTTGTGGATCTCGGCGACGCTGCCGTAGGCCGTCCAGCGGTCGTCGATGTCG
This sequence comes from Delftia sp., assembly GCF_059499305.1. Taxonomy (NCBI): domain Bacteria; kingdom Pseudomonadati; phylum Pseudomonadota; class Betaproteobacteria; order Burkholderiales; family Comamonadaceae; genus Delftia; species Delftia sp. The sequence continues at coordinate 28,611 of NZ_JCABYI010000008.1, forward strand.
TAGACCAGGCCACCGTAGGGCGTGAAGATGCCGCTCTCGCCATAGGACGACACGATGCGGCTGGTGAGATTGCCGGCCCGGTCGAAGCGCAGCCAGGGCGTCTGCGTGTCGTAGCTGGCACGGCGCGCGCCGACGATGGCGGTCAGGCGGTCCGTCAGGCTCAGGTTGAGCCGGCCGTACAGGCCTTTCTGCGTGGCGCCATAGCCCGCGAAGCTGCGCGTCTTCCAGACGAAGCTGGGCAGGGGAATGGCGCCCGGGTCGAAGCCGAACACACTGATCCCCCCCGCCGGCGTATCCACCTCGGAGAGAAAGGTGTCCTGCGTGTCGCGGATCTTGACCCAGTCCGCGCCCAAAAGCAGCCGGTGCCTGCGCCCCAGCAGGGAGAACGTTCCGCTGACGTTGGCATCCAGCGCCTTCTTGGTGGAATAGAAATCGTTGGAGAACCCGCTGAGCGCCGCGCCCAGGCCGGTCGAGGGGTCCACCGCCCCGGACATGTCCGCCAGACGGCTGTCGCTGTCGACCTTGACGTAGTTGGCATGGGCTCGGACGCGCCAGTCGCCTTGCAGCCGTTGCTCCAGCTGCGCAAACAGTTCCTTGTTGGTTCTGTCGTAGTGGCCCCAGCCGGCCATCAGCGCCGTGCTGCGCGGCAGGTGCAGATCGTCGCCATTGGCCGCGCGCGGCAGGCCGCTGCGCCAGGGCAGGCTGGCCGACTTGTCGTAGCTGCCGCCCAGGGTCAGCTTGGTCGCAGGCGTGAGATCGGCTTCCACGATGCCGTAGAGCAAGGTGTTGCGCGCATCGGCGTAGTCATAGAAGAACTCGCGGTCGCTGTGCGCCAGCACGGCGCGGCCGCGCACCCGGCCATCGGCGGCCAGCGGGCCCGCCACATCAAGTTCGGCACGGCGCTGGTTCCAGCTGCCCACCGAGGCCGAGGCCAGCACCTGCGGCTGTGCCGTGGGGCGCTTTCTCACCAGGTTGATGGAGCCGCCGGGCTCGCCATTGCCGCTGTACAGGCCGTCCGCGCCGCGGATCACCTGCACGCTGTCGTACATGGCCATGTTGGGGTCGAAGGTGCCCTGGCTGAAGGCGTCCACCGCCGCTCCGTCGATCTGGACATTGCTGATCTGGAAGCCCCGCGCATAAAAGCTGTTGGCCGTGCCGCCCAGGCCACCCGAGCCCGCGTAGTCCACCGTCACGCCCGTGGTCTGCTGCATCACGTCGCCCACGGAGACCAGGCCCTGGTCCTCGATGCGCTGGCGCGTGACCACGGAGATGGACTGCGGCGTCTCGCGCACGCTCTGCCCCTTGCCCAGCGACACGCGCGAGGCCGCATAGGAGCCCGAACCCTCCGTGGTATCGCCAGCGTGTGCCTGGGCCGTGACCAGCACCGTGCCCAGCGCAGCATCGGCTGCCGGCGACGGCTCCCTGGCCGGTGCCTTCAGCGTGTAGGCGCCCGGTACGGCGTCGATCACGGTCACGCCGGTGCCGGCCAGCAGCCGGTCCAGCGCCTGGCGCGGCGTGAAGCGGCCCTGCAAGGCCGGCGAAGTGCGGCCTGCAACGATCTGCGGATCGAACAGCACCTGGTGCTGGGCCTGCTGCGTGAACTGGCGCAGCGCGCCGGCCAGCGGCTGGGGCGCAATGCTGAAGGCCAGCTCCCCTGCCTGGCCCGCCTGCCCCGCCTGCACGGACGATGGCTGCTGCGCCTGCACCGCCGGCTGCGCCAGCGCGACCAGGGCTGCGGCCACCAGCGACGGCATCCTTGCCCGCCGCCATGGCCTGCCCCTGCGCTGAAACTCTCCTCCCCAAATGCCCGCGCCCATGGCGGCGCTGCCGTGTTCTTTTCCTGCTTGCATCCCTGCTCCTGCTGCACTGTGTCCATTGCCCGCTGTCGCGGTGTGCGCGGTGGGTGGCAGGCAGACAGTTGAGCGTCCACCCGCCACGCGCGTGCGCGGCCGTCGCGGTTGTTGGCTGAGCTGTGCACTGGGCAGCGGCCTGGCTGGCAACCATGGAGGCGCGAGAAAACCCGGCCTCCATGAAGGTAAAACCCGCCTTCGCGCCAAAGTGGGAATGTGGCGAGACCAGGAAAACGGGTAATTTACATTTATTTACAAAAAGAAGAGAAAGAGCACTCAGTGCGCCGAGATCCGCCAGCCGCCTTGCGCATCGCCCTGCACACGCACCGGCAACAAGTGCGGCAGCGAGCGCAGAAACACCTCGGGCTTGCCGGTCAGCGCCACGCCGGACACGGACAGCGCGGCAAGCCGCGCATCGCCGTCCACCCGTACGGGCTGGCCCAGGTAGCGCGACAGATCGGCGGCGACCTCGGCCAGCGTTGCCTGCTGGAACACCATCTGGCCGCTGCGCCAGTCGCCCACCGTGTCCGCGCCGGCCGCCAGCGGATGCTGCGTGCCGTCGCGGGCATCGACGGACATGCCGGCGCCCGCGCCCAGCAGCAGGCGCCGGTCGTCCGCCGCATGGCGATCGGGGCGCAGCTCCACCTTGCCCTCCAGCACCTTGACCACCAGCGCTGGCGGCCCGGCGCGCACATTGAAGGCCGTGCCCACCACGCGGATCTGGCTGGCGCCGCTGTCCACGGTGAAGGGCCGTGACCGGTCGGCGGCGACCTGGAAGAAGGCCTCGCCCTGGTCCAGCACCGTCTCGCGGCGGCGCGGGTAGTAGCGCACCTGCAGCCTGGAGGAAAAATTCAGCGTGACCCGCGTGCCATCGGGCAGTTCGGCCTCGCGCACCTCGCCGGGGCCGGTGACCATCTCGATCACATGGCTTGCGTGGTTGTCCCAGGCATACCAGCCGCCGCCCAGGGCCAGCGTCGTGACCAGAGCCACCGACAGCAACGCCGGCATCAGGCCGCGGCGTGTGCGCTGACGTGCCGGCGCGGGCAAGTGGGCCTGTGTCTGCGCACGCGGCCCGCTCGCCCTGGCTTGCGGCGCAGCAGCCGCGTCGCAGGCCAGCACCGGCCTGCGCAACTGCTGCAGGTCCAGCACCGTGCGCCCCAGGCTCTCGAAGATGCTGCGGTGCTGCGGGTCGGCGGCCAGCCAGGCGTCGAGTTCGCGCTCGTCGGCGCCGGTCCAGTCGGCTTCGCGGCGGCGGGCAAAGTAGTCGGCGGCGCGGGCATGCAATTGCAGGCGTTGCGGGGTCAGCGTCATTCCCGGCCCTCCCCGTCCGTCGCGGCCTGCGCCAGCAGGCCCTGCATCAGGCGCATGTCTTCGGCGCTGCCGTACTGCACGCGCAGCTCGCAATAGGCCATGGCCAGCGTCACATGGTTGTGCACCATGCGGCGCGTAATGCCCATGCGCTGCGCCACCTCGGTCTGCGTGAGCCCGTCGATGCTGTGCAGCACGAAGGCCTCGCGGCGGCGCTCGGGCAGCTCGGCCATGGCCTGCTCCAGCCGGCCCAGGCGCTCGCGGTGGTGCGCCGCCTGCAGGGGGTCCGAGCCTTCGCCGGCCGGCAATTGCTGCGCCAGTTCCATGTGTTCATCCAGCGAGACCGATTCGCGCCCCGGCGCGCCCGCCGAGCGGCGCCAGGCATCGTGCGATACATGGCGGGCGATCACGCGCAGATAGGGCTCCTGCTCCTCGGGCGGCAGGGCCTTGCCCGAGGCCGCATAGCGCACGAAGACCTCCTGCACCGCATCCTCGGCATCCTCGCGGTTGCGCATCTGCCGGCCCAGCAGGCGGCGCAGAGGCTGGTGCCAGCGTGCATACACGCGGGCCAGCAGGGAGGGGGCGGCATCATCGTCCGCGCCAGGCACGCGCGCGCTCACGGGCAGGCTCCCGGCACAGCGGTCAGGACGCAGGCAGGCACGCCAGCATGGGAAACGGACAGGACGAAGAAGAACGGCACGGGCGGCGATTGTACTGAGAATGGTTCTCATCAACGCCCTTGCGGCCGGCACGCGCCATGCGATGCGGGTGCTGCGGATGCCTTACCGGCCCGCTGCCCCATGCAGCGCCACCAGCGTGGGCACCACCCAGTTCGGCGCAGGCTGCGCCCCGTCGAAGCACTGGTCCTCGGACGGCACGGCGATGACGGTCATGCCGGCCTGCCGCGCCGCATGTGTTCCCGAGACCGAGTCCTCGAACACCAGGCAGCGCCCGGCCGACACGCCCAGGCGTTGCGCCGCGAAGTGGTAGATGTCGGGCTCGGGCTTGCCGCGCACCACCTGCTCGGCCGAGACGATGGCGTCGAACGCCGGCCGCAGGCCCAGCGCATCCAGGGTGTGGTGGCACAAAGACAAAGGAGAGTTCGAAGCCAGCGCCACGCGCCAGCCCAGGGCGCGGCAGGCGCCCAGTGTTTCGCGCACGCCGGGCAGGGCCTGTCCATGCGCGCTGACCAGGGCCGCCACGCGCGCGACCACGCGGCTCTCCAGCTCGCGCTGGCTGGGCCCCTGCCAGGGCCGGTGGGCATACCAGTGCGCGGCGACCTGCGCCGTGGTCATGGGCGCCGTCACGCGGGACATCTCGGCCGTGATGTCGATGCCGACCTCGGCAAAGGACTCGCGTTCGGCACGCTTCCAGAAGGGCTCGGAGTCTATGAGCAGGCCGTCCATGTCGAAGATGGCGGCGCCGAATCCGGCCTGGCCAAGGCCTTCGAACGAGGGAGCGGCTTCAGGGATTTGCATGGCGCGCATGCTAGCGCAGGCGGCAAGTGAAAGCAGTTGCTGTTAGCCTGTGCCGGCTGGCGATGGATGCAGATGCATGCGATTGCCAGCCCTTCACAATCCTTAGCGAGCCCGCAATGACCAGCCCCCTGTACACCGCCTCCATTCCCGTCCTGCAGCAGATGCTGAAAGCCCTGTCCGACGTGCTCAAAAAGGCCGAGGAACACGCCGCGCAGAAGAACATAGATCCCGACGCCCTGCTGCAGGCCCGCCTGTTCCCCGACATGTTCCCGCTGGTGCGCCAGGTGCAGATTGCTGCGGACTTCGCCAAGGGCATCGCCTCGCGCCTGGCCGGCGCCGAGGTGCCTTCGTGGCCCGACACGCAGACCAGCTTTGCCGACCTGCAGGCGCTGATCACCAAGGCGCTGGACCATGTGGGCTCGTTCGCACCCGAGCAGTTCGCGCAAAGCGAGTCCCGCGAGATCGTGCTGCGCCCCGGCACGCCCAAGGAAAAGAAGCTGACCGCCAGCGCCTACCTGCTGCACTACGGCCTGCCGCAGTTCTTCTTCCATGTGACCACCGCCTATGCCCTGCTGCGCCACAACGGCGTCGAGGTCGGCAAGCGCGACTACATGGGCAGCTACTGAGCGTGCCGTGGCCGGTCTGGCCAGCGCTTCACTGCGCGGCCAGATCCCGGCCTCGCGTCTCCGGCAGGCACATGGCAAACAACACCACCATCACGTAGCCCGCCGTGGCGCAGATGCCGATGGCCATGCCCAGCGACAGGCCCAGCCGGTCGCTGAACACGCCCACCAGCGCAGGAAAGGTGGCCCCGATGCCGCGGCCGAAGTTGTAGCAAAAGCCCTGGCCGGAGCCGCGCAGTTCGTTGGGGAACAGCTCGGCCAGGAAGGCTCCGGCGCCGCTGAAGATGCCCGACATGAAAAAGCCCAGCGGAAAGCCCAGCACCAGCATCCAGGCATCGGTGATGGGCAGCAGCGTATAGGCATAGGCCAGGCTGCCGGCGCCGATGGCGAACAGCGTGAAGGCCAGGCGCCGGCCCAGCCGGTCGGAGGCGTAGGCACCGCACAGGTAGCCTGCAAAGGCGCCGAAGATGAACATGAACTGGTAGCCGCCCGAGCCCAGCACCGTCAGGTGGCGCTCGTTCTTCAGGAAGGTGGGCAGCCACACGGCAATGGCGTAGTAGCCGCCCTGCATGCCCGTGAACATCAGGCTGGCCAGCACCGTGGTCTTGAGCATGCCGCCCTTGAAGATGTCCAGGAAGTGCCCGCTGCGCTCGCCCCGGCCCACGGCGGCGCGCGTCTTCAGGTAGACCTCGGGGTCCTTGACGGTGCGGCGTATGTACAGGATCAGCAGGGCCGGCAGCAGGCCCAGCAGGAACATGGCCCGCCATGAGATCTCGGGCGGCAGAAACGAGAACAGCGCCATGGACACCAGCACGGCCGCGCCCCAGCCTATGGACCAGCTGCTTTGCACCAGGCCCACCGCCTTGCCCCTGAAGGCCGGCCGTATGGTCTCGGCGATCAGCACCGAGCCCACGGCCCACTCGCCGCCAAAGCCCAGGCCCTGCAGCGTGCGGGCCAGCAGCAGTTGGCCCGGTGTCTGCGCCAGGCCGCAGGCGAAGGTGAAAAGAGCGAATACGAGGATGGTCCACTGCAGCACACGCACGCGCCCGTAGCGGTCCGCCAGGATGCCGGCCATCCAGCCGCCGATGGCCGAGGCCACCAGCGTCGAGGTGCCGATCAGGCCGACCTCGGTCTTGCTCATGCCCCACAGCGACAGCAGGATCGGGGTGACCAGGGGCAGCGTGTAGTAGTCGAAGGCGTCCACGGCATAGCCGCCGAACGAGGCCGTCAGCGCCCGCTTTTCCTTGGGCTCGAGCTGGCCCAGCCAGTGGCCCCGGGGCTGCTCTGCGGCCAGGGTCCTTGCGTTGTCAAGGCTTGTCATTTGTTGTCTCCTTGCACTTCGGCTGCGCGAAGCGTCTTGCATTCAATGGCACTCCATCGGTTGTGATCCGGGCCTGGCCGGGCGGCCCTCCCCCGCCCGCGCCATGCCCCCTGCTGGCGGCGTGTCAGGCCGCCGTTCCGTAGCCGCCGCCCCCCGGCGTGCAGACTTCGAAGATGTCGCCCGGCTGCATGTGCACGGCGCCGATGTGGTCCAGTTCCTCGACCTGGCCATCGGCACGCAGCACACGGTTGATGCCCGGCTGCCCCGGCTGGCCACCTGCCATGCCGAAGGCCGGATTCAGGCGCCCGTTGGACAGGATGCTGGCCGTCATGGGCTCCAGGAAGCGCACGCGCCGCACGCCGCCGTTGCCGCCGTGCCAGCGCCCGCCGCCGCCCGAGCCGTCGCGGATGGCATAGCTGTCCAGCATCACGGGGAAGCGGAACTCCAGCACCTCCGGATCGGTCAGGCGCGAATTGGTCATGTGCGTCTGGACGACGCTGGTGCCGTTGAAGCCGCGCTCCACCCGGCCCTCGGCGTCCAGCACCGCGCCTGCGCCGCTGCCGCCGGCAATGGTTTCGTAGTACTGGTGGTGCGCATTGCCGAAGGTGAAGTTGTTCATGGTGGGCTGGCTGCCCGCCATCACGCCCAGCGCGCCGAACAGCGCGTTGGTGATGCAGGTGGAGGTCTCCACATTGCCCGCGACCACCGAAGCGGGCGGGTTGGGGTTGAGCATGCAGCCTTGGGGGATGATGACTTTCAAAGGCTTGAGGCAGCCCGCGTTGAGCGGGATGTCGTCGTCCACCAGCGTGCGGAACACATAGAGCACGGCCGCCATGCACACGGCGCGCGGCGCATTGAAGTTGTTGGTCTGCTGGACGCTGGTGCCCGAGAAATCGATGACGGCACTGCGCTCGGCCGTATCGACGGTGACGGCCACGCGGATCTGCGCGCCGTTGTCCAGTTCCAGCGTGAACTGCCCGTCCCTGAGCCGCGTGATGACGCGGCGCACCGACTCCTCGGCGTTGTCCTGCACATGGCCCATGTAGGCCTGCACCACGGGCAGGCCGAACTGCGCCACCATCTTGTGCAACTCCTGCACGCCTTTTTCATTGGCCGCGATCTGGGCCTTCAGGTCGGCCAGGTTCTGCTGCGGGTTGCGGCTCGGGTACTCGCCGCTTTGCAGCAGCTCGACCATCTCCTGGGCGCGCAGCACGCCGCGATCGACCAGCTTGAAGTTGTCGATCTGCACGCCCTCTTCCTCGATGCGCGTGGAAAACGGCGGCATGGAGCCCGGCGTGATGCCACCCACATCGGCATGGTGGCCCCGGCTGCCGACGTAGAAGGTCGGAGATGCCTCGCCGGCGATATGGACCGGCGTGATGACGGTGATGTCCGGCAGATGGGTGCCACCCTGGTAGGGGTCGTTGAGCACATAGACATCGCCCTGGGCCATGCGCCCGGCGTTCCTGCGGATCACCGTCTGGATGCTTTCGCCCATGGAGCCCAGATGGACGGGCATGTGCGGCGCGTTGGCGATGAGATGGCCCCGGGCATCGAACAGCGCGCAGCTGAAATCCAGCCGCTCCTTGATGTTCACCGAATAGGCGGTGTTCTGCAGCTGCAGGCCCATCTGCTCGGCGATGTTCATGAACAGGTTGTTGAAGACCTCCAGCAGCACAGGGTCCACCGTCGTGCCGGCCGCGTACTCGACCTTGCGCGGCACCACCCGGTCCAGCACCAGGTGATCCAGCCCGGTGAGCCTGGCCGACCAGCCAGGCTCGATCACGGTGGTGGCGTTGCGCTCGGCGATGATGGCCGGGCCGGCAATGACGTCGCCGGGCCGCAGGTCCTCGCGCACCACCAGGGCCGCGCCATGCCAGGCGCCGCCGGAGTACATGCGCACGGTTTCGCGGCGCGGATGCTCGCGCGGCGGATGCTCCGGCTGCAGCGGCTCGCCGGGCGCATCGCCCGCAATCACGGCTTCGACCGACACGGCTTCCACCACCAGCCCCTTGCCCGCCATCAGAAAGGCGAAACGCTGGCGGTAGGCCGACTCGAAAGCCGACTGAATGCCCGGCAGGGAGCCAAAGGGCACGACCAAGGCGGAATCGGAGCCCTCGTAGCGCACATGCACGTTGTGCCGCACCTGCACAGGGCCTGCGCCGACCTGCCGGCGCTCCAGCTCCGCCTGCGCGCCCGTGCCCAGCGCATCCAGGCATTCGGCGATCAGCGGCAGGGCCTCGGCAGTCAGCGCCAGCTCCATGGCCTGCTCGCGGATCACGGTCTGGTCCGCCAGGCCCATGCCATAGGCGCTGAGCACGCCGGCCAGCGGATGCACGAACACGCGGGACATGCCCAGCGCATCGGCCACCAGGCAGGCATGCTGGCCGCCCGCGCCGCCGAAGCACTGCAGCGTATAGCGCGTGACGTCATAGCCGCGCGCCACGCTGATCTTCTTGATGGCGTTGGCCATCTGCTGCACGGCGATGCGGATGAAGCCCTCGGCCACGTCCTCGGGAGTGCGCCCCGTCTGCCGCGCCAGTTCCTCGAAGCGGACACGCACGGCCTCGCCGTCCAGTCGCTCGTTGGCGGCAGGCCCGAACACGCTGGGAAAGTAGCGCGGCTGGACCTTGCCGACCATCACGTTCGCATCGGTCACGGCCAGGGGGCCGCCGCGGCGATAGCTCGCCGGGCCGGGATGGGCACCCGCGCTCTCGGGTCCCACGCGAAAGCGCGAGCCGTCATAGGCCAGCACCGAGCCGCCGCCGGCGGCCACGGTGTGGATGCTCATCATCGGCGCGCGCATGCGCACGCCGGCCACCTGGGTCTCGAACTCGCGCTCGAAGGCGCCTGCATAGTGGCTGACGTCGGTGGATGTGCCACCCATGTCGAAACCGATGACCCTGTCGTGCCCGGCCAGGCCCGCCGTGCGCGCCATGCCCACGATGCCTCCGGCCGGCCCGCTCAGGATGGCGTCCTTGCCCTGAAAACTGCCCGCGTCGGACAGCCCTCCGCAAGACTGCATGAAGAACAGCCGCACTCCCGGCATCTCTGCAGCCACCTGCTGCACATAGCGGCGCAGGATGGGAGACAGGTAGGCATCGACCACCGTGGTATCGCCCCGGCTCACGAACTTCATCAGCGGACTGGTCTCGTGCGAAGTGCTGACCTGCGTGAAACCCAACTGCCGCGCAATGCGCGCCGCCATCTGCTCATGCCGCGTATGGCGGTAGCCATGCATGAAGACGATGGCCACGCTGCGCAGGCCGCGCGCATGGGCTGCGGCCAACGCCGTGTGCAGGTGCAGCCCGTCCAGCTCGCGCAGCACCTTCCCATGGGCATCCACACGTTCCACGGCCTCGACCACCTCGCTGTAGAGCAGTTCGGGCAACTGGATATGGCGGTCGAACAGGCGCGGACGGTTCTGGTAGGCGATGCGCAGCGCATCGCGAAAGCCCCGCGTGGTCACCAGCAGCGTGGGCTCGCCCTTGCGCTCCAGCAGCGCATTGGTGGCCACCGTGGTGCCCATCTTCACGCACTCCACCTGATCGGCGGGGACCGGCTCGCCCGGCGCCAGCCCCAGCAGGTGGCGGATGCCGGCCACGGCCGCGTCCCGGTACTGCTCGGGGTTCTCCGACAGCAGCTTGTGCGTGACCAGGCTGCCATCGGGCCGCTTGCCCACCACATCGGTGAACGTACCGCCACGGTCTATCCAGAATTGCCAGCGCCTGTCATGGGGAATGGAGCGTTCTTGCATGGTGTCGGAACCCGTTTGTCTCGAAGTTGAAGTCAGGAAAACCGTGGCCTGGAGCACGGCCCTCCGCCGGTGCCCACCACTGGCGTCCAATCTAAAAGTGCCCCTGGACCGCGTCCATCGAGAAGTTTTCGCCCCCTCTGTTCACGAAAACTGAACAGGAGCGGCCCCTTGCCGGCCAGCGACGCAAAGAAAAAGGCCCGCCGAAGCGGGCCCCAAGCCAGGCAGGCAGGCCGTCAGAACGCGGCCAGATGGCTGTTGCGCAACTCCGTCACCAGCATGTGGCCCGGCTCGTGCGTGATGGCGAATGGCAGGGCCGCCGAGCGTATGGCCTGCTGGGGCGTCACGCCGCAGGCCCAGAACACGGGAATCTCTCCCGGCCTGAGCGCCATGGGCTCGCCGAAGTCCGGCCTGTCGATGTCGGCAATGCCTATCTGCGCGGGATCGCCCAGGTGCACGGGCGCCCCATGCACGCTGGGAAAGCGCGAAGTGACCTGGATGGCGCGGATGGCGTGGGCCGCCGTCATGGGCCGCATGCTGACCACCATGCTGCCGCCGAAGCGGCCGGCCCGGCCGTTGGGAATACTGGAGATGAACATGGGCGCGCCCCGGCCTTCATCGATGTGGCGCACGGGCACGCCCGCCTCGCGCAGCGCATCCTCGAAGGAATAGGAGCAGCCGATGACGAAGCCCACCAGGTCGTCGCGCCACAAGTTCGTGAGGTCATTCACCTGCTCGGCCCTGTGACCATCGCGAAACACCCAGTACGAGGGCAGGTCGGTCTTCAGATCGATATCGCCGAGCTCGGGCACGCGGCTGCTGCCGGGCTCGGTCACGCCGATCAGCGGGCAGGACTTGGGGTTGAGGCGAGCAAAGCGCAGGAACTCCTCGCTGCACTCGCGCGGCAATATCGCCAGGTTGCCCTGGGTGTAGCCGGGGCACTGCCCTGCCGTCTGCCCGCGAAAGCGGCCGGCGCGCACCTCCTGTCGGAACTCGGTCGGATGGGTCCAGTGCGTCATGGGTGAGCCTCTATTGAGTGGAGATGCCTCCCAATGTAAAAAGCAGCAGGCCACCGGTCCACTCAGGAATTGTGCGCAGCCTCTCCCAGAAAAACTGAACAGCCACCACAGCCCGCGCAGACCCCCATGAACATCCGCTTTCTGGAAACCTTTGTGCTGCTGGCACGCATCGGCAGCGTGCGCCGCGTGGCCGAACTGGTGCATGCCAGCCCCGGCGCCGTCTCCATGCGCATACGCGGGCTGGAGTCGGACCTGGGCGTGACCCTGTTCCACTGGGACCGCAAGACGCTGCAGATCACCGACGCCGGCGCCCGCTTGCTGCGGCATGCGGAGGCCGTCATTGAAGCCGCACGCACCCTGGAGCGTGCCGCCAGGTCCGACGACGCCATCGGCTGCCGCCTGCGGGTCGGCGTGCTGGAGACGGCGGTACACACCTTCCTGCCCGAATTCGTCAAGGCGATGGGCGCCAGCCTGCCGCACATCGAGCTGGACCTGACCGTCGATCTGAGCACCCACCTGTCGGAGCAGATGATGCGGCGCGACCTGGACCTGATCGTGCGCACCGGCAGCGGCGTGGACCCCCAGTTCGCCGTGGTCGAGAACCTGCTGGAGGTGCCCGTGCACTGGATTGCCAGGCGGGGCCTGGTGCCCAGGAAGGATGGACTGCACAAGGCGCTGGGCAAGCAATTGCTGACACAGATGCGCGGCACCGGCCCCTACGAGCAGGCCGTGGCCATGGCACAGCAACTGGCCGTGCAAAGCGGCATGGTCTCCAGCGATCTGCGCATCTCGGGATCGCCCTCGCTGGCGGCGCTGGTCTCGCTGGTGCGCGAGGGCCTGGGCGTCGCCATCATGCACGGCATGCTGGTGGCGCCGCAGCTGGCAAGCGGGGAGCTGGTGGAGCTGGATCTGCCCACGCCACCCTCCTTTCGCATCACCACCTGGTACCCCAAGAGCCCGCCGCCCGGCGTCACCGACACCGCCCAGGTGCTGCGCCGCGTCTGCAAGAGCTACTGCAAGCGGGTCAGCCCGCATCTGGTGCGGTACATCGGCTAGGGCGCGGATGCCGGCGGCGGCTCCTGCCCGTGCAACAGCGCCAGAAAGCTGGCGGCCGCCTGGCTCAGCGGCCGGTCGCGGCGCACCAGGCTGCCGTAGGACTGCAGGTTGCGGCGCATGCGGTAGGGCAGGATGCGGACCATGCCGTGCTCGGCATGGTCGCGGGCCACGGCCTGCGGTATCACGGCCACCAGATCGGAGTTGCGCACCAGGTTCATGGTGGTGAGGATGGAGCCCGTCTCGATCAGGCCGCGCGGCAGCGGCAGGCCGTGGGCCTGGAACTCCTGGTCGATCAGCGCGCGCATGGGGCTGCCCGGCGGCTGCAGCACCCAGCCATAGGCCTGCAACTGCGCAAAGCCCACGCTGCGGGCACGCGCCAGCGGATGGCTGCAGCCCGCGATGATGGACAGGGCCTCATCATCGAGCGAGCAAAACCGGTGATCCGCGTCGGACGGCCCGGCCGGACGGCCCACCACCACCTCCAGCACCCCGTCCTGCAACTGCGCCAGCAGCCGGTCGCTGGTGTCCACGGCCACCTCGATGGACAACAGCGGCCACTGGCGCTTGAGCGCCAGCAGCGCCTGCGTGAGGCGGCCCGGCGACGCCGCCATGATGCTGCCCACGGCCAGCCGCCCCGCGCTGCCTTCGCGCAGTTCCTGCAGCTCGCGGTTCAGCGCCTCCATGCCGCCGCGCAGGTGGCGGAAGTAGCCCGTCACGCGCTCGCCGGCGGCGTTCAGTTGCAGGCCGCGGCCCACGCGCTCGAACAGCGGCAGGCCCAGCGCGCCTTCCAGCTCATGCAGCATCTTGGTGGCCGCCGGCTGGCTCAGGCCCAGCCGGGCTGCAGCGCCGCGCAGCGTCCCCTGCTCCTCTATGGCCAGCATCAGCGCCACCTGCCGCATGCGCAGGCGGTTGAGCAGTTGCGGCGTGCTGTCCCTGCGGTCGATGGAGCCCATGGAAGTCCCTTTGAATTGATTGCCTGGAGTTATCCATTCATCAGCAATTTTCAGTTTACGGCAATCAATTGCCTGCCTAGCATGGACCCACAACAAAAGCACCGGAGACAAGACATGCAACGCCGCATCCTGCTGGCCGCAGCCGCCCTGCTGCCCTCGCTCGCCACCGCTCAAACCCCGCCAACCCCGCCCGACTGGCCCGCGCGGCCCGTGCGCATGCTGGTGGGCTCGGCCCCGGGCGGCGGCACGGATGCCATGGCACGCGCCGTGGCCGACCGGCTCGCGCCGCTGCTGCGCCAGCCCGTGATCGTGGAAAACCGCCCCGGCGTCTCCAACACCCTGGCCGTGGACATGACGGCCAAGTCCACGGACGGGCACACCATGGTGATGGGAGTGGTCACGGCCCATGCCATTGCCCCGCACCTGCTCAAGCTGGGCTACGACAGCAACCGCGACCTGGTGCCGGTGGCCTATGTGGGCGCAGTGCCCAATGTGCTGGTGGTGGGCAACAATCTGCCCGCCAACTCGGTGCAGGAACTGGTCGCCCTGGCCCGCAAGGAGCCCGGCAGGATCAACTTCGCCAGCAGCGGCACGGGCAGCACCCAGCACATCGCGGCCGAGATGTTCAAGGACGCGGCCGGCATTGAACTGACCCACGTGCCCTACAAGGGCAGCGCCGCCGCCCTGGTGGACCTGGTCAGCGGCCAGGTGCAGATGAGCTTCGACACCATGCCTTCGGTGATCGGCCAGATCAAGGCCGGCAAGCTGCGCGCCCTGGGCGTGACATCGGCCCGGCGCAACGCCCAACTGCCCCAGGTGCCCACGCTGGCCGAGGCCGGCCTGCCCGGCGTGGAGATAGGCGCCTGGTACGGCATCTACATGCCAGCGGCCACACCCCGCGCCGTGCAGGCCCGGGTGCACGACGAAGTCAACAAGGTGCTGGCCCTGCCCGAGACGCGCACGCGCCTGGAGGCCGTGGGCGCCGAGCTGCAGCCCATGGGCCAGGCGGAGTTCATTGCCTTGCACAACGCCGAGTACCAGCGCTTTGGCGAAATCATCCGCAAGAACCACATCAAGATCGACTGAGCCGCACATGCCCGCATCCGAACTTCCCGTCGTCGCCCTGACCCTGGGCGATCCCGCCGGCATAGGCGCCGAACTGATCGCACGCCTGCTGGCGCGGCCCGAGGCCATGCAAAAGGCCAACATCGTGCTGGCCGGCGACCCCTGGCTGTGGCAGCAGGGCCAGCGCATCGCGGGCCTGCAGGTGGCCACCGCGCCCATCGCCAGCATGGCCCTTGCACGGGGCCGCACCGATACTGCACTGCCCGCCTTCCTGGCCCTGGACACGGTGGCCCCCGATGCCGTGCACCCAGGCCGTGCCGAAGCCGCAGGCGGGCGCTCGGTGCTGCAGGTGCTGGACCGGTGCATGGACGCGGCCCAGGCCGGCCAGATCGACGCCATCTGCTTTGCGCCGCTCAACAAGCAGGCCATGAAGCTGGGCGGCCTGCGCCATGAGGACGAGCTGCACCACTTTGCCGAGTACCTGGGTGTGAGCGGCTATTTCTGCGAATTCAACACGCTGGGCGATCTGTGGACCTCGCGCATTTCGTCCCATGTGCCGCTCAGGGACGTGGCCAGCTATCTGAGCCAGGAGCGCATCGCCCAGGCGGCCGAGCTGATCTACCGCGCGCTGCTGGCCAGCGGCATGGCAGCCCCCAAGGTGGCGATTGCGGGCTTCAACCCGCACAACGGCGACGGCGGCACCTGCGGGCGCGAGGAGATCGACATCATCGCGCCGGCCGTGCGCGCGCTGCAGGCCCGCGACTGGCCCACGCCCGACCCGTTCCACGGCCCCTTCCCGGCCGACACCATCTTCCTGAAGGCCCAGGCCGGCGAGTACCAGGCCATCGTGACCATGTACCACGACCAGGGCCAGATCGCCATCAAGCTGCTGGGCTTCTCGCGCGGCGTGACCGTGCAGGGCGGCCTGCCGATCCCCATCACCACGCCGGCCCACGGCACGGCCTATGACATCGCGGGCCAGGGCCGGGCCAGCGTGGAGGCCACCTGGCAGGCCTTCCTGATCGCCTGCCGCATGGGCGCCGCGCGCCTGTCCTGACTGACTTCACTCCCCCGCCCTCACCATCATGAAAATCAAATCCGTCCGCTCCCGCGTCTACGAATGGCAAGGCAAGACCGTGCCGCCCCAGGGCAACTTCTGCTCCAACGCCATGGACCTGCTCTATGCGCCGCAGGAGACCATGTCCACCTTCCGCTTCCATTCCTGGACGGTGGTGGAGATCGAGACCGACGACGGCATCGTCGGCCTGGGCAACGTGGCGCTGGCGCCGCGCATCGCCAAAGCCATCATCGACGAGTACCTGGCGCCCCTGGTCATCGGCCACGACCCGTGGGACTACGAATACCTGTGGCAGCGCATGTACCGCGCCACGCACGCCTGGGGCCGCAAGGGCGTGACCATGGCCGCCATCTCGGCCGTGGACCTGGCCATCTGGGACATCCTGGGCAAGAGCGTGAACAAGCCCGTGTTCAAGCTGCTGGGCGGGCGCACCAAGCAAAGGATTCCCTGCTACTACAGCAAGCTCTACCGCACCGACCTCAAGGCCATGCAGCAAGAGGCGCAAAAATTCCTGGACCAGGGCTTCAAGGCCTTCAAGATGCGCTTCGGCTACGGCCCGGCCCATCTGCAGGAAGGCGTGCGCGAGAACCTGCGCTCGGTCGAGGCCGTGCGCGAAGTCATAGGCTACGACTGCGACCTGATGCTGGAGTGCTACATGGGCTGGAACCTGGAGTACGCCAGGCGCATGCTGCCCAAGCTGGAGAAGTTCGAGCCGCGCTGGCTGGAGGAGCCCGTGATCGCCGACGACATCGACGGCTACGCCGAACTCAGCCGCCTCAGCAGCATTCCGATCTCGGGCGGCGAGCACGAGTTCAGCCTCTACGGCTTCAAGCAGCTGCTGGACAAGAAGGCCGTCAGCGTCGTGCAGTACGACACCAACCGCGTGGGCGGCATCACGGCCGCGCACAAGATCAATGCACTGTGCGAGGCGTTCAGCGTGCCCGTGATCCCGCATGCGGGCCAGATGCACAACTACCACCTGACCATGAGCACGCTGGCCTCGCCCATGGCCGAGTACTTCCCCATCTTCGACGTGGAAGTGGGCAACGAGCTGTTCTGGTACATCTTCGACGGCGAGCCCGTGGCCGAGAACGGCTTCCTGCAGCTCAGGGACGATGTGCCGGGCCTGGGCCTCACGCTCAAGACCGAGTACCTGGACCAGTTCCGCATCGTCGAATGAGGGAGCACGCCATGCCCGGAATTTCTCGGCCGCGCTACAGCGGCATCTTCCCCGTGGTACCCACCACCTTCCACGAGGACGGCACGCTCGACCTGGCCAGCCAGAGGCGCTGCCTGGACTTCATGATCGACTCGGGCGTGGACGGCCTGTGCATCCTGGCCAACTTCTCCGAGCAGTTCCTGCTGGCCGATGACGAGCGCGAGGTCCTCACGCGCACGGCGCTGGAACATGTGGCGGGCCGCGTGCCCGTGATCGTCACCACCACGCACACCTCATCGCGCGTGTGCGCCGAGCGAAGCCGCCGCGCGCAGGACATGGGTGCGGCCATGGTGATGGTCATGCCGCCCTACCACGGCGCCACCTTCCGCTTCGGCGAGCCCCAGATCCAGGGCTTCTTCCAGGCCGTGTCCGATGCCATCGCCATTCCCATCATGGTGCAGGACGCGCCGGCCGCAGGCACGCCGCTGTCCCCCGCCTTCCTCGCGCGCATGGCCCGCGAGATCGAGCAGGTCTGCTACTTCAAGATGGAAACCGCAGGCGCCGCCGGCAAGCTGCGCGAACTCATCGCCCTGGGCGGCGAGGCCATCGAAGGCCCCTGGGACGGCGAGGAAGCCATCACCCTGCTGGCCGACCTGGAGGCCGGCGCCACGGGCTCCATGACGGGCGGCGGCTTTGCCGACGGCATACGCCCCATCATCGAAGCCCACAGAAACGGCGACCCCGACACCGCATTCGCCCTCTACCAGCGCTGGCTGCCCCTGATCAACCACGAAAACCGCCAGGCCGGCTTCCTGGCCGCCAAGGCGCTGATGAAGGCCGGCGGCGTGATCGCCTGCGACGCGCCGCGCGCGCCCTGGCCGCCCATGCACCCCGAGGTGCGCCGCCAGTTGCTGGACATTGCACGGCGGCTCGATCCGCTGGTGCTGCGCTGGGGGCACTGAGGTTCCAAGGCCCCGCAAATAGCTATCTCGGGGCCTCCACGATCCCCGACACATCCAGCACATACATCTGCCGCTGGTGCTCGTGCACGGAGTCGATGCAGACCTGGCGCCCGTCACGGCTCCAGCGCGGGTGCAGGTCGCAGCGGTTTTCCTTGCTGAGATCGGGAGAGGCGTAGAAGCAGCCCAGGTCGTGGCGCTCGCCCGTGTGCATGTCGTACAGGAAAAGGAAGCGCTCGTGCGTTCGGTCGTCGGGATAGGTGTCGCTGAGCAGCCAGCGCGTGTCCACGGGCGAGAAGCTCATGTGGCCGTTCTCCACCAGCACGCCTGCGCCCACCACCTGCACGTCACCGCCGTCCACATCGTCATAGAGGTGATAGTGGATCTCCCCGGCATGCGGGCCCCACACAATGATGTGGCTGTCGTCCTGCCACAGCGGATGCGAGATCTGGTATTCGGACTTTTCGTAGTCGAACGTGCCCACGGCCATCGGGTCGAAGTCGTCGGCCAGCTGGGGCAGCGGATGGTCCGAGCATTCGAGCAGGCGCATGTCGGACCCATCAGGCGCCATGGTGATGAGGCGGTGCAGAAAGCAGGTTTCGTCCTTGACGCGTTCGGTCCAGCGGTGCAGGAAAAGAATGCGCGAGGAAGACGGGTTGACCTCGATATGGCTGACCCAGTGGATGGCCTTGTCCATCGATGTGCGGTGATGAAATGCCTTGAGGCGCGCATAGCTGGCCAGCAGCCTTGCCTCGCCCGTCGCGACCTCCATGCGCCAGATGCCGTCTTCCTCGGGCGCCAGGGGCAAGGCGAAGGGACCACCCTCTTCGCTGTAGCCAATGGTTTCGTGCGTGATGTAAAGGCGCCGGTAGTCCACGCACAGCGCCCAGGCACTGCTGGGCGCCACCACATAGACGGGCATGGGCAGGGTGCGCCGCGCGCCGCTGTCCACATCGATGACCACGGAGCCGAAGCCCGGATAGCGCCCCCCGGAATCTGCCGTCCTGTCGTTGTGGATCAGCTGGCGGCCCGCCAGCCCGTCCAGCCACTGCAGCTGGCTGCCCATCTGCCAGTTCCAGGCGCCGGTCTCGCCCACGGCGTGGAAGCGGTCGCCGTTTTCGGTATCGAAGTAGCCGATGGACGCCCGCGCCTGGGGCGTGAGGTACTGGTCCATCCACGGCGTTTGCTGCGCCAGCACCAGGCGATTGCTGCGGTCCCAGCTGGACTTGTTGTAGTAGCCGAAAAAGTGGTGCTGGCGGCCATCGCCCAGGCGGCGGCAGGGGACGAAGGATGCGGGGGTGTTCGAAGTCATGGAGCGTTTCATTGGGCGGAGATGTGGCCTTCGGCGATCACGCGGTCCCAGCGCTGCTTTTCGCGGGCAACGAAGGATTGCGCCTCAGGCAGGCTGTTGGCGACGGCGCTCATGCCCTGCTCTTGCAGGCCCTTGCGGAACTCGGGCGTGGCCACGACCTTTCGGATGTCGTCATTGAGCTTTTTGACGATGGCCTCGGGCACCTTGGAGGAGACGGCCACCGTGGTCCAGGAGGTGGCCACAAAGTCTTTGAGCCCGGACTCGGCCGCCGTGGGCACGTCCGGCAGGGCCGGCAGTCGCTGGCTGCCCGTGACGGCCAGCGCCTTGAGCTTGCCGCCGCGTATGTGCGACAGCACCGTGGGCGGGTTCTCGAACATGAGCTGGATCTGGCCGCCCAGCAGGTCGTTGATCGCGGCCGAGCTGCCGCGATAAGGCACGTGCACGATGGGCGCGCCCGCCTGCAGCTTGTACAGCTCACCCATCATGTGCACCGACGAGCCCACGCCGGCCGAGCCGAAGTTGACCGTGCCAGGCGCCTTTTTGGCCAGCGCCGTCAGCTCGGCCAGGTTGCTGGCGGCAAGGCTGGGCGTGGCCACCACCACATGCGGCATCTCGGCCAGCACGGTCACCACGCGCAGATCCTTTGCGGGGTCATAGGCCAGCTTGCCGTACACGCCATAGGCGGCATGCAGGCCGATGGAGCCCACCATCAGCGTGTAGCCGTCGGCCGGCTGATCGGCCACATATCGGCCTCCCAGATGACCGCCCGCGCCGGGTTTGTTTTCCACCACCACCGGCTGGCCCCAGAGCCGGCTCAGGCGGTCGGCCAGCATGCGTGCCTGCACGTCGGAGCTGCCGCCTGCAGTGAACGGCACGATGATGCGCAGCTGGCGCCCCGGCTGGGGAAAGCCATCCTGCGCGATGGCGGCGACTGGTGCCGTGCCAGCCAACGAGGCGGAGATGGCCACAGCGAGCATGGCGGCTTTGCGGCCTGCGCTTGTCTTGATCATGGAATCCTTTCGATGGCGCTGCTGCGCCTGGGCAAACGATGCAATGAGGCCAGTGTAGAAAGCGGGGCATCTTTGGAAAAATGCATTTTTCCGTGGCCTCTATACAGAAAAGATATACATTGCCAGCCACCCCGAGCAGGACCGAACCGCCATGTCCAGACCCCTGAGCTCCCGAGAGATCGAGGCCTTCCGCGCCGTCATGCAGACCGGCACCACCACGGCCGCCGCGCGGCTGCTGCACACCACGCAGCCTTCGGTCAGCCGGCTGCTGGCCCAGATGCAGGCGGCCGCAGGGCTCAAGCTGTTCGACATGCACAAGGGCCGCCTGCGCCCCACGGCCGAGGCCGTGGAACTGTTCGCCACCGTGCAGCAGCATTTCCTGGGGCGCGAGCGCATAGAGCGCGACCTGGCCGCACTGCGCCAGTCCGGCGCCGGCACGCTGCGCATAGGCTGCACGCCGGCCCTGGGCCTGAGCGTGATCCCGGCCGTGGTGCGCAGCTTCGCGCAGCGCTACCCGGGCACCCACATCAGCCTGCAGACCCTGGGCTCCACGCCCTTGCGCGAGGGCCTGCTGCATGGCCACTTCGACCTGGTGGTCAGCACCATGGCGCTGAGCACGCCCGAGCTGGACGCCACCGTGCTGCACCGCAGCCGCGCCGTCTGCGTCATGCACCCGGACCATGCATTGGCCACGCGCACACGGCTGCATGTGCGCGACCTGCAGGGCCAGCTGCTGCTGACGCTCAACGCCGATGACGACATCTACCTGCAACTGCGCCACACCATGCAGGAACACGGAATAGAAGCCGGCTCCACCATGGAGACCACCTACTCCTCCACCATCTGCACCCTGGCCGCCCAAGGGCTGGGGCTGGGCGTGGTCAACCCCTACGTGGCCTCGGTGTTCGCGCGCGACCTGCGTGTGCTGCCACTGCTGCCAGCCTGCGCGGTGGAGGTGGTGCTGGCCCTGCCGCCCCAATACGCCCCCACCGAAAGGGCCGACTGCTTCGTGCAGTTGCTGCGCGAGCAATTGCACGCCTATCCGCAGGCCCGCACGCCCTAAAATTGCGGCCGATTGGAGACAAGCGGTTTGCAAACGAGTACCCACGAGCCCATGCTCACCCCCGCCGAGCGCGAGGCCATCAATTCCGGCCAGTGGTTCTGCAGCCTCTCGCCCTCGCTGCGCCATGACATCCTGCGCCAGACCACGGTCCGGCGGCTCAAGGACGGGGCACTGATCTATGCACGCGGCGATGTGCCGCACAGGTGGTATGCCTGTGCGCAGGGCGCCGTGCGCATGAGCTCGACCAGCCTGTCGGGTCGGCAGACCACGCTGGCCTATGTGGAGCCGGGCGCCTGGTTCGGCGCCATGTCCACCTTTCTTGACGAGCCGCGCACGCGCGATGCCTATGCCCACGGCGACACCACGCTGCTGTGCGTGGACAAGGAGAGCTTCCACGCCATCCTGGCCACGCATGTGGAGTTCTACGACGCCCTGCTGCGCCTGCAGGCCCACCGCATACGCCAGACCTACGGGCTGGTGGAAGACCTCAACACCCTGCCCCTGCGCGCACGCCTGGCCAAGCAGCTGCTGCACCTGTCGCGCAGCTACGGCACACAGGTGCTGGACGACCCGCGCGAGCTGCGCATAGGCCTGCAACTGGTGCAGGAGGAGCTGGCCCAGTTGCTGGGCGCCTCGCGCCAGCGCGTGAACCAGGAGCTCAAGCGCATGGAGCGCGACGCCTGCATTCGCGTGGAAGCCCAGGGCCTGGTGGTGAGGGACCTGGTGGCCCTGCAGACCATCGTGCGCGAGGCCAGCTTGGCCGGCGCCTGAGGCCGGCGCCAGCGCGCCGGCGGTTCAGCGCCGGTTCAGCGCCGCCAGTCGATTCTTGCCGGGCGGCCCGGCAGATGCAGCGCAGCCGTTGCAGCAGGCGCCTCGGCCAGCAACCGGCCCTTGCGGAACACCTTCAGGCGCGTGGCGCGCAGCCGTATCGCCTCGGCCGCATCGCGCGCCTGCAGCAGCACGAAGCTGGCATCGCAGCCGGCCTCGATGCCATAGCCGTCCAGGTGCATCACACGCGCCGCGCGCGTGGTCACGGCGTCGAAGCAGTCGCGCATGCCGTCCTGGCCGGTCATCTGCGCCACATGCAGGCCCATGTGGGCGACCTCCAGCATGTCGCCCGAGCCCATGCCGTACCACGGGTCCATCACGCAGTCATGGCCGAAGGCCACGTTGACGCCTGCGGCCAGCAGCTCGGGCACGCGCGTCATGCCGCGGCGCTTGGGATAGCTGTCCTGGCGGCCCTGCAGCGTGATGTTGATCAGCGGATTGGCAATCACGGCCACGCCGCTTTCGGCGATCAGCGGCAGCAGCTTGCTCACGTAGTAGTTGTCCATGCTGTGCATGGAGGTGCAGTGCGAGCCCGTGACGCGGCCCTGCAGGCCCAGGCGCTGCGCCTCGAAGGCCAGGGTTTCGATGTGGCGCGACAGCGGGTCGTCGGACTCGTCGCAGTGCATGTCCACCAGCAGGCCGCGCTCGGCCGCCAGCTCGCACAGCAGCCTGACGCTGTCGGCACCCTCGGCCATGGTGCGCTCGAAGTGGGGAATGCCACCCACCACGTCCACGCCCTTGTCCAGCGCCCGCCGCAGGTTGGCGACGCCGCCGGGCGAGCGCAGCACGCCGTCCTGCGGAAACGCCACCAGCTGCAGGTCGATATAGGGAGCCACCTGGCGCTTGACCTCCAGCAACGCATCGACGGCCAGCAGGCGGGCATCGCTGGTATCCACATGGCTGCGGATGGCCTGCAGCCCCTTGGCCGCCGCCCAGTCGCAATACTCCAGCGCGCGCGAGATCAGCGCCTCGGCCGTGAGCAGCGGCTTGAGCTCGCCCCACAGCGCTATGCCCTCCAGCAGCGTGCCGCTGCGGTTGACGCGCGGCAGGCCGTGGCTCAGCGTGGCATCCATGTGGAAATGCGGATCGACGAAGGGAGGCGACACCAGCTGGTGCTGTGCATCGACCACCTGGTGGGCAGGCGCTGAAAGGCCCGCCGCGACCTCGACGATGCGCCCGCCCTGCACGGCGATGGACATGTCCTGGCGGCCGTCGGGCAGCGTGGCGTGAATGACGAGTAGATCAAGCATCTGCGTATTCTGCGGGCATGGCCGCGCACCCGCAGACTTGCCTGACCACGCTGAATGGCCTGGCAGCGGTCAGACCGAAAGCGCAAGGGATCAGGGGGAACTACTGGTAGCTGATGGTGAAGGTCGCCGCCGCATTGGCACTGCCTATGGTCACGTTCTCTCCGGTCTTGACATAGCGCGCCGTCAGCGGGATATCCAACCGCTCCTGCCCGTAGGCAACAGACCCTGCAAACCATTGATTCCTGTTGCCGGCGGCATTGGAGTCCGGGCCAAAGCCCAGTATCTGGTCATCCTTGCGGATCTGCACACCCACACCTTTTGCCACCGAGGTTTTGGACAGGGTCAAAACATTCCCGATATTTGCAGGATTTTCCACGTCCGTCAGCGTGACATAGGCGTTGGTCAACGAACCTGGGATGCCGCCCTTGCACAACAACGAGATGAGGAAGGAGCGGGGAGCACCGGTGGAGCCGATTGAGGTGAGTTTTTGAGCGACAGTCTGGGCCATGCGCACGGGCTCCGGCGCCTGTGGGGTACAAGTGGGCACCCTGGGCCGGAGGACGACGGGCGAGGAAAAGCTGTATTGAGCGAGAATCTGGCCAGATGCATCAGTCGCGCGTTCATACAGGAAATCGCTGTCCAGCACGCCACCTGCAGTGATATCGCCATCTGCGGTCTTGATCAACTCAACTTTGACATCGGAAAATTGATATGCAAAAGATCCGGGGTGATCGGAATGCTCCGAAGTACTTACAGGCGCAGCACCATGTATAGTCGAAACCCTCATTCCAATACCCTCGACTGTCGTCGGGTATATATTATTGACTGGTGTAGATTTACCTACGCTATAGCCCATGACCCGTTGCTTACAATTCATCAATCTCTTGCCAACCCCATTACTCAGTACCGCCACAGCGGCTTTTGAGTAAATCACCGTGTTCTTGGCCACAGTGGGATTGAATTCTGGGGGATTGAAATTACTGAACACATACTTGTAATAGCCTGCCCCATCACTTGTATCTTTAATTTCGCATTGGGACCATGCGGAGGTGGCCATCATTGCCAAAATAAATATCATGACAGCCTTGTTTATTCTGCAAAAAGCACCTGCGAATATATGCATTTTGAATACCTCCGGATAATAAAAAATTCCAAGGCCGCATTTCCTTGGTAAATTTTCAATCATAGGGACCTTTCATCCGAGATGAAATCAGATCAATCTGATTCAAGGTCTGCCCGGTGCCATGAAGGTCGTGGCGAGGCAGGTCCCATCACGTCAACGGCCCCGCATGCCGATACGCTGGCCGAAGCCAGGGCTGACAGCCGCGCTGCCGAATCGCCTGAAAAACACCCAAGCGCAATCGCGCATCAAAATAGGGGCTGACTGCTGCGGCAAGGGCATGATTTTTCGGGTGAACAGGCTGGCAACCACCACAAGAGCAGCCATCGAAAAATCACGCAACCATTTGATTTAATTGGATTTATTTATGCAAATCGCCACCTGGAACGTCAACTCCCTGTCCGTGCGCCTGCCGCAGGTGCTGGCCTGGCTGCAGGCCAATCCTGTCGATGCGCTGGCGCTGCAGGAGCTCAAGCTCACCGACGACAAGTTTCCGCTGCAGGCGCTGCTGGAAGCCGGCTACCACGCGGTCAGCCATGGACAGAAGACCTACAACGGCGTGGCCTGGCTGACGCGCACGCCGGTGCACGACGTGGTGCGCAATATCCCGGGCCTGGATGACGAGCAGGCCCGCATCATTGCCGCCACCCTCGATGCCGAAGGCGGCCCGGTGCGCCTGATCAACGGCTACTTCGTCAATGGGCAGGCGCCGGGCACCGACAAGTTCGCCTACAAGATGCGCTGGCTTCAGGCGCTGCAGGACTGGGTGAAAAGCGAGATGGCAGCCCATCCGCGCCTGGTGCTGGTGGGCGACTTCAACGTGGCCCCCGAGGACCGCGACTCCTACGATCCCATCGGCCTGAAGGACACGATCCACCACACGGTGGAAGAGCGCACGCATTTCCAGGCGCTGCTGCAGCTGGGCCTGACCGATGCCTTCCGCATGTTCGACCAGCCCGAGAAAAGCTATTCGTGGTGGGACTACCGGATGCTGGGTTTCCAGAAGAACCGGGGCCTGCGCATCGACCACATCCTGGTCAGCGAGGCCTTGCGTCCCAGCGTCACCGCCTGCATCGTGGACCGCGCGCCGCGCAAGAACCCTCAGCCCAGCGACCATGCGCCGGTCGTCGTGACATTGGGCTAGGCTTTCAGACTTGCGCTACAGCATGTAGCAGCGCAGCCAGTGGATGGCCTCGATATGGCCGCGCAGCATCAGGGACTGGCGGTGGAGAATCTCGCTGAGCGCCCTGGGCAGGCGTGCCTGCTCGGCGGCTTCATAGGCGCTCAGCCATTGCTGCTGGCAGGACTCTGCCTGGTCCAGCACGTAGTCCGCGCCCTCTTCCCTGCCCAGCAGCCCGTCCCAGAAGGCGTTGCGACGCAGCGCGGCACGGCTGTCGCGCACGGGCAGCACCACGCCGCCGTTGGCGTCGATGGCGCGTTCCAGGTCATCGACCAGGACCTGGCTGGCATTGAAGTGGCGCGCCAGTACCTGGCCTATCAGTCCCTGGGGCATGGGATCCATGCATTCGCCCAACCGGACATGGGCCTGGCGACCCAGGGCCAGCACGGCATTGAGCAGCGCCGTGGTCTGCAGTTCCAGCGTGGAAGCCGCAGGCTGTGCGGGCGTGCGCCGGCGCGCCTGCAGCCAGGAGGCCTCCACGGCCTCACGCACCTGGTTCCAGTGCAGCAGGCTGCCGCCCCGTTCCTGCTCCCAGCGTTCTTCCAGCCGGGCTTCTGCGGACTCGAAATCCTGCTGCGCGTGTTCCGGCGACAGGGAAGCCTTCCAGCCCAGTGCATAGGCGGGCCGGTATTGGTCGTAGCCGCGCCCCGGCACGAAGTACGGCTCCAGGAAATAGCGGTCATGCCAGTACGCATCGACCGGCTCGCCGAGCTTGCGCGGTGTCGATGGGTACATCACGCCCGGGCGGGCGGGTTTGGCCTTTTGCCAGAGGTTGGAGAGGACTGTGGGCACGATAGGTCGGGACGTAGGCCGTTCCAGCGAAGAGGACTCCATTGTCCCAAGCCCGGGCGGCCCGGCCCGTCAGCACCCCGGGCGCCGGCCTGTAGGAGCCGGACCCTTGCCAAGGCAAGGGCCCGGCCGCCCGCCGGCTTGCCTTACTCGAAGGCGTCCTCGTCCATGCCCAGCTCCTGCAGCTTGCGGGTGATGGTGTTGCGGCCTATGCCCAGGCGCTGGGCGGCCTCGACCCGGCGGCCGTGGGTGACGGCCAGGGCCGAGCGGATCAACTGCGCCTCGAAGCGGCGGGACAGCTGGTCCCAGACCTCGCCATGCCCCTGGGCCTGGGTGTGCTCCAGCAGCTGGCGCGCCTGCTGCCCCAGCAGATGCACCCAGTCCAGGTCGGACGTGGCCAGCCCCCCGTCATGCGGCTGGGCCAGCGACGGGGCTGGCATGGCGATGCGGCCCACTCCCTCTTCCGCCACGGCCGGCGCATGCGACAGCACCACCGGTGCGGGCACGCCGGCATTGCCGCCGCCCACGGGTGGCGCTGCCTCGCCCAGCACCTCGGGAGGCAGGTCCTTGACCGAGATGACCTGGGCTGGCGCCATGACGGTCAGCCAGTGGCAGATGTTCTCCAGCTGGCGCACGTTGCCGGGAAAGGCGAACGACTGCAGCCGCTGCATGGCATCGACCCCCATGCGCTTGGGCTCCACGCCCAGCTGCCGCGCGCTTTGCTGCAGGAAGTGGCGTGCCAGCATGGGCACGTCTTCGTTGCGCTCGCGCAGCGCGGGCAGGCGCAGGCGGATGACGTTGAGACGGTGGAACAGATCCTCGCGGAAGGCGCCGTTGCGCACGCGCTGCTCCAGGTCCTGGTGGGTGGCGGCGATGACGCGCACATGTGCCTTGACGGCCTGGTGGCCGCCCACGCGGTAGAAATGCCCGTCCGACAGCACACGCAGCAGGCGCGTCTGCAGGTCGAAAGGCATGTCGCCGATTTCATCGAGAAAGAGCGTGCCGCCCTCGGCCTGCTCGAAGCGGCCGCGCCGCTGGGTCTGTGCGCCCGTGAAGGCGCCGCGCTCGTGGCCGAACAGCTCGGACTCCAGCAGGTCCTTGGGGATGGCGGCGGTGTTGATGGCCACGAAGGGGCCGCCCGCCACGGGCGAGTGCTTGTGCAGCGCGCGCGCCACCAGTTCCTTGCCCGAGCCCGACTCGCCCGTGACCAGCACCGTGACCTGGCTCTGGCTGAGCCGGCCGATGGCGCGGAACACGTCCTGCATGGCAGGCGCCTGGCCCAGCATCTCGGCCTGCAGCGGGGCCTGTGCCTCGGCCACGTCCTCGCGCAGGCTTTCCTCGACCGCGCGGCGGATGAGTTCCACCGCCTTGGGCAGGTCGAAGGGTTTGGGCAGGTACTCGAAGGCTCCGCGCTGGAAGGCCGAGACGGCACTGTCCAGGTCGGAGTACGCGGTCATGATGATGACGGGCAGGCCGGGCTGCTGGGCGCGGATCTGCTCGAGCAGTTCCAGGCCGGAGCCGCCGGGCATGCGGATATCGCTGACCAGCACCTGTGGTGGCTGGCGCGCCGGGTCGCTGGCATCGACATCGGACAGTGCCGTGAGCACGTCGCGCGCCTGAACGAAGCTGCGCGTTGCCCAGCCTTCCCGGCCCAGTGCCTTTTCCAGCACGAAGCGGATGGAAGGGTCATCATCCACGATCCAGATCGGTTTCATTGGTGGTGCTTCCTTCCCTTGTTGCAGTGTTGACTTCCGTGGGCCTCAAGGCAGGGGAATGAGGATGCGGAAATCCGTGCGGCCCGGCTGGCTTTCACATTCGATCAGCCCCTGGTGGCGCTGCACGAAGGTCTGCGCCAGCGTCAGCCCCAGTCCCGAACCGCCATCCCTTCCCGATACCAGCGGATAGAAGATCCGCTCCTTGATGGCATCGGGAACGCCTGGCCCGTTGTCGATCACATGCAATTCCAATGCCAACCGGTAGCGTTGGCGACCAAAAGTTACCTGGCGCGCCACACGGGTTCTCAAAATGATCTCGGCATCGCCGGCCGCGATGCGTTCGTGCAAGGCCTGCGCCGCGTTCTGGACGATGTTGAGCACGGCCTGGATCAGCTGTGCGCTGTCGCCCCGGAACTCGGGAATGGAGATGTCGTAGTCGCGCGTAATGGTCAGCCCTGCAGGATGCTCGACCAGCACCAGCGAACGCACGCGCTCGCAGACTTCGTGGATGTTGACGTCACCGACCTCGTGCGGATGGCGGTGCGGCGCCAGCAGCCGGTCGACCAGCGCCTGCAGACGGTCGGCCTCGTGGATGATGACTTCGGTGTACTCGCGCAGCTCGGGCGCGTCCAGATCCATCTGCAGCAGCTGGGCCGCGCCACGGATGCCGCCCAGCGGGTTCTTGATCTCGTGGGCCAGGTTGCGGATCAGCTCCTTGTGCGCCTGGGCCTGCTCGCGCAAACGCTCCTCGCGGTCCTGGCGGGCCTGCTGCTCCAGCGGCCAGAACTCCACCAGCACATGGCCGGGCCGCTCGGCCAGGGAAACCGTGACGTGCACAGGAAGCGCATCGCCCCCCACGCGGTGCAGGCTGGCCTCGAAGCGCAGGGCGGCGAAGTCGTTGTCCTGGGCGCCGCGCAAGGCCTTGTCCAGCAAGGCCGGCTCGGTGAAGCAGGCAGCCAGCTCGCTGCCTTCGAGCATGCGGCGCGACAGGCCCAATGCGTTCTCAAGGGCCGCGTTGGCGAAAAGCACGGCGCCTTGCTCGTCGAGCACGGTCATCAGCGTGCACAGCAGATCAAGCGCCTGATAGGAGGCCGGGGGCGCCGGCCGGTCGTCCTGGATCATGGCCGGGCTCGCATGGGCCGCTCGGGCCCGTCAGTTCTTGGGAAGTCGATCCAGTTCGCGGCGGATGCCGGCGACATCGCCTTCCTGCCGCGAGATGCTGCTCTTGAGCTGCTCGACACGTTCCAGATAGCCCTGGGGATTGCGCAACTCCAATGCGGTGCGCTGGGGATTGCCATCGTTGTACTCCTGACGCAGCTGTGTCAGCTTCTCCTGGGCGCGGGCCAGCTCGCTTTCGAGGATGGTCCGCGCATCGGAGTCGCGGGCCTTCTGGGCGCTGCTGTTGACCTTGGCCGGAGCGGGCGATCCTGCCGCAGGAGCGGCGGAGGTGCGCGGTGCCTGGCCGCCGCCCGAGGCCGCCGGCTTGCTGCCGCCATGGATCACCGTCACATGCCCGCCGTCCACCGGCTTGCAGTCCTTGGCCTTGGCCTGGCTGACGTTGTTGGTGTACTCGTTGCCGCAGCGGTAGATCACGTCCTGGGACCAGGCTCCTGCCGACAGCAGCGGCAGCAGCAGCGACACAAACAGTTTCTTCATTCCATTCCCTCGGGTAGCCAGATCGGAAGGGCCCGGCTTGTCCGGGCAAGTATCGCTCCATCTTCCGGGCTGGACGTCATTTCTTGAGCGGGACAACCCCTTTTGGTTCCACGCCCAGCATACCCAGGTCCTGGCCGAAAGCAAAAAAGGCGGCTTGCGCCGCCTTTTTGCCGACCCGCCTTACAGCGAGAAGTACATGTCGTACTCGACCGGGTGCACGGCCTGACGGTAACGGGTCACTTCGCCCATCTTCAGCTCGATGTAGGCATCGAGCATGCTGTCCGAGAACACGCCGCCCTTGGTCAGGAACGAACGGTCTGCGTCCAGTGCTTCCAGGGCCTGGTCCAGGCTGTGGCAGACCGTGGGCACCAGCTTGTCCTCTTCCGGGGGCAGGTGGTACAGATCCTTGGTCGCGGCTTCGCCGGGATGGATCTTGTTTTCCACGCCGTCCAGACCCGCCATCAGCAGGGCCGAGAAGCCCAGGTAGGGGTTCATCAGCGGATCGGGGAAGCGTGCCTCGACGCGGCGGCCCTTGGGGTTGGCCACGTAGGGGATGCGGATCGATGCCGAGCGGTTCTTGGCCGAGTAGGCCAGCTTGACCGGAGCCTCGAAGCCGGGCACCAGGCGCTTGTAGCTGTTGGTGCCGGGGTTGGTGATGGCGTTCAGGGCACGGGCGTGCTTGATGATGCCGCCGATGTAGTACAGCGCGAAGTCGGACAGGCCGGCATAGCCGTCACCTGCGAACAGGTTCTTGCCATCCTTCCAGACGGACTGGTGCACGTGCATGCCGGAGCCGTTGTCGCCCGGATAGGGCTTGGGCATGAAGGTGGCGGTCTTGCCGTAGGTGTTGGCCACGTTCCAGATCACGTACTTCATGACCTGTGTCCAGTCGGCGCGCTCCACCAGGGTCGAGAACTTGGTGCCGATCTCGTTCTGGCCGGCGCCAGCCACTTCGTGGTGGAACACTTCGACGGGAATGCCCAGCTGCTCGAGCAGCAGCACCATCTCGGCGCGCAGGTCCTGTGTGCTGTCCACAGGCGGCACGGGGAAGTAGCCGCCCTTGTTGCGCGGACGGTGGCCACGGTTGCCGGACTCGAACTTGGCGCCGGAATTCCAGGGGGCTTCGTACTCTTCGATTTCGTAGAAGGTGCTGCCGGGTTCGGTGTTCCAGCGCACGCCGTCGAAGATGAAGAATTCAGGTTCGGGACCGAAGTAGGCGGTATCGCCCAGGCCCGAGGCCTTCAGATAGGCTTCGGCACGCTTGGCCACCGAGCGGGGATCGCGGTCGTAGGCCTTGCCATCGCCGGGTTCGATCACATCGCACTGCAGGAACAGCGTGGTCTCTTCAAAGAAGGGGTCGATGTTCGCGGTGGCGGGATCGGGCATCAGTTGCATGTCCGATGCTTCAATGCCCTTCCAGCCTGCCACCGACGAGCCGTCGAAGGCGTGGCCCGAGGTGAACTTGTCTTCGTCGAAGTGCGACACCGGCACCGTGACGTGCTGCTCCTTGCCACGGGTGTCCGTAAAACGAAGGTCCACGAATTTGACCTCGTTCTCCTTCACCATGTTCAACACGTCTGCAACGGTCTTTGCCATCAGATCTCTCCTGCCAATCTGGCTGATCAAAAAAGATAAATACTCTTAAGCAGTTTGCGTGCCAGGCTGCATCCATTGAGTGCATGCCCGCAGACTGGCACCTGCTTGGCGCGCCAGCCCCGTGATTCTGCCGCCTTGCGTGGGCGTTGTGGATGACATTGCAGCCTGGCCCGGCCCGAGTGACCACTCACCAAATCGGTGCAGATTTGGATGAAGGGCCGTAAATCAGATATTGCGCACCAATTCAGGGCCAAGACTTGCACCAAATGAGTGCAGACCTTCCAGCAGCGTGGGCCAGGCCTTGGTGACGGCACCAGCTTCGCCCTTGACACCAAGTTCTATGTGCCGGCCGTGCTTGGAATCATCCACGCTGGGCAGGCTGAACACCTTGACGCCCGGGTGGTCGCGCTCTATGGCCACCATCAGCGGCGTCAGCGTGGCTTCCATGCCGCCGTAGACGATGACCGAATGCTCCCGCTGCACCGTGCTGTGGAAATGCTTGGCGTAGCGCTGCTCCAGCACCCACTCGACCATGGGCCAGGCCATGACAGGGAAACCGGGCACGAAGTGCACCGTGCCGCTGGCGCCCGAACAGGAAAAGCCCGGGATCTTGTTGTAGACGTTGGGGATGATGCGCGCGCCTTCGGGGAAGTTGCCCATCTGCAGCCGGTGCAGGTTGTCGGCCCGCTGGGGCTCGTAGGGCTTGCCTTCCTCGGTGGCCACATCGCGCATGCGTTCGCGGATCAGGGCCACGGCTTCCGGGTGCAGGGCCAGCGGCACGCCCAGGGCCTCGGCCGCGCATTGGCGCGTGTGGTCGTCGGGGGTGGCGCCTATGCCGCCAAAGCTGAAGACCACGGCCTGCGATGCGAAGGCGCGGCGCAGGGCGTCGGTGATGCGTGCCCTATCGTCACCCACGTACTCGGCATGGGCCAGGGACAGGCCACGCGCGCCCAGCAGCTCGATCAGCTTGGGAAGGTGCTTGTCGGCACGCTTGCCCGACAGGATTTCGTCTCCGATGATGAGTGCGCCAACTTGAAGGGTCATGTGGTCTTTTCTTGCGGGGTGGGGGGAACAGGGGCTGTGCCGGAGCCTTGCGGCGCGTCGGGAGCGTAGGGAATGATGGGTGCTTCGGGCAGCGCCGGCTCCTCCTCGCGCATGCGCTGCAGCGCCGCCAGGCAGAAATGGGCAAACCACAGCGAGGAGAAGGCGAAGATCAGCGCATAGATCCAGATGGCCACCGGAATCAGTATCCAGAAGGCTGCAACGAAGACCACGCCCGAGGCCCAGACAATGGCCGGAGCCGCCCCCAGGTAGCCACAGACCACGCCCATGAGCATCAGCGCCAGGCGGTGGCGCAGGAACAGGCTGCGGCGTTCTGGCTTGCTGGCGTGGGCAGACAGCGCGTCGAAGGCCATGACGCGGTAGGTCAGCCAGCCCCAGATCAGCGGGGGGATCACCACCACCAGGGGAGGCACGAACCACAATGGAACCGATACCAGCAACGCGATCAGGGCGATCAGCGAGGAGCCGGCCGACCACAGCAGGCTGCCGATCAGGGTGGCACCCTGCCTGCGCTCGAGTGCCGGAAAGCGCCGTTGCGCCACCAGCTCGACCAGGGCCGGCGTCATGAACAGCGCCACCAGCAGCAGCGAGACCACGACCAGCACCGGCGTGACCGAGAGAACGACCAGCACCGGCGCCACCAGCTCGGGCAGCGATTGCACGCCCATCCAGGACCAGACCGTGTGCAGCCAGCCCACGCCCTGCAGGACTCCTTCCGTCCAGACCACGGCATCGGCCCAGAAGAAGTAACCCAGCAGCCAGGCCGTGATGGCCATGAAGAGCAGGGGAAACAGCGACCATGCAATCACCCGCTTATGCAGGCAATACGCCGTCGCACGCCAGAAGGAATCGAGTAGCAAGCCCATGCCGGCAAGCATACCCCGAGCCCAGCCTCAAGCGCGACCCATCAACCTTAGGAACCCACGCCATTGCTGGGCCCAAAAGCCCTGGCCGTAGTCGCGCAGCTGGCCCTGGGCATTGGGCTGGACCTGGTCGCGCACGCCGGTGGGATCGAAGCGCAGCTCGAAATTGGCGGTGCCGAACAGCATGTCCCACCAGGGCAGGAGCACGCCGAAGTTGTTGCCATGCGCCTTCTTGTTGCGCACGGGCGCCATGGGCTCGTGGCCAATGCCGATGGCGTGGTGGCGGCGGTGAAAGCGCGGGCTGATCCACAGCCGCTCGCCGATGGTGCCGAACCAGACGCGCAGGTTGGCATGCTGGAAGCTCTCGCTGAGCTGGGTGAAGGCCACGATGGCCACGAACTGGCCTGGAGCCACGCCGATGAACTGGGCCACGAGCACGATGATGGTGTCGCGGATCACATCGTCGAGCAGGTGATTGCGGTTGTCGCTCCAGACCGTCATCTGGCGCTGCGAGTGGTGCAGCGCATGCAGCTTCCACCACCAGCCGATGCTGTGCTGGCCCCGGTGTATCCAGTAGTCGAGGAAGTCGAAGGCCAGCAGGTAGATGATCAGGCTGACCCAGGCCAGATCGGTCACGCCGGGCCAGACACCGTCCAGGTGAAAGCTCGGCAGGCCCCAGACATGCAGGCGGCCCATGAGCTCGTCCCACAGCGGGTCCAGCGTGAAGAACAGCGCCAGCCTGAACAGGCCCAGCCGGTGCACCACGGTATAGATGATGTCCACATGGATGGCGCGCCGGTCGGTAACGGGCTCGACGGGCCGCCAGTACTGCAGCGGCGCGATCACGGCCACCATGATGAAGATCTGCAGCAGGCCCACCAGCAGCCAGCCTGTGGCGTCGTAGGCATCCTCCAGCAGGCTGGCCTGTCCCAGCCAAAAGAGCACAGGCTGGACAACGCCCTCGAACAGGCGCTGCTGCGCATTACCGAACCACTGAATCCACCAGTCCACACCACGCTCCCATCGCCCGCCGCGCTGCGCGCGCGGACGTCATGCGAATTTTGCTATCCAATCCCGATAGTCGGGGTGCTCCCGCAGCGTGCGGAAGCAGAACCCCTGCTTGAGCAGGCCCGTGATCAAAGGTTCCAGCACGGCCGGTGCCCAGGGGTCCTTGCGTGACCAGATGCCCAGATGGGCCAGCAGGATGTCGCCGCTGCGGATGTTCTTGAGCGCCTGGGCCAGCAGCTGCGCATTCGGGTAGCGGTCGCTGGGCAGCTCGTCGCCCAGAAAGCCTGCGCTGGACCAGCCCACATGCATGTAGCCGCCCTGCCGCGCGGCGTCCAGCAGCGCGGGCGAGGTCTTGCCGCCGGGCGCACGGAACAGCGGCAGGGGCTTGCGCCCGGTGATCTGCTGCAGCCGCTGTGCAGCCCTGCGGATCTCGTCGCAATAGCCTGCCGCATCGACCGTGAAGCTCTCGTTGGCGCGTGGCCCGGCCGAGGGGCGCACGCGAAAGCCCGTGACCGGACCGTTCTTCGAGGCACGCAGATCACCGCGCCAGTACATGTGGTCGTAGGTGTGCGAGGCGAACTCATGGCCTTCGGCGGCGCGTGCGCGCCACCAGGGCGCCCAGGTCTCGCCCAGGCTGCCGTCGCCTTGCTGCGTGCGCTCGTTGGCGGCAAAGAAGGTCACTGGCACGCCATGGCGCTTGAGCACCTCGGCCACCAGGTCGGCAATGCCCATGTGGCCCGTGTCGAACGTCAGGTACACGGTCTTGGCGCAGCCCGTGCCCTGCCCTGCGGCCATCGCGGGGCGCAGCAGGCTGAAGGCGGCGGCGCCAGCCAGCGATTGCGCAAAGAGTCTGCGGTCCATCAGCGCTGCGCGTGGGCCAGTGTCCAGACACCGTGGGGCGACTTGCCGACCTTGACCTGCTGGACCACCTTCTTTTCGACGGTGTCGATCACCGACAGCTTGCGCGCCCAGCGCGAGCTGACCAGCAGGTAGCGGCCGTCGGCGGAAACGTCCATGCAGTCCGGGCCTCCCGGGGCCGGGTAGCTGGCCACGACCTGGTTGGTCTGCATGTCGATCTTGCTGATGGTGTTGGCCACGCGGTTGCTCACATACAGGTGGCGGCCATCGCCGGCGGCACGCATGGCGTGGGCGCCAGCGGCTGTCTTGATGCGGGCCACGCTGCGCGGCTCGGGGCCGGTGATGTCGAACACTTCCACGCCATCGCTGCCGGTCAGGCCGATGAACAGCTTGGTGCCGTCCGGGCTGCCATAGAGATCGGCCGGCATGGGGCCGGTGGGCACGCGGGCCTTGATGGTCTGCGTGGCGATGTCGATGGCCACCAGGGCATCGCTGTCCTGCATGGTGGAATAGATGGTCGTGCTCCTGGCATCGATCCAGAGATGGCTGGGCGTCTTGCCCGTGGGCACGCGCTTGACCAACTGCGGGTTCTGGCCATCCCAGCGGTAGATGTCGATGTGGTTGAGGCGGTTGGCCGCCGTGACGAACCACTTCATGTCCGGGCTGAAGCGCAGGTGATAGGGGTCGATGATGTCGCGGATCACGCGCTGCACCTCGCCCGTGCGCGGATCGACCAGGGTCAGGGTATCGCCCAGCGCATTGGCCACGACCAGCGATTTCTCGTCAGGCGTGAGGTAGAGGTGGTGCGGCTCCTTGCCCGTGGGAATGCGGGCCGTCTCCTGCCAGGTGACCGGGTCCACGATGCTGATGTTGGCATCGAGCGAGTTGAGCACGAAGATGGGCGTGGGGCCCTGGGTCTGCGGCGGCGGCGTGACACGCGCAACAGGCGCAACAGGCGCAACTGGTGCTACCGGGGCAGCAGAGGCCGCAGGCACGGAAGGCGCGGCGGGAACGGCAGCGGCCTGAGCCGATGCAGCCTGCGCCTGGACGGCTGCAGGCGTGGCTGAGGCCGCACGGGCCGATTTGGATCCGGGCAGGGACGCCACGGCCAGCCAGGCCAGCGCACCGCCGCCCACAACCAAAGCCACAGCCGCGCCCAAGCGCCCGACGGAAAGACGTTTCACAAAGCACCACCTTCTGAGAATCTGCGCAGTGTAGCCGCGCCATTCAGCCCTCGGACGCTCTAGGGCATCGGCTTTTGAAGCTGTGCAAAAAACCGACATTTACGCGACGTTGGCCCGAGATATCGCGACAAGCGCGCCAACCCATGACTTGCATCAAGGCATGACGACAACGCATGAAAACGCAGGCCACAACGACAAAGGGAGCCGGTTGGCTCCCTTTGCAGGCAAGGACCTTGGAAAGCGCAACGGCTCTCAGATCTTCCACTTTTCCATGAGCTTTTCGGGACGCAGCGTGTCGTAGTGCTCGAAAGGCTGGTGGATCCAGGGGTTGGTCGGCAGGTAGTCCACCGAGTAGTCGGGCGTGAAAGCCGACAGGCCCTTGGTCCAGATCACGGCGCTGCGCAGCTCGGTGATCGGCGGGTAGTTGGTCTTGAGCATGGCGATCACGGCATTCAGCGTGTGGCCCGAATCGGCCAGGTCATCGACCAGCAGCACGCGGCCGGCAATCTCGCCCTTGGGCGTGGTGATGAAGCGCGCGATGTCCAGATGGCCCTGCACCGTGCCGGCCTCGGCGCGGTAGGAGCTGGTGGACATGATGGCCAGCGGCTTGTCGAAGATGCGGCTGAGCATGTCACCGGGGCGCAGGCCGCCACGGGCCAGGCAGAGAATGGTGTCGAATTCCCAGCCGGACTGGTGCACTTTGATCGCGAGCTTTTCGATCAGTCCGTGGTATTCGTCGTAGCTCACATACAGGTGTTGACCGTCTTCCGTCAGCATGGAATGGCTCCTGGTTCAATCTTGGGGTTCAAACGCCAGCAGTTCACTGGGCGGCGTAGGGGTTTTGCATCAGGATGGTGTGATCCCGGTCGGGGCTGGTCGAAACCATGGCGATGGGCACGCCCGTCACTTCCTCGATGCGCTCCAGATAGCGGCGGGCATTGGCCGGCAGCTTGTCGTAGTCGGTCACGCCCACGGTGGAATCGGTCCAGCCGGGGATGGATTCATAGATGGGCTTGCAGCGGGCGATCTCGTCGGCGCCCATGGGCAGCAGGTCGATCTTTTCGCCGTCCAGCTCGTAGCCCACGCACAGCAGCAGTTCCTGCAGGCCGTCGAGCACGTCGAGCTTGGTGATGCACAGGCCCGACAGGCCGTTGACCTGGGCGCTGCGCTTGAGCAGCGCGGCGTCGAACCAGCCGCAGCGGCGCGAGCGGCCGGTGGTCACACCCTTTTCGGCGCCCACGGTGCTCATGTGCCAGCCTGGCGTGCCTTCCTTTTCCCAATCCAGCTCGGTGGGGAAAGGACCGCCGCCCACGCGGGTGCAGTAGGCCTTGGTGATGCCCAGGATGTAGTGCAGCATGCCAGGGCCCACGCCGGAACCGGCAGCCGCATTGCCGGCGACGCAGTTGGACGAGGTGACGTAGGGATAGGTGCCGTGGTCCACGTCCAGCAGCGTGCCCTGCGCGCCTTCGAACAGCAGGTTGGCGCCTTCGGCGTGCGCGGCGTTCAGCTCGCGGGAGACATCGGCCATCATGGGCTTGAGCAGCTCCGCATGGCGCATGGCCTCTTCGTACACCGCGTCGAATTGCACTTCGCCATCCTTGATGTACGGCTTGAGCGCGTCACCGAAGGTGAAGTTCTTCGAGCCCAGCACGTTGACCAGGATGTGGTTATGCAGGGCCAGCAGTTCGCGCAGCTTGGTGGCGAAGCGCTCGGGGTACTTGAGGTCCTGCACGCGCAGTGCGCGGCGGGCAATCTTGTCTTCGTAGGCGGGGCCGATGCCACGGCCGGTGGTGCCGATCTTCTCGGCGCCGCCCTGCTCGCGCGCCGCTTCGCGCGCCACGTCCAGCGCCGAGTGGAAGGGCAGGATCAGCGGGCAGGCTTCGGACACGCGCAGGCGGTCGCGCACTTGCACGCCGGCCTTCTCCAGGCCTTCGATTTCCTCGAACAGCTTGGCGGCCGACAGCACCACGCCGTTGCCGATATAGCACTTCACGCCGGGGCGCATGATGCCGCTGGGAATCAGGTGCAGCGCGGTCTTCACACCATTGATGACCAGCGTGTGGCCCGCATTGTGGCCACCCTGGAAGCGGACCACGCCCTGGGCGCTTTCGGTCAGCCAGTCCACCAGCTTGCCCTTGCCTTCGTCACCCCACTGGGTGCCGACCACGACCACGTTGCGACCTTTGGTAGCTTTCATATTCAAATCCGATGAAATCCGAAGAAATTGACAAATGCGTCAGATGGCTTGCACGGCCCACTGCCCGGCAACCTGCACGAGCTCACGGTCGCAGTGGAACTCGTCCACTTCGCTTTCATGGCCTGGCAGCACGCAGACCACGGTCTCGCCCTGCCGGCGCAATGCCGCGATGGCGGCTGCCACCTGGGGATCGTCGCCCCAGGGCGCACGGATGGCAGCCTTGAGCGGGCGCTCGGGCACGACGGCCACGAGCTGCTTGATGTCCAGGCTGAAGCCGGCGGCGGGCCGGTTGCGGCCAAAGACCGCGCCCACCTCGTCATAACGGCCGCCGCGCACCAGCGCGTCGCTGGCACCCGGAACATAGATGGCGAAGCGCGTGCCGCTGTAGTAGGCATAGC
The DNA here is from genome assembly GCF_059499305.1 of Delftia sp. Lineage (NCBI taxonomy): Bacteria > Pseudomonadati > Pseudomonadota > Betaproteobacteria > Burkholderiales > Comamonadaceae > Delftia > Delftia sp. The sequence goes on from NZ_JCABYI010000008.1 coordinate 67,323, forward strand.
CGCGCAGATCGGCCAGATCAAAGCTCACGTTCACGCCTTCCAGGCGCTGGGCAAGCCAGCGTAGCTGGTCCAGCAGAGGCTGCACGCCTGCCGTGCGCGCCAGCAGCTTCTCGGCGCGGTCCAGCACCTCGATGCCGCCGTACAGCTGCAGCAAGGCCATCAGGCCTTCGCGCGAGGCGATGGGGAAGTCCCGGGTGAGGCGCTCGAGTTCGCTCGCATCCTTGGCGGCCAGCGCGGCATGCACGCCGCGCAGCACCTGCATGTCCACCATCACGCCAGCCAGCAGGCTGCGCACGATGCGCACATCGGCCAGATCGACGTTGATGTCGGTGACGCCCGCGCTGCGCAGGCAGTCCAGCGCCAGGTGCAGTGCCTCCAGGTCGGCTTCCATGCCCTGGTGGCCGTAGATTTCGGCACCGAACTGCAGCGGCTCGCGCGTGGCGCGGGGACGATCAGGGCGGGCATGGACGACGGGGCCGCAGTAGCACAGGCGCGTGAGGCCCTTGCGGTTGAGCAGATGGGCGTCGATGCGAGCCACCTGCTGCGTGGTATCGGCACGCAGGCCCATGGTGCGGCCCGTCAGCTGGTCGATGAGCTTGCAGGTCTGCAGGTCCAGCGCCTCCCCTGTGCCGGTGAGCAGGGATTCGAGGTACTCCAGCATGGGCGGCATGACCAGTTCATAGCCATAGCCACGTGCGGTATCGAGCAGGCCTCGACGCAATTCTTCGATGTGCCGGGCCTCGGAAGGCAAGACATCGGCGATGTGATCCGGCAGGACCCAAGCAGACATGGAAAAAGGGGGAGGCTGTTAAAAACGTGATTCTACCGGCTGTTGCGGGCCAGCCCAAATTGGGGGTGTCCCAAGGCCCGCGAGGAGCGTTCGGTATTCCGAATCGATTCGGTGTGCGGGCGCCAGCGGCAGCGCAAGAAAAAACGGCGCCCCAACAGGGGCGCCGTGCATGGGCCGGGCGGCGTTGCCGCTCAGGCGTTCTTACTTTCCAGAGCTGCCGCCGTTGCGGTAGGCCTTGAAGAAGTCGGTCTGCGAAGGATCGAGCACAAGCACGTCGCTCTTCTTGGCAAAGCTGGACTTGTAGGCCTCCAGGCTGCGGTAGAACTGCGCGAACTGCGGGTCCTTGCCAAAGGCATCGGCATAGGTGCGGGCGGCTTCCGCATCGCCCTCGCCCTTGAGCTTCTGGGCATCGCGGTAGGCGTTGGCGATGGTGATCTCGCGCTGGCGATCGGCCTCGGCGCGGATCTTCTCGCCTTCGGCGGCGCCGGTGGAGCGCAGCTCGTTGGCCACGCGCTTGCGTTCGGCCTCCATGCGGCGATAGACCGATTCCGTGATGGTCTCGGCATAGTCCACGCGCGTGATGCGCACATCGACCACGTCCACGCCCCAGGGCTTGGCGCCGCGCACGGTCTCCAGCACTTCGCGCTTGACGTCGTTCATCAGCGCGTCGCGCTTGCTGGACAGAAGCTCGCGCACGGTGCGGCGGTTGATTTCCTCCTGGAAGGCGTTGCGCACCACGCGGTTGAGCTGCATGGCACCGGCCGATTCATCCAGGCCCACGTTGCGGATGTACTCCGACGGATCGGAGATGCGCCAGCGCACGTACCAGTCGATGACCACGCGCTGCTTTTCGGCAGTGAGCATGGGCTCGGTGTCGGTGCTGTCCAGTGTGAGCAGGCGCTTGTCGATGTAGCGCACGTTCTGGAACGGCGGCGGCATCTTGATGTTCAGGCCCGGCTCGGTGATCACTTCCTTGATCTGACCCAGGGCATAGACCACGCCGAACTGGCGCTGATCGACGACGAACAGCATGGAGCTGAGCAGCGCCAGCGCCAGAAGAATGCTGGTGATGAAAAATCCAACTCGGTTCACTTGGGCTGCTCCTCAGCGTGCTTCGCGGTCACGGCTGCGACTGCTGTCGCGGCTGCGCGCATCGTTCGAAAGGCCGGGAATGGCGGCAGGCGCAGGCGCCTGGGTGCTGGGGGCAGCCGAGCCATCGGCTGCCGGCACATTGCCGCTCACGCCTTGCATGATCTTGTCCAGCGGCAGGTACAGCAGGTTGGAGCCCTGGCGCGATTCCACCAGCACCTTGGTCACGTTGCCGTAGATCTGCTGCATGGTTTCCAGATACATGCGGTCGCGCGTGACCTGGGGCGCCTTCTGGTACTCGGTGAACACCGAGCTGAAGCGCTGCGCATCACCCTGGGCCTGGGCCACGATGCGGGCCTTGTAGCCATTGGCCTCTTCCAGCAGACGTGCCGCCGAGCCGGCTGCGCGGGGCACCACGTCGTTGGCATAGGCCTGGGCCTCGTTCTTGGCGCGCTCGCGCTCCTGGCCGGCACGCAGCACGTCGTCGAAGGCGGCCTGCACCTGCTCGGGCGGACGCACGCCGCCTTGCTGCAGGTTGATGCCCACGACTTCCACGCCCACCTTGTAGCGGTCCAGGATGGTCTGCATCAGGTCGCGCACGCGCGGCGCGATCTGGTCGCGCTCCTCGGCCAGCGCCGTGTCCATCTTCATCTTGCCGACGACTTCGCGCACGGCGGTCTCGGCGGCCTGGACCACGGCCTCGGACGGGTTCTTGCTCTCGAACAGCCAGGCACGCGCGTCGCTCAGACGGTACTGGACGGCGAACTTGATCTCGACGATGTTCTCGTCCTCGGTGAGCATGGCCGACTCGCGCAGGCCCGTGCTCTTGATGATGGTGTCGCGCCCCACGTCGGCCGAGCGGATCTGCGTCACGAACACCAGTTCATGGCGCTGGATCGGGTACGGCAGGCGCCAGTTGATGCCGGCACCCACCGTGCTCTTGTACTTGCCGAACTGGGTGATGACGGCCTGCTGGCCTTCCTGGACGATGAAGATGCCCGTGCCCATCCAGATGATGAAGGCAATGCCGGCAATCAGGCCCACGCCCATGCCGGCACTGCGCATGTCCGGCGGCTGGCTGCCACCGCCATTGCGCACGGGCGGCTGCCCGCGGCCACCGCCCGGCTTGCCGCCGAACAGGCCCGAAAGCTTGCGGTTGAGGTCACGCCACAGCTCGTCCAGATCCGGCGGCTGGCCCCCCCCACCCGAGGAGGGACGGTTGTCACGGCTGTCGCGGTTGTCGCGTGCGGGTTCCGCAGGCGGCGGCGCAGCGGGACGGTCGGCATCGGGGCGCGAGGCATCGTCGTTCTTGTCGTCGCCACGTCCCCAGCGCGGATCATTCAGGTTGAACATCCCGCGAAGGCGCTGCGGCAGCATCGCCCAGCGATGGGCGCGTTGTGAAAGATTCATGCGAGAAGTCTCGGTTTCTTCGGTAAAGACAGGGACCCAATCGGCATTTTGCCCAATCAGGGCGCTAGCCCCTAGTATTCGGCGTCCTGCCCAGGGGGCATCGCGCCATCCACCTCCCCTTCGCCCCGCTCTTCACCACCATGCGCTTCGGCGTATTCCGCTTCTGCGCGCAGTGCGTGGTCGGCCAGCAGCTGCCGCAGCTGCGGCAGCCCCTCACCGGAGCGGGCGCTGACAAACACCCGTGAAACAGGTAGCCCGTCAAGCTCGTACTGGTCCTGCAACTGCGCTGGAAGCCGCTCTTCATCGACGGCATCGAGCTTGTTGAAAACCAGTACCAGAGGCACCTCCTGGGCACCGATTTCCTTCAGAACTTTCTGGACTTGTTGGATTTGTTCCGGGAAATTCGGATTGGAGGCGTCAACCACATGCAGCAGAAGATCGGCATCGATCGCCTCCTGCAACGTGGCCTGGAATGCATCGACCAGGCCGTGCGGCAGGTCGCGGATGAAGCCCACGGTGTCCGACAGGGACACCGATTGCCGGGCCTCGTTCAAATACAGCTGGCGCGTGGTCGTGTCCAGCGTGGCGAACAACTGGTCGGCCGCATAGGCCCGCGCCTTCACCAGCGCGTTGAACAGCGTGGATTTGCCGGCATTGGTGTAGCCGACCAGCGAGATGTTGAAGATGCCATGGCGCTCGCGCCGGCGGCGCTGCGTGGCGCGTTGCTTCTTGACCTTCAGCAGCCGCTCCTTGGTGCGCTTGATCGATTCGTCGATCATGCGGCGATCCAGCTCGATCTGCTTTTCGCCAGGGCCGCCGCGCCCGCCGATGCCGCCCATCTGGCGCTCCAGGTGGGTCCAGCGGCGCACGAGGCGCGTGGCCACGTATTGCAGGCGCGCCAGCTCCACCTGCAGCTTGCCTTCATGGCTGCGGGCGCGCTGGGCGAAGATCTCCAGGATCAACAGGGTGCGGTCGTTGACCGGCATCTGCAGATGGCGCTCCAGATTGCGCTGCTGGGCCGGGCTCAGGGCCTGGTCGAACAGCACTTCCTGGGCACCGTGCATCTGGGCGAGCATGCGGATTTCGTCGGCCTTGCCGCTGCCCACGAACAGCGCCGCATCGGGCACCTTGCGCTTGCAGGTCAGGCGTGCAACGGGACGCAGGCCGGCCGTGCCGGCCAGCAGGCCCAGCTCTTCCAACTCGCCATCGAAATGGGGAAAGCCGAAATCCACGCCCACCAGCAGCACTGGCGTTGGCGTGGACCGGTCAAAAGATTCAGAACTCAAGAAAAACCTCTCCCGAAGGGTGAGGAAGCTCCCCGGCTGTGCGGGGAGGCATCAGGGCGCAGCGAGCTCAAGCGCTGGCGTCGCTGCCGGCAGCTTCGGCCGTGGAGAAGTTCACGGCGCGGCCGGGAACAATGGTGGAGATGGCGTGCTTGTAAACCATCTGGGTGACGGTGTTGCGAAGCAGAACCACGTACTGGTCGAAGGATTCGATCTGGCCTTGCAGCTTGATGCCGTTGACGAGGTAGATGGACACCGGCACATGTTCGCGGCGCAGCGCGTTCAGGAACGGGTCTTGGAGGAGTTGGCCTTTGTTGCTCACGATATTCTCCGTGTTCGAAGAGTGTTGTTGTAAACCGACACCTTACCACAGTGTTTTGGGCCCCCTGTCTGCACAAGGGTTTTCCCCAAATTCCGTGGCTTGTTATTTGTCCTTGTCGGCGAAAGGATTATGAGAGGTTTTCAACTCGATCCGCAACGGCGTGCCGACCAAATTGAATTCCTTGCGGAACCGCCCTTCGAGGAAGCGCTTGTAGGCCTCCGTCACATGCTCGAGCGAATTGCCGTGTATGACGATGACCGGCGGGTTCATGCCACCCTGGTGCGCGTAACGCATCTTGGGTCGGTAGATGCCTGTCTTCTTGGGCGTCTGGAACTGCACGGCTTCCATCAGCAGGCGCGTGAGCACCGGCGTGGGCATCTTGCAGGTGGCTGCCTTGTGCGCCTGGATGATGGAGTTCCACAGCGGACCCAGGCCCTGGCGCTTTTCGGCCGAGATGAAGTGCATGGGAGCGAACTTCAGGAAGGACAGGCGCGTCTCGATCGAGCGCTCCAGCATCTGGCGCTGGTAGTCGTCCACCGCATCCCATTTGTTCACGGCCAGCACCACGGCGCGGCCGCTTTCCAGCACGTAGCCGGCAATGTGCGCATCCTGGTCGGTCACGCCCTGCGTGGCATCGATGAGCAGCAGCACGACGTTGGCGCTCTCGATGGCCTGCAGCGTCTTGACGACGGAGAACTTCTCGATGGCCTCGAACACCCGCCCCTTGCGGCGCAGGCCTGCCGTGTCGATGAGTTCGAACTTCTGGCCGGCGCGCTCGAAGGGCACGGAGATGGCATCGCGCGTGGTGCCCGGCATGTCGAAGGCGACCAGTCGCTCCTCGCCCAGCCAGGTGTTGATCAGCGTGGACTTGCCGACGTTGGGGCGGCCGGCCACGGTGAGGCGGATGGGCTTCTGGGCCACATCGTCGAAGGGGTCGTCTTCCTCGGGTTCGGGCAGGTTGAGCTGGCCCAGGGCCAGGTCGACCAGGCCGCGCACACCCTGTCCGTGCGCGGCGGAAACCGGCAGCACTTCGCCCAGGCCCAGTTCATAGAACTCGGTCAGCTGCACGCCTTCCTTCATGCCCTCGGCCTTGTTGGCCACGAGCACGCAGGGCTTGCCCAGACGGCGCAGGTACTTGGCGATGTCATGGTCCTGGGCAGACATGCCCAGGCGCGCATCGACGACGAAGACCACGACGTCGGCCTCGGCCACGGCCTGCTGCGTCTGGCGCGCCATCTCCTTGAAGATGCCGCTGGATGCATCAGGCTCGAAGCCGCCGGTGTCGATCACGATGTATTCGTGCTTGCCCTGGCGGCCCTGTCCATAGTGGCGGTCACGCGTGAGGCCCGCGAAATCCGCGACGATTGCATCCCTCGACTTGGTCAGCCGATTGAACAGCGTCGATTTGCCCACATTGGGTCGCCCTACCAGGGCAATAACTGGCTTCATTCCCGAAAATACCTATCAATCCGGCCGGAAGCCGTACACAGTTCCGCTGCGGCTTACCACCACCAGCGTATTGGCAGCCGATACCGGGGGCGAGGCCACACCGGAGTCGTCCGTCTTCAATCGTGCCAGCGCCTGTCCGTCCGTCTTGGACAGCAGGTGCACCACACCATAGTCATCACCAAACACCACCGAACGGCCCAGCATCAACGGCGCCGTCAGGCGGCGGTGCTGCAACTGGTCGATGGACCACACGCGCGAGCCGTCGCCGCGGCGCCAGGCCTGGACGGTGCCATTGCTTTCGGCGCCGAACACGGTCTCGCCATCGCCGTCGATGCCGTCGGCACCCTTGGACGGCTGGGTCCAGCGCACCGATGCATTTTGCGTATCCACACAGCCCACGGCCGCCTGGAAGGCGCGCGCGCAGACGCTGTCGCCGACACGGCTGACGCGGCCGACGAGGTCCACCAGGCGCTCCACGTCATTGGTGCCGCGCGGGCTGGCCAGCGGGGCCTCCCAGCGCACGGCACCCGTGTCGGGATCGATGCCCACCATGCGGCCCGACAGGCCGGCCACCAGGGTGTTGCCCACGGCGATCAGAACGCCGGGCTGGCGCAGCACCAGCGGTTCGCCAGGGCGCTGCGCGGTCCACAGCTTGCGGCCATTGGCGGCATCGAATGCGGCCAGCGAGCGGTCGGCCGCCAGCACGAAGACGCGGCCGCCCGCCACCAGCGGCGGCGTGTAGGCGGCTGCGGGCAGCGGCTGCTTCCACAGCTGCTTGCCTTGCGAGTAGACGATGACCTGGTTGCTGCGCGTGAGCACGGCCTGGCGCTGGGCGTCGCCACCCACGCCGGCAGTCAGCGGCTCGCCAACGGTGAAGCGCGACAGCTGGCTGCCATTGCGCGCATCGAGGGCCGTGACGCTGCCGTCCTTGGCCGCGATCAGCAGCGTGTCACCCTGCACATGGATGTCGGTGGCCAGCGGCACTTCGGCGCCCAGCTTGGCCGTCCAGGCCTGGTGCACTGCCAGCAGGCCGGGGTTGGCCCCCAGTTCCTTGGGCTTGGGCTTGGTGTCGCTGCTGAACCACGAAGAGACCGTGGAGCAGCCGCCCAGGGCACCGGCCAGCAGGCCCAGAGCCATCCAGCGCGCAACGCCACGCGGGCGCGAGATTGCCATCAGTTGATCTGCCGAAGTTTTCAAGGTTGCTTCTCCGAGGTCGAAGTCTTGGCCTGTGCCAGCATGGTGGGCGTGGCGCCCAGGGCGTTGAGCTTGAATTCGATCAGGCGTCCGTAGTCCACGCCCTTGTCCAGGAGCGCATGGGCGCGCTGGTAGGCGTCGATGGCCTCGGCCGTCTTGCCCTGGGCCGCAAGAATGTCACCGCGGCGGTCGGCCACGATGCCGGCGAAGGATTCGGGCATGCTGCCATCCAGCGCCTTCAGGGCTTCGTCGTACTGCTTTTGCTGCTCCAGCACGGCGCTCAGGCGCAGCTTGGCCAGGGCCTTGTAGCCTTCGTCGCCCTTGTCGGCCACCCAGGTCAGGGCTGCCTTGGCATCATCGAGCCTGCCTTCGTCCACTGCGGCCTTGGCCAGCAGCAGGCCGGCCTGGGCTGCCTGCGTGGTGCCGGCGTACTTGTCCTTGAGATCGGCAAAGGCCTGGCCGGCGCGCGCCGCATCCTTGCCTGACAGCGCCACATCGACGGCATGCGCCAGAGCGGCAGCCTGGGTGGCCTGGCGCTTTTCCCAGTACTGGTAGCCATTCCAGCCGGCAAAGCCGACAAAGATGACCACGAGCACACCCGTGATCAACGTGCCCCAGGTATTCCAGAAATGCTTGAGCTGCTCTATCTGCTCTTGTTCTTCGAGATCGAAATGGTTTGCCATGAATCGCCTGTGTCGCCTTGTGTATGGAGGACGCCGCTGGAGCGGTGGCCTGGAAAGCTGCGGATGACGGTCAAACCGCCGATTGTAGGGTGGCAGCCCATTGGGCCGCATCGGCCAGGGCTTGCTGCACCTGCTGGCCCGTGCCGTCGCGCAGCGACTTGACGGTGACCAGGCCCTGCTGCAGCTCGTCGGAGCCGAAGATCAATGCGAAATGCGCGCCACTGGCGTCGGCCTTCTTGAACTGCGACTTCATGCTGCCCAGGCCTTCGGCGCTGGCCGCATGCATCTGCACGCGCACGCCGGCCTCGCGCAGTTGCTGCAGGGTGCGCAGGGCCACGGGCATGGCCGACACGTCGGGAACGATGGCGTAGGCATGCAGCGTGGGCGCGGGGATGTCGGTGCCCAGCTCCTTGACGAGCTCCAGCACGCGCTCCACGCCCAGCGCCCAACCCACGGCCGGCGCGCTCTTGCCGCCCACCTGCTCGATCAGGTAGTCGTAGCGGCCGCCGGCGCAGATGGTGCCCTGCGCGCCCAGCATGTCGGTGATGAACTCGAACACCGTGAGGTTGTAGTAGTCCAGGCCGCGCACCAGGCGCGGATTCACGGTCCAGGGCACGCCATTGGCGTCCAGGATGGCCTTGAGTCCGTCGAAGTGGGCCAGCGAGCCCTCGCCCAGGAAGTCCAGCAGGCGCGGCGCGCCGTTGACCATGGCCTGCATGGCGGGATTCTTGGTGTCCAGCACGCGCAGCGGGTTGCTGTACATGCGGCGCCTGGCCTCCTCGTCCATCACGTCCTGGTGCTGCTCCAGGTAGGCGATCAGGGCCTTGCGGTGGGCCTGGCGCTCCTCGGGCTGGCCCAGGCTGTTGATTTCCAGGCGCCACTGCGTCAGGCCCAGCTGCTTCCACAGGGAGACGGCCAGCAAAATGAGCTCGGCATCGACATCGGGGCCGGCAAAGCCCAGGGCCTCGGCTCCGATCTGGTGGAACTGGCGGTAGCGGCCGCGCTGCGGGCGCTCGTGGCGGAACATGGGCCCCATGTACCACATGCGCTTGCCGCCGTCGTACAGCAGGTTGTTTTCGATGGTGGCGCGCACCAGGCTCGCCGTGCCTTCTGGGCGCAGCGTCAGGCGCTCGCCATTGAGCTTGTCCTCGAAGGAGTACATCTCCTTTTCGACGATGTCCGTCACCTCGCCGATGCCGCGCACGAACAGTTGCGTGTGCTCGACGATGGGCGTGCGCACGTTGCGGTAGGCAAAGCGCGCCATCAGCTCGCGCACCTGCGCCTCCAGCCATTCCCAGCGAGCGGACTCGGCGGGAAGAATGTCGTTCATGCCTTTGACGGCGGAGAGTTTTTCGGGTTTGGCCACGTTGTTCTCGTTCGATGAATGCTCGGAAACAGGAGCGGACCCCGCCTTTTGCGCTCCATGCTCCCACGCGCATCCCGCGTGAGACCCCATGAAACAAAGCGTGGTGTGCTATCTATTTTGCAATAACTGCAATGCCTGGCGCAGCCGCTCAGGCGGGTGCGGCAGCGGTGGTGCCATAGGTGCGCGCCACATAGTCTTCGACCAGGGTCTGGAATTCCTCGGCAATGCGCTCGCCGCGCAGCGTCAACGCCTTCTCGCCGTCAATGTAGACGGGGGCAGCGGGCGCCTCGCCCGTCCCGGGCAGGCTGATGCCGATGTTGGCGTGCTTGCTCTCGCCAGGGCCGTTGACGATGCAGCCCATCACGGCCACCTTCATGGCCTCGACGCCGGGGTACTTCATGCGCCACAGCGGCATCTGGCCGCGCAGGTAGTCGTCGATGCGCTTGGCCAGCTCCTGGAAGGTGGTGCTGGTGGTGCGGCCGCAGCCAGGGCAGGCCGTGACGCTGGGCACGAAAACGCGCAGGCCCAGGGCCTGCAGGATTTCGGAGGCGACCACCACTTCCTGCGTGCGCGCCTCACCGGGCTGGGGCGTGAGCGAGACGCGGATGGTGTCGCCAATGCCTTCCTGCAGCAGCACGGACAGCGCGGCGGCCGAGGCCACCGTGCCCTTGGTGCCCATGCCGGCCTCGGTCAGGCCCAGGTGCAGCGCATAGTCGCAGCGCTGCGCAAGGGCCCGGTAGACCGAGATCAGGTCCTGCACGCCGCTGACCTTGCACGACAGGATGATGTTGTCGCCGTTCAGCCCCATGGACTCGGCCAGGCGCGCGGAATCGACGGCCGAGGAGATCAGCGCCTCGAACATGACCTGGCGCGTATCCCAGGGCTGGGCGCGGCGCGAGTTCTCGTCCATCAGGCGCGCCATCAGCTCCTGGTCCAGCGAACCCCAGTTGACCCCGATGCGCACGGCCTTGTCGTAGCGGGCTGCCGCCTCGATCATCTGGCCGAACTGCTTGTCCTTTTTCTCGCCCTTGCCGACGTTGCCGGGGTTGATGCGGTACTTGGACAGCGCCTCGGCGCAGGCCGGGTATTCGGTGAGGAGGCGGTGGCCGTTGTAGTGGAAGTCGCCCACCAGCGGCACGTACTCGCCCATGCGGTCGAGCTGCTCGCGGATGTAGGGCACGGCAGCGGCTGCCTCGGGCGTGTTGACGGTGATGCGCACCATCTCCGAGCCGGCCTGGGCCAGCTGGCGCACCTGTATGGCCGTCTCGACCGCGTCCACCGTATCGGTGTTGGTCATGGACTGCACGCGCACAGGCGCATCGCCGCCCACGGTGACGACATTGTTGCGCCAGACCACGCGGGCCTGGCGGGACTTGCGCGGCAGCGGCGAGGCAATCGCTATCGGCTGCTGCGTGGATAGGAAATCTTGCACGGTCACTTCACCTCAAAGCGGGCCACGTTGTCACGGGTGGTCTTGGCCACTTCCAGCAGCTCACCACGGACGCGCACTTCGGTGCCGCTGGCATTGCCGACGATGACAGACAGCGGCAGCGCACCTTCGGCGCCAACCGACTCACCTGCAGCCAGCGTCTTTTGCAGCACCACGCGGCCGTTGGCATCCTTGACCTGCACCCACGATTGTGCGCTGGCCTTCATGACCAGCACGCCACCAGGCGTTTGCGCGGCCTGGGTTGCAGGAGTCGCCGCTGCGGCATCGGCGGGCACATCGCCAGGCACGCCAGCTGCGGGAGCCGCTGCTGCAGGCGCCTGGACGGCTGGCGTGGCTGCAGGCGCCGCCCCTTCGGAGGCTGGCGCCGTCACTGCGGGCGCCACAGGCTCCTGGGCAGCCACGGGCTCGGACACGGTTGCGGCCGGCGACACCAGGGCAGCGGCGTCGGAAGAGCCGGCCTGCGGCTCCTCGGCATCGCCTTCGTGCTTGGGCAGGAAGTACACGGCGGCGGCGGCCGCCAGCAGCAGCAGCACGATGATGGCGACCTTGCGCGAACCGTTTTCGCGGCCCAGCGGTGTTCCGGTGGCCTTGAAGGAGCGCTCCTTGAACGTGGCATTGATGCTGCCGCGATCATCGGCCAGGCTCTTGAGCTGGGTGCGCGGCAGCAGGGCCAGCACCGAGGCCGAGTCCACGCGCAGCGTGCGGCAGACGCTTTGTGCCAGGGCCCGCATGAAGACATGGTCCTGGAAGGCGGCATAGTCATCTGCCTCCAGGGCCTCCAGCTTGGGGGCCGGCACCTTGAGCGCCGCCGCCAGTCCGGCCAGCGACAGGCCTGCCGCCTCGCGCGCCTGGCGCAGCAGCGTGCCCGCCGTCATGGAAGTTTTGGCGTTCTCGCCTTGCGTACCTGCTTCGTCATGCACCGCCAACACCTCACTCATTGAATGCTCCACGCTCGTAGGCCAGCCATTGGCGGGACTCCGGGAAGCGCTGGTGCAGCTGGTCGGCCAGCTGCCGCATCGCTGCAGATTGCTGCAGCGCCCTCTCTATCTTGATGCCCAGCCACAGGCTTTCCGCGTTGGACTGGGGGCTGCTGTTGAGGCGGCGGATGTAGAACTGCGCCCTCTTGGCGTCGCCCCCCTGCAGCATCACATTGCTCAGGTGATAGGCTATCACCGGGTTGGCGGCGTCGAGTTCATAGCCCTTGAGCAGCGCCTGCTGGGCCTCGACCAGCAGACCGGCCTGCTGCAGGCACAGGCCCTTGGCCATCCATGTCTTGGGACGCTCCAGGTAGCCGGGCTGGGCCAGTGCCTTGTCCAGCCATTCCTGGGCCTGCACATACTGCTTGCGCTGGCACAGCAGCCATCCGTAGTTGTGCTGCAGGTCACCGTCCTGGGGGCGCAGCGACATGGCCTTGCGCAGGCTGGCATCGGCCTGGTCCCAGTCCTGGTTGCGCATGTAGATCAGGGCCAGCAGTCCATAGCCATCGGCGGAACCGGGGTCGGAGGCCAGCGCCTGGTTTACCTCTTCCAGGGCCACATCGATGCGGCCGGCCTGGAAGTAGGAAGCCGCCAGCTCCAGGCGAATGGCCGCGCGGCGACGGGGATCGACCTCGGCGGCCGAGGCCATCGAGGCATTGGAGACGGACGAAGCATTGCCGGAGCCTGAATTCGCCGAAGGCACCAAAGGTTGCTTGCCGGCGCAGCCGGCCAAGGCAAGGACCAGCACCGGCACTGCCCAGCGCATGCATCCACCGATACCCCCCGATCGCAGCCGCCGAGCCACTGACTTCATGAACTGTCCCTTTGTTCCGTAGGTCCTCTCAAGGCATCTGCTTGAGAACAATGGTGCGCTGCTTTGCCATGCGCTCGGCAGCGCGCGTGCGGTCCTTGACATCGCCAGCCAGCTGTCCGCAGGCTGCGTCGATGTCGTCGCCACGTGTCTTGCGCACCGTGGTCACAATGCCGGCATTGCTCAGCAGGCTGGCGAACTCCGTCACCCGCGCTGCAGGTGAACGCAGCAGGCCCGAGGCCGGGAAGGGGTTGAACGGAATCAGGTTGAACTTGCACCAGCTGCGGCCGTCGCCACGTGCGCGGACCAACTCTATCAGTTGGCGCGCATGCTCGGGCTGATCATTGACGCCATCGAGCATGCAATATTCGAACGTGATGAAATCGCGCGGCGCGAACTCCAGGTAGCGCTCGCAGGCATCGAGCAGCTCGTGGATGGGGTACTTGCGGTTCAGCGGCACCAGCGGGTCGCGCAGCTCGTCGTTGGGCGCATGCAGCGACACGGCCATGGCCACGGCGCAGTCCTGCGACAGCCTGTCGATCATCGGGACCACGCCCGACGTGGACACGGTCACGCGGCGGCGCGAGAGGCCGTAGCCATGGTCATCCAGCATCACGCGCAGCGCCGGCACCAGGGCCGTGTAGTTCTGCAGCGGCTCGCCCATGCCCATCATCACCACGTTGGAGATGACGCGCTCGCCGCCCGTGCCCAGGCGCTTGCGCAGCGCATGCTCGGCATACCAGAGCTGGGCCAGGATCTCGCCCGTGCTGAGGTTGCGGCTGAAGCCCTGGTGACCCGTGGAGCAGAAGCGGCAGCCCACGGCACAGCCGGCCTGGGACGACACGCACAGCGTGCCCCGGTCATCTTCGGGAATGAAAACGGATTCGACGGCATTGCCGCCCCCCACGTCGAACAGCCACTTGACCGTTCCATCGGCAGACACATGCTCGGTCAGAACCGGCAGGGCCGTGATGTGGGCACGCGCCTTGAGCTTTTCGCGCAGGGACTTGGCCAGATCGCTCATCTGGTCGAAATCGCTGGCGCCTCGCTGGTGGATCCAGCGGAACAGCTGCGTTGCGCGGAAACGCTTCTCGCCGAGCTGTTCGCAATAAGCGGCCAGTCCGTCGAGATCAAAATCTAGCAAATTGGTATTCATGTCGGCAGGCCGGTGCCACGCCGCTCTCGGCTCTTCCGCGGCAGGCATGGCCTGCACCGGACAGACCATGACGGCCGCGGAAGACGCGGGGATCAGCGCGAGTAGACGTTCATGCCGGGGAAGAAGAATGCCACTTCCACGGCTGCAGTTTCAGCGGCGTCAGAGCCGTGCACGGCGTTGGCGTCGATGCTGTCGGCGAAGTCGGCGCGGATCGTGCCCTTCTCAGCCTTCTTGGGGTCGGTGGCGCCCATCAGTTCACGGTTCTTCAGGATGGCGTTCTCGCCTTCCAGGGCCTGGATCATCACGGGGCCGGAGATCATGAAGTCCACCAGGTCCTTGAAGAAGGGACGCTCCTTGTGGACGCCGTAGAACTGCTCGGCTTCGCCGCGCGACAGGTGCACCATCTTGGCGGCGATGACCTTCAGGCCGGCGGCCTCGAAGCGAGCGTAGATCTGGCCGATCACGTTCTTGGCAACGGCGTCGGGCTTGATGATGGAAAGAGTGCGTTCGATGGCCATTTGAATGGTTCCTAATCAGGGTTACTATGGATTTTTGTCAATTGGACAAAACCGTTGATTCTAGCTGTGCCATCAAAGTCCTTGATGACATGGTGCTGCCAAAGGGGAGGCTGACCGCCGTATTTCAGCGGCGCCCTCCCGGCTTGCGCTTGGCGTTCTGGCGTGCACGCGACAGGCTGTCGGAGCCGATGTAGCCCACCGATGTACGCATCGGATCGGGCTGCTGGCTGCCACCTGTCTTGCCCCGCCCGCCTGCACCGCCCTGCCCTTTGCCCTGGCCGCCGTCCTCCTTGCCACCCTTGGCAGCGGGCTTGGCACGCGGGCCGTCCAGCATGGCATTGGGTGCCGGGCGATTGCCGTCGAAATAGCGGCCGCCGCCTTCGCGGCGGACGGTGTTGCGGTCGGCCGGGCCACCACGGCGGCCTCCGGCCGGAGGCTTGGGTGCAGCAGGCGCACGCGCCTGCATGCCTGCCGCGGAGGCCAGGGACTGGATGTCGGCCTGGTCCAGCTCCACCCAGGCGCCGCGCTTGAGGCCGCGCGGAAGCACCATGGCGCCATAGCGGATGCGGATCAGCCGGCTCACGGCATGGCCCACCGCCTCGAACATGCGGCGCACTTCGCGGTTGCGGCCTTCGGAAATGGTCACGCGGTACCAGCAGTTGGCGCCTTCGCCGCCGCCATCCTCGATGGAGCCGAAGGCGGCCACGCCGTCTTCCAGCTGCACGCCATCGGTCAGGCGCTGCTTTTCTTCCTTGCTGAGCGCGCCCAGCACGCGGGCCGCGTACTCGCGCTCCAGGCCGAAGCGCGGGTGCATCAGGGAGTTGGCCAGCTCGCCCGAGCTGGTGAACAGCAGCAGGCCTTCGGTGTTCAGGTCCAGGCGGCCAACGGACTGCCATTTGCCATGCTGCAGGCGCGGCAGCTTGCGGAACACCGTGGGGCGGTTCTGGGGATCGTCGTGCGTGACGACTTCACCCACGGGCTTGTGGTAGGCGATGACACGCGCCGGCGGCGGATCGATGCGAAAGCGGATGGGCTGGCCGTTGACCTTGATCTGGTCGCCGAACTGGATGCGCTGGCCCACGTGGGCAGGCTCGTTGTTGACCGAGATGCGGCCTTCAAGAATGAGCTGCTCCATTTCAAGGCGCGATCCCAGCCCGGCCTGGGCCAGCACCTTGTGCAGCTTGGGCGAATCGACCTGGGGCAGCAGTACGCGCTTGGCAGGCGCGGCATCGTCGCGCTCTTCGGCGGCGTCGAGCTCGCCCGAGATGACGTCCGCAAAACCGTAGCCTTCGGCAGACCCTGAGTCGCTTGACTCTGATGCATCAGCCGTCACCAGCTCCTGCTCGGTGTCTTCGGCAGGCACAGCCTCGGCGGCCGGGCGCGGCTTGCGCGCAGGCCTGGCGCCAGGCCGGGACTCGGCCTTGGGAGCGCGCGAGCGCGCGGGGCGGGCCTTGCGCTGTGCGCCAGCCTCGTCGGACGCCGGCTGGGCGTCCTGGTCCTTGGAGATATCACTACCCGTCATGGCTTTCCTTCTTCGGCCTGCAGTGCAGCGCCGTCCGTATCCGTTGTGTCTGTCGTATCCGCGGTGTCCGCTTTTTCCGCTGTGTCTGCGGTCTGCGCAGCTTCTGCGGCACTCGCGGCATCTGTCCCATCCGGTGTCTCAGCCTCGCCCGAGGGCGCCTCTGGCAAGAGAGCGGCAAGGGCGTCGTCTTCACCATCCTCGACCAGCTCCGGCAGCTCCGTCTCATCGGCCTGCAACGGCACCTGATCCAGCAATTCCTCGCCCACGTCCTGCGCGCTGATGACCGGCGGCACTTCGTCGGGACCCCAGCCTTCGGTCGGCGGGGCGTCACCGGCTGGCGCACTCTCTTGCACCTCAGGCTCGCCCGACTCCTCCAGCGCCTTGAACAGGCTTTGCTGGGATTCGGGCTCCTCAAGCATGGGCAACTGGTCCAGCGACTGCAGGCCAAGGTCGTCCAGAAACTGGCGCGTGGTGGCAAACAAAGAGGGCCGGCCCACGGTTTCCCGGTGGCCAATCACCTCGATCCAGCCCCGGTCTTCCAGTTGCTTGATCAGCAGGCTGTTGACCGTCACACCACGTATGTCCTCGATATCACCGCGCGTCACCGGCTGACGGTAGGCGATGATGGCCAGCGTCTCCAGGGTCGCACGGGTGTAGCGTGGCGGCTTTTCGGGATGCAGCCGGTCCAGGTACACCCGCATCTCGGGCCGGCTCTGGAAGCGCCACCCGGACGCCACCTGCACCAGCTCCACGCCCTTTTGCGCCCAGTCCTTCTGCAGGTCCAGCAGCAGGTCCTTCAGCGTGTCGGAGCCCAGCACGTCATCGAACAGCGAGCGCAGCTCACGCAGCGTGACAGGCTGCGGCGCGCAGATCAATGCAGTTTCCAGGACCCGCTTGGCATCTACCGTATTCATGGCTCAGCGTCTCGGGAACAAAGGCGCGCGTGCCACCAGGGGTGGCAGCCAGGGTGCGCCGAATCAAAGAAGAGGAAGCAAGCGCTCCACAGATGCCATGCGAGAGATGGTCAGAGGCTTTCGGCGGGATTGTAGCTCAGCCCCCAATTTTCCAGCGCCTGCGCCATGTCGGCGGGCAGCGGCGCATGCAGCACCAGGGCCTGGCCCGTCATGGGATGGGTGAAGGCCAGCCGGAAGGCGTGCAGGGCCTGGCGCGTCATGCCGCCAGCGTCCTTGCCGCCGTAGACGGCATCGGCCACCAGCGGATGACCCAGAGAGGCCATGTGCACGCGGATCTGGTGGGTGCGGCCCGTATGCAGCGTGCAGCGCACCAGGCTGACTTCGTCGTTGCCGGCCAGCAGGTCGATGTCGGTGCGCGCGGTCTTGCCGGCATGCTGGGCCAGGTCGACCACGGCCATGCGCAGGCGGTTGCGCGGATCGCGGCCGATGGGCGCATCGACCTCGCGGTGCTTGCGCGGGCCCCAGGCCTTGTGGGCCAGCGCCAGGTACTGCCGGCTGACATCGCGTGCGGCGATCATGGCCACCAGCGCATCCATGGCGGCGCGGCTGCGCGCCACGACCATGAGGCCGCTGGTGTCCTTGTCCAGGCGGTGGACGATGCCGGCGCGCGGCACCTCGCGCGCCTTGGGGTCGCGCCCCAGCAGGCCGTTGAGCAGGGTTCCCGTCCAGTTGCCGGGCGCCGGGTGCACGACCAGGCCAGCCGGCTTGTTGACGACCAGCAGGTGCTCGTCCTCATGCACCACGTCCAGCGCCATGTCCTCGGGCTGGAAGGCCATGCTCTGCTGCGTGGGCCGCATCTCCAGCACCATGCGGTCGCCGGCCGCGACCTTGGCGGAAGGCTTGCCCAGCACACGCCCGTTGAGGGCGACCGCGCCCTGCGCAAGCAGCTGCTGCAGATAGCTGCGCGAGAACTCGGCCACGCATTCGGCCAGCACCTTGTCGGCGCGCAGGCCGTGCTGGGCGGGCGGCACGGTGATTTCGCGCAGCTCGGCGGCGGCGGCCTCGACCTCGCCACCTTCGGCGTCGGCCTCGTCCTGGTCCTCGACCGATTCCGGCAGCGGTTCGCCGGGCGCAGAAGAAACAAGCCCCTGCGGGGCAGGGGCTTGTCCGGTTTGCCTGGTGCTGCGGCTCATCAGCGCGAAGGCAGGTAGCGCGAAGGATCGACAGGCTTGCCCTGGCGACGCACCTCGAAGTGCAGCTTCACGCGGTCGGCGTCGGTGCTGCCCATCTCGGCAATCTTCTGGCCCTTGCGCACGGTCTGGTCCTCCTTGACCAACAGCGTCTGGTTGTGCGCGTAGGCCGTGAGGTAGGTGTTGTTGTGCTTGAGGATGATCAGGTTGCCATAGCCACGCAGGCCGGCGCCGGCATAGACCACGCGGCCATCGGCAGCGGCCATCACGGGGTCGCCGGCCTTGCCTGCGATGTCATAGCCCTTGTTGCGCGCCTCGTCGAAGCCGGCAATCAGGCTGCCCGAGGCAGGCCAGATGAAGTCCACATCGTCGGCGCCCTTGCCGGCTGCGGGTGCAGGAGCCGGCGCCGGGGTCGGCGCGGGTGCAGGCGTTGCGGTGGAGCTGCCAGACGATGCCGAGGATGCCACGGGCGGCAGCGGCGTTGCCACCACCGGCGAGCCGCTGGGCGTGGAAGAGGAGGACGAGGACGACGACGAAGAACGTGTGCTGCCGCTGTCCGAACTTGCCATGGACGAGCTGGTCGGCGGCACGACGCGAACCACCTGACCGACTTCGATCAGGTTGGGGTTCTCCAGATTGTTCCAGCGCGCGATGTCCTTCCAGCTCTGGCCGGTCTCCAGGCCGATGCGGATCAGCGTGTCACCAGGCTTGATGGTGTAGTAGCCGGGCTTGCCGGCGTTCTCGACGCCGGGCAGCGGCTTGACGGCCGCCGATGGCGAGGAAGAGGTGGAAGTGGAGGTGGATGTTCCGCGGTCCTCCACGGGAGCCCTGTTCACTTGGGATGTGCAGCCTGCCAGAACCATGCCGGCCAGCACCACCGTTCCCCAAGCCCCAAGACTTCGCGATACCAACATAAGTTATTCCCTTCTAGGCGATGCCCGATTTTAGGGGGACAAAGTTCACGGCCTCCAAAATCGATTGCGTAAACCCGTGTGAACTCTTGTCAATCACCAGCAGTGCCTGCTTACCCCCCGTAACCACCATGGGCGCGACAAGCCGCCCGCCCACGGCCAGCTGGTCGCACCAGGCCGAGGGCATGCTCTCGCCGCCGGCGGCCGAGATGATGCCCGCATACGGCGCGCCGCTGCCATAGCCTTCCATGCCGTCTCCAAAGATCAGATGGACATTGGTCAGGCGCCAGGGCCGCAGGTTGCTGCGCGCTTTCTCGTGCAGGCCGCGCAGGCGCTCGATCGAATAGACCTCGCGTGCCACGCGCGCCAGCACGGCCGCCTGGTAGCCGCAGCCGGTGCCGATCTCCAGCACGCGGCCCAGGCCCGACTTCGCGGCATCCGAACCCAGCAGCAGCTCGGTCATGCGGGCGACCACGCTGGGTTTGGAGATCGTCTGGCCCAGACCGATGGGCAGGCTGGTGTCCTCATAGGCCTGGTTGACCAGGGCGCTGTCCACGAAGCGGTGGCGCTCCACCGCTCCCATGGCAGCGAGCACGGCCGGCGACTGGATGCCGGTGGCGGCCAGCCGTTGCACCATGCGCGCGCGCACGGCGGCCGAATCCATGCCGATGCCCGAGGGCTGTTGCGGGGCACGGGCGGCGGCGGTGGCCAGCGCGGAGCGCGCGGGCACCGCGCGCGAGGCCGGCGCAGGGTTCTGCACCGAGCGCGCCACCCACGAGGGAACTCCGGGACGGCGCTCGCTCACGGTTGCACCGCCCCGCCCTGGGCAGGCAGCACGGCCTGACTGGCCGATGCCAGCCTGGCCGCCGTCTGCGCCCAGTAGCCCAGGTTGTCATGGTCGGTCAGGTCCACCTTCAGCGGCGTGACAGACATGTGGCCGTGGGACGTGGCGTGGAAGTCCGTGCCCTCCGAGTCATCCATGGCCGCGCCTGCGCTGCCTATCCAATACATCATTTCGCCGCGCGGGCTCTCCTGGGTGATGACGCGCTCGGCCGCATGGCGGCGGCCCAGCCGGCACAGCTTGAGCGGCTTGAGCGCGGACAGCGGCATGTTGGGAATGTTCACGTTGAGCAGCCAGGGCGACAGGCCGATCAGTTCCTGCGACTGCATGTCCATGACCAGCTGGCGCGCGGCGGCGGCGGCAGCCTCGATCTCGGACCAGCCCTTGTCCACCTGGGAGAAGGCAATGGCGGGAATGCCGAAAAGAAAGCCCTCCATGGCCGCGCCGACGGTGCCCGAATAGATGGTGTCGTCGCCCATGTTGGCGCCGTTGTTGATGCCGGAGACCACCAGGTCGGGCCGGTAGCCCAGCAGGCCGGTCAGGGCGATGTGCACGCAGTCTGCCGGCGTGCCGTTGACATAGCGGAAACCGTTGTGGGCCTGGTGCACGTACAGCGGTGCATTCAGCGTCAGGGCGTTGGACTTGGCACTGTTGTTGTGCTCCGGCGCCACCACCTCGACGTCTGCCACCGTGCGCAGCGCCTCGTACAAGGCCTGGATGCCGGGCGCCTGGTAGCCGTCGTCGTTACAAATGAGAATCTTCATGGATACAGCAGGGATTGCGGGCGATTGTAGGCGGGCGTCTCGTCGCCCGAGGGACAGGAGGCATTCCCGCCACACTCCTATCATCGGCCAGGCATTCAATCACAGGAGACAACCACCATGCACGCTTGGCTTTGCACAACGCCCACGGGCGTCGATCAACTGCAGTGGACGCAGCTGCCCACACCCGCACCGGGCCCTGGACAGGTACTGCTCGAAGTGAAGGCGGCCAGCCTGAACTTTCCCGATCTGCTGATCGTGCAGAACAAGTACCAGATGAAGCCTGAGCTGCCGTTCGTGCCGGGTTCGGAATACGCGGGCGTGGTCCAGGCCGTGGGCGAAGGCGTGAGCCACCTCAGCGTGGGCCAGCGCGTGGCCTGCCTGTCGGGCACCGGGGGCTTTGGCACCCATACGCTGGCACCGGCCGCGCTGTGCATGCCGCTGCCCGATGGATTCAGCTTCGTCGATGCAGCGGCCTTCATCATGACCTATGCCACCTCGCACCATGCGCTGATCGACCGTGGCCAGCTGCGCGAGGGCGAGACCGTGCTGGTGCTGGGCGCGGCAGGCGGCGTGGGCACGGCCGCCATCCAGATCGCCAAGGCGGCAGGCGCACGCGTGATCGCGGCAGCCTCCACTGACGAAAAGTGCGCGCTGTGCAAGGCACAGGGCGCCGATGCCACCATCAACTACAGCCAGGGCGACCTGCGCGCGGCCATCAAGGAGGCCACCGACGGCAAGGGCCCCGACGTGGTCTACGACCCCGTGGGCGGCGACTTCGCCGAGCCTGCCTTCCGCTCCATCGCCTGGCGCGGCCGCTATCTGATCGTGGGCTTTGCCGCAGGCCCCATCCCGGCCCTGCCGCTGAACCTGCCGCTGCTCAAGGGCGCATCGCTGGTGGGTGTCTTCTGGGGCGAGTTCTCCCGGCGCGAGCCCAAGGCCAACGCGGCCATGATGCAGGAGCTGGCCCAGTGGTACGGCCAGGGAAAGATCAAGCCCGTGATCGACCGCACCATGCCCATGGCTGAGCTGCACGCGGCCTACGCACGCATGGGATCGCGCCAGGTCCAGGGCAAGCTGGTCATGGTCAACGAGCAGTGAACCGGGCGCCGGCCATGCCACACTGGAGGGCATTGCATTCTGAAACAACTGCCCACCCATGGCCGAGCGCTCCGCTTCCGAACTGGCACGCGAAACCCTGCGGCAACTGGCGCTGAACCGCCTGCCGCCCACCCCGGAAAACTACACCCGCCTCTATGAGCAGGCAGCCGGCGAACCCGGCCCCGCCAGCTTTCCCCAGGGGCCGCTGCGCCACGTCCATGCGCTTTTGCCTGCGCAGACGCCCGGACAGAAGCGCCTGCGCGACCAGTTGGGCGCCGCCATAGAACGCAGCGACTGGCAGGGCCTGCAGCAGGTCATCACCGCCTATGCCAACGCGGCCCTGCAGCCGCCAACCCATGAGGCCAGGCCCGTGGAATTGCCCGTGCCGCCGCCCCTGCAGGCTTTGCCCGAGGATCTGACGCAGCAGCTGGCGCGGCGCTTCGAGGCCTTCTTTGCGCTGCTGAACACCCAGGAAGCCAAGACCCGGCAACTGCATCAGCAGCTCATGGAACAGCTGCAGGCACCGCCCGTGGACGCCAAGGCCCTGGCGCGGCGCCTGCATGACCAGCACTACCAGCTGTCGTTCTCCATTGCCGACCAGCTCCAGGTCCTGCAGTTGGTGCAGGAGCTGCTGCAGACCCTGATCCAGCATCTGGCCCAGGACCCCACGCACGGCAGCTGGCTGGTGCCGCAGCTCACGGCCATCGAGCAGGCCATCACGCCGCCGCTGTCACCCGCGCCCCTGGTGGATGCGCGGCGCGAGCTGCAGACCGTGATCCACCGGCGCATGCAGCTGCAGGACGGCATGGCCGCCGCGCAGCAGGCGCTCAAGGACATGCTGGGCGGCTTCGTCCAGCATCTGGCAAAGATCACGAGCAGCAACGAAACACTGGGCGCCCGCATGGAGGAAGCCGCGCGCCAGCTGGACGGCATCCAGCGCCTGGAGGATGCCGCCCCGCTGCTGCAACAGGTGCTGGAGGCCACCCGCACCATGGCCGCCGGCAGCCGCGTGGCCCAGGAAGAGCTGCAATCGCTGCGCAGCCATGTCGATGCCTGCGAGGCGCGCATGGAGGCCCTGCAGCAGGAACTGGACGAGGCGGCGCGCCGTGCACGCCACGATCCGCTGACCGGCCAGCTCAACCGCCTGGGCGTGAGCGAGGCGCTGGACCGCGAGGTGGCGCGCGCCCAGCGCCATGGCCAGCCGCTGAGCGTTGCCCTGCTCGACATGGACGGCATGCAGGCCCTCAATGCCGAGCTGGGGCATGCCATGGGCGATGCCGCCCTCATCCATGTGGCCCAGCTGGCACGCCAGGGACTGCGTCCCGAGGACGTGGTGGGCCGATACGAGGGCCAGGCCTTCGTGCTGCTGCTGCCCCAGACACCGGAGACTGCGGGCGCCCAGGCGCTGCAGCGCCTGCTGCAGTTGCTGGAGCAGACGCCTTTGCCAGCCTCTTCGCAGACGCCAGGCCAGCCGGCCCCCCGGCCATTGAGCTTCAGTGCGGGCGTGGCCCAGCTGCAAAGCCACGAAAACGGCATGGACGTGCTGCGCCGCGCGGATACCGCCATGCTGCAGGCCAAGGAGCGCGGCAAGCACAGCATTGCCACGGCATCAGGCGCACAATGGCAGCCAGTTGGAAATGCAGGCGCCGGCCTTTGATCCACCGAGGCCACGCTCCGTATCTCCCCGCTTTCTTGCGCCACCTGCCCCCGAACCGCCATGCCCCTGCCCTTCAGCGCCCCCGTCCCTGCACCGCGGCGCCAGTTTCTGGTCGCAGCGGGCCTGGCCACGGCGCTGGGCCAGTTGCCTGCCTGGGCCCGCCTGGGCGAGCGGCCTGCGCACAACCCCTTCACGCTGGGCGTGGCCAGCGGCGACCCCGAACCCGACAACGTGCTGCTGTGGACGCGGCTCACACCGCCGCTTGCACAGCTGGGCGAGACCGACACCACGGCCATGCCTGCGCTCAAGATCCGCTGGGAGCTGGCGCACGACCCGCTGTTCCGCCAGATCGTGCGCAGCGGCGAGGCCATGGCCCAGCCCGAATGGGGCCACGGCGTGCATGTGCAGGTGGGAGGGCTGGCGCCTGACCGCTGGTACCACTACCGCTTCATGCTGGGCCAGGCCGTGAGCAGCACGGGCCGCTGCCGCACGGCGCCCGCGCCCGGCAGCCTGCCCCAGCGGCTGCGCCTGGCCTATGCCTCCTGCCAGCGCTGGGAGCACGGCTACTACGCAGCCTGGCGACAGGTGGTGCAGGACGCGCCGGACCTGGTGCTCTTCCTGGGCGACTACATCTACGAGTACGCCACGCCCGCCATGACGCTGGGCCTGGCCCGCACCCACAACCTGCGGGCCGCGCAAAGCCTGCAGGATTACCGGGACCGCTACGCCCTGCACAAGAGCGACCCGCTGCTGCAGGCAGCGCACGCCATGTGCAACTGGTCCGTGGGCTGGGACGACCATGAGGTGGAGAACAACTACGCCGGCGACCAGGGCCAGGGCGATGCCGGGCGCTTCCTGGCCCGGCGCATGGCTGCCTGGCAGGCCTTCTACGAGAACATGCCGCTGCGCGCCAGCGCGCTGACCGGCGCGGGCGCCCAGCATGGCGGCGGCGGGCTGCAGCTGTACCGCAGCCTGCAGTGGGGCCGGCTGGCCCGGCTGCATTTTCTGGACGGCCGCCAGTACCGCAGCGCCCAGGCCTGCCGCGCCGAGGGAGCGGCAGACAAGGGCAGCGTGCGCCCTGCGCAATGCGCAGCCCTGTCGGATACGGCGCGCAGCTTCCTGGGCTGGACGCAGGAGCAGTGGCTGTACCGCCAGCTGGCCGAAGATGCCCGCCAGCATGCAAGCGAGGGGCCGCGCTGGAGCATCCTGGCCCAGCCCACCCTGGTGTCCGCGCACCGGCCGCCCTCGGGATCGCAGGCCACGGACAGCTGGGACGGCTACCCTGCAGCGCGCCAGCGCCTGGTGCGCCACCTCACGCCGGGCGCCCAGCCCACGCCGCGCAACAGCGTGCTGCTGGGCGGCGACCTGCACCAGAACTATGTCTGTGCCGTGCACGCAGACCCCGAGGCCGCGCCCGAGCGGCGCAATCCCGTGGTGGCCAGCGAGTTCTGCAGCACCTCCATCACCTCGCGCAGCGGCACCACCCAGGCCAAGGTCGATGCCATCGTCGACCACAACCCTCAGGTGCTGTACGCACGCTGCGAGGAACGCGGCTACGGGCTGGCCGACATCACGCCCGAGCGCTGGACCAGCGAGCTGCGCGCCGTGGCCAACCCGATGCGAGCCGACAGCCGCATCTACACGCTGGCCCGCTTCACCGTCGAGGACAGGCGGCCCGGCCCCGTAGCCAGCTGACAGGGCACTGACGCAGGGCACGACCAAAGGGCACTTTCAGCAGGCCTGGCAATCAGTGGCTATCCTGACATCGCCCCCCGGCATGCCGCCTATCGTATGGTGCGCTGCCTTGCCCCGCCCACCGGAACACGGAAGCCATGCACCTGACTTTCAGCGCCTACTACACCCTGATCTTCGCCGCCCTCGTCCTTTTGCTGGGCAAATGGCTGGTACGGCACCTGCGCCTGCTGCGCGAATTCAACATCCCCGAGCCCGTGGCCGGCGGCCTGGTCGTGGCCGTCGCCCTGTTCGTGCTCAACCAGACCCTGGGCTGCACCTTCAGCTTCAGCAGCGAGCTGCAGATGGCCTTCATGCTGGTGTTTTTCTCGTCCATCGGGCTGAGCGCCAATTTCGCCAAGCTGCGCGAAGGCGGCCGTTCGCTGCTGCTGTTCCTGGCCGTGGTCGCCGTCTTCATCAGCCTGCAGGATCTGGTCGGCGTGAGCCTGGCCAAGATGCTCGGGCTCGATCCGCTGTTCGGGCTGATCGCAGGCTCCGTCACCCTGACGGGCGGCCATGGCACGGCAGGTGCCTGGGGCCAGGTTTTCGAGCGCGAATACGGCATCCAGGGCGCGGTCACCCTGGGCATTGCCTGTGCCACCTTCGGACTGGTGATCGGCGGCCTGATCGGCGGCCCGCTGGCCAAGGCCCTGATCACGCGCCGCAGGCTTGCCGTGCATGACCCCGCAGCCGCCCCCGAAAAACAGCCCCCGCTGGGCGAAAGCGCAAGCCACGGCGGCTTCGAGAACCCCGAGCAGACGCGCCTGATCACCACCAGCGCGGCCATAGAAACACTGGCCCTGTTCGCGGGCTGCCTGGGCTTTGCCGAGTTCATGACGCAGTTCACCGCCGGCACCCTGTTCTCCCTGCCCACCTTCGTCTGGGCGCTGGCCGGTGGCGTCCTGATCCGCAACACGCTGGACTATGTCTTTCACTTCCAGGTATTCGACCGGGCCATCGACGTCTTCGGCAATGCCTCGCTGTCCATCTACCTGGCCATGGCCCTGCTGTCGCTCAAGCTGTGGGAGCTGGCGGGGCTGGCGGCGCCGCTGATGGTGATCCTGGCGGCCCAGACGCTGGTCATGGGCCTGTATGCCGCGCTGGTGACCTTCCGCATCATGGGCAGCAACTACGATGCAGCCGTGCTGGCCGCCGGCCACTGCGGTTTCGGCATGGGTGCCACGCCCACGGCCGTGGCCAATATGCAGGCCATCACCAACCAGTACGGCCCATCGCACAAGGCCTTTCTCATCGTCCCTATGGTGGGCGCCTTCTTCGTCGACATCGTCAATGCCACCGTGATCCAGCTGTTCATACGCTGGCTGCACTGACCACTACGAACACCGAACGCACCATGCCCCTGCTGCGCCGTGCCCTTGCCGCCACCCAGGCGCTCGTCCTGACCCTGCTGCTGGCAGGCTGCAGCCTGCCGCCCCTGGCCGGCCGCAGCGAATCCACGGCACTGCCGCCCGAGGCCGCCCAGGCCACGCTGCTGGGCCAGGCGCTGGCACCGCTGCTGGACCAGCATCCGGGGCTCACCGCAATCCACGCGCTGTCCGACGCACGCAATGCCTACGCCGCGCGCGCCCTGCTGGCCCGCGTGGCACAGCGCACGCTGGATGTGCAGTACTACATCTGGCGCGGCGACACCACGGGCCATCTGCTGCTCGACGAACTGCGCCGCGCCGCCGACCGGGGCGTGCGCGTTCGCCTGCTGCTGGACGACGGCGGCACGGCAGGACTGGACACCCAGCTCGGCGCCCTGGACCAGCATCCGCAGATCGAGGTGCGGCTGTTCAACCCCTTTGCCCAGCGCACGCCCAAGGCGCTGGGCTATGTCACGGATTTCTCGCGCACCCAGCGGCGCATGCACAACAAGAGCTTCACGGCCGACAGCCAGGCCAGCATCGTGGGCGGACGCAACATAGGCGACGAGTACTTCGCGGCCACCGACGGCGTGCTGTTCGCCGACCTGGACGTGGTGGCCATGGGGCCGGTGGTGGCCGACATTTCACATGCTTTCGACCAGTACTGGGCCAGCGCGTCGGCCTATCCCGCGGCCAGCCTGCTGCCGCCGCTGCCCGACTATGCGGTGGCGCGCGCCTACGAGGCCCTGGCCACCGAAGTGCAGCGCCCCGAAGCCCAGGCCTATGTGCGCGCCGTGGCGCAAAGCCCGTTCACGCGCGAGCTGCTGGCCGGCCGCCTGCCACTGCAATGGGCCCGCGCCACCCTGGTCAGCGACGACCCGGCCAAGGTGCTGGGCCAGGTGCCCAAGGAGGGCCTGCTGATCACCCAGCTGACCCCGGCCATCGGCCAGCCACAGCGCCAGCTGGACCTGGTCTCACCCTACTTCGTGCCCACCGAGGCTGGCGTGCGCGCCCTGGCCGGCCTGCGCCGCCAGGGCATTGCCGTGCGCGTGCTCACCAACAGCCTGGAGGCGACCGACGTGGCCGTGGTCCATGCCGGCTATGCCCGCTACCGGCGCCCGCTGATCGAGGAAGGCGTGCAGCTGTACGAGCTGCGCCGGCAGATCGGCAGGCAGGACGACGAACCCAGCCCAGGCCCGCGTTCGCCCGCAGCGGCATCGGCAGGGAAAGCGGGGGTGGGCTCAGGCAGCCGCCCCGGCAGCTCGGGCTCAAGCCTGCATGCGAAGACTTTTGCGGTCGATGGCGAGCGCATCTTCGTGGGCTCGTTCAACTTCGACCCGCGCTCGGCCCACCTCAACACCGAGATGGGCCTGCTGATCGACAGCCCCGAGATGGCTTCGCAGATGAGCCGCATGCTTGACCAGAGCCTGCCGTCCGCCGCCTACCACGTGCAGATCGATGCACAGGGCCGCCTGAGCTGGACCACGGAAAGCGGCACGCCGCCTGCGCCACTCACCACCACCACCGAGCCCGGCAGCAGTGCATTCAAGAGCCTGATGCTGCGCGTGCTGGGCTGGCTGCCCATCGAGGGGCTGCTTTGATGCCGGGCCCGGCCGCTCAGTCCAGCCGGATCGACGGGCGCAGGCGCGAATTCATCAAATCGATCAGCCACAGCAGCCCGCCGCGCCAAAAGCCGTAGATGCGGGCCTGGTGCGAGCGGTACAGCATGATGTGGCTCAGCATGGCCATGCGCCCGCGGATCACGCCGCCGTTGAACAGGCCGAATTTGCCCAGCGATCCATAGGCGTCGTAGTGGGCCAGCGACACCAGGGCGCCAAAGTCGCGGTAGGCAAAGCCTTCGGGACGGAAACCCGGCTCCTTCAGCAAGCGCGGCAGCGTCTCCACCAGATAGCGGGCCTGCTGGTGCGCCACCTGGGCGGTGGGCGGCAGCGGCACGCTGGCCCCGGGCAGGGTGAAGCTGGCGCAATCCCCCACGGCGTAGACATGGGGGTCGCTGGTCTGCAACTGGCCGTTGACCTTGAGCTGGTTGCCTTGCGTGGTCTCCAGTCCCAGCTGCGCCAGGAAGGCCGGGGCCTTCACGCCCGCTGCCCAGACGCGCAGGCCTGCGGGGACGAACTCGCCGCTGGCCAGCACGAACCCCTCTTCGCTGGCCGACTGCACGCGGCCGTTGACGATCACCGAAACGCCCAGGGCCTGCAGCCGCAGGCGCGTGGCTTCGGAAATCTCTTCAGGAAAACCGGGCAGCAGGCGCGGCCCGGCCTCGATCAGCACGATGCCGAAGCGCGCGGCCTCGCCCAGCGCGCCGTAGGCCCGGGCGCTCTCGGCCAGCTGCACCAGCTCGGCCGCCAGCTCCACGCCCGTGGCGCCGCCGCCCACGATGGCCACGCGCAGCTGCTCGCCGCTGGTCATGCAGCGCACCATGCGCAGGCGGATCTCGCTGTTGAAGGCATCGGCCTTGCGGCGCGAGTCGATCATGAAGCAGTGCTCGTCCACGCCCGGCGTGCCGAAATCATTGGCGCCGCTGCCCACGGCGATCACCAGCCTGTCGTAGGCAATGCGCCGGCCCGGCACGATCTCGCGGCCATCGGGCGCCTCGATGGGGGCCAGCAGCACCTCGCGGGCCTCGCGGTCCAGGCCGCACATTTCGCCGGGCTGGTAGGCAAAGCTGGCGTCGCTGGCCTGGGCCAGGTAGGTGGTCTGCTGCTGGGCCAGGTCGCGCGTGCCGGCCGCAATGGTGTGCAGCATGGGCTTCCAGACATGGGCCGAATCGCTGTCCACCAGGGTCACCGAGCCGATGGCGTCCGTGCGTCCCTTGCCCAGCGCCGTGGCAATCTCCAGCCCCGCCACGCCACCGCCCACGACGACGATGCGCGCCCCGCCCGATGCCGTTGCCGAACCCGCTTCTTGTTCCTTGCCCATTGCTGCTCCCTGCCGGAAGGCCCGGCCGGCCGCACCATGCGCCGGCTTGCAGGACATTCGCTTCCAGACAGTCTTGATTCTTGTCAGTTTGGGTAGCAGGCGACTTGCTAGGGGTAAGCCCTAGATCTGCAACAGATATCTGATAGAAGACCGCCGATCACACCGAGCAGGGTCTTGTACAGGACCGCGCCGCAGGAAAAACATCACCTCTGTCGGATGGCCAGCCGGACCTGATCATTGCGCTATCAACACAAGAGCATCCGCCCCGTCCGTCACGCAGCATCGCCGACGACATGACGGCCTGCATCTGCAGGCATGCACGAATGCCCCGCTGCCGGGCCCGCGATTTGCGATTGTCAATATACGAAACGTATATTCCCCGTATGATCGCCACCCCATGGGAATCGTCAAAATATCCGACCAATTGCACGACCAGATCCGCCTGTCCAGCGCGGCCCTGGGTCGATCCATCAACGCCCAGGCCGAGCATTGGCTGCGTGTCGGCCAGCTGGCCGAACACCATCCCCATCTCGACTACGCAGGCATCTGCGCCCTGCTGCTGCAAGAGGCCGCGGCCACGCTGAAGCTGGGCGAGCCCGAAGCGGCGCCGGCTCCCGCCGATACGGCAGCACGCCGCCCGCGCCCCGTGCGCCTGTCGGAAGGCCTGCAATGAGGGGCGCCAAGCTGCGCAGCGTTCCGCTGCACGATGCCCTCGATATCGGGCAATCACGCAAGGCCGGTGGCCTGGCCGCCCGCGTCCTGCAGATGCTGGTGCCCCACGTGCAGCCAGGCGTCAGCACCGAGCACCTGGACAGGCTCTGCCATGACTTCATCGTCGACGAACTGCGCTGCGTGCCCACCAACGTGGGCTACCACGGCTTTCCGAAGACGGTCTGCACCTCGCCCAACCACGTGGTCTGCCACGGCATCCCCGACGCCCGTCAGATCCTGCGCGAGGGCGACATCCTCAATGTCGATGTGGCCGTGACCACGCCCGAGGGCTGGATCGGCGACACCAGCCGCATGTACTACGTGGGCCAGCCCTCCAACCAGGCGCGCCGCCTGGTGGAGACCACCTACGAGGCCCTGCTGGCCGGTATCCGCGCCGTGCGCCCCGGCGCCACGCTGGGCGACATCGGCCATGCCATCCAGACCGTGGCCCAGCGCGAGCGCTTCAGCGTGGTGCGCGAGTACTGCGGCCACGGCATCAGCAAGGTCTACCACGACGACCCCCAGGTGCTGCACTACGGCCAGCCCGGCCAGGGCATGGTGCTGGAGGCCGGCATGATCTTCACCATCGAGCCCATGCTCAACGCCGGCAAGGCTGCCACGCGCGAACTGGCCGACGGCTGGACGGTGATCACCAACGACAAGTCGCTGTCCGCCCAGTGGGAGCACATGGTGGTGGTGACCGACACGGGCTTCGACGTGCTCACGCGCTGGCCCGAGGGCACGGGCAACTACGCGGCCATCTGAGCATGGCGTCCAACTACCTATACCTGGGCCTGGCCATCGTCGCTGAGGTGGCGGCCACCTCCTGCCTCAAGCAGTCCGAAGGCTTCACGCGGCTGTGGCCCAGCGTGGTCACGGTCCTGGGCTACGCGCTGGCCTTCTACTTCCTGTCGCTGACGCTGCGCACGGTGCCCACGGGCGTGGCCTATGCGATCTGGTCGGGCGCGGGCATCGTGCTGATCTCCCTGGTCGGATGGCTCTGGCAGGGCCAGACGCTGGACCTGCCCGCGCTGGCGGGCATGGGCCTGATCGTGGCGGGCGTGCTGGTCATCCAGCTGTTTTCCAAGACGGCCGGACACTGAGCCGCTGCCCGCGCTGCGGCCTGGCCCTCAGCCCGTGATGGCCTGGACCGACCCGGCCTGGCGGCGCAGCTCGAACTTCTGGATCTTGCCCGTGCTGGTCTTGGGCAACTCGCCAAAGACCACGGCACGCGGCACCTTGTAGCCGGCCAGGTGCTTCTTGCAGTGGGCCACGATGTCTTCGGCCGTGGTCTGCGCGCCGGCCTTCAGCTCGATGAAGGCGCAGGGCGTCTCGCCCCACTTGGGATCGGGCTTGGCCACCACGGCGGCGGCCAGCACGGCCGGGTGGCGGTAGAGCACGTCCTCGACCTCGATGGACGAGATGTTCTCCCCGCCCGAGATGATGATGTCCTTGCTGCGGTCCTTGATCTGTATATAGCCGTCCGGATGCTGCACGGCCAGGTCGCCCGTGTGGAACCAGCCGCCGCGGAAGGCCTCGTCCGTGGCCTGCGGGTTCTTCAAGTAGCCCTTCATGGCGATGTTGCCCTGGAACATGATCTCGCCCATGGTCTGGCCGTCATGGGGCACGGGTTCCATGGTCTCCGGATCGAGCACGCTGGCCGAGCGCTGCAGGTGGTAGCGCACGCCCTGGCGGGAATTGAGGCGCGCGCGTTCGCCGATGTCCAGCCCATCCCAGGCTGCGTGCTTGGCGCAGACCGTGGCCGGGCCATAGACCTCGGTCAGGCCGTAGACATGGGTGATGTCGAAGCCCAGCTGCTCCATGCCCTCGATCATCGACGCCGGCGGCGCCGCGCCCGCCACCATGGCCTTGACCCCGGCGGGCACTCCCTCCTTCATGGCGGCCGGCGCATTGACCAGCAGGCCGTGCACGATGGGCGCGCCGCAGTAATGCGTGACGCCGTGGTTGCGGATGGCGTCGAAGATGGCCTGCGCCTCCACCCTGCGCAGGCAGACATTGACCCCCGCCCGTGCCGCCACCGTCCACGGAAAGCACCAGCCGTTGCAATGGAACATGGGCAAGGTCCACAGGTAGACGGCGTGCTTGGGCATGTCCCACTCCAGCACATTGCTGATGGCATTGATGGCCGCCCCCCGGTGGTGGTAGACCACGCCCTTGGGGTTGCCCGTGGTGCCGCTGGTGTAGTTCAGCGCAATGGCGTCCCACTCGTCGGCGGGCAGCTGCCAGTCGAAACCGGCATCGCCGCCGGCCACGAAATCGTCGTAGTCCAGGCTGCCCACCTGCTCGGCGGCCGGGCCGTACAGCGCGTCCTCGACCTGGATCACCAGCAGCGGCGCGCTGCGCTGGCGCAGCTTCAGCGCCTTGGCCACCACGCCCGTGAACTCCGGGTCCACGATCAGCACCTTGGCCTCGCCGTGATCCAGCATGAAGGCGATGGTTTCCGCATCCAGCCGCGTGTTCAGCGCATTGAGCACGGCCCCCGCCATGGGCACGCCGAAATGCGCCTCCACCATGGGCGGCGTATTGGGCAGCATCACGGCCACGGTGTCGTTCTTGCCCACGCCCGCCTTGTGCAGGCTGCTGGCCAGCTGGCGGCAGCGCGCATAGGTCTCGCCCCAGTGGCGGCGCAGCGTGCCGTGGACCACGGCCAGCCGATCGGGATAGACCTCGGCCGTGCGGGCGATGAAGCCCAAGGGGCTGAGCGGCGCATGGTTGGCGCTGTTGCGGTCCAGGTGCTGGTCGTAAATGTGGGTCATCGTGGTCTCCGGTTCGCTGGGGTTCTTGGTGTGATGCAGGTCTGCCATTGCAGACTGGCGAAACCTGAAGATATAGCAAGACAGGCTTACACAAGCTTGATGCGCGACCACCGGGCGCGCCACCGCACAGGCCCGGATAACCAAAGCGGCATGCATGGTCTTTGCAGGGCATCACAACTTTCAGAATTTCATGGAAATTGAAAATAGTCATGCAAAACAATCACTTGACCTGCCTGCGGACGTGCCCCAGCCTGTCCCCCAGGCGACTGCACAACCACAGTCCTCTATAAGACATCATTTATCAGATGACTCGGCCGCACGGCCCCGGCTTCACTCGTAGAATCGCCGCTTGGATTCGCCGGCCAGCACCGCTGGAAGGCGAACAAGGAGTTCCTAGAGGAGTCGCCTGGCAACGCTCCAGGCATCGTTGGAGACGAGCCTGCACCCCACCGGTGCAGGCTTTTTTTTGCTTCAGCGCAGGCTCAGGGACTGGCGCTTCCAGGCCGGGTCCTGCCAGCGCTGGAACAGCGGCAGGGCAGACACATCGCCGGTCACGCGCTCGGTGGCCAGGCCGTCCAGCCGCACCACTTCGAAGCTCTTGCGGTAGCGGCCCTGGCCACGGGCCTCGCGCGCCACCAGCATCAGCTGGCCGCCAGGCACCCAGCCCGCCCATTCGGCCACGCCGGTCTCCGGCGCGGTGGCGGCGGGGGGAAGCACATCGGCCAGCCAGCCGCCTTCGGTCTTGCGCAGCACCCACAGTTCGCGCCAGCCTTCCAGCGGCTGCACGGCCAGGGCCACGGCCGTGCCCTCGCGGTTGGTGCTGGCCGATGCAGCCCACACCAGGCCATAGGTGCAGCGGCGCAGCAAAGGGGCCTTGGCGCCGTGCTGGGCGTCCACCAGCAGCACGCAGGTTTCGCCGGCAGCACCGGGCTCGGTCAGCAGCGTCGGGCGGGCTCCGGCAGCAGGAGCCGCAGCAGCAACAGGCGCCAGCGCCCAGCGCACGGCGCTCACCCGCATGGCCGCGTCGTTGTAGGCGCTCTGGTCTTCATCGGGCAGCTCGGACTTGCTGACGCCCGTGAACTCGGCCAGCGCCCGGGCGGCCGATGCCGCCACGGCAGGGTCGGCCATGCTTTTGCGCGCCTGCTGAAAGGCCAGCGCGCCCCACACGCTGGCGCGGCGCATCTGCACGCGGCCGCGCAGGTAGGGCGGCAGGCCGGTCACATCCACGCGCTCCAGCACATCGGCCTGCCAGGCGTACAGACGGGCGCGCTCATGGGCCGGCAGATCGGGGTCCACGCATTCGGGCCGTGTCAGCGCCAGGGCGGCGCGGGCGCGCTGCGGCGCGTCGGCAGCGGGCATGGCGAGCACGCGGCGGAAGAATTCCCCTTCGTAGCAGACCTGCATGCGGCCTTCGACCTCATGGGTCGCAAAGCGCAGGCCGTAGCCGCTGGCCACATCCAGGTGGGCCGACAGCGTGGCGCCCGAGGCCTTGCCGGGCGCAGCGGCGGAGGCGCGCCGCGCCAGCCGGTCGGCAAAGCCGCCCAGTGCGTCGAAGGCCTGCGCGCCTTCGGCGCCAGCCAGGGTCCTGGCGGACGCGGCCTGCAGGTAGGCGGCCGCCAGGCCGATGCCCAGCGCCTCGGCACCGGGCGTGTCCTGCACGAAGCGCAGCACGGCCAGCAGCGCGGGGGCATCGGCCTC
The DNA here is from genome assembly GCF_059499305.1 of Delftia sp. Taxonomy (NCBI): domain Bacteria; kingdom Pseudomonadati; phylum Pseudomonadota; class Betaproteobacteria; order Burkholderiales; family Comamonadaceae; genus Delftia; species Delftia sp. Next base: position 101,942 of record NZ_JCABYI010000008.1, read on the forward strand.
TGTCAGGGCCACACGGCGCACATCGCTGGCGCGGATGAAGCCGCCGCGCTCGCGCTTGTGGTCCCAGACCTGGAGGTAGTCCAGGCGTTCGCCCCTGATCTCCAGTACCTCGCCCTGCCACAGGCTGGCCTGCTGCTGGGCGCCATCGCGCGGCGCGGCGCGCAGGCTGGCCTGGTCCTGCACCACGATGGCGCTGCCCATGCCGGTGGCCAGCGCTGCGGCGGCCAAGGTCGATACGGTCAGCATGGCTTATTGCTCCTGAACGGCTGCGTTGGCATCTTCGGCCGCCACGGAGGCTGCGCCGGCCTGTGCATTGCGGCTGCCGCCCAGCAGGGCCGCGCCGATGAAGTCGCCATTGGTCGGCGGGGGCGCGATGATGACCTGGATCTTGTCCGAGAGCTTGTCGGCCAGCGTCTTCTGGATGAGCAGCGGGTAGCGCGTGACCAGGGTGCCTTCGCGCGCCATCTGCTCGGCGTTGACCTTGCCCAGGCGGTCCATGCGGAAGGCCTCGGCCTCGGCCAGCTTCTGGCGTGCATCGGCTTCGCCATTGGCCTCGATGCGGCGGGCCTGGGCGCTGCCCTCGGCAGCTTTCACGCGGGCCACGCGCTCGGCCTCGGCCTCCAGCTGGCGCTGCTCGATCTGGCGCTGCTTGAAGGGCAGCACATGCTTCATGGCCTCTTCCTGAGCACGCGCCGCAATCACCTGCTCGCGTGCGGCGGCTTCGGCGGCCACTTCGCGACGCACCTTGTCGGCATTGGCGTCCAGCTCGGTTTCCTTGACGCGCTTGTCCTTGAGCTCCAGCGTGTAGCGCATCTTCTCGGAGGCCAGCTCCTCGGCCAGCAGGCTGTCCATGCCGCGGCGGTACTCGGCGGGCAGGTCCACCTTGCCGATCTGGATGCTGCGCAGCGTGACGCCGTCGGCCGCCAGGCGCGTGCGCAGTTCGGTTTCCATGATCTGGGCGATCTCGGCACGCTTGGTCGAGAAAATCTCGCGCACGGTGTAGCGTGCGAACACCTTGTAGACCAGGCCCTGCACGGCGGGCTCCACGATGTCGCCGCCTATGTCCAGAGGCAGGTTGCCGGCCTTGACGGCGGGCGATGCGGGATCAAGCGCATAGCGCACGTTCAGGTCCAGACCCAAGGACAGGCCCTCGACCGACTGCAGGGGGGCGCTGCCATTGGCCTGGCGCATGGCCTCCGGACGGTAGCTCTGGTCGCGCAGGGAGAACACGCGCACCGTGTGCAGGCCCGGAACCACCCACACGCTGCCATCGCGCCACAGGCTGACGGAGCCCGTGAACTGGTTCAGGCGCACGCCCAGCGTGCCCTGCTCCAGGTGCTGCACGGGCGGGTTGCGCACCACCACCAGGCCGGCCGCCACCACCACGGCGCCGATGGCCAGCCAGCGCACGGTACGTGCCGTGGGCAGCAGGACTGCCCAGTCCACGGGCTGGCGGCGGGGCGCGTTGCACGGCAGCGTGCCGGCGTCGGCTGCAGGCTCGGAGGAATCGGCGGTGCCGGCTCCGTCCAGGCGGGCGGACTTGCGGCCCGTCAGGGCCTGCATGATGCGGTTCCAGGTGGCTTTCATGGTGTTCTCTCTCTCGGCTGTGATGGCTGTTGTTGGTTGTTTCTGAGGCACCGGAAACAGGGGTGGCTCATTGAGGACCGATTGTTCGGATCCACCCCGGAAGCAACAACGCAGCGCACGGACCAAAGCGCTCACACCGGCGGCGCAAACGCTCCGGCCCCGGAAGAAAAACTCACACCCGGGCCGGCGCAGGGCCGAGATAATCCCGCGAACACCGCCACGGCGGCCTCCCCGACCCCACCCCTGCACAGCCCCATGACCCGTATCGCCGTGATCGAAGACGACCTTCCCACCAGCAACCAGTTGGCGGGATGGATACGCAGTGCGCGCAGCGGCATCGTGATCGACCAGTGGTTCACGCGCGACGAGGCCGAGGCCGCCCTGGCCCGCGAGCACTACGACGCCGTGGTGCTGGACATCGAGCTGGGCCGCGAGCGCCATGCCGGCGTGGCCCTGATCAACGCCATCAACAAGCTGGGCCAGGGCACGCCGGTGCTGGTGGTGTCGGCCATGCCGGCCGCCATCTACCGCAGCATCATGAAAGCGCTGGACGCCTGGGACTACCTGCAAAAGACCACCTTCGAGGAGGCCGACTTCATCGAGACCTTCCTGGACATCCTGCGCACCACGCAGCGTGCGGCGCCCGTGGCCGCGCAGGCAGCCGCAGCGACTGCAGGCGACGCCCTGGTGCTGGACCCGCTGTGGCAGCGCACGCCCACCTGGCGCGGCGAGCGCATCAACCTGCCGCTGACGGCCCAGCGCATCCTGGCCACGCTGCACCAGCGCAGCGGCGAAGTGGTGTCCTACGACGAGCTGTTCGAGGTGGTCAAAAGCGGCCGCAACCGCGACAACGTGCGCAAGCACGTCAGCACCATCCGCGAGGCCCTGCGCGAGGTGGACCCGGGCTTCGAAGGCATAGAGAACGTGCCCATGCGCGGCTTTCGCTGGGTGGGCCAGGCCGGCGCCGCCGCCCGCGCATGAAGCGCCTGCTCAACCCCAAACTGGAGCTGCCCCGGCTGGAAGTTCCGCGCCTGGGCCTGGCCGCCTTCCGCCAGCGCATCCTGCTGCGCGGCGTGTTCGTGCTGCTGGCCGTGGCCACGGTGGCGCTGAGCGTGGTGGTGCTCAAGGACGAGAAGGAACGCGCCTGGCAGGCCTACCAGCACGGCTTTGTGCGCAGCCAGGCCGAGGTCATGGCGCGGCTGCGCCATCCTTCGGGCCGGCTGGCCCTGCTCAACGCCGGCCACCTGGGCCAGGGCGTGACGCCGCTGGCGCCGCTGCTGCTGCCCTATGCGGCCATCGACTTCGACGATCCGCAAAAGTCCCAGCAGGCCGTGGAGATGGCCGGCTGCTCGGTGCAGTATCCCGATGGCGCCTCGCTGTGCGCAGCGATCGGCAACAACCCCTACGCAGGCGGCTTCATCTATCTGGTGGGCAGCTTCTTCGCAGGCGAGCTGACACCGCGCGAACGCGGCTCGCGCGAGCCCGCCCAGGCGCACCGCGCCCGCATCACGCTGGACATGCGCGGCAGCACCTACCGCTGGATCGCCCCCTATGAGGCCATGCCGCAGCTGGGCAACAAGTCCGGCAACGGCGAGCACGGCCGGCTCACCGGCTTTGTGGACAACGGCACGCCCCAGCTTGACGCCCGCGCGCGGCCCGTGCGCGATTTCCGTGGCTGGCTCTGGCAGAACGGCCATTGCCGCGACCTGCCGCCTGGCGTGCAGGGCCATGCGGGCAATGACAAGACGCCCCCTGCAGCCGATTGCCTGCGCCGCACGCACTACTCCATCCGCCTGCCGGTCGAGCTGTTCCGCGAGGCCCTGTTTCGCAGGGACGTGCGCCCCGTCTGGCCGCCCGAAGACCTGGGCAGCATGCGTGTGCGCGTGGAAATGCTGGCCCCGGGCGAGGCGGCCGCGCCCCTGTTCGACAGCAATGCGCCGGGGGCGCAGCTGGCCGCCTCGCTCAACGACATCTCGCGCAGCCTGCTGCCCGGCGAGCGCGTGCAGATCCGCAAGGTGGGTGCCGACGAGGCCAGCGCCATCACCCTCAAGGGCGTGGATGTGCAGGCCGCGCCGTCGGCGCCCTGGCTGCTGCGCCTGATCAGCTGGCTGCCGCTGCATGCGGCCGGCGTCTCCGCCGCCACCATGACCCCGGCCGTGCCCACGGGCCAGGACATTCTGGACACGCCCACGGGCAACTACACCGTCAGCTTCACCGGCCACCCGCGCGATGTGGAGCAGGGCCTGGCCGCCGTGGCCACGCGCCTGTCCTGGTACCTGGGCGCCATGCTGGCCGCCATTGCGCTGGCCTGGCTGATCGTCGAGCTGGGGCTGATCCGCCGCGTGACCGCCCTCACCCGGCGCGCCGCCGCCGTGTCGTACAACGTGCAGGACGGCCATGTCGGCCCACGCCTGGGCGACCTCGAAGTGTCGGACCTGCGTGGTTCCGACGAGCTGGGCATTCTGGCCGGCGGCCTGGCCGACCTGCTGCAGCGCGTGAAGGACGACCTGCAGCGCGAGCAGCTGCGCGCCCAGCAGGAGCGGGACATGTGGCATGCCGTGGGCCACGAGATCATGTCGCCCCTGCAATCGCTGATGGTGCTGTACGGCCCCGACGACCCCGGCCACCGCTATGTGCAGCGCATGCAGCAGGCCGTGCATGTGCTCTACGGCACGGCATCGCCGGCCGAGGCGCTGCAGGCCGCCACCGTGCCGGAGGGCCGGCTGGACCTGGACGCCTTCCTCAGCCACGTGGCGGCCAACGCGCACTATGCGGGCATTGCCGATGTGGTCTACGAAGGCGGGAACAAGAGCGGGAGCGCGGGAGCCGCCGGCGCCGTGATCGTGCGCGCCGACGAATTTGCCCTGGAGGACGTGGTCACCCACATCCTGCGCAATGCCGACAGCTACCGTCCGGCCGGCACGGCCATCACGCTGTCGCTGTCGGCCTCCGAGTCCACCGCCAGCGCCACGCTGCACAACCAGGGCGCCACCATTGCGGAGGACCTGCTGGAGCGCATCTTCGAGCTGGGGGTGTCCGCGCCCCAGGAGCCTTCTGCCGCCAGCGGCGCCGAGCACCGGGGACAGGGCCTGTTCGTGGCCAGGACCTACATGGCCAAGATGGGCGGCACGATCAGGGCCCACAACACGCGCGATGGCGTGGCCTTCACGCTGACCTTCCAGCGCCTGGGCTGAGGGCCGGGCGCTGCCGGCCAGTGCCCCCGGGGCACGGCCGGATGGCCCCGCGAAGGCACAATACGCGGGTGTCCATTCCCCAATCGTTCATCCAGGAGTTGCTCGCGCGCGTCGACGTGGTCGACATCGTGGGCCGTTACGTACAGCTCAGGAAGGGCGGCGCCAACTTCATGGGCCTGTGCCCTTTCCACAGCGAGAAGTCGCCTTCCTTCACCGTCAGCCCCAGCAAGCAGTTCTATCACTGCTTCGGCTGCGGCAAGAACGGCAACGCCATCGGTTTTCTGATGGACCATGCCGGCATGGGCTTCGTCGAAGCGGTTCAGGATCTTGCCGGCCAGGTCGGCCTGCAGGTGCCGCAGGACGACATCAGCCCGGCCGAGCGCGAGCGCCAGGCCGCCCAGAAGCAGAAACAGGCCACTCTCACCGACGTGCTGGAAAAGGCCGGCGAATCTTTCCGCAAGCACCTGAAGGCCTCCCCCCAGGCCATCGAATACCTCAAGCGCCGCGGTGTCTCGGGCGAGACCGCCAGGCGCTTCGGCCTGGGCTACGCGCCCGCCGGCTGGCGCAACCTGGCCAGCGTCTTTGCGCATTACGACGATCCGCAGCTCGAAGAATCGGGCCTGGTCATCGTCGGCGAGGACGACGGCAAGCGCTACGACCGCTTCCGCGACCGGCTGATGTTTCCCATCCGCAACGTCAAGGGCGAGTGCATAGGCTTCGGCGGCCGCGTCTTCGGCGACGAGAAGCCCAAATACCTGAATTCGCCCGAAACCCCGGTGTTTCACAAGGGGCGCGAACTCTACGGCCTGTTCGAGGCCCGCACCGCCCTGCGCGACATGGGCTATGCGCTGGTCACCGAAGGCTATATGGACGTGGTGGCCCTGGCCCAGCTGGGCTTTGCCAACGCCGTCGCCACGCTGGGCACGGCCTGCACGCCCGATCACATTCACAAACTGTTTCGATTTACTGACGCCGTCGTTTTCAGCTTCGACGGCGACGGGGCGGGCCGGCGCGCCGCGCGCAAGGCGCTCGATGCGGCCCTGCCCTATGCCAGCGACACGCGCAGCGTCAAATTCCTCTTCCTGCCCGCCGAACACGACCCGGACAGCTTCATCCGCGAATACGGCAGCGAAGCCTTTGCCCGCTACGTGGGCGACGCGCTGCCGCTGAGCCGCTTTCTCATCGAGGCGGCCAGCGAAGGCTGCGACCTGGGCCAGGCCGAAGGCCGTGCCCACATGGCCAGCAATGCCCGCCCCCTGTGGACGGCCCTGCCTGACGGCGCGCTCAAGCGCCAGCTGCTGGGCGAGATCGCCGAACTCGTGCAGCTCGATGCGCGCGACCTCTCCGACCTGTGGTCGCAGGAAGCCGCTCGCAGCGGCCCGGCGCGGGGCTCCATGGCCGGCGGTGCTTCCCATCCGGGCCAGCAGGCCGGCCATGCACCGGCCGCGCCCGACTGGGGCCAGCCTGTCGAATACGGCGCGCCTTCGGGCTGGCACGAGCGTGGCGGCCATGGAAGCGGCGCGGGCGGCTGGCGCAGCGGCGAGCCCGGGCGCGGCGGCAAAAAGCCCTGGCCGCGCAAACCCTGGGACAAGAATGGCCGGGCCGACTTCAACCCGCCCCCCATGGGCCCGCGTGGCGCGCCAGCCACACGCACCGACCAGGCGGCACGCCTGCTCATGGCGCACATGGAATTCATGGAAGAACTCACCCACGAGGACTTCGAGGCACTGGCGCACTGCTCAGGCGAACATGGCGCCATGTTCCGCTGGATGGAGGCACAGTTCCAGGAATCCGGGGCCCGGCCCTTTGCCGTGCTGCGCGAACAACTGCGCGGCCTGCCTCACGAAACGCTGGCAGACAGGCTCATGAGCGGCCCCCACGCGCATCCCGAGGGCGAACTGCCCGAGCTGCGCCGTGAGTTGCGTGATGTCCTCAATCGCATGGTCATCGTCCACATCAAGGCCCAGATCGACGAAGCCTTGCGCGACATGGCACGGGACCCCAGCGCCGCCCAGCGCTATCGCGATCTCTTTGCCCGACAGCAGGCCCTGGAAAACCAGATGCGCACTTCCTCTTGAAATCGAGGTAAGCAGATATAATTGGGGGCTATCGGCAAGAGCGACAGCAGCACCTCCGGACCGGGCCCCGTGACGAACTCACGTGATTGCAGCAACTGCACGGCCCAATTTCCCGCAAGGACTGCACACCAAATGATCGCCCAGACATCTTGCCTGGAATATGTACGCTTCCCTGGCGGGCCTAGTCCGTCCGCGCGCGCTTAGGCGGCGCTTGTTTGAGTTTCCCTTTGTGTGTGTTCGCTCCCGACCGTGAGGTGCTCATGCCCGTTTCAAAGTCCGTGAAGTCCAAGCAGGCCCCCGAAGCTCCAGCGAAGCCCAAGACTTCGACAACCTCTTCAGCCCCGGCCGTCAAGGCCGGTGCCGGCAAAGCCGCTGCAGGACCGAAGAGCGCCGCATCTGCGGCCAAAGCAAAGAAAGATACCGACGTGGTAACCAAGTCCCAAGCCGAACTCAAAGCCATGGCCGACGAACTGCTCGCCGCCGCGACGCCCAAGCGTGGCCGCAAGAAGGCAGCCGAAGGCGACGACGCCCCCGCCCAGACAGAAAAGAAGCCTGCTGCCGCCAAGAAGGCGCCGGCCAAGGCCGCCACTTCCACCGCTGCAGCCAAGACCCCCGCCAAGCGCGGCCGCAAGCCCAAGGCCAAGGAAGCGGGCGACGACATGGACGACGCCGACCTGTCGGACATCGATGGCGACATCGATGGCGAAGTGGAAGGCGAAGTCGAGACCGAAGTGGAAGTCGAGGTCGAGGCCTCCTCGGCCCCGGCTGAAAAGGTCAAGCCCCTGCGCATGAAGATCAGCAAGGCCAAGGAACGTGCCTTGATGAAGGAATTCGGCCTGGACGAAACCGTCCTGACCGAAGAGGAAATGTCCACCCGCCGCCAGCGCCTGAAGGCGCTGATCAAGCTGGGCAAGACGCGCGGCTACCTGACGCACAGCGAAATCAACGACCACCTGCCCGACAAGCTGGTCGATGCCGAGACGCTGGAAGTCGTGATCTCCATGCTCAACGACATGGGCGTGGCCGTCTACGAGCAGACCCCCGACGCGGAAACCCTGCTGCTGAACAACACGGGCCAATCCGCCACCACCGAAGAGGAAGCCGAGGAAGAGGCCGAAGCCGCCCTGTCCACGGTGGACTCCGAATTCGGCCGCACCACCGACCCCGTGCGCATGTACATGCGCGAAATGGGCACGGTGGAGCTGCTGACGCGCGAAGGCGAGATCGAAATCGCCAAGCGCATCGAAGGCGGCCTGATGGACATGATGGAGGCCATCTCGGCCTCGCCCGCCACCATCGCAGAAATCCTGGCCATGTCCGAGGAAATCCGCGAAGGCAAGGTCGTCATCTCCACCATCGTCGACGGTTTCGTCAACGCCAATGAGAACGACGACTACGTGGCCGAAGAAGACTTCGACGAATACGACGAAGAGGACGACGACGACGGCAAGGGCGGCTCCAAGGCACTGACCAAGAAGCTCGAAGAACTCAAGAACGAGGCGCTGCGCCGCTTCGACGCCATGCGCGAGAACTTCGACAAGATGCACAAGGTGTACGACAAGGAAGGCTACGGCACGCCCACGTACATCAAGGTGCAGAAGGCCCTGACCGAAGAGCTGATGACCATCCGCTTCACGGCCAAGACCATCGAGAAGCTGTGCGACCTCGTGCGTGCCCAGGTCGATGACGTGCGCAAGAAGGAACGCGAGCTGCGCAAGATCATCGTGGACAAGTGCGGCATGCCGCAGGAAACCTTCATCGCCCAGTTCCCGCCCAACCTGCTGAACCTGCAGTGGGTGGTGGAGCAGGTCGCGGCCGGCAAGCCCTGGAGCAGCGTGCTGGAGCGCAATGTCCCGCCCGTGCAGGAACTGCAGCAGAACCTGATCGACCTGCAATCGCGCGTGGTCGTGCCGCTGGACGAGCTCAAGCGCATCAACAAGCGCATGAACGACGGCGAGCGCGCCAGCCGTGACGCCAAGAAGGAGATGATCGAGGCCAACCTGCGCCTGGTGATCTCCATCGCCAAGAAGTACACGAACCGCGGCCTGCAGTTCCTGGACCTG
>NZ_JCABYI010000009.1:0-228525 GCF_059499305.1 Delftia sp.
AACGGGGCTGTATTACAACCGGCATCGGTATTACGATCCGGTGGTGGGGAGTTATGTGAATCAGGATCCGATCGGGTTGGCAGGTGGGGTTAATAAAAGTATATACGCGACGAGTCCCATAATATTTACTGATCCTTTGGGATTGGCTCCTGTGAAAACTTGTGCAGAAAGAATTTTGCAAGCAGCGAAAAAACTAAACAATCAAGCAAGATATTCAAGTAAATCTAGCTATGGTTTTGGAGAGGATAAAAATAAATGCAACCTCTTTGTTCATGAAGTGCTCGAGGATGCAAGTGTTAAGTCACCTTCTCGTTACAAGTATGGGATTATACCAAGAGGCCCAATAAGTGCAGGAGATTGGGCTGATGAGAAAAATATCATACCAAATTTTGAAATAGTTAATTCACCAAAACCTGGGGATATTGTTGCAGTAGCATACCCTTACCCAGATGCGAGTGGGCACGTCGCAGTTGTCACGGAAAATAATACTACTATTGGTGCAGGATCAGAAAATGGGTCTCATTCAACCGGCTGGCCTTGGAATGGTGGTGCTCCTAAGGGAAATCCTGTCTACAGAAGATGCAAAGATTAATTAATGTGATTGAAAAATTTATCTATCTAACAATCGCGCTGTTTGTCATGCATATGGCGTCTTTGTTGATTTTCTTATTAATTCCGACGAAGATGGAGTTATCTGCCATCGAAGGTATGCGCATATCTAAAATATTTGAGAAATTAGGCGATCCACAGTATTCTCTTGAAGTTAAAGGTATTTTTGCCTGGCAAATAAATCATAAGATAATAAGGAATAATATAGAGATTAGAACTAGTGGGCTTGAGGTTGACTTGAATGCCTTCCCTAGATCAATAAAGATTGCAAATACATTGGGTGATCACACCCAGTATTTCAAGATTTCAAAATTTTCAAGATTCGATGAGATAAATGGAGGTTTCGTAAGAAAAACAATCATAACGGTATGGCCATACGGTGATTTCCTAATAAATAAAGAGATTATTGAAGCCAAAGATCAGAAGCCATCTTGATTTCTCAGTTGTCCAGATTCTTCGAATCAATGATTTGAAAAAGGTAGGATTCCAATCCATGCAGATCACTTGGCCATGTTGGACATTCACGACGGGCAGACCACAGAAATGCTGGCGGGCATGCCGCGTGATTTGTAGCAAGACGCTGCCCAACATCTGCGGCACACCAGTGGACCACGGCCTGCTGCCCGGCGCCCAAGGCCATGCTGGGTGAACAGGCCTGCTCAACGGCATGAAGGTAAAGCTGCAGAAACAGGAAAAAGAACAGCACGCCCGCATCGCCATCCACCACTACCAATGCGACCACCTGGGCACGCCCATGGCCCTGACCGACCAACGGGGGCTAGTCACCTGGGCGGCAAAGCTGGACCCCTTGGGGCAATGTGCTGCAGGAATACAACCCGCAGGGCATCCACCAGGCGATCCGGCTGCCGGGGCAGCACCATGACAGGGAAACGGGGCTGTATTACAACCGGCATCGGTATTACGATCCGGTGGTGGGGCGTTATGTCAATCAGGATCCGATTGGATTAAATGGAGGTATTCATATGAGCGAATACTGCCATTCGAATCCAATAAGTAATATCGACCCCGAGGGATTATTCTTCCTAAGTCTGACTACTTTTGAAGGAGCAAAAAGAGGAGTTGCTTTATCTGAAGCAATAAAAGCAGGGCAGCCATTCAGAGAAATAACTGCTCCAGCAATAATTGGTTCTGCTACTGCCCCATATATTGGTGCCATCGGAGTAGATGGCAACCGCAGGACTTGTTTCTTGCTACCGCTTACCTGGCACTCTATACCACTACACAACTAAAGAAGCCGCAAAAAAGATATCGCAGGATGGGGTTATTAATATTGGGAAAAAATTTGTATGGGAAAGGTGTTTATGCAACAAGGTTTAACAATCCGATTATCGCAAAAATACAAGGCGCAGCCAGCACTGAGGCAAAAATTGTGATCTGCAATACAGCAGGATTTAAACCAACGCCATTCCCAGGAACTTTTAGGACTGGCGGGACAACTGTTCCTGTTAAATAAATACAGATGATGAAAATAATAATTTCATATATCTTTGGATCTTTAATTTTTATGTTTTTTATATATTTCCCATGGAAAATTTATGGACAGGAAGGAATATTTTCTTATTATTTTTCATGGAGGATTGTTTTAATTCCAGTATACATATTGATTTCGTTGGTATGCATGGAGCATTTTTATAAATTAATTAATAAATTTAAATGAATTTAAATTACTCTACAAGAGTTTTTCCTTGATCTGCCCGACTTCTTCGGTCACTGACTTACAGGAAGATGAGCTCCAGTCTGCGAGGTTCCATGAAAATGACTTGATTTACTGAAATTAGTTGATAGCTCTGCTGGGCGGGGTTGCAGAGCACGCCATCAAAATACGGCAGGACACGCGAAAGGAAATAAAAGGACAGTAGGAGGTGCAACGAGGGCCATTTGCCATCCAGCGACTACGTGGGCACGCCACTGGCCGTAACGGACTCGAGCCACAAGCTGAATCGTTGAGGCAATGTGCAGCAAGAGTAAAAACCGCAGGGGATCCACTAGGCGATCCGGCTGCCGGGGCGGCACCATGACAGGAAGACGGGGCTGTATTACAACCGGCATCGGTATTACGATCCGGTGGTGGGGAGCTATATCAATCAGGATCCGATTGGATTGATGGGAGACAATAATCACTATATCTACCCTGTAAATCCCACGGGGTGGATAGATTCATTAGGCTTACAGCAAGCCTGCGTTGTTAATTTTCCAGATTATCCGGTTGAGTACGCCGAAGGTAAAACAAGCACATGGCTTGGTGGGCATAATGGTGTGTTGACATATGATACTTCAGGGAAGACACAATACTTTGAATACGGTAGATACAACCCAAATGCAAAAGGAATTATGGGCTCTAAACTACCCCAAGACGACGGAAACGTTCGGCAAACTCCAATGCCTAATCTAAAAATAGGCAAAGATGGTGTTCCAACAGATGAGTCCATGAAAAATCTGGAGGAGCAGCTTTCAAAGGGATCAGGCAAAGGGACTCCGGCAAAGTTAACCTGTAGTTCTGCCGATCCTAAAAAAGTTGCTGACTACGCAAAAGAAATTTCAGAAAATAAAGATAGAGAAAAATATAATTGGAATCCATTCAATTCCAATAACTACCGCTCTTTTGCAAGAGATGTCGCCAAAGCAGGTCAATAATTTTATGAAAATAAAAAAATCATTTATCTTGATAATTGCGCTAATTTTGGTGATTATTTATTTGGCATACTCGGTTGTCGATAAATCAATAACATTATCTTACTCAAATCAAGGCTGTGAATCAGCGCGTGCAGATATTGATAATGTAATTTCACTCATCGAGCGCGAATGGAGAGGAATGGATATGGAGCAGGTTGCATATAAGTTAAAGAATTCATCCATCAATAAAAAAGCAGTTAACCCTCAAATAAAAATGGAAAATGATATAATATGGTATAGTGATGTTAGATTTATCTTCTCTTCGGGTCGATTGGCAAAGGTTGAATATTGAAAAATGAGATTATGTTTATTGTGAAAATAAATTCCAAATTATATTGCCATCAATAGTAGTCATATAAATATTTACTTCTTCTTAATACAGCAACTTCCATGAAAACATTGGATGGTGGCTTTTTATTAAGTACTCATAGTTCAAGCGAAAATTTAAAGAATTTTTCAAATTTTTGCGCTTACTTGTTCTATTAAGTTCACCCTCGCTCATGCGATTAAGATGTACGGTCCCAGGAAGTCATGGTGCATCTTCAGCCTGGAACAGGAGAAAGCACTATGGCAATCCGCCTGCATGGCAGCGCCCGCACAACGCCGCGTATCCGCGCAGAGCTCCAGCTAGCGACCGGCTCCCATCGGTCCTTGGCCAAGCTCTACGGCATCAATCCCAAGACCGTGGCCAAGTGGCGTGCCCGCACCTCGGTGCTCTACGAGCCTATGGGTCCTCGGGACAGAGCAAGCCGGCATCTTTCTCAAGAGCAAGAACATCTGGCAATTGCGTTACGCAAGCAAGGGCATTTGTCGCTGGACGATCTCATGGGACAGCTCCTGGAGACAGCACCCAAGCTCAGCCGCAGCGCCTTGCATCGATGCCTGCAGCGTCACGGAATCAGCCGACAACCCGTAACGCACCTGCCACGAAGGCACGGAAAGTTTGAAGAAACGACGCTGGGCTTCGTGCACATCGACAGCGCTGAAATGAAGATCTCCAGTGGCAGACAGCACATGTTTGTCGCCATAGATCGCGTCACAAAATTCACGCATGTCGCGTTCTTTGACAGGGCCACGAAAGCCAATGCAGCACAGTTCCTTCGGCAGGTGCTTGTGGCCTCCCGTACCGCATACATACCGTTCTGACGGACAACGGCATGGCCTTTACGGGACAAGAACGCTTCAGAGGCGGCGTCACCGACACATGCATCGGTCACATCTTTGAACGCATCTGCAAGTTCAACGGTGTCGATAAAAGGCACACCAAGCCGTACCACCCCTGGACGAACGGCATGGCCGAGCACGAACCGGACCATCAAGGAATCCACGATAAAGGCGTACGAGTACGAGGGACTGGAGCAGCTACGGGAGCATGTCCAGGCCTTCGTTCAAAGCTACAACTTCGGCAAACACTTGAAGGCGCTCAGGTGGAAGACACCATTCCGGGCGATTTGCGAGGCATGGGAAAAAGATCCAAGCCGCTTTAGACTTCATCCGCACCATCTCACTGTGGGACTGAACATCTTAAGCCAGGAAATAGTACAACCGGGCGAGAATAGTGATCTAGGAAAAATTACAGAACAAGCTTGGAAAGATTTCAAAGGCAATAAAATCAATGCGTTCAAAATTACTTGCGGATGCGATTGGACTGATTTTCTTTCTTGCATTACCCATGCCGGCTTTCGCTTTTGCAACCGATGTGGTGTTGTATTATTTTTGGGCAATATCTTTCGTATTTTTGGTTTGCATTGTTGGATCTATATATTTTCATTCAACAAGGAAAGCAATATACGCATCAATTTGGATAATAAGCGTATTTTCCTCTGTTTATTGTGAAGTTCCAAGAAATATAAAAATGCTGGTGACGATTTATTTGCTCATTGGTCCGATAATTATTCTTGTGTTGATTTTTTGTAGAAGTAATAATAAGCAGCAGAGCGATAGAGAAAATAACACCTGACAAAGATCGTGAAAAATAATTTCCAAGATAGTACTGATGATGGTGGTGTATGGATCATAGAAAAAACTCTGGCGCGCTTAATGCAAGAAAAGACTGGTAAACTCCATGAAGATTAAATTGGTAATTATTATTTTAATCTTGCTGAGTGGATATTTTTTCTTCAGAAAAGATGGTTTTAATTATCATATAAATAAAGATTACGACTTTGTTTGTGTATTTCCGCCATATACGCCAAAATTAGTTGTTCTTGAAGATCTGAGAAAATATTCAAGTGATTTAAAGGATGATGTGGCGTACGAAGAATCAATGGACGATGGTGTTTTTACTTATTTCTTTATAAAAAATAGTGAAATAATTTCTTCTGGAGAAGAAATGGTGAGGAATAATTCGGTGGGTGAATATGGTTGTTTGGGTAGATGAAAATATTACCGCGATTTAACTTTCCTTGAAGTAAAGACTTGTGCCAATTACCATAGCCTTTTTTAACTAACACACTCGCACAGTTAAGCCAGTCTTTAAATATTGCATCCATTCTGGAGTGGGTGTGCACAGATTTTTTCTTTGCTGATGTTGGACTAGCTGTTGTTGCAAACAATAAATTGCTCTTTTTGGCCGGAGCGCTACTGTTATGCATGTTAAATTATCCAATAGTCACGGTAATTTTTGTGGCGGATGTAGATTGGTTAGGTTGTAAGGAATAGAGGCTTCACTGGAATTTTTGGGGTTTCATTCTTGGGTCTTGCGAAATAAGCGCTTGTTTTATGAGTATTGTATATATAAGCCCATGAAGAAAATAATAAAAGTATATTTCGGATCATTCGTTGTGGTTACACTTTTGGGACTTATTTTTCTTATTTCTTCAGTCGAAAATGAAAAGGAGAGCTTCTTCTCTTCCTATGATATGTTGGATGAAGATGGGCAAAGATATATCTCTTGGGTTCCTGTTTTTTTACCAAAAACTGCCTTTAATATCAGAATATATGCTGATGTGGAAACTAATCATTTTTATATGTTCTTTCAGTTGGAAAAAATTCAATCTATTGCTTTCCAGAAAAAGATGAATATGAAAGCATCAAAAAATGGAGTGGCGCTGCTTCAAAAAAAGGGCGCTGAGAAATTAAAATCAGGCTGGTGCGCTTTTCAGGATATTTCGAATGGATTTGGTGAAAATCTATATCTGGTGGGGAAAGTAAGCTCTAGTGAAGAAATTTATTATGTGACGAAGGCGACAACGGCTACTAATTTGAATTCGACTGAATACACTTCGGAAATGGCGAAGAAATATTGTGAGCATGGCGATTTCAAGCCTGAAATGCAATATCTGGACATCAGGTAATTGACGCGGGTGAATCTATAGGATGTGATTTTTGCCGTCAAAAGACCGCTTCAGCCTTGCATCGCTCCTACAAAAAAACGCTTGAATACGCACCCCATCCTCGCTGCCAAAGCACAGCACAGGCCTCATCGTGAATTAAATTCACAGATGGTGTTCCAGCAGACCGTCTAGTCCCGCGCAGCCCTTGAATCCATGATCCCGCCATCGACAGACATCGGATTCCTTGCATGCGGCAACTTTTTCCATCGCTTTCCACGGCCTCGGGCGCGGCCCTTCTGGCGCTTGTGATTTCCACGCCAGCCATGGCGGATTCGACGGTGCCGGCGGGTTCGGCTGAAGCCTCCAACTGGGCTGCCACGTGGCAGGCCAGCCCGCAGCCAGTCTGGGGGGCGGACTTCCTCTTTCCTACCAACCTGCCCGCCGTTCTGCAGGACCAGACCGTGCGCCAGGTGGCGCGCATCAGCCTGGGCGGGCCGCGCCTGCGCATCGTGCTGTCCAACGCCTATGGCGGCCAGCCTGTGACCGTGGGCAGGGCGACCGTGGCAAAGCCGTTGCCGGAGGGCGCCATTGACGCTGGCAGCCTGCAGGCCGTGACTTTTGGCGGCAGCGCGCAAGCCACCATTGCCGCAGGCGCATCCCTGGTCAGCGACCCTGTGGCCTTGCCTTTGGCGGCGCTGTCGCAGGTGGCCGTGAGCCTGTACCTGCCCGGCGCCATGCCTGTGCAGAGTTTTCACTGGGATGGGCGTCAGACCGGCTGGATCGTGGCGGGCGACCAGTCCGCGGCTGCGGCGCTGCGGACTTCGGCTCCTGGCACGCTCAGCAGCACGGCCCGCCCGCTGTTGGCGGGCATAGAGGTCGAGGCAGAAGCTGCGGCGCCGGTGGTGGCGGTGATGGGCGACTCCATCACCGACGGTGCCACGGCCAGCCTGGACAGGGACAGCCGCTGGCCGGATTTCCTGGCCGCGCGCCTTGCGCCGCACGGCGCGGCGGTGGTCAATGCCGGCATCTCGGGGGCGCGCCTGCTGTCCGATGGCATGGGCGAGCATGCCCTGGCGCGGCTGGAGCGTGATGTGCTGGCCCAGCCCGGTGTGCGCAGCCTCATCGTGCTGCTGGGCATCAACGATATTTCCTGGCCCGGCACGGCCTTTGCGCCGCGGGCGCAGCGCCCCACGCTGCAGGACATGGCAGAGGGCTATCGCCAGCTGGTTGCCAGGGCGCGCAGCCACGGCCTGCGCGTGATCGGCGCCACCTTGCCGCCTTTCGAGGGCGCCTTGCCAGGCACGCCGCTGGACGACTACTACCAGGACGGCAAGGACGACCTGCGGCGGCAGGTGAATGCATGGATACGGTTGGGCGGCGCCTTCGATGCCGTCATCGACTTCGACGCCGTGCTGCGCGACAGCGCCCACCCGGCACGCATGGCGGCGCGCTTCGACTCGGGCGACCACCTGCATCCTGGCGACGAAGGCAACCGCGCCATGGCCAAAGCGGTAGACCTGAACGCCATATTGCCCGGCCTGCCGCAGCGCTAGTGCGTCGCGGCGGCGGGGGCTGGCTTCCATATAAAATGCAAATGGTTCTCATTTGTCATACGTCCCCGGCGTGCCTGCGCCCTGGGGCACAGGGAGGGGTACTGTGGCCGCCGCCGAGTTTGCGCTTCAGCAACAAGTCGAAATTCTCTACACCGATCACCACGGCTGGCTGCGCGGCCTGCTGCGCCGCAAGCTGGGCAATGCCTTTGATGCGGCCGATCTGGCGCACGACGTCTACCTGCAGTTGCTGCGCACGGGCCGCGTTCCCCCGGCCGATGAGCGCCGCCGCCATCTCACCCAGATCGCCAATGGCTTGGTGATCGACCTGTACCGGCGCCGCCGCGTGGAGGCGGCCTACCTTGAAGCCCTGGCCCTGCTGCCCGAGCAGATGGCTCCCTCCGAGGAAGCCCGCGCCCTGGCGCTGGAGGCGCTGGTGGAGATCGATGCCGCGCTGAACGGCCTGCCGCCCAAGGCGCGCAAGGCCCTGCTGCTGTGCAAGCTCGACGGCATGGCCTACCGAGATATCGCGGCCGAGCTGGGCGTGTCCGTGTCCTCGGTGGAGAAATACATCGCTGCCGGCCTGCTGGCCTGCTACCAGGCGCTGCACGGCGCCGTGTGCTGAGTGGCCGGCATGTCTTCATCTCCGGCATCGGCTGCGTCAGCCGCATCCGCTGACGCCTGCGCAACTGCGTCCGCCAGCGAGCCGCTGGAGCCGGCCATCGTCCAGCGCGCCGCCGAATGGATGGCACGCCTGTGGGCTGACGACGCCAACGACGAAGACCGCGCCGCCTGCGCCCGCTGGCGTGCCGAGCATCCGCGGCACGAGCTGGCCTGGAGCCGGCTGCAGGCCTTTGACGACAAGCTGCGCAGCGTGCCCGGCGGCATTGCACGGCATACGCTGGCGGACACCTCCGCTGCGTCGCCGGCGCCCCGGGGCCGCCGCCGTGCCATGCAGTTGCTGGGCCTCATGGCCACGGCCGGAGGCATTGCCCATGTGGTGCGCGGCACCGATGCATGGCAGGTCGCCGCCGCCAGCCATGGCACGGCGCGTGGTGAAGTCCGAGAGATCACGCTGCCGGATGGCACGCAGGTGGTGCTGGCCTCGGCCTCGGCCATCGACCTGCGCTTTGACGAGGCCGAGCGCCTGATCCTGCTGCGCGCCGGCGAAATCCTCGTCACCACCGCGCCCGATCCGCAAAGCACACCCCGCCCGCTGCGCGTGCGCTCGCGCCACGGCACGGTGCAGGCCCTGGGCACGCGCTTCACGCTGCGCCAGGAAGAAGAGCATTCACGCGTGGCCGTGTTCGAGGGCGCGGTGGAGGTGCGTCCTGCCAGGGCGCCGGGCCAGGTGGTGCGCGTGGATGCGGGGCAGGGCGCCGTCTTCACTGGCGAGCAGGCCCGGGCTCCGGTGCCTGCGCAGGAAAGTGCCGCCGCCTGGGCGCGCGGCGTGCTGGTGGCCGACAACATGCCGCTGGGCGAGCTGGTGGCCGAACTGGCGCGCTACCGCACAGGCCTGCTGCGCTGCGACCCACAGGTGGCAGGCCTGCGCGTCACGGGCGTGTTCTCGTTGCGCGACACCGACCGCGCCCTGCACAACCTGGCCCTGGGCCTGCCCGTGCAGGTGGTCTCGCGCACGCGCTACTGGGTCACGGTGCAGGCGGCGGGCTGAGGCTTCTTTCATCGCGGCGCCTTCCCCGTCTCTCGGAATCCGTTACCGGCTGATTCAACTTTCTGCCCCTGGGGATTGAGGGTTTGGCGTTCTCGTTCGGAAGACAGGCAAGAGCCCTTGTTTTCTGTTCTTTTCTGTTCCGCCATGCCTTCCAGGAGAACCCATGCACTCACCCGAGGCCGATGACGCCCAGGCCGGCCCCGGCCCCATTGCGCAGACGCTGCAGCCCATCCGCGCGCAGCTTGTTCTTGCCGCGCTGCTGTCGTTTGCGGGCGCCGTGCTGGCGCTGGCGCCGCTGGCCGGCATCGCCCACATCGCGCGGCTGGCGCTGGCCGATGGCGGCATGGTGGCGGCAGATGCCTGGCGCGTCATCGCGCTGTGCCTTGTCTGCCTGTTCGCGGGCATGGCCCTGGTGTCGGCGGGCGAGCTGGTTGCCCATCTGACCGACAACCGCCTCACCCACGGGCTGCGCCTGTCGGCCATGCAGCGGCTGGCGCGTGTGCCGCTGGGCTGGTTCACCGAGCGGGCCTCGGGCCAGGTCAAGCAGGCCATGCAGGACGACGTGGCCACCCTGCACGAGCTGACCGCGCACTTCTACACCACGGTGGGGCGCGGCGCGGGCACGGTGGCCGCTTCTGCGGTCTACCTGGTGGCCATGGACTGGCGCATGGCCCTGGTCTCGGCGCTGCCGTTCGGCATCTTCTTTCTGGTGATGCGCCATGCCATGCAGGCCAGCGGCGCCCACATGCCGGCCTTTGGCGCGGGACTGGCGCGCATCAACAACGCGGTGGTGGAGTTTGTGCACGGTATTCCCGTGGTCAAGGCCTTTGGTGCCAGCGGGCGCGCCCATGGCAGCTACCGCGAGTCCGTCGATGGCTTTACCGATGCCTTCCTAGGCTTTGCGCGTCCGCTGGTGTCGGCGCGCGCCAATGCCAATGCGCTGATCGCGCCCGTGGCCGTGCTGGGGATGGTGCTGGCCTTTGGCACGCTGTTCACGGCCCTGGGCTGGATGGCGCCCGTGGACGTGCTGCCCTTTGCCCTGGTGGCGCCGGGCATCAGCGCGCCGCTGCAGCTGCTCAGCTTCAACCTGCATGCGCTCAACCACGCCACGGGCGCCGCCCAGCGCGTGCAGGCGCTGCTGCGCACGCCCGTGCTGGAGCAACCGGCCGCCGATCAATGCAGGCTGCCCCAAGGCTGCGAAGTCCGCTTCGAAGGCGTGGGCCATGCCTACGAGGCGGGGCATGACGTTCTCAAGGGCATGGATTTCACGCTCAGGCCCGGCACGGTGACCGCCGTGGTCGGTGCCTCGGGCGCGGGCAAGTCCACGCTCGCCCGGCTGTTGCTGCGCTTCTTCGACCCGAACGAAGGGCGCATCACGCTGGGCGGGGTGGACCTGCGGCAGATCGAGACCCGGCAGCTGTACCGCCACCTGGCCTTTGTGTTGCAGGACGTGCGCCTGGTGCATGCCAGCGTGCGCGAGAACATCGCACTGGGCCGGCCCTCGGCCAGCGCGCAGGAGGTGGAAGAGGCGGCGCGCGCCGCCCACATCCATGAACGCATCCTGGCGCTGCCGCGCGGCTATGACTCGGTGATCGGCGAAGACGCCCAGCTGTCCGGGGGCGAACAGCAGCGCCTGAGCATTGCGCGCGCCGTGCTGCTGGATGCGCCCGTGCTGGTGCTGGACGAGCCCACGGCCGCTGCCGATGCCGAGAGCGAGGCTGCCATTCAGGAAGCCCTGTCGCGCCTGGCCGCCGGACGCACCCTGCTGGTCATCGCCCACCGGCTGGACACCGTCATGCATGCGGACCAGATCCTGGTGGTGGAAGGCGGAGCCATCCTCGAGCGCGGCCGCCATGCCGAGCTGCTGGCGCTGGGCGGACGCTACGCACGGCTGTGGGCGCTGGGCGGGTACGAATCACAGCCCTCCCAATCCCTGCCTTCCACCCCCGCCCTGGCCCCGGAGCTGCCCCCATGCTGAAGACCCTGATGCAACTGCTGGGCGACGACGCCCGGCTTTTCCGCCGCTATGCCTGCATGGCCGTGCTGCATGGCCTGCTCAGCGGCCTGGTTGTCACCGCTCTTGTGCCCGTGCTGTCGAGCCTGCTGGCAGGCGATACGCGCGGCGCCGCAGCCTGGCTGGCCGTGCTGCTGGCGGGCGTGGTGCTGTGCTGGGCCTGGCAGCGCCAGGTGGAAAAAGCCGGCCTGGGCCTGGGCGCCGCCGTGCTGCGCGTGGCGCGCCATCGGCTTGGCGACCATGTGGCCCGCCTGCCCGTGGGATGGTTCACCCCCGAGAACACGGCCCGGCTCAACCACGTTGTCTCGCAGGGAATGATGGAGGTGGCCCAGCTGCCGGCCCATGTGTTCACGCCCGTGTTCAGCGGCGCCGTGGCGCCCGTTGCCGTGGTGGCCGCGCTGTGTGCCATGGACTGGCGCATGGGCCTGATTGCACTGCTGGCGCTGCCGCTGCTGGCCGGCGTGCTGCTGGTCACCGCGCACCTGGGCCGCCGTGCCGACGAACGCCTGCAGCGCAGCATGGCCGGCGCCAGCCAGCGCATGGTGGAGTTTGCCCAGGCGCAGTCCGTGCTGCGCGCCTTCAATGGCGAAGGCGGCGGCACGCGCTGGCTGGAGCAGGCCCTGGGCCGGCAGCGCGCATCGGGCGCGCAATCCATTCGCCTGGCGGCGCTGTCGGGCGTGCTCAACGGCTGGGCCGTGCAGGCCGTGTTTGCGGCCCTGCTGGTGGCCGGCGCGCTGTGGCTGGACGAGCGCCTGGGCGGCGTTGCAGCACAGGGCATGGGCATGGGAATGGAAGCCGCCATCCCCGTGATCGTGGCCCTGCTGCTGGCCTGCCGCCATGTCGATCCGCTGCTGGAGGTGGCCGGCTACGCCGACTCGCTGCGCGCTGCGCGCGTGCAGCTCGATGCCGTGCGCGACATCCTCGCGGTCCAGCCGCTGCCCGAGCCTGCCGTGCCCCAGGCGCCGCGCGATGCCTCGGTGGAGCTGCGCGATGTGGTGTTCCGCTACGCGCCGGGCCAGCCCGAGGTGCTGCGCGGCCTGAGCCTGCGCGTGGAGCCGGGCTCGATGACGGCGCTGGTGGGGGCCTCGGGCTCTGGCAAGTCGTCCGTGCTGCGGCTGGTCGCACGCTTTTTCGATGTGCAGCAGGGCAGCGTTCTGGTGGGCGGCATCGACGTGCGCCAGATCGCGGGCGAGCGGCTGGCCGGGCAGATCAGCCAGATCTTCCAGGACAGCTACCTTTTCCAGGGCTCCATTGCCGACAACATCCGCATGGGCCGCCCGCAGGCCAGCGATGCCGATGTGATGGAAGCGGCCCGCCAGGCCGGCGTGGCCGAAATCATCGAGCGCCTGCCGCAGGGCCTGGACACGCCGGTGGGCGAGGGCGGGGCGCGCCTGTCGGGCGGCGAGCGCCAGCGCATCGCCATCGCGCGTGCGCTCATCAAGGATGCGCCCATTTTGCTGATCGACGAGGCCACGGCCGCGCTGGATGCCGAGAACCAGGCCGCCATCGCCCAGGCGCTGGCGCGGCTGCGCGGCCGGCGCACGCTGATCGTGATTGCCCACCAGCTGTCCACCGTGGCCATGGCCGACCAGATCATCGTGCTGGACCAGGGCCGCGTCAGCGAGCAGGGCACGCCGCAGCAGCTGGCACAGGCGCAAGGCCTGTATGCGCGCTTTCTGGCGCGGCGGCACGCCGCCAAGGGCTGGCGCATTGCGGGAACGCGCACGGTAGCGGGCACGGGCACGGGCACGGGCACGGGTGAGGACCTCCGTTGAGCGAGCCTGCGAAGCCAAAGACCGGGACGCAGGTCCCGCGCCTGGCGCCGTGGCTGCTGCCGTTTGCCGCGCTGTGCTGCGCGTCCGTGCTCACCGGCGCGCGGCAGGTGGAATGGGGGCAACTGCTGTCGCTGTCGGGCGATGCCTGGCTCACCCTCACGGCCAGCCGCCTGCCGCGCCTGGCAGCGCTGGTGCTCACGGGGGTGGGGCTGTCGGTGTGCGGCGTCGTGCTGCAGCAGATCGTGCAGAACCGCTTTGTGGAGCCTGCTACCTGCGGCGGTCTGGACGCGGCCAAGCTGGGCATTCTGGTGTCGCTGACGGTGGCGCCCGCCTCGGCCTTTACCTCGGGCGCGTGGGGCGTGGCCTGGCGCATGGTGTTCGCGCTGGTGTTCTGCCTGGGCGCCAGCCTGCTGTACGTGGCCATCATCCGCCGCATGCGCCTGCGCAACCTGGTGCTGGTGCCCGTGGTCGGCCTGATGTACGGCAGCGTGCTCAGCGCCATTGCCGAGTTCCATGCCTTCCGCCACAACCTGCTGCAAAGCATGCAGGGCTGGCTGCTGGGCGACTTCTCGCGCGTCGTGCAGGGCCACTACGAGATCATCTACCTCATCGTGCCCATCGTGGTGCTGACCTATGCGTTTGCGCACCGCTTCACCGTGCTGGGCATGGGCGAGGGCATGGCCACCAGCCTGGGGCTGAGCTATCCGGCGCTGGCCACGCTGGGCCTGGTGCTGGTGGCGGTCACCGTCTCGGCCACGGTCATCACCGTGGGCGCCATTCCCTTCGTGGGCCTGGTCATTCCCAACCTGGTGGCCATGCGATGCGGCGAGAACCTGGGCCGCACCCTGCCCATCGTCGCGCTCAGCGGCGCCTCGCTGCTGCTGGCCTGTGACATCGTGGGCCGGCTGATCATGCACCCCTTCGAGGTGCCGATCGGCCTGACGGCGGGCAGCGTGGGCGGCGTGCTTTTCCTCGTGCTCATCCTGCGCAGAAGGCCGTGATGCGCAAGGCCTTGCCTCACACCACCGCATGGATTGCGGCTGTCGTGGTTGCCGTGGTTGCCGTCGCGCTGGCGGCCTGCTTCGTGCTGCTGGGCTCGGGGCTGGACTTCGGCTACGTCATTGCACGGCGGCTGACGCGGCTGTCGGCCATCGTCATCGGCGGCATCTGCATTGCGCTGTCGTCCATCGTCTTCCAGACGCTTGCGGGCAACCGCATCCTCACCCCCGCCATCATGGGCTACGAGGCGGTCTACCTGCTGCTGCAGGCGCTGCTGGTGCTGGCCATGGGCATGCAAAGCCTGGTGGTGCTGGGCCCCAGCGGCAACTTCTGGCTGTCGGTGGCCTGCATGCTGGGCTACTCCTGGGCCCTGCACCGCTGGCTGCTGGGCGGGGGCCGCGACAACGTGTACTTCCTGCTGCTGCTGGGCCTGGTGCTGGGCATGGTGATAGGCACCTTCACGCAGTTCGTGCAGCTGCGCATCAGCCCGGGCGAATTCTCGGTGCTGCAGGGCTACAGCTACACCTCGTTCAACCGCGCCCGGCCCGCGCAGCTGCTGTGGTCGGCACTGATCGTGGCCGTGGCCTGCGTGATCGTGCGGCGCAGCCTGCCCGTGCTGGACGTGCTGGCCCTGGGGCGCGAGCAGGCCATCTCGCTGGGCGTGCACTACCAGCGCCAGCTGCGCCTGCAGCTGGCGCTGATTGCCGCGCTGGTGGCGGTGTCCACCAGCCTGCTGGGGCCCACGGCCTTCATGGGCATCTTCGTGGCCCACATCAGCTATGCGCTGGCGGGCACGGCGCGCCACCGGGTCACGCTGCCGCTGGGCTGCGCCGTGGCCGTGGCCATCTTCCTCGCGGCGCAGCTGGCGGTGGAGCATGTCTTCAACTACCGCACCTCGGTGGGCATCCTGGTCAACCTGGTATGCGGCAGCTACTTCCTCGCGCTCATGGTGCGCGGGTGCGGGCGGGCCTGAGCCGGCCCCGGCCTCCCAAAAACACCCAACGCAATGCATCCCATTTTTCAGGAGAGAAAGCCCGTGACCCGTCTGTTCCGCGTTCCCCATCACGCTCCCATGTTGGCCCTGGCTGCTGCCCTGGCCCTGTCGGCCTGCGACCGGCCCGCCAACCCGTCGGCACAGGCCGCAGCGCCGCAGGCGGCGGGCGCCGGCGAGTTCAAGCCCGTCACCGTGCAGCACCAGCTGGGCACGACGGTGGTGGAGCGCCCGCCGCAGCGCGTGGCCGCGCTGGACATGAACGAGGCCGACTTCCTCGACCAGCTCGGCGTGCCCATTGCCGGCATGCCCAAGGACTTCGTGCCCCACTTCCTGGCCCGGTACAAGGACGATGCCAACGTGCAGGACCTGGGCTCCATCGTCCAACCCAACCTGGAGCGCGTGCATGCGCTCAAGCCCGACCTGGTGCTGATCTCGCCCATCCAGGCCAGCGCCTACCAGGAGCTTTCGGGCTTTGCGCCCACGGTGCATTTCGACGTGGACTTCAGGAACAGCGGCACCCGGCACCTGGACACCGTGCGCGATCACCTGCTGACCTTGGGCCGCATCTTCGGCAAGCAGGACCTGGCGCGCGCCAAGGCCGCCGAGATGGACGACAAGGTGGCCCAGGCCCGGCGCGCCACCGAAGGGCGCAAGGAGACGGCCCTCATCGTCATGCACAACAACGGCGCCTTCACCTCGTTCGGGCCGCAGTCGCGCTACGGCTTTGTCTTCAACGCGCTGGGCGTCAGGCCCGCCAGCACGGCGGCCGAGGCCGACCTGCACGGCCAGCCCATCTCCAGCGAATTCATCCAGCAGGCCAACCCGGACATCCTCTACGTGATCGACCGCACGGCCATCATGCAGCGCCGCCCGGGCATGGATGCTGCCGGCATGGACAACCCGCTGCTGCGCCAGACCAGCGCCTGGAAGAACAACCGCGTGGTCTTCGTCGATTCCGAGGCCTGGTACGTCACGGCGGCCAGCGTGACCTCGGTGAAGCTCATGGTCGATGACGTGCTCAAGGGCTACGGCGATGCGCCGGCAGCGGGCGCGGGCCCGGTGGCCGCTGCGGTTGCAAATTGATCGCATTCTCGATTGAGGGTTTGGCTTTCTCGTTCGGAAGACAAGGTGAAACACCCAACGCCTACCCGAATCGAAAGGAGTCCCGCATGGCACTACGCCATCCATCCCGCCCCGCGCACAACGGCGCATCGCGCCCCCTGCCGCACCCGGCCTTTGCCTGCAGGCACACGGCCATCGCCGTGCACATGCTCTGCATGGCGGGCCTGGCACTGGGGGGCCTGGCCGTGGCCATGCCGTCCGCGCTGGCGCAGGCGGCTGCCCAGGGGGCCGCATCTGGAGCCGCCTCCGGGGCGGCACCCGGCGAGGCCCGCCGCGCCTTCAGCATCCCGGCCGGCCCGCTGGGCCAGGCGCTCAACGCCTTTGCCGCATCGGCCGGCGTGGAGCTGACGGTGGATTCCAGCCTGCTGCAAGGCCGCAGCAGCGCAGGCCTGTCGGGCAGCTACAGCGTGGCCGAAGGCTTTGCCGAGCTGCTGCGCGGCCAGGGCCTGCGCGCCCTGCGCGAAGCCAACGGCAGCTACACCCTGGGCCGCGACCGCAACGCGGCAGCGCCCGTGGACGGCGGCGTGCTCATGCCTGCCGTCACCGTGCGCGCACAGGCTCAGCAGGCGCCGGAAGCCTATGCCGGCGGCCAGGTCTCCACGGGCGGCCGCATGGGCCTGCTGGGCGACAAGGACTTCATGGAGACGCCCTTCAACACCATCAGCTACACCGAGAAATTCATCGCTGATCGCCAGGCCCGCGACATCACCGACGTGATCTCCGCCGCTGACCCCACCGTGTTCAGCACGGGCATGACCGGCATCATCAGCGAGAACTACTCCATTCGCGGCTTCAGCTCCAGCATTGGCGATGTGACCTTTGGCGGGCTGTTCGGCGTGGCGCCGTTCTACCGCGCATCGCCAGAAATGTTCGAGCGCGTGGACGTGCTCAAGGGCCCCTCGGCCCTGCTCAACGGCATGCCGCCCGGCGGCTCGGTGGGCGGCACGGTCAACCTCGTGCCCAAGCGCGCGGGCGACGAGCCGCTGACACGGCTGACCACCTCCTTCATGTCCGATGCGCAACTGGGCGCCCACATCGACCTGGGCCGGCGGTTCGGCGAGCGCAAGCAGTTCGGCATCCGCTTCAACGGCGTGCTGCGCGACGGCGACGGCGCCGTGAACCACCAGGAAAAAGAGACCCGGCTGGCCTCGCTGGGCCTGGACTGGCGCGGCGACCGTGCCCGCCTGTCGGCCGACCTGTACAGCAGCGAGGACCGCACCGACGGCCTGAACCGCGGCATCAACCTGGCCGCAGGCCTGCCCGTGCCCAGGCCGCCCAAGGCCGACACCCTGCTCAACCCCAGCTGGGCCTTCTACGACACCAAGGACAAGGGCGCCATGGTGCGCGGCGAACTCGACCTGGGCGACCGCGTCACGGCCTATGCCGCCGTGGGCACCAGCAAGACCCGGTACCGCTCCACGGGCGCCTATCTGATCCAGGTCTTCAACACGGCCGGCGACTACCGCACCAACCTGGCCGACCTGGGCTTCGAGATGGACAAGAAGTCGGCCGAAGCCGGCCTCAAGGGCAAGTTCAACACGGCCGGCGTGGGCCACCAGTGGGCGCTCAACGCCACCTACTACACGCATACCGACAAGCAGTTCGGCCGCCGCAACGTGCTGGCCCAGGACTGGATCACCAACATCTACCACCCCATCTGGGGCCCGGCCACCAGCTTCAACGCCCCCCCTATCTCGCGCACCGAACTGCGGCTGACCAGCATCGGCGTGGCCGACACCCTGTCTTTTGCGCAGGACCGCGTGCAGCTCACCCTGGGCCTGCGCCGCCAGCAGGTGCTCAGCGACACCTTCAACGTGGCCACGGGCGCGCGCACCTCGCGCTATGACGAAGGCGCCACCACGCCGGCCGCCGCGCTGCTGGTGAAGGCCAGCGAGCGTGTCTCGGTCTACGCCAACTACATCGAAGGCTTGAGCCAGGGCGCCACCGCCCCCATGACGGCGGCCAACGCGGGCGAAGTGTTCGCGCCCTACAAGTCCCGGCAAAAGGAGCTGGGCCTGAAGCTGGACCTGGGCGACTTCGCCCACACCTTCAGCCTCTATGAGATCCAGCGGCCCAACGGCTACACCGATCCCGTCTCCAACGTCTTCTCCTTCGGCGGCGAGCAGCGCAACCGGGGCGTGGAATGGGGCTTCTTCGGCAACGTGGCCACGGGCGTGCGCCTGATGGGCGGCATTGCCTACGTACAGCCCAAGCTCACCCGCACGGCAGGCGGCGTGAACCAGGGCAAGCTGGCGGCGGGCGTGCCCAGGCTGCAGGGCAAGCTGGGCGTGGAGTGGGACCTGCCCGCCGTGCAGGGCCTGACGCTGACGGCCAACGCCACCACGGCGTCCAGGCAGTACATCAATGCCGACAACTCGCTGTCCGTACCGGGCCGCACCGTGTTCGACATCGGCGCGCGCTACGTGACCACGGCGGCCGGCCATCCGCTCACGCTGCGCGGCAGCATCACCAACGTGGCCAACAAGGCCTACTGGGCCACGCCGCTGTGGACCAGCCTCGGGCTGGGCGCACCGCGCACCTTCATGCTGTCGGCCACGGTTGATTTCTGAGCGATGACAGGGCGGCTTGCCTTCCATCAAGCCGCACCGAGCCTGCGCTGCCGCCCTGCGGGCTATAAACTAGCCCGGTCGGGCGGCAAAGCGTGCCAGCCCCCTTGCCCTCCCGCCGTATACCAGGATGACAGACGCCTATGGACAGCCGCAATGACAGCATGGACCTGAGCGACGACAGCGTTTTCGAGAGCGCTGCGGAGTTGTTCCGTGCCATGGCGGCGCCCGTGCGCCTGAAGATCATCAGCGTGTTGTGCAATGGCGAGAAGAACGTGACCGAGCTGCTCGCCAGCATCGCCACCACGCAGCCCAACATGTCCCAGCACCTGAACACGCTGTACCAGGCCGGCGTGCTGGGCCGGCGCCGTGAAGGCGTCAGCATCTACTATTTCATCGCCAACGAGCAGGCTGCGCAGATGTGCTGCGCCATCTGCACCCAGGTCGCCATCGAGCAGGGCTGAGTGCCGCAGCCTGGCAGGGGCGACTCGGCTAGGATGCCATCCATGCCGCCCACACCCACCCTGGTCCAGCCCCTGCCGCTCGATGCCGACGGCATCCTCGCGCTGGCAGCGCGCTCCATGTTCCAGCTGTTCTCCACCATGAGCCAGGGCATGTTCCTGGCCGACAGGGCGGGGCGCATCGTCTGGGTCAACGAGGGCTACCAGCGCTTCCTGCCCGACCTGGGCGTGGCCTCGGTGGATGAGTTCCTGGGCCACATGGTCGAGGACGTCATCCCCAACACCCGCATGCGCCGCGTGCTGGAAACCGGCGAGCCCGTGCTCATCGACCTGCTCACCAACCGCGCCGGCACCTTCGTGGTCAGCCGCATCCCGCTCAAGGACGATGCGGGCGCGGTCATCGGCGCCATCGGCATCGTGCTGTTCGACCAGCCGGAGACCACGCTGCAGCCCCTGATCAGCAAGTTCGCCGTTCTGCAACGCGACCTGGACGAGGCCCGGCGCGAGCTGGCCGCCCAGCGCAACCGCAGCCTGCGCGTGGCCGTGCAGGGCGAGCGCCGCGCCAAGTACAGCTTTGCCAGCTTTGTCGGCAGCAGCCCGGCGGCCGTGGAGGTCAAGCGCCAGGCGCGCCGCGCGGCCCAGTCGCTCAGCCCCGTGCTGCTGCTGGGCGAGACCGGCACCGGCAAGGAGCTGCTGGCCCATGCCATCCACGCCGCATCGGCCCGCAGCGGCGGCCCCTTCGTCACCGTCAACATCGCCGCCGTGCCGGACGCCTTGCTGGAGGCCGAATTCTTCGGCGTCACCCCCGGCGCCTTCACCGGCGCCGACCGCAAGCCGCGCGACGGCAAATTCAGGCTGGCCGACGGCGGCACGCTGTTCCTCGACGAAATCGGCGACATGCCCCTGAACCTGCAGGCCAAGCTGCTGCGCGCGCTGCAGGAAGGCGAGATCGAACCGCTGGGCTCCAACCAGCTCGTGCGCTTTGACGTGCGCGTGGTCGCCGCCACCTCGCGCGACCTGCCGCAGATGGTGCGCGACGGCCGCTTCAGGGAAGACCTCTTTTACCGCCTGCACGTGCTGCCCATCCGCGTGCCCCCGCTGCGCGAACGCAGGCGCGACATCCCGGCACTGGTCGAAGTCCTCTCCGAAGAACTGGCCCTGCGCAACGACATGCCCCCGCCCGAACTGCTGCCCGACGCCCTGGCCCTGCTGGCCGGCCAGACCTGGCGCGGCAACATCCGCGAACTGCGCAACGTGCTGGAGCAGGCCGCCATGCGCAGCGAAGACACCGCCATCAACGCAGAGCAACTGCGCGAAGTGCTGCGCTCATCCGGCGTGGAACCCGCCGCCCCCGCGCCCGGCCCAGAGACTGCACCCGCCCCGTCCTCTGCCCACAACAGCCCCGCCGACACCGACCTGCTGCGCCCCCTGGCCCAGCAGGTGGCCGAGCTGGAGCGCAAGGCCATCACCGCCACCCTGGCCGCCAACAGCGGCAACAAACTGGCCACGGCGCGCCAGCTGGGCATCTCGCGGGCCACGCTGTATGACCGGATGGCGGTGCTGGAGCTGCAGGGCTGAGTCACCCGCCGCCTGCAAGCCGTACCGTCGCCAGGTATCGGAGCGATGCTTTGCTGGCATGCCCATACCGCTTGCTGCCCGATGAATATTCGGCGTTCAGAGCTTTCTTGGCGTGCTTCTGGGCAACCGGGGTCTGTAGGTTCCACGGCGCAATTGCGGTGGTGAGAGTCCTAGGGAAGTTGCAATAGATGCTTCTTGCGGCATGGTGATGGGAGTACTACTTTGGCTGATAGGCACGGCCCCCGTTTGCCACCCACAATCTATGGCTCATTCCATAGTAGCCAATGACTCCTTGCGTCATCTGCTTTTTTGCGGCATCCGTGCCGTGCATCCGGTAGATGTTTCTGATGTGCTCGGCCTCGCGGATGTATTGGCTTTCCATGGCGGCATTGAGGGATGGGCGCAAGGGAATTCTTGCAGCAGGTAGCTCGTCTAGCATGGACCTGATCGAGGTCAGGAGATGTTGGTGCTCCACCAATTGTTCAGGCACTGGGTGGCCGCATGCTGCCAGTGCCAAGTCGACGATCCGGCTTGCGTATGGAAGGCTGGGGCGGCGGTCCTCCAGCATGGCGCGGTATTCAGGGGCTGGGGCCAGCGCCGCTAGGAGTGCACCCCAGTTGGACTCTCGCCAGCCGTAGCAAAAAAGCAGATCGTGTAGCAGCGATCTGTCAAAGGCATTGAGGCTGGTGCGAAGAAAATACAGCGAGTCCAGCGGCTCGCAGCGTACTTCGGGGTACAAGGACAGGAACTTGCGGTAGGTGCTGCCCCCGTGGTGGATCGTCTTGAGCAGACGAAGAATTCCACCATTGCTGATCTGCAGGGTTTGAAAAGGTGCAATGCTGATGAATCCAAGGGCATCGCCTGCGAAATAGCGTGGCGTCATGTCATGGGAATGGCTCTGGGGTAAAAATAAATCATCCTCAGGAGATAATTTTGTGAAAATTAAATATAGTAAAAAATGGATATTTATCATCCTGGGGATGGTAGTGTTTACGGTATTGCTTTTGCTGTTCATGATACCAAAGAAACAAGGTGAGAGCATCAGCCCGCGCGGTGTTTACAGGGTTGAGTACTATTACGTGCCATTAGCCCAGAAACTGATTTATCACCATATGAAAATGCCCATGACTGTGCGTCTTTATGAAGTAAAAACAGGTAGACTTATTTCTGAAAGCGCTGTGGTGGATCTTTGGCTGAATGGCTCAATATATTGGTATCTTGAACCGCCAATGAATAGCATCATGGTGGGAAATGATGTGATATTTGAAAATATTCCAAGGGAGTGCCAAGATTGCCCAAGATTAACTCTTGAGCAAATGACAAATTAGGTCATCGTTGCCAGTAGATACGGACTACCGCCCACAACACATCCCGCTGCGCCGCCGTCACCACATCCAGTCAGCTCTAGTCCCCTGCTCTGAGCTGCACCTGCCAGCGCGGCATCAGCGCGTGCAGAGCCAGCGCCACATCTTCCGGCCCCGGCCGCAAGGGCATGCCTGGCGGCAGATCCACCGACTGCCACATCTCCCGCCGCAGCACGGCAGCGCAGCGCAGCGCCGCACACACCACCAGGCGCCATGCGGATCGGCCCTGCCCGCATCCGGCTGCCCCGACCAACAGGCCCGGCCCGATGGCGCGCGGGCGGCGTACTTCCAGCGTGCGGCGAAGCGCAGGCCGGGGGTGAAGTGGTGGGTGATGTGCATGGAATAAGGGCAAGCGTGCATTCACAGAAACGATCAATCGCCATTGCATCGTTGGAATCGCTTCTTGTTAACACCCTTTGGTGTAATTCGTGGGCTCAAGTACACCCATGAGCGACACGTCAAATATCCGTTGTGCGAACTTGAATGCCTTTTGCCTGCGCTTGGGCAGGACCAGTCGGAAGGGCGACAACTCGGGCTCCCCTTTGGAGTTGATCAATCGACTTGGCCGGACATCGAGTTATTGGTCTGATCGCTTGAGAGGGAGAAAGCCAATAGGCGCGAAGCTGGCGCGGGAGATAGAAGAGGCGCTGAACCTGCCGAAATATTCCCTTGACGGGGATGAAGAACACAGCGACTTCGTTCAGGTCTCGCAGCTCAGCATTGGCGTGTCCGAAGAGCCGGATGAAGAGAGCACCCTTATGGCGGAGCTTGGCGCCTTGCAGTTCCGGCGCGATTTTTTGCGGTCAGTCGGTGTCAGTGCTGTGAATGCCGCCCTGGTTCATGTGGCAGGAACCAGCATGGAGCCAACGATCCGGGATGGGGCCGTGCTCTTGCTCAATCGTGCGGATGGAACGCCGCGCCGTAGCAGCGTCTATGCATTCGCGTGGGAAGGGCAGATGCTTGTGCGGCGCTTTCAGCGGGTGGGCGATGTTTGGCATGCAGTGGCTGACAACGCTGATAAAAGCGAGCACCCGGATATCGTCATTGCCGGGAAGGCAGAGGGCCTGGTGCAGAGGCATATGGGTTGGGGCCAAGCTCTGAGTCTGTCGTTGCTTGGTGGCTGACTCTTTCATCCGTCGCGGACACTTGAATGCTTTGTGCATGCGTTTGGGATATGGCAGTCGCAGAGCCAAGCGCTTGGCTCTCCCTTGGAACTGATCAACCGGCTTGGCCGGTCGCCCAGCTTTTGTAAATCACCGTCTCGCGACATTGCTGTCATTGAGCAACCGCACCCGCTGCGGCGAGAATGGCATCATGCCGACAGAACGGAGTGACATATGACAAGCCGGATATTGACGGTTGGACTTCTTGCGACGCTGTGCGTTGCGACAGCACAGGCACAGACCCCGCCGGACCTTGCCGATCTTGTCGGCGCGCGCGGCGCCGGCGGGGAAACCCAGATGCAGGCACGTGGCTACCAGCAGGTGCGCGCCACCCGCGTGCGGGAACAATCCTGGACCTTCTGGTGGAGCGACGCGCAGCGTGCCTGCGTGGCGATTTCCACCGACGATGGTCGCTACGCGTCGATCAACCGCATCCCTGAGCAGAACTGTCGTCCTGGAGGCGTGGCAGGCGACATACCGCCGCGCCCGCACCAGCCGGACGCGCTCACACTCATCTGTTACGGTCAGGGCGAGCATGCAGTATTCTCCAGCCACTCGGGCTACGAGTGGAACGACAGGCGCAAGCACTACGAGCCCACGCAGCGCGTGGAGTCTGCGAACGAGCAGTTCCAGACCGGCGTGCAGTTCGAGTTCCGCGATGGCCGGGGACGCATCCACCTGAGCGACAAGATGATTCCGCCCCTGAATTCCGGCGGCGTCGACGGTTGGTGGCAGCTGGAGGATGTGCAGATGTCGCCCGACCGCATCACGGCGCGCTATCAGGTCAACGGCCTCAACAGGCTCAGCGTGAACATCGACCGGCGTACCGGCATGGTCGAGATCAAGGACAAGCCCGGCTTCGTCGGCAAATGCGACCAGGGAGACTGGGGCGCGGGCCGCAAGTTCTGAAGATGGAGGCCTCCACCCCTACAACCGACAGCGGCCCTGTGCGCAGCACGCTGTCAATCCGCTTGACCACATTGCTGTGGGCAGTGCTTGTGCTTTGTTTCGTGGCGGGCCTGCCGATCCTTCTCGGTGCGAGTTGGCTCTCGCTGCCTGCTTTGCTACTAGCAGCCGCGCTGATCGCGGTTCCGCTGGTCTGGACTTGGCGGCGGATCTCGCGTTCGTCCAGGGCACGGTCCTGGGCTGCAAGTTGGCTGCATGGCACCGTCGGATTGTGGTTTTTGTTGTGCGGATTGGCGGCAGCACCGGTGTATGTCCTTGCCGTCATGACGGAGACACGTCCAGCCATCGTGCCCACCGTCACCATGTCCAACGGACCCCGCACCGTCGTGCTGCAAGGCATGCAGCACGTGGGTGCCGAGCGGTTCTTCAAGACCATCGTCTACGACCTTGAGAAGGCATTAGCCGACGGTTATGTGTTGGCCTACGAAGGCGTGGCCAACAGCGATCCGGAAGCCGACGCCTGGTTCAAGAAGGTCCTGACCCAGGGTAAAGACCTTGGCGACAGCTACCGAGAGCTCGGCCAGAACTGCGGTCTCGCCTACCAGATCGACTACTTCGGGCCGGTGGTGGCTGATGCCAAGGCCCACCCCGAACGGCACGTGACCATGGACGTGGACACGCGAGCGATGAAGCAGGAGTACGACAGATTGGTGCAGAGCGACCCAGCCTTCGCGGCAGCGATGCGCCAACGTGAAGTGCAGCAAGCCACCGACGCTGAAGACGATTCATCGGACGTCGTGGCGCGTGTGATCGAATGGCAGAAGTCTGGCGATGAGCGGCAGGTCACGCTCGCCGGCACACTGTGCCGCGGGTTCATGACCTATGTGATGCGCCGTTCCGGCCAGGGCGGCGGCGGTGACCTGGACCCGGTGGTGCTCGACTTCCGCAATCGCCACCTTGCAAGGCAATTGCTGGATGACAAGCGCCCGAAAATCTACGTCACGTATGGCGCTGCGCATCTGCCAGGCGTGATGGAAATCATGCAGCGTGAGCCAGGCTGGAAGGTGGAGTCGGTGAAGTGGATGCGCACCATCTCGGCGCCTGAGCATCTGGAGGGGCGGCTTTAACCTGGCGGGGACGCATGGCGCCGAGTGTATTGGTCGAGACTGCTGTCCGGTCTTGAAAACAGACAACACCCGCGCAGCATTTAGCCTCGATTCGCGTCTCTTGATGCACCAAGCGCGCTGATGCTTGTGCGGAGCAGGCGGCCTGTGCGGCGGCTCTTTTCCGCAGCGGTCGCTCGCGGCTTAGTGGGGTACGACTGCTGATGGCCGGTAGTGCGCGTTCGTCGGCGAAGTCTGGAAGACCGCAACCGCCGCAAAGCCGACACCGACAGGCCCGCGACGAACGACTGCAACGGGTCGATAGCCGTCGTTGGGTTGTCGCCGCTGAACGTCGTCAATCAGCCTGAAGCGGTCGCTCGAAAGTCTTCGCGCGACAACCACAAGAAAGGCAGTTGATGAAAAACCTACTGCGAGGGGCAGCGATCACGGCGTTGCTGGCAACTCTGGGTTGCAGCCAGCCGCCAAATGGCCGGTGGGAAGCGAGGCAAAGCGTCGATGTTCTGCTGAAAAAGGGCCAACCGCAGACGGTGGCATTTGTCCTCAACGCAGGGGACGTTTGCGCATTCGGCCAGCAGTGGAGCTTTGAAAAGGAACTGCGCTACAAGGAAGTGATCTGCCCCCAAGGCAAGGGCTGGATCACTTCCGACACGCCGTTCAAAAAGCTGGGCGGCTGAGTTGGCGATGGGGCGAGTGCTCGCAGCGCCCCTCAGAAGCTATGCATCAACCCCGCAGTCACCCCCGTAGCCACATCCTTGTTCTGCCCGCCCTGAAACCCTCCACTCCAATGCGTGCGGTCCAGTTCCGCATACAGCTTGCTGCGGCGTGAGAGCTTGTATTCCGCAAACAGCAGGGCGCGGGTGTAGCCGTCTGCGGCGCGGCCGCTGCGTTCGCGTTCCACGCGGTACAGGGCGGCGGTCAGGTCCAGCGTGCTGCGGGCGGACCAGGTGGCGCCCAGCGAGTGCACGCGCTGCACGGTGCGGGCGGTGGTGGCGTTGGTCTGGCCGTCGCTGCGCGCGGTGTTCAGCGCAAGGCGCAGCTTGTCCCATTGGTAGCTGGCGCCCAGGGTGGCGGCTTTCAGCTCCCACTGGTCTGCGGTCTTGAAGCGCTGGTAGGCGCCGGAGACGGTCCATGTCTTCGTGCCATAGGCCAGGCCCGCGCCGGCCGATGAGCGGGCGGAGCCGCCTTGCGCCGTCTCGCCAAAGCTGTACATGGCGCGGGCGGTGAGGCCGCCGAAGCGGCCGGTGTACTTGACCGAGTTGTCCAGCCGGTACGAGCCGGTGGTGGCGCCCGCGCTGCCGTATTCCACGCCCAGGCCGTGGCTGCTGAGCGCGGCGGTGGCGATGTTGGGGTTGAAGGAGGCAAACCGCATGCCCACGGGGTCCACGGGGCTGATGGCCTCTGCCAGCAGGTTGGTCTGGCGGCCGGCCGTGACCTGGCCCCAGCTGCCGCCCAGGCCCACGATGGCCGCGCGGTCGAAGAACTTGCTGGAGTTGGCGGTGGTGCCGGTGTCCAGGTTCAGGCCGGTTTCCAGGTTGAACAGGGCGTACATGCCGCCGCCCAGGTCTTCGCGGCCCCGAAACCCGAAGCGGCTGGTGGTGTTGACGCCGCTGGACAGCGCGGCGCCCGAGGTGTTGCTGGCCGCGTTGGCAGCGGTGAGGCCGCTGGTGTAGCGCACGCCGGTATCGGCAATGCCGTAGAGCGTGATGCTGGATTGCGCAAGGGCCGACAGCGGTGCGGCGGCGAGGGTGATCAGCACCAGGGTTTTGGTGTTCATGGGTGTGGCGAGGGTGAGAGGGCTGGGCAGCGGCATGCCGCAGCAGTGCCGTTGCAGCGCCGCTGGAAGGAGGTCGAACCGGGGAGGGGGAAGGCCCCCTGTGTGTCGAGGGCCTTGAGTGCCTAGAGAGCCTAGAGGGCCTTGAGGGCTCGGGGGCCTGCCGTCAGGGCTTGGCCGCCGGCTCCATGCCGGTGCTGCGCACGATGGGCGCAGCGGCGGGGGCTGCCAGGAAGCGGATCAGGTGTCGCGCCGTGTCAGGGCTCTTGGCGCCGGTGGCCACGCCTGCGGAGAAGAAGACGCGCTGCTGCACTTCATCGGGCAGGGGGCCGACGAATTCCAGCTCCTTGAACGGCAGCAGTTCGCTGACCTGCTGGAAGCCGATGTCCGCATCGCCACGCAGCACCACGGCGCCCACGCGCTCGCTGAGGATGCGGGTGGCCTTGCCCTTCATCTGCTCGGCCACGCCCAGGCGCGGGAACAGTTCGTTGGCCAGGTAGGTGCCGCTGGCGCTGGCCGAGTAGGCAACGGATTTGGCGTCCAGCAGGGTCTGCCTGAGCGCGTCCACGGTGCTGATGTCGGGCTTGGGCGTGCCCTTGCGCACGCTCATGCCGATCATGGAGCGCGCCAGGTCCACGCGGCTGCCCGCTTCCACCTTGCCTTGCGCTGCCAGGTTGTCCAGGGCCGAGTCGGCGAGGATGACCACGTCGAACTGCTCGCCCCGCGCCAGCCGGCTGGGAATGGAGTCCTGCGCATTGCCCATGGAGGCGCCACGCGAGGTGACGACCTTGTGGCCCGTGGCCTGCTCGTACAGGGGTATCAGCTGGTCATAGGCGGCAGAGAAGCCGCCCGAGGTGACCACGCGGATTTCATCTGCGGCGGCGGTGGAAGGCGCGGCAGCGCCCAGGGCCAGGCCCAGGCTGAGGGCGCCGCCCAGCAGCGCGCCCAGGGTGCGGCGGCGCAGCGTGGATGGCACGGAGGACTGCAGAGAGGACTGCAGGGGGGTGGAACGGATGGCGGTCATGGTTTGTCTCCTGGTTTTTTATGGTTGGGGAACGGCTAACGGCTGCCGAGAGAATCAATCGGCGGTGATTTTTCGCTCGCGGATGATGCGGCCCCACTTGGCGTGCTCGGCGGCAATGAACTGGCCCAGTTCCTCGCGGGTGCCCGGGGCGGCGGTCTGGCCGTGCTTGAGCAGGTTGTCGCGCACTTCGGGGGTGTTCAGCACCTTGACCAGCTCGGTGTTCCAGCGGTCCAGCAAGGGCTTGGGCGTCTTGGCGGATGCCACGAAGGCGTACCAGTTGGTGGCGTTGAAGCCGGGGAAGCTTTCGGCCACGGTGGGCACGTTGGGCAGGTAGGCCGGGCGCGTGAGGCCCGTGGTGGCCAGCGGAATCAGCTTGCCCGATTCGATGTGGGGCAGGGCCGTGGGCGGGGCCGCGTAGAAGGAGGTCACGCGGTTGCCCAGCACATCCTGCAGGGCGGGCGCGCCGCCCTTGTAGGGCACGTGCAGGGTGTCGATCTTGGCGACATCGTTGAGCAGTTCACCGGCCAGGTGCGATGCGGAGCCGGGGCCGGTGGAGGCGAAGTCCAGCTTGCCGGGTTCGCGCCTGGCCTTGGCCACGTATTCGCCCAGGGTCTTGATACCCGTGGCGGCCGGCACGACGAGCACGTTGGGAAAGTTCACGCCCATGGTGATGGGGGCCAGGTCCTTGAGCGGGTCGTAGCCGATCTTCATGAAGTGCGGCGCAATGGCCAGCGGGCCGATGGAGCCGAAGAGCAGCACCGAGCCGTCGGACGGACCATTGGCCACCTGCGTGTGGGCCAGGTTGCCGCCCGCGCCGGGCTTGTTTTCCACGACCACGCTCTGGCCGATGTTCTCGCCCAGCTTCTTGGCGATGATGCGCGCGGCAATGTCGGCCGAGCCGCCTGCAGCAAAGCCGACCACCATGACCACGGGTTTCTTGGGGGGGAAGTCCTGGGCCTGGGCGGTGCCCACGGCCAGGGAAAGAAGGGCTGCCAGGGCGCCGCCCGCGATCAGTCTGCGTTGGTGCATGTCGTCTCCGTTTGTTGGTCTTGCCTGCCCGCAGGGGGCAGCGTTATCAAGGGCGCCATCCTATGCAGGGGCTGCTATTCTGTGAATTGCAACTTTTGGAGGGACTGTTGCATGCAGCGCATCAAATTCGACATGGGGGAGCTGATCGCCTTCGTGACCACGGCCGAGAAGGCCAGTTTTCGCCTGGCCGCAGAAGCGCTTTTCCTGTCGCCGCCTGCCTTGAGCCGGCGCGTGGAGCGCCTGGAGTCGGTGCTGGGCGTGCGGCTGCTGGAGCGCACCACGCGGCAAGTGAAGCTGACCGAGGTAGGCCATGAATTCCTGCAGGAGGCGCGCCGGGCCCTGGCCGGCCTGGACGAGGCCGTGCAGCGCGTGGATGACCAGGTCAAGCTGCGCCGTGGCCGCGTGACGGTTGCCTGCGTGCCTTCGGTGGCCACCAATCTGCTGCCCCCGGTGCTGAAATCCTTTGCCGTGGAGCAGCCCGATGTGCAGGTGCACGTCATCGACGAGAGCGCGCACCAGGTGGTGGAGGCCGTGCTGCGCGGGGAGGCGGATTTCGGCCTGAGCTTCACGGGCAGCCAGGAGCCGTCGCTGCGCTTTGAGGCGCTCACGCGCGAGCGCTATGTGCTGGCCATGCCGCGCAGCCATGCCTGGGCCGGGCGCAGTCAGGTGGAATGGGCCGAGCTGGCGGGCAAGCGCCTGGTGTCCGTCTCCCACCAGAGCGGCAACCGGCTGCTGCTGGACCAGGTGATGGCCGGCCTGCCAGAGCAGCCCGTGGCTTGGCACGAATGCAACCACGTCACGGGCGCCCTGGCCCTGGTGGAAGCGGGCCTGGGCCTGGCCGCCGTGCCCCAGCTGGCCCTGCGCCAGGACCATGCCCAGGTCTGCGGCGTGCCGCTGACCGCGCCCGATGTGTGGCGCACGCTGGGCCTGCTGCAGCGGCGCGATCGCATGCTCGGGCCTGTGGCGCAGGCGTTGCGGGAGTGTCTGGTGCAGGCCCAGGAAGCGGGCCGCTGAGCGGGAATGCCGGTTCGGCAACGGCCCGCTTGTGCGCGATGCAGATGCCCGCCTCGCTTGTGACCCGGATGCTCCCCCGAACAGCACCGACGGGGCAGGTTTAAAGCTTTATATGAGTTTTAATCATGTAATTGTGAGATAAAACCATTTTACTTCATTGATTTGGCTCCATATCATCCGCTCCCATTGTTCGTTTGCATTTTGGGAAGCAGTCATGGCCATCACTTCACCTCGGACCGCATGGTCGCCACAACCGGCTCCCGCGTTGAACCCCGGCCATCTTGCGTGAGAGCAGCAATGACACGTCCACTTCGTCTGGTCGCCGTATCCGGCGGACTGCAGCGCCCCTCCAAGTCTGCCGCCCTGGCAGAGCATCTGTCTGATCTGATCGCCGACGAAGTTCCGTGCGAACAACGCCTGGTGGAACTGGGCCAGCTCGCGCCGCAGCTTGCCGGCGCGGTGTGGCGCTCGCAGTTGCCCGAGACGGTGGAGCGGGAGCTTGCGGCGGTGGAGGAGGCGGATGTGCTGGTGGTGGCCACACCGGTCTTTCGCGGCGCCTATACCGGACTGTTCAAGCACTTCTTCGACTTCGTCCACCAGGACGCCTTGATCGACAAACCCGTGCTGCTGGCGGCCACCGGTGGAAGCGAGCGCCATGCCCTGGTGATCGACCACCAGTTGCGGCCGCTGTTCAGCTTCTTCCAGGCACGCACCCTGCCACTGGGTGTCTACGCGACCGACAAGGATTTCTTGGACTACCGCCTGCACGACGAGGCACTGCTACAGCGGGCCGCGCTGGCGGTTCAGCGGGCATTGCCGCTGGTCGAGCTGAGGCAGCGCACCATGCCCCATCTGGCCGAATCAGCGGCTGTTGCCTGAAGAAAACAACGGTTTTCTCTCCATTCCCATGGGCCACCCGAACTCATGAAGCTGCTGGCCGGCCAGGACGTGATGGTGGGCCAGGCGCAGGGGAACATCCCAGGAATTCATGGTTTGCCCTGTATCGGATTCAGGCAGCTGTCTTGGAAAAAGACACTGAATCTGTTCAATGGCCAGACACTTTCGGCCCTGGCACGGGCTGCCTGGCCCCGGGGGGCGCAAGGCCGTCCCTGTCTTGGTGCCGCCTGGGTGCCGCCTGGGCGTGCCTGGCACAAAGCATGCATGGTCCCTTTGCAAAACGGCAGGCCCAGCCAGGCCATCAAGCCGCAAACCCCAAAGGAGACAAACCATGCACCGCCGCCCCTTCCTCCATTGCACCATCGCACTCGCCGCCATGGCCGCTGCAGCTCCTGCTGCACTGGCCCAGCAGGGCGAGATCCGCATTGCCCACGTCTACAGCAAGACCGGCGCGCTGGAGGCCTATGGCAAGCAGACCCAGGCCGGGCTGCTGATGGGGCTGGAGTACGCCACGGGCGGCAGCATGGCGGTGAATGGCAAAAAGCTGGTGGTGATCGAGAAGGACGACCAGGGCAAGCCCGACCTGGGCAAGAGCCTGCTGGCCACGGCGTATTCCGATGACAAGGCCGATCTGGCCGTGGGGCCCACGTCGTCCGGCGTGGCGCTGGCCATGCTGCCGGTGGCCGAGGAGTACAAGAAGATTTTGCTGGTGGAGCCGGCCGTGGCCGATTCGATCACGGGCGACAAGTGGAACAAGTACATTTTCCGCACGGGCCGCAACTCCAGCCAGGACGCCATCAGCAATGCGGTGGCCATCGACAGGGCGGGCGTGACGATTGCCACGCTGGCCCAGGACAACGCCTTCGGCCGCGACGGGGTGAAGGCCTTCAAGGACGCCATCAAGAAGGGCAAGCTGGCGCATGAGGAGTACCTGCCTGCCGCCACCACGGATTTCACGGCAGGGGCGCAGCGGCTGATCGACAAGCTCAAGGACCAGCCGGGCAGGAAGATCATCTGGATCGTGTGGGCCGGGGCGGGCAATCCGTTCAAGATCGCGGACATGGATCTCAAGCGCTACGGCATCGAGATCGCCACGGGCGGCAACATCCTGCCCGCCATGGCGGCCTACAAGAATCTGCCGGGCATGGAGGGCGCCACGTACTACTACTACGGCATTCCCAAGAACCCGGTGAACGAGGCGCTGGTGTCCATGCACTACAAGCAGTACAAGACGCCGCCGGATTTCTTCACGGCGGGCGGTTTC
Organism: Delftia sp.; assembly: GCF_059499305.1. Lineage (NCBI taxonomy): Bacteria > Pseudomonadati > Pseudomonadota > Betaproteobacteria > Burkholderiales > Comamonadaceae > Delftia > Delftia sp. Next base: position 32,867 of record NZ_JCABYI010000009.1, read on the forward strand.
TCTGCGGCCATGGCCATCGTGACGGCGCTCAAGAAGACAGGTGGAGACACCAAGACCAACACGCTGATCAAGGCCATGGAGGGCATGAGCTTCGACACGCCCAAGGGCCAGATGACCTTCCGCAAGGAAGACCACCAGGCCCTGCAGAGCATGTACCACTTCAAGATCCGCGTGGACCCGGCGCTGGCCTGGGGCGTGCCCGAGCTGGTGCGCGAGATCAAGCCCGAGGAGATGCAGGTCCCCATCCGCAACGGCCGCTGAGCAATGTTGCGCACAGAGGATCTGACCATCCGCTTCGGGGGCCATGTGGCCGTCAACGGCGTGAGCTGCGCTTTCGAGCCGGGCACGCTGACGGCCATCGTGGGGCCCAACGGGGCGGGCAAGACCACGTATTTCAACCTGATCTCGGGGCAGCTCAAGGCCACGGCCGGGCGCGTGCTGCTGGGCGGGCGCGAGCTCACAGGGCTGGCCCCTTCGGCGCGCACGCGGGCCGGGCTGGGGCGGGCGTTCCAGCTCACCAATCTGTTCCCGCACCTGAGCGTGCTGGAGAACGTGCGCCTGGCCGTGCAGGCGCGTGACGAGGGACCGCACCGGCGCGGCCTGAACCTGTGGAGCATCTGGAGCGACCACCGCGCGCTCACGCAGCGGGCGCTGCACATCCTCGACCAGGTGGCCCTGTCCGCCCGGTGCGACGAGGCCGTGGCCGCGCTGCCGCATGGCGACCAGCGCAAGCTGGAGGTGGCCTTGCTGATGGCGCTGGAACCCCAGGTCTATATGTTCGACGAGCCCACGGCGGGCATGAGCCATGACGAGGCGCCGGTGATCCTGGACCTGATACGCAAGCTCAAGCAGGACCGCAGCAAGATCATCCTGCTGGTGGAGCACAAGATGGATGTGGTGCGCGAGCTGGCCGACCGCATCATCGTGCTGACCAATGGCACGCTGGTGGCCGATGGGCCGCCGGCCGAGGTCATTGCCTCGCCTGTGGTGCAGCAGGCCTACCTGGGTGTGGTGCCGGAGCAGGGCGCCGTGAAGGAGGCCGCATGACGCTCGACCACAGTTCCCACCCCAACCTGCTCGAACTGTCGGGCGTGCACACGCATATCGGGGCCTATCACATCCTGCATGGCGTGGACCTGGCCGTGCCGCGCGGGCAGCTGACCATGCTGCTGGGGCGCAACGGCGCGGGCAAGACGACCACGCTGCGCACCATCATGGGCCTGTGGCGGGCCAGCCAGGGGCGCATCGCCTTTGGCGGGGCCGACATCACGGCCCTGCCCACGCCCGCGATCGCGCGGCTGAACATTGCCTATGTGCCCGAGAACATGGGCATCTTCGCGGACCTGACGGTGCAGGAAAACCTGCTGCTGGCCGCGCGCGGCGCCTCGCGCGCTGACCGCATGGACGCGCAGCGGCTGCAGTGGATCTTCGGCATGTTCCCGGCCGTTGAGAAGTTCTGGAACCACCCGGCCGGCAAGCTGTCGGGCGGGCAAAAGCAGATGGTGGCGGTGGCGCGCGCCATCGTGGAGCCGCGTGATCTGCTGATCGTGGACGAGCCCAGCAAGGGCCTGGCACCGGCCATCATCGAGAACATGATCGCGGCCTTCGCTCAACTCAAGGCGGGCGGCACGACGATTGTGCTGGTGGAGCAGAACCTGGGCTTTGCGCGCCGCCTGGGCGACCGCGTGGCGGTGATGGACAACGGCCGCGTGGTGCACGCGGGCGGCATGGCCGAGTTCTCGGCAGACGCGGCGTTGCAGCAGTCGCTGCTGGGGCTTTCGCTATGAACAAGCTGAACAGGCTGGATGTGGATTTCAAGCCGCTGCTGCTGGTGCCCGTGCTGGCCCTGGTGGCGCTGCCGCTGGTGGGTTCGGGCTCGACTTGGCTGACGCTGACGGTGGCGGGGCTGGCCATGGGGATGATCGTGTTCATCATCGCCTCGGGGCTGACGCTGGTGTTCGGGCTGATGGATGTGCTGAACTTCGGCCACGGCGTGTTCATCGCGCTGGGCGCCTTCGTGGCCACCAGCGTGCTGGGCGCCATGGGCGACTGGACGGGGTCGGACCAGCTGTGGCGCAACCTGCTGGCCGTGCTGCCGGCCATGGTGGTGGCCATGCTGGTGGCGGGCGCCATCGGGCTGGCGTTCGAGCGCTTCATCGTGCGGCCCGTGTACGGCCAGCATCTCAAGCAGATCCTGATCACCATGGGCGGCATGATCATCGGCGAGGAGCTGATCAAGCTCATCTGGGGCCCGCAGCAGATTCCGCTGCCGCTGCCTCAGGGCATGAAGGGCGCCTGGCTGCTGGGCGATGCCGCCGTGGAAAAGTACCGCGTGGTGGCCGTGCTGGTGGGGCTGGCGGTGTTTGCCCTGCTGGCCTGGACGCTGTCGCGCACCAAGATCGGCCTGCTGATCCGCGCGGGCGTGCAGGACCGCGAGATGGTGGAGGCCCTGGGCTACCGCGTGCGCCGCCTGTTCGTGGGCGTGTTCGTGGCGGGCTCGGCCCTGGCCGGGCTGGGCGGGGTGATGTGGGGCATGTACCAGCAGAGCGTGGTGCCGCAGATGGGCGCGCAGGTCAATGTGCTGATCTTCATCGTGATCATCATCGGCGGGCTGGGCAGCACGGGCGGGGCGCTGATCGGCGCGCTGCTGGTGGGACTGATGGCCAACTACACGGGGTTCCTGGTGCCCAAGGTGGCGCTGTTTTCCAACATCGCGCTGATGGTGGCCATCCTGCTGTGGCGGCCTCAGGGCGTCTATCCCGTCGCGAACCGCTGAAGGAGTGATCGACATGCTCAACCGATTGCTTTCCGGCGACATGCCGCGCAGCCGCGTGCTGGCGGTGCTGCTGCTGTTGATCTTCCTGGGGCTGGCGGCGGCGCCGTTCGTGTTCCCTGGCGTGAAGGCGCTGAACGTGGCGGCCAAGGTGCTGATCTTCGTGGTGCTGGTGGCCAGCTTCGATCTGCTGCTGGGCTACACCGGCATCGTGAGCTTTGCGCACACCATGTTCTTCGGCATTGGCGCCTATGGCGTGGCGATTGCATCGTCGCGCATGGGCGCGGGCTGGGGTGCGCTGGCGCTGGGCCTGGGCGCGGCGCTGCTGGTGTCGCTGCTGCTGTCGCTGGCCATCGGCCTGTTCTCGCTGCGCGTGCGGGCCATCTTCTTTGCCATGATCACGCTGGCCGTGGCGGCGGCGTTCCAGACGCTGGCCTCCCAACTGTCGGAATGGACGGGCGGGGAGGACGGGCTGAGCTTCAAGCTGCCCGAGTGGCTGTCGCCCAGCTTCGAGCCGTTCGAGAACGAGGTGCTGGGCGTGCTGATCGACGGGCGCATCATCACTTACTACCTGCTGTTCGTGCTGGCCGTGGCGCTGGTGCTGGCGCTGCTGCGCATCGTCAATTCCCCGTTCGGCCGCGTGCTGCAGGCCATCCGCGAGAACGAGTTCCGTGCCGAGGCCATCGGCTACCGGGTGGTGGTGTACCGCACCCTGTCCAGCGTGCTGTCGGCCCTGTTCGCCTGTGTGGCCGGTGCCATGCTGGCGCTGTGGCTGCGCTATAACGGGCCAGATACCTCGCTGTCGTTCGAGATCATGATGGACTGCCTGCTGATCGTGGTGATCGGCGGCATGGGCACCATCTATGGCGCGGCGATCGGCTCGGTGCTGTTCCTCATCGCCCAGAGCTATCTGCAGGACCTGCTGCGCGTGGCCAGCGAGGCCGCGCACAGCCTGCCCTGGCTGGCCGCGCTGCTGTCGCCCGACCGCTGGCTGCTGTGGCTGGGCGTGCTGTTCGTGTTGTCGGTCTACTATTTCCCCACGGGCGTCGTGGGGCGTCTGCGTTCTTCCCGCGCCGGAGCCTGACCAGGGCCCCAGGCGCATTCGTGCATCAGAGAACTACCACAAGGAGATGGGCATGTTGAAGCGTGAAGAGATGGTGTCGTCGATTCCTGCAACCCCGTGGCGCTGGGCCGTCACGGCGCTGGCGGCGGCCGCGCTGGCGGCCTGCGGCAGCGGCGAGCATGAACCCAGCAATGACCTGCCCAAGGGCTTTACCGAGCTGGGCGCCACGGTGTATCCGGCCACGGCCACCGGCACGGGCGCCACGGCGGCCACGCAGGACTTGCTGACGGGCGGCCTGGGCAAGACGGGCCTGGGCGCGGCAGCCGCGCCCCTGTATGCGGACCCAGCCAATCCCACGGCGGCGGAGCTTCGGCGCAATGCGCTGTACTCCAACTACCGGGGCATCCTGGACCCCACGGCGGGCGGCGGCTACGGCACGCTGTACGGCCCCAACATCACGGCAGACGGGCAGGTGACTGCGGGCGAAGGGCTGATCCCCGGGCGCGAGTACCTGGCCGTGCTGGACGACGGCACGGGCCGCAAGCAGACCATGGTGGCCGTGCAGGTGCCGGACAGCTTTGACCGCAACCGGCCCTGCATCGTGCTGGGCCCGTCCTCGGGCTCGCGCGGCGTGTATGGCGCCATCGGCACGGCGGGCGAGTGGGGCCTGAAGAAGGGCTGCGCCGTGGCGCTGACCGACGCGGGCAAGGGCGTGGGCCTGCACAACCTGAGCGACGACACCGTCAACAAGCTGGACGGCACGCGCGCCACGCGCACGGACGCCGGCAGCCTGTCCTTCTTTGCCGCACGGCTGACCGATGCGGCGCGCGCCGCCTACAACGCGGCGTTTCCCAACCGCATTGCCATCAAGCACGCGCATTCCCAGCAGAACCCTGAAAAGGACTGGGGCAACGACACGCTGGCCGCGGCCCGCTATGCGCTGTACGTGCTCAATGCCCGCTATGGCACCACGCAGGACCCCGTGCCCTTCGGCAAGGACAACACGCTGGTGCTGGCGGGCTCGGCCTCCAACGGCGGCGCGGCCGTGCTGCGTGCGGCCGAGCTGGATACGGACGGCCTGATCGACGGCGTGGTGGCCTCCGAACCCGTGACCGAGATGCCCACGCGCCAGGGCTACACCATTGCCGTGGGCAATGCGACCATGCCCAACCCGGGCCGCACGCTGGCCGAGTACACCACCTACGGCAACATCTACCAGCCCTGCGCGGCGCTGGCTCCCGATGCGGCGCTGACCGAGACCTCGATCTTCAACTACATAGGCCTCACCGCCATGACGGCGCGTGCCGAGGCACGCTGCACCAGCCTGGCCGCCAAGGGCCTGGTCATCGGCGCCACCACGGCCGACCGTGCCGCCAATGCGCTGAGCAAGCTGCGCCTGTACGGCTGGACGCGCGACCACGACCGCATGCACAACGCCCACTACGCGCTGGGCAACGGCCCCATCCTGTCGGCCATGTACACCATGGCCTATGGCCGGTTTGGCGTGGATGCCAACCTGTGCCGCACCAGCTTTGCGGCCGCCAATGCCACGGGCGACGTGGTGCCCGCCACGGGGGCCGCGCTGGCCCAGAGCTTTGCCACGGCCAATGGCACGGCCAACGGCACGCCCGCCACGGTGGTCTACAACGACTCGGTGGGCGGGGCCAAGGCCTGGCAGTTTGCCGTGTCGCCCTCCACGCGCGTGGCCGACTTCGGGCTGGACAACGCGCTGTGCCAGCACGCGCTGGTGACGGGCTTCGATCCGGTGACCGGCTTCAACCTGTCCGAGAGCAGCGTGCCCACGCGCGCCCAGAGCGACGCCGTGCGCGCCGGCATCAACGAGGTGCTGCACACAGCCAAGCTGCGCGGCAAGCCCACCATCATCGTGGCGGGCCGCAGCGATGCGCTGGTGCCGGTCAACCACAATGCGCGCGCCTACACGGTGCTCAACCGTGGCCTGGATGGCTCCAGCACGCGGCTGCGCTATATCGAGGTGGTGAATGCCCAGCATTTCGATGCCTTCCTACCGTTCTCCGGCTTCGACACGCGCTTCGTGCCGCTGCACCCGTACTTCAACCAGGCCATGGATGCCGTGTGGGCCAACCTGCGCAGCAGCACCGCGCTGCCGGCCAGCCAGGTGGTGCGCACCACGCCGCGCGGCGGCCAGCCGGGCGCGGCGCCCGCCATCACGGCGGCCCAGGTGCCGCCCTTCGTGGCGCGGCCCAGCACGGCCAACACCATCGAGGTCAGCGACGGGCTGATCCGCATTCCTGAGTGAGCCAGGCCCTGGAGCGGCCGGCTGCCACGGCGGCCGGCCGCTCCTGCACAGAGATTTCTTCCATGGCTTCCACAGCATCACCCTCGTCCGCATCCCCTTTTGTTGCCGTGCCGGATTCCCGCTACGCGCACTGCTCGGGCTATGAGATCCACTACATGGACTGGCAGCCTGCGCCCGGCGCGGAGCCTGCAGGTACGGTCATCGCCTGGCACGGGCTGGCACGCACGGGGCGCGACATGGATGCGCTGGCGCAGTTCCTGGCGGGGCAGGGCTGGCGCGTGGTCTGCCCCGACACGCTGGGCCGGGGCCTGAGCCAGTGGAGCCGCGCGCCGCGCGAGGAATACCGGCTGGGCTTCTACGCCCGCATTGCGCGCGGGCTGTTCGATGCGCTGGAGCTGGAGCGCGCGCATTGGGTGGGCACGTCCATGGGCGGGGCCATCGGCACGGTCTGCGCCTCGGGCCTGTTCGAGCCTTCGCTGCGCGCCCGCATTGCGACGCTGGTGCTCAACGACAATGCGCCGCAACTGGCCGAGTCAGCGCTGGCGCGCATCAAGGCCTATGCGGGTGAGCCGCCGGCCTTCGACACCGTGGGCGAGCTGGAGGCCTTTTTTCGCCAGGCCTACCGGCCCTATGGCTGGCTCGGCGAGGCCGAGTGGCGCAAGCTCACCGAGACCAGCGTGCGCCGCCTGCCCGATGGGCGCGTCACGCCGCACTACGACCCGGCCATGATCGAGCAGTTCACGGCCCATGACGACGACTACGGCATCTGGCCGCACTACGACGCGCTGGAGATCCCCGTGCTGCTGCTGCGGGGTGTGGACTCGGACCTGGTGCTACCCGAGGTGGCCCGGGAAATGACCACGCGCGGCCCCGGCGCGCGCGGCCTGCTGCACTGGCAGGAGGTGCCCGGCTGCGGCCATGCGCCGGCGCTGAACGTGCCCGCGCACTGGCAATGGGTGCTGGAGCATCTGCAGCGCGGCTGAGCATCAACCCGGGCCGGGCGCGGATGTTGCAGCCGCGCTAGCATTTGCGACGGGTGCAGCCTCGCCTTCTTTTTCGGGTGCGGGCACCGTCTGGGCAAGAGAGGCCTGACATGGGTTTTCTGGTGGAGCTGATCCGCGAGTACGGCTTCGGCATCGTCTTTCTCAATGTGTTCGTCGAGCAATTGGGCGCGCCGATTCCGGCCTACCCGGTGCTGGTCGTGACCGGTGCGCTGGAAGGCGCCGACTGGGTGCGCCTGCTGTGGCTGGTGGCCGTGGCCGTGAGCGCGGCGCTGATTGCCGACCTGTTCTGGTACCAGGCCGGCAAGGCCTACGGCCACCGGGTGCTGGGGCGCATCTGCCGCATCTCGCTGTCGCCCGATGCCTGCATCCGCCAGACCGAGACCGTCTACGGCCGCTGGGGCGCAAGGTCACTGCTGGTGGCCAAGTTCGTGCCGGGCTTCGCCTCCATCGCCAGCGCGCTGGCCGGGGTGATGGGCACGCCGCTGCGCAGCTTCGTGCTGTATGACGGGCTGGGTGCGCTGATCTGGGTAGGCTCGGCCGTGTACCTGGGCTCGCTGTTCAGCTCCACGGTGGAAGACCTGCTGGGCGTGCTCACCGCGCTGGGCCAGTGGGGCCTGTTGCTGCTGGCCGTGGCGCTGGGGCTGTTCATCGTGCGCAAGTGGTGGCAGCGCCACCGCATGGTGCGTTCATTGCGCATGCCGCGCATGTCGGTGCGCGAGCTGGCGGGCCTGCATGCCCAGGGCATGCAGCCCACGGTGATCGATGTGCGCGCCCTGCCGCAGTACCGCCAGGGCCATATCCCGGGTGCACAGTCCTGGGAGCTGCGCCCGCGCGATGGCGGCGAGTCGCATGCGCACCTGCTGCCCCAGCACGACCATCCCCACGGGGTGGTGGTCTATTGCGACTGTCCCAATGAAATCTCGGCCGCGCGGCTGGCGCGCCAGCTGCAGCGCGCGGGCTTCGCCAACGTGCGCCCGCTGGTGGGCGGCCTCAAGGCCTGGCAGGCGGCCGGCTTCGATGTGGAAACCGCGCCGCTGCCCGTGACGGCTGGCGCGGATGAGGGGCCGGCGCCCAGCGTCCCCTGACCTTGGCCTTGGTCTTGGTCTATTTGCCCGCCGGCATCGAGCAGTGCCCGCCTTGCGTGGCCTTGCCCGAGCCGGCCGCGATCAGCGGTGCCTCGAAGCGCAGGTCCACGGGGGGCGAGTGCAGGTGGTCCCAGGCGAGGAAGAGGACCAGCACGGCCCAGAAGACCGCGCGCAGGCTGTTCTGTTGTGTCATGGCGGGTCCTTTCAGAAGTTGAAGTGGCGGCGGATGCGCAGGCCGAAGATGGTGCCGGCAAAGGCCAGCGGCACCCAGATCCAGCCGTGGATGCTGCCCGTGGAGATGCCCGAGAGCATGGCGCCCACATTGCAGCCGAAGGCCAGGCGCGAGCTGTAGCCCAGCACCAGGCCGGCCACGAGGGCCACCATCCATTGCGTTCCCGTGAGCGGCTTGGCATTGACGGGCTTGGCGGCAGCCACCCACAGGGCGCCGCCCAGGATGCCGATGTTGGTGATGCTGGTCACGTCCAGCAGCACGGTCTCGTGCAGGCGCGCGGCGTTGCCGGGCTGGCTCCAGAACCAGTTGCCGGCCAGGTCCACGGCGCCTGTGGCGTTGGCGATCTTGGCGGCCCACAGGCCGAAGCCGTAGACCACGCCCCAGGGCTGGCCCGCAATGATGAGGTTGAGCGTGGCCAGCACGGCCAGCAGCACGGCGCCCACCACCCACTTGCGCACGAACAGCGGCTTGGCGGGGCGCTTGAGTGCCACGTTGGCGCCACGCACATACCAGGCCACGCCCAGCGCGACCACGGCCAGCGCAGCCAGCGTGGCCAGCAGGGCAGGGGCCCAGCCCCAGGCCGTGACCAGGCCCACGGGCTGGGTGTTGCCCAGGTCCAGCCACCAGCCCAGGTGCAGGCTGCCCAGGAAGCTGCCGATGGCAAACACGGGCAGGATGGCCGCATTCATGGGAATGCCCATGCCGGCCTTGTACAGCGTGCCGCTGCCGCAGCCGTCCGCGATCTGCATGCACAGGCCGAAGACGAAGGCACCCACCAGCAGGCTGATGCTGGGCGGGCCCAGGGCAGCCGTGAGTTCGGGATAGTGGCCCAGCAGCGGCATGGCCAGCGCAGCGGCCAGCGCCAGCAGCAGCAACTGGCCGAAGACGCCGCTGGCGTCCTTGTCCTCGATCAGCATGCGCCAGCCGGTGGTGAAGCCGAAGCGCTTGCCCGCCAGCACCGCGCCCAGGCCCAGGCCCACGGCGAACAGCGCGGCCTGGCGCACCGAGACGCTCCACAGCAGCCAGCCAAAGAAAACGGCCAGGATGGCCGCAAGAGGAAGTCGTTTCATATCATTTTTCTCCATGCAGTCGCCCTCCCCCGCGAAGCGGGTAGAGAGGCGCCGTGCCACGGGGGAAAGGCGCGCAAGCGCCTCAGGGAGTGTTTATTTGAACTTTTTTTCCCACCACTGCTTGGCGTCGTAGGCCAGGGATTCGGCGCGGCCGGGCTGGTTGGCCATGGGCGGCGCATCGGCCTGCTGCGTCCAGTCCACCATGGAGCCCGCATACAGCTTGACGCCCGGCAGGCCCGCGACTTCGGACAGGCCGAACCAGTCGGTGGCCGCCCAGTGGCCGGTGTTGCAGAAGGCCACCATGTCCTGGCCCTGCTCGCGCTTGACCTTGGCCGCGATCTGCTTGGCCGTGGCGGTATCGACAAAGGTGGAGGTGCCGGGCACGAACCACTGGTTGAAGTCCAGCTGCTGCGCGCCGGGCAGGGTGCCCGAGAGCTTGGCGGCCGGCGCGCGCGTCTTGCCCTGGTAGAAGGCGTCGGGGCGCGAGTCCACCAGGGCCGCGTTGCTGAGCTTGACGTGCTGGCCCACATCCTCGCGCGTGGCGATCAGGCTGGTGTCCAGCTGGGGCTGGTAGCTGCTGCGGGCCACTTTGACGGCCTCGTTGTCCTGCGGGAGCTTTTGCTCGTTCCAGGCCTTCATGCCGCCGTTGAGCACGGACAGCTCCTTGAGGCCCAGCAGCTTGAGCGTCCAGTACACGCGCGCTGCGGCGCCGAAGTCGGTGGCGTCCGCGCCCGTGGAGACCACGATGGCGTGGGTGGCCGGCGTCAGCCCCAGGGACTGCACGAGTTCGGTGAGCTTGGGCAGCTCCGGCAGTTCGCCGGGATTGGTGGCGGGGCCGCGCCATTTGCCGTAGGGAGCGTTGAGCGCACCGGGAATGTGGCGCTCGCCATAGGCCTTGGGATCGCGGATGTCGATGATGCGCACGGCGTCCTGGCCGGCGGCGGCCTGCACGCCTGCGGGCGTGAGCAGGGGTTCGGCGGCGTGGGCCGTGCCCAGGGCAGTGCAGGCGAGGCCCAGCGCCAGCAGCGGGGCCGCCAGGCGCAGAGCAGGGGAAAAGGTCTTGGTCATGATGGCTGGGGCCGGCCATGGAAGACCGGCGGGACAAGCAACAGAGGTGCAATTGTCCCGCTTGCAGCATCTATATACAAAGACGCTTATGCATTCTGCTCATGAGGCAGGGTTATATGGCGCGGTGCACAGGATGCAGGACGGCCTCAGCGCTGTGCGCCCACGGCCTTGGCGCGCTCCAGGCTGGCGTCCAGTTCGGCCTGCGGCGCCTTCTGCGTGGGCCAGCCCTGCAGGTGCTGCTGGGCGATGCGGCTCAGCGCCGTGATCCAGGGCGCGCTGTCGTTGAGGCAGGCGATGTACTCGAACTGCTCGCCGCCCGCATGCATGAAGGCTTCGCGCGCTTCCTGGCTGATTTCCTCCAGCGTTTCCAGGCAGTCGCTGGTGAAGCCGGGGCAGACCACGTCCACGCGCTTGGTGCCGCTGCGTGCCAGCTCGATCAGCGAGGGCTCGGTATAGGGCTCCAGCCATTTGGCCTTGCCAAAGCGCGACTGGAAGGTCACCAGGTATTGCGAGGGCGACAGGCCCAGGCGCTCGGCCAGCAGCCTTGCGGTCTTGCGCGATTCGCAGTGGTAGGGGTCGCCCAGGTGCAGCGTGCGCTCGGGCACGCCGTGAAAGCTCATGACCAGCTTTTCGCCACGGCCGTTGCCGCGCCAATGGGCCTCGATGCGCTGGGCCAGCGCGTCGATGTAGGAAGCGTCGTCGTGGTAGCGGTTGACGAAGCGCAGCTCGGGGATGTGGCGCTGGGTGCGGGCCCAGTCATAGACCGCGTCGAACACGCTGGCCGTGGTCGTGCCCGAGTACTGCGGGTACAGCGGCAGGATGAGGATGCGCGTGGCGCCTTCGGCCTTGATGGCATCGAGCACGCTGGGGATGGACGGGTTGCCGTAGCGCATGGCATGGCGCACCAGCACGTTGTGCCCGGCCTCGCCCAGCCAGCCGCGCAGCAGCAGGGCCTGGCGCTCGCTCCAGTGCTGCAGGGGGGAGCCGTCCTTCTCATGCCAGACGGTGGCGTACTTGGCCGCCGACTTGGCCGGCCGCGTGCGCAGGATGATGCCGTGCAGGATGGGCAACCAGGCAATCCTGGGGATCTCGACCACGCGGTCGTCGCCCAGGAATTGCGCCAGGTAGCGGCGCACGGCCGGGGCCGTGGGCGCGTCGGGCGTTCCAAGGTTGCACAGCAGCACGGCGGTGCGCTGGGGTTGGTCGTGGCGGAATGGAGGTTCTGGCGCAAAGCGGGATGGCATGGCCCCGATTGTGGCAGGACGCGGCGGCCTGCCATGCGAGCCCGATGACCCGGCGGCAGCCTGCAGCGGCTGCCTTCGCTATGCTCGGACCATGTCCCAAGCCACCACCGCTCACCTCGCCGAATCCTCATTTGCCCCTGCACTGACCGCCTTGCAGCAGTTGCGCCGCAGCGGCCGCATCCGCGCCATATCCATCGATCTGGATGACACGCTGTGGCCTGTGTGGCCGGCCATCTCGCGTGCCGAACAGGTGCTGCTGGACTGGCTGCACACCCATGCGCCGGCCACGGCCGCGGCGCTGCGCGACGTGGCCGCCGTGCGCGCCATCCGCGTGCAGATCGAGCGCGATCGTCCCGACCTGGCCCATGACCTGAGCGGCCTGCGCCGCGAGTCCATCCGCCTGGCGCTGCAGCGCAATGGCGACGACGGCGCGCTGGCCGAGCCGGCCTTCGATCTTTTCTTTGCCGAGCGCCAGCGCGTGGACTTGTACGAGGACGCGCTGCCCGCCCTGCAGTTCCTGGCCGCGCGCTGGCCCGTGGTGGCCTTGAGCAATGGCAACGCCAGCGTGCATGTGGTGGGCATCGGCGAGCATTTCCATGCCGCGCTGAGCGCCACCAAGGCCGGCATGGCCAAGCCGGATGTGCGCTTTTTCCACGCGGCGGCGGCAGCGGCAGGCGTGGCGCCTGACGAGGTGCTGCACATTGGCGACGACGCGCGGCTCGATGCGCTGGGCGCCATGGATGCGGGTATGCACGCAGTCTGGCTCAACCGCACGGGCGTAGCATGGCCTCACGAGGGGTCCACGCCCCACGTCACGGTGGCCAGCCTTGCGCAGTTGTGCCAGGGGCTGGCTGACAGCTGACCCTGCCTGCCCGCGAAGCCGCGCCACGCCATGCCCATCAGCCACAGCACAGCTTTCCTCCACCCCCCCGTCCTCCCCGCCGTGCGCAGCATCGGCTGGAAACACCCTTTGAGCTGGCTGGCGCGTGGCGCGCGCGACATGGCCAGGGCGCCCTGGCTGAGCCTGGCACATGGCCTGGTCTTGACCTTGATCGGGTTTTTGATCTTGACGCTGGGGCACAATCGCTTTTGGCTGATGGCCGGGGCCCTGTCGGGGTTCCTGATCGTCGGCCCTGTCGTGGCGACCAGCCTCTACGCCATCAGCCGCGCGCTGGAGCGCGGCGAGGCTGCCGATCTATCCCTGGTGCGGCGTACCTGGACGCGCTGGCAAAACGGCCATGCGGCCAAGGCCGAGGGGCAGGGCGGCTACTGGTGCCTGGTGCAGTTCGGGCTGCTGCTGTCGCTGGCGGCCACGGGCTGGGTGCTGGTGTCGGCGTCGCTGATCACCGTGCTCTCGCCCGTGCGCATTGCCACCCCGGCGGATTTCGTGCAGCACGTGGTGCTGGCCCGCGACGGGCAGTTGTTTGCGATATGGCTGGCGCTGGGCAGTTTTCTGGCAGCGCCTATTTTTGCGTCCAGCGTGGTGGCCATGCCGCTGATGCTGGACAGGCGGGTGACGGTGCGCCAGGCCGTGCTGACCAGTTGGTTGGCCGTGCTGGCCAACCCTGTGCCTCTGGCACTGTGGGCCGCCCTCATTGTGTTGTTGACCCTGCTGGGCCTGGGCAGCTGGCTGCTGGGACTGGTGGCCGTGATGCCCCTGCTGGGGCACGCGAGCTGGCATGCGTACCGCGACCTGGTGGATGCGTCGACCTTTACGGCGCGCTGAGCCGGACCGCCCGGCCTGACCGGACTTGCAGGGGAGGAGGTAGGACGGTGTTGTCGTGATATTCGGGTATACAGAAGAACAGATCGCCCATTTCTTCCTCACCTACGGCGTGGGGGCCTTCATCCTCTTCATGGTGTTCATCATCCTGCAGCTGGCACGCCAGTCCAAGGCAGGAAAGTTCGGCACCTTCGTGATTTTCCTGGGCCTGGGCGTGGGCTTTGTCGGCTACGTCGCCAAGATCGTCATCCAGTGGTGGATGGAGAGATGACGCCGCAGGCGTCACACCCATGAGCTGGACGGACTACTACCGCTTTACCGAGGGACGCAAGATATCTCCCTTGCTGGTGCAGGCGCTTGACGCGTTGGCGGGTGATACGGCAGATAAAGCGGCCATCGATCTGGGCTGTGGCGCGGGCCATGAGTGCCGCGTGCTGCTCCATACCGGCTGGCGCGTCCACGCCATCGACAGCGAACCTGCGGCCATCGAGGGCTTGCGCCCCCTGGCATCGCAGGCGTCCGGCGCTTTGACGCTGCAGGCTTGCCGTTTCGAGGATCTTTCCTCTTTGCCTGCAGCGCATCTGATCCACGCTGGACTGAGCCTGCCCTTTTGCCATCCTGAGTGCTTCGATGCGTTTTGGTCGCTGGTGCGTTCTGCGCTGCGTCCGGACGGTGTGTTCGCCGGTCATTTTTTTGGGCCGCGCGATGCCTGGGCCGATTCGCAGTCCATGAGCTTTCATTCGCGTGATCAGGTCTTGCGCCTTTTGGATGGCATGGAGCTGTTGGCCTTCAATGAGTTCGATGGCATGGCCCCCAGCATGCGGGGTCCCAAGCACTGGCATCGCTTTGATGTCGTGGCCCGCAGGCCGGTGTCGTCGTAGTGCGGCGTTACTCGGCCTTGGCCCCCGCAGCCTTGATCACTGGGTCCCAGCGCTTGATTTCTGCGACGGTGTGCTGGCGCAGGGCGTCGGGGATGAGGCGGTCTGCGGGCGGGATGATGACGCTCATGTCCGTGAAGCGCTTGACCAGGGCGGGTTCGGCCAGGGCGGTGCGCAGCGATTTGTTGAGGCGCTCGATGACGGCTTGGGGCGTGCCTCGCGGGGCGTAGAGGCCGTGCCATACGGCAAGCTCGAAACCGGGCTGGCCTGCCTGCGCGAAGGTGGGCACATCGGGCAGGGAGGGCAGGCGTTCGCGCGTGGCGACGGCGTAGCCCTTGAGCATGCCCGCCTGTATGTGCGGGCCGGTGGCCACGGGCTGGTCGCAGATGACATCGACATTGCCTGCCACCAGGTCCTGCAGGGCCGGACCCGTGCCACGGTAGGGCACCAGGGTGGCCTCGGTGGAGGTGGTCTGCAGCAGCAGCATGGCGCACAGGTGGGAGGTGGCGCCTACGCCGGCATGCGAGAAGCGCACTTCGCCCGGCTTGGCCTTCATGTGGGCGATGAAGTCCGCCAGCGTGGCGGGCGCAAAGCCTTTGCTGCGCACCAGGATCATGGGCACGTCGCCGGCCAGCGCGATGGGTTCCAGGTCGCGCCTCACATCGAAAGCGAGCTTGCTGTAGAGCGCGGGCGCCGTGGCGATGCCCATGTTGTGCAGCAGCAGGGTGTGGCCGTCGGCCTGGGCGCGTGTGACGCGGCTGGTGCCGATGGTGCCACCGGCGCCGCCCAGGTTCTCGACGATGACCTGCTGGCCCAGGTCGCGCGTCATGGCCTCGGCCAGCACGCGGGCCAGCACGTCGGTGGAGCCTCCGGCCGCGTAGGGAACGACGATGGTGACGGGCTTGTTGGGGAAGGCCTGGGCGGCAAGGCTGGCTGCTGCCAGCGCGGCGGCGAGAAGGGTCTGGGCGAGGGGATTGCGGATGAGGGGGCGCATGGGTTTGTCTCCTGGAGGCGCGTGCAGGGGCCGCCGGCTCTGTGCGGCCGGTTGTCGGTGGCGTGTTTGGAGGCGTGAGGCAGGAAGGCAAGGGCCGCATGCGGCCCTTGACGACGGCGAGACGGCGCAGGCTCAGGCCGGGGCCACGTACCTGTACAGCTCGGTGTGGTCGGCGGCGGGTCCCAGGGACCTGGAGGCGTCGGCCGCCATGGCGCTGACCTGTTCGGCCAGTGCCATGGGCGTGTGCATGGCCTGGCCCAGCGACAGGGCAATGCCCACGTCCTTGGCCTGCAGCGCCAGCGAGAAGCCCGAGTTGAAGGAGCCGTTCAGCATGAACTGGTGGGCCTTGTTTTCGGTGGTGTTGTTCTTGCCGGTGGAGGCATTGATCACGTCCACGATGGTGGCCGGCGCAATGCCGAAGGCCGCTCCCGCATGGATGGCCTCGGCCGTGGCGATCAGGGCCGCCGCCGAGACATAGTTGTTCAGCGCCTTGAGCGCATGGCCTGCGCCCACGGGGCCGACATGGGTGATGGCCTGGCCCATGCGCTGCAGCAGCGGCAGGTGCTGGGCGAGCAGGTCCGCATCGCCGCCGACCATGATGGACAGCGTGCCCGCAATGGCGCGCTTGACGCCGCCGGAGACCGGCGCATCCAGTAGCCCGATGCCGCGCTCGCCCAGCAGGCCGGCCAGCGCCCGCGTGCGGTTGGGGTCGGCCGAGCTCATGTCGATGATGCAGGCGCCGGGCGGCAGGTGCGGGGCCAGTTCGCCCACCACGGCATCGACGATGCGGGAGTCGGGCAGCATGGTGAAGACCACGCTGCAGCCGGCAAAGTCGGCCGCGCCGGATGCCACGGCCACACCCGCATGCTCCTGCGCGAATCGTGCGGTGGCGGCGGGCACGGCGTCCCGGATGACCAGGGCGTGCCCTGCGGCGTGCAGCAGGTGGGCCATGGGCTGGCCCATCATTCCGAGGCCGATGAATCCTATGGTGGTCATGCTGCGTGCCTCAGATGTCCATCTCTTTGAAGACTTCCGACGCCACGCGGAAGGAGTCGATGGCGGCCGGCACGCCGCAGTAGATGGCGGTCTGCAGGAAGACCTCCTTGACCTCTTCCTTGGTCAGGCCGTTGTTGATGGCGCCGCGCACATGCAGCTTGAGTTCATGCGGGCGGTTCAGCGCCGTGATCATGGCCAGGTTCAGGAAGGAGCGCGTCCTGCGGTCCAGGCCCGGGCGGTTCCAGACATCGCCCCAGCAGTACTGGGTGACCAGCTCCTGCATGTCGATATTGAAGTCCGTGGCGTTCTGGATGGACGCATCGACATACTCGGCGCCCAGCACCTCGCGGCGGGTGGACAGGCCCTGGTCGAAGAGGGCGGGGTTCTTGGGGGCGTAGGCTCGGGTCATGAAAACTCCTGATGGAAGGCGGTGAAGGTGTCTTTCGGTGGAATGGATTTAATCAGATTGTCAGACAATCCTACTTGATGAAAATCGGGATTGCCTGCCGCGGCAGGTGCGTGTATGACAATCCGTCAGTCCGTCCGGCCCCTGGATTGGCAGGTAGGATTCATCCCATGAACCAGATGCTGCGTGTCCCCCGCGAAGAAACGTCGCTGCGCCAGCGCACGACGCAGACCCTGCGCACTGCCATCCTCGATGGCGTGTTTGCGCCGGGCCAGAAGCTGTCCGAGCGCGAACTGTGCGAGAGCCTTGATGTGAGCCGTTCGTGCCTGCGCGAGTCCCTGCAGCACCTGCAGGCCGAGGGGCTGATCACCATCGTTCCGCACCGGGGTCCCGAGGTCACGGACATCTCGGTGCAGGAAGTGCGCGATATCTACGAGGTGAGGGCCAGCCTGGAGGGCCTGGCCAGCCGGGGCTTTGCGCTGCATGCCTCGGCAGGCCAGCGCGCCGCGCTGCGCGCCAAGCTGGGCGAGCTGGCCGTGCCCGCCGTGGCCAGCGACAAGGTGGCCCTGCTGGCGATCAAGAACCAGTTCTACGACATCCTGATCGAGGGCTGCGGCAATCTGGTGGCCGGCCAGATGCTGCGGCAGCTGAACAACCGCGTGACGGTGCTGCGGCGCATCTCCATGTCCCAGCCCGGGCGCCTGCCGCAGACGCTGGCCGAGCTGGATGCCATCGTGACGGCAATAGAGCAGGGCGACGCGGACCAGGCCGCGCGCCTGAGCGCCGAGCATGTGCAAAAGGCCAGCCAGGGCGTGTTGCGCGCCATGGCCGAGAAGGCAGGCCCGGCCAGCTGATGCCGGGGCCTGCGCCTGTACCTGGGAGCGTCAGTTCGTGTGCGCTCAGTCCGGCTTGACCTGGGCGCGCTTGAGCACTTTCTGCCAGCGTGTCTGCTCGGAGGCAATGAACTGCGCGAACTGCTGGGGCGTGCTGCCGATGGGCTCGGCCGCATCGCCCTGCAGGCGCTTGAGCGCGTCCGGCGCCTTGACGGCCTTGGCGCACTCGGCGGCCAGCTTGTCCACGTGGGCTCGGGTCATGCTGGAGGGGGCGAGCATGCCGTACCACTGCGTCATCTCGAAGCCCGGGAAACCCTGCTCGGCCACGGTGGGCACATCGGGCAACTGGGGCAGGCGCTGGGTCGATCCCGTGGCGATGCAGCGCACCTTGCCTGCCTTGATGAAGGGCAGCAGGGCGGCGGCGCCGACCGAGGCGGCGTCCAGCCGGCCCGACATCAGGTCCGTCATCATGGGCCCCGTGCCGCGATAGGGCACGTGCAGCATGAAGATCTCGGCCGTCATCTTCAGGTACTCGAAGGCCAGGTGCCCGGCGCTGCCATTGCCGGCCGAGCCGTAGCTGAGCTGGCCGGGCTTTTTCCTGGCATAGGCGATGAGTTCACGCAGGTTCTTGACCGGCACATCGGGGTGGACCACGTACAAGCTGGGCACCTTGGCCAGCAGGCTGACGGGCTGGAAGTCCTTGTTCGCGTCGTAGGGCAGCTTGTCGAAGATGTAGGGATTGACGGCCAGGGTGCCGATGTGGCCCAGGATGACGGTGCTCTGGTCATCGGCGCGCGCCACTTCCTGCATGGCGATGTTGCCGGCCGCGCCGGGCTTGTTGTCCACGAAGACATTCTGGCCCAGGGTCTTGGACAGCTCGGCGGCCGTGGAGCGCGCCACGATTTCCGAGCTGCCGCCCGGCGCAAAGGGCACGACAAAGCGGATGGGGCGCGTGGGCCAGGCGTCCTGCGCCAGCGCGGCCGCAGGCAGCAGGCCAGACAGGGCCATGGCGCCCGTGCCGGCCAGCAGTTGGCGGCGGCTGAGCGGGGGCAGGTCTGCGTGGTGAAGAAAGTCGCGCGAAGGCATGTCTGGTCTCCTGGATATCGTTGTAGTGGATGGTCCGCAGCAGATGCGGCGCCAGCGATGGTGGCGCTGGCGGCTGTCAATCTGCTGTCAAACCGGGGTCCGCAGGCTACGGAGATACCCGGGGGTCAGTCGGTGTGTGCTGTGCGATGGGCTGCGGCCGCGGCCTCGGCAGCCTGCATGCCGCTGCGCACGGCGCCTTCGATGGTGGCCGGATACGGCCCGTCCACATGATCGCCGCAGGCCCACAGGCCGTGGCCCAGCTCCAGGCCGGGCCGCTGAAGTTGGGGCAGGCAGGCGAAGGTGGCGCGCTTGTCGATCACGGTGCGCAGCGGGATCAGGCCATGCCAGCCCAACTGGGCCTGTGCCTGGGCCAGCACCTGGGCCTGCAGGGTGTCGCGGTCCGATGCGCTGTCGCTGATGACGAAGGCCATCAGGCCCTGCGGGCCGCCGAGTTGTCCACGGTCGAAGACGAATTGCGCAGGCGCATCGGGCGTGGAGCGCAGCGCCAGCCAGGGCGCGCCCGGGGGCAATGTGTGGGAGGGATCGCCGGTCTGCGCATAGACGGTGGCAATGGGGCGGTGCTGCAGGTCCTGGGCCAGCTGCGCCCAGCGCTGCAGGGCTATGCCGTCGCGTGCAGGCAGGCTGTCGTGCTCGGCGGCGGTGAGTGCCAGGCGCGCCGCCTCGGGCGCGGGGCAGGCCAGCAGCACGGCGTCGAAGGGCGCGTCTTCGCCCTGGGCTGCGCCCAGCGTCCAGTGCGGGCCCTGGGGCTGCAGTTCGGCCACGCGGCTGCCCAGGCGCACGGCGTGCCCGCGCTCTTGCAGCCACTGCGCGGCCGGCGCGGGGAACAGGCTGCCCAGGTCACGGCGCGGCACCAGGAAATGCGAGCCGCCACGGCCGCTGAACAGCGCATCGCGCAGCACGCGGAGAAACACCGTGCCGCTGGCCAGGTGAATGGGTGTGTTGAGCGCCGAGATGCACAGCGGGTCGATGAACTCGCTGACCAGGCGCTGCGGCAGGCCTGCGCAGAGGTCGGCCACCGTGGCTTCGGCCGCACAGCGAAAGCCCGCCAGCCGCCAGCGCACGGCGCGCGCCAGCAGGGCTGCGCGCTCTCCCAGGCTCCAGCCGCGTGCGGTGGCAATGCCGGCCAGCGCATCCAGCGGCGCAGGCCAGTCGGGAAAGCGCAGGCCGCTGCCATCGGCGTAGGGCAGGGCCATGGGCTGGCGGTGCAGCGCCCGTTCAGGGTCCACGCCCACCTCGCGCATGAGGCGCAGGCTTTCGGTGTAGGCACCGATGAGGATGTGCTGGCCGTTGTCCACGCGCAGCAGGCCCTGTGGCGTGTCGAGGTCCATGCCGCGCGCACGGCCGCCGGGCTCGCGTGCGGCCTCGTGCAGGGTGATGTGCCAGCCGCTGCGGGCCAGCGCAAGGGCGGCCGCGAAGCCGGCCCAGCCTCCGCCGAGGATGGCGGCGCGCGGCGTGTCCTTGGCGCTGTCTCTGCTCACCGCGCCATGCGCCCCAGCGCCTGCATCTTCCAGGCCAGCCACAACTTGCGCAGCGGCGGCAGGCTGATGCGCTGGTGGAGCACGCGGAAGTCGTCGGCCTCGATCTCGCGCAGCAGGGTGCGGTAGATGCTGGCCATCATCAGGCCGGGCTTTTGCGTGCGGCGGTCGGCCGCGGGCAGCAGGGCCAGGGCCTCGTCGTAGAGGCGGTGGGCGCGCTCGGCCTGAAATCGCATCAGCGCGGTGAAGCGGTCCGAGTATTCGCGCTTGGTGATCTCATGCGCCTTGACGTCGAACTGCTGCAGCTCGCTGATGGGCAGGTAGATGCGTCCGCGCATGGCGTCCTCGCCCACGTCGCGGATGATGTTGGTCAGCTGGAAGGCCAGGCCCATCTTGTGGGCGTAGGCCGTGGTTTCTTCCTGTGTCTGGCCAAAGATGCGCGCGGCCACTTCGCCGACCACGCCTGCGACCAGGTGGCAGTAGCGCGCCAGGCCCGGGAAGTCCAGGTAGCGGGTCTGCTCCAGGTCCATGCGGCAGCCGTCAATGACGGCCTGCAGGTGGCGCTCTTCGATGCCGTAGACCGGGGCATGCGGCATGAGCGCCCGCATCACGGGATGGGAGGGCTTGCCTGCAAAGGCCTGGTGCACTTCGTTCTGCCACCAGCCGAGCTTGGTGGCCGCCACGCCGGGGTCGGAGACTTCGTCCACCACGTCGTCCACTTCGCGGCAGAACGCATAAAAGGCGGTGATGGCGGCACGGCGCTCGCGCGGCAGGAAGAGGAAGGCGTAATAAAAGCTGCTGCCCGAGGCGGCAGCCTTGTCTTGGACGTACTGATCCGGATTCATATGGGGCGGGATTGTCCCATGGACGGCTGGGGGCCAAAGCCTGGGTGTCGCAACGGCCGGCCCGCCATCACATGCGCAGGGCGCGCCACAGCAGCAGCGGCGCATCGGCCTTGCCGACGGTGGGGCGGCGGTAGAGGCTGGCGCCCTGCAGCGCATCGACCTTGTCCAGGATGCGCAGCCCGCCCTGCACGACCAGGCGCAGCTCCCAGCCGATGCGGCCCGGCAGGTGGTGCACCAGCGGTGCGCCGGACTGCATCAGTGCACGCGCCCAGGCCGACTGCTCGGCCAACAGTGCGCGCACGGCAGGGGTCAGTGCAGCGGGCTCGGCGCGCAGGTCTTCACGCCGCACGCCATGGGCGGCGCAGTCGGCATCGGTCAGGTAGTGGCGCTGGCGTGGCAGGTCCACGCTGAAGTCCTGCCAGAAATTGATCAGTTGCAGGGCGGTGCAGATGGCGTCGCTGCGGGCCAGCGATTCGGCATCATCCACCCCGTACAGATGCAGCAGCAGCCGGCCCACGGGGTTGGCCGAGCGGCGGCAGTAGTCGAGCAGCTCGGCGCGGTCGGCGTAGGTGGTGCCGGAATCGGTCTTGCGCACGTCCTGTGCGAAGGCGCTGAGCAGGTCGTCCATCAGCGCCAGCGGCAGCTGGTGGGCGCGTACTTGCGGCGCCAGCCCTGCAAAGACAAGAGACCAGGCCGTGCGGGCGAGCATGGAGGCCTCGCCTTCGGTGCCCAGCGCCATCAGGTCGGCACGGTAGGCGGCCAGCGCAGCCAGGCGCTCGGACGGCGTGGCGTCGCCCTCGTCGGCCAGATCGTCTGCAGTGCGTGCGAAGTGGTAGAGCGCGGCAATCGGCGGGCGCAAGCGGGGCGGGCACAGCCAGGACGCCACGGGAAAGTTCTCGTAGTGCGTGACCGGGGCGGGGGAGGCGGGCAGGGTGGGAGCGGTGGACTTCACGGTGGCCGATTGTCGATGCTGCGCGCAAGGCCATGCATTTCACTTGACGGGCTCAAGGGCTTCTCCTAAATTACTAACCCGTCAGTCAGTAAACGGCGCCAGCCAGCTGCCGCGGCATGTTGCCCGGATCTTGCAGCCCGCAGCCGCTTTTCGCACCAGCCCTCCCGGATCCACATGCCCGACTTGCCATCGAACCCTGCCGCGCGCGCTTTGCCGCGCCATCTTCTTCTTGCCCCTCTGTGCCTGGCCGCCGCGCTGGCGCTGGGCGCCTGCTCCAAGGCCGAGCCACCGCCCGAGCCGGTGCGCGCCGTCAAGCTGCTCACCGTAGGCGTGGGCGCGCTGGACACGCAACTGGAATACGCGGGCGAGGTGCGCGCGCGCATAGAGTCGCGCCTGGGCTTTCGCGTGGCCGGCAAGCTCGTGCGCCGCGAGGTGGAACTGGGCCAGCACGTGCAGGCAGGCCAGTTGCTGGCGCGGCTCGATGCCAGCGACTACCGGCTGGGAGCTGATGCCGCGCGCGCCCAGGTGGCGGCCGCGACCACGCAGCGCGATCTTGCCGCCGCCGATGTGAGGCGTTACTCGCAGCTGAAGGCGCAGAATTTCATCAGCGGTGCGGAGCTGGAGCGGCGAGAGGCCACGCTCAAGTCCGCCCAGGCCACGCTGGACCAGGCCAAGGCGCAGCTGGCATCGCAGAGCAACCAGGAGGCCTATGCCCAACTGCTGGCCGATGTGCCCGGCGTGGTGACCGGCATAGACGCCGAGCCGGGCCAGGTGGTGTCGGCCGGCTCGCCCGTGGTGCGCATTGCCCAGGACGGTCCGCGCGACGTGGTGTTCGTGGTGCCCGAAGACAAGCGCGGCGCCATCCGCGTGGGCCAGAAAGTGAATGTGCGCCCGTGGTCGGCCGGCATGCAGCCGCTGCAGGGCCAGGTGCGCGAGGTGGCGGCCAGTGCCGATCCGGTCACGCGCACCTACCAGGTGAAGGTGGCACTGCCCGCGTCGGATGCGGCCGCCGTGCCGCCGCTGGGCGCGACGGTCCATGCGCTGCCCGAGGGCATGGGCCCCACGGGCCAGCCCGTGATCAAGCTGCCCACCACGGCGCTGCGCCAGGAAGGCGGCGGCGGCCAGGGCACGGCCGTGTGGGTGTTCGATGCCGCCAGCAGCACGGTGAAGCTGCAGCCCGTGCAACTGGCCACGGCCGATGGCAACGAGGCCGTGATTGCCGCCGGCCTGACGCCCGGCATGCAGGTGGTGGCCGCCGGCGTGCATGTGCTCACGCCCGGGCAGAAGGTCACGGTCTATCAGGACCGGTATGACAAGACGCAGCAGCCGGCACAGGCGCCTGCCGCCGCAGGTGCCGCAGCTTCCGCAGGTGCTGCGTCCAGCGGAGCGGCCCAATGAGCGGGCCCAAGCACAAGGCGCCGCAGGGCGGGCACTTCAATCTTTCGCGCTGGGCGCTGGACCATGTGGCGCTGACGCGCTATTTCATGGTCGTGCTGCTGCTGCTGGGCTTTGCCTCGTACTTCCAGCTGGGGCAGGACGAAGACCCGCCCTTCACCTTCCGCGCCATGGTGGTGCGCACCAACTGGCCGGGCGCCACGGCGCAGCAGATGGCCGAGCAGGTCACCGACAAGATCGAGCGTACGCTGCAGGAGGTGCCCTACGCCGACAAGATCAGCAGCTACTCCAAGCCCGGCGAGTCGCTGATCATCTTCCAGCTCAAGGACAATTCGCGCCCCGGCGATGTCCAGCAGCTGTGGTACACGGTGCGCAAGAAGATCGGCGACATGCGCTACACCCTGCCGCAGGGCGTGCAGGGGCCGTTCTTCAATGACGAGTTCGGCGATGTCTATGGCGTGATCTACGCCCTGCAGGCCGACGGCTTCAGCTACGCCGAGCTCAAGACCATGGCCGACGACGTGCGCCAGCAGCTGCTGCGCGTGCCCGATGTGGCCAAGGTCGAGCTGTTCGGCGTGCAGGACGAGAAGGTCTACATCGAGCTGTCGCAGCGCCGCCTGTCGCAGCTGGGCCTGGACATGAACCAGGTGCTGGGCCAGCTGGGCCAGCAAAACGCCATCGAGGGCGCAGGCGTGCTGCAGACGCCGCGGGAGGACGTGCAGGTGCGCGTGGCCGGCCAGTTCCTGGCGGTGGATGAGCTGCGCGCCATGCCCATCCGCGGCGCATCGGGCGCGCAGCTGCGCCTGGGCGATATCGCCGAGATCCGCCGCGGCTATGCCGATCCGGCCAATGTGAAGGTCCGCCACCAGGGGCGCGAGACGATTGCGCTGGGCGTGTCCATGACCAAGGGCGGCGACATCATCCGCCTGGGCAAGTCCCTGCGCGGCGCCGTGGGCGACATCGCGCGCACGCTGCCGGCCGGCGTGGAGCTGGCCAACATGCAGGACCAGCCCAAGGCCGTGGCCGACTCGGTCAACGAGTTCCTGCAGGTGCTGATCGAGGCCGTGGTGGTGGTGCTGGCCGTGAGCTTCATCAGCCTGGGCCTGCACAAGCGCGAGGGCCACCAGCCGCTGTGGAAGCGCTGGTACATCGACCCGCGCCCGGGCCTGGTGGTGGCCATCACCATTCCGCTGGTGCTGGCCGCGACCTTCCTGGCCATGTGGTACTGGAACATCGGCCTGCACAAGGTGTCGCTGGGCTCGCTGATCATCGCGCTGGGCCTGCTGGTGGACGACGCCATCATTGCGGTGGAGATGATGGTGCGCAAGATGGAGGAGGGCTACGAGAAGTACCGCGCCGCCACCTTTGCCTACGAGATCACGGCCAAGCCCATGCTGACCGGCACGCTGATCACGGCGGCGGGCTTCCTGCCCATCGGCATGGCCAAGTCCATGACGGGCGAGTACACCTTCGCCATCTTCGCGGTGACGGTGATTGCGCTGGTGCTCAGCTGGTTCGCCTCGGTGTACTTCGTGCCCTACCTGGGCATGCTGCTGCTCAAGCGCCCGCCGCACGCGGCCACGCTGCCGCCCGAGGTGGCCTCGGGCGAGGTGCCCATCGAGGAGACCAACCTCAATGCGTCCTCAGCCGAGCATGAGGTCTTCGACAGCCCGTTCTACAACCGCTTCCGGCGCGCCGTGAACTGGTGCGTGACGCACCGCTGGCTGACCATCGCCATCACGGTGCTGGTCTTTGCGCTGGGCCTGGTGGGCATGTCGCGCGTGCAGCAGCAGTTCTTCCCGGATTCCAGCCGACCCGAGGTGCTGGTGGACATCTGGTTCCCCGAAGGCACGTCGCTGGCCGCCAACGAGGCCGTCACGCGCCGCGTGGAAGAGCGCTTCATGAAGCTCGACGGCGTGCGCACGGTCAGCGAATGGGTAGGCTCGGGCGTGCCGCGTTTCTACCTGCCGCTGGACCAGGTGTTCCCGCAGAACAACGTCTCGCAGTTCATCCTGGTCGCCCAGGACCTGCCCACACGCGAGCGTCTGCGCAAGGCGCTGCCGGCGCTGCTGGCCCAGGAGTTCCCCGAAGTGCGCGGCCGCGTCAAGCTGCTGCCCAACGGGCCTCCCGTGCCCTATCCGGTGCAGTTCCGCGTCTCCGGCACCGATCCGCAAAAGCTGCGTGCCTATGCCGACGAGGTCAAGCAGGCCATGATCGCCAACGCCGACATGCGCGGCGTCAACGACAACTGGAACGAGTCCGTCAAGGCCGTGCGCCTGGAGGTGGACCAGGACAAGGCGCGCGCCCTGGGCGTGAGCAGCCAGGCCATCGCCCAGGCGGCCCGCGTCATGCTCAGCGGCTCCACCGTGGGCCAGTTCCGCGAGGGTGACAAGCTCATCGACATCGTGCTGCGCACGCCGTATTCGGAGCGCGACGCCATCACCGACATCGCCAACGCCTACCTGCCCACGGCATCGGGCAAGTCGATCCCGCTCACGCAGATCGCCAAGCCCGTGATGGTCTGGGAACCCGGCGTGATGTGGCGAGAAAAGCGCATGTTCGCCATCACCGTGCAGGGCGATGTGCGCGAGGGCCTGCAGGGCGCAACGCTGACCCATGCGCTGCTGCCCGGCCTGCGCGAGATCGAGTCGCGCTGGCACGCTGCGGGCGACACGGCCTACCGCATCGATGTGGCTGGCGCCGTGGAGGAAAGCTCCAAGGGTTCGGACGCCATCGTCGCTGGTGTGCCCGTGATGCTGTTCCTCACCTTCACGCTGCTCATGCTGCAACTGCGCAGTGTCAGCCGTTCACTGCTGGTGTTCATCACCGGGCCGCTGGGCATTCCCGGCGTGGCGGCGGCGCTGCTGCTGCTGGGCCGGCCCTTCGGCTTCGTGGCGCTGCTGGGCGTGGTGGCGCTGATGGGCATGATCCAGCGCAACTCGGTGATCCTGATCGACCAGATCGAGACCGACCGCGCGCGCGGCGTGCCGGCCTGGGACGCCATCATCGAAGCCGCCGTGCGCCGCCTGCGCCCCATCGTGCTGACGGCCGCCGCCGCTGTGCTGGCCATGATCCCGCTGTCGCGCAGCGTGTTCTGGGGCCCCATGGCCGTGGCCATCATGGGCGGGCTGATCGTGGCCACCGTGCTGACACTGCTGGCGCTGCCGGCCATGTACGCCGCCGTGTTCCGCGTGCGCCGCGAGCCCACGCATTGATGCGGCGGAAACGCAGAGGCCGCCGCTCAAATCCGGGGTATGGCAATGCACCCCGCAATTGCGGCTAGAATCTGCGCCCTGACCTAGGAGCCGCCGCGCAGGCGGCTCCCCAAGAACCAGCGCGGGTGGCGAAATTGGTAGACGCACCAGGTTTAGGTCCTGACGCCAGCAATGGTGTGGGGGTTCGAGTCCCCCCCCGCGCACCACGCACCAACGCCGCTCAACTGCGGCGAACACTGCTCAAGCCCGCTTCCTGTAGAGGAGGCGGGCTTTTTTTCTGGGTCTCCGCTGCAAAACGGAACGGGTTGAAACCGGCACAAAACAGCGCAAAATCACATCACAATCCCGCGCAGATCCCGCTTGTGATCCCGCGCGTGCAGCAGGAGATGGGATGGCGTATTTCCGGAAGGTGAAGAACGGCTGGCGGGCCGAGGTGGAGCGTGCGGGTATTCGGCGCACCGCCACGCGGGCGACCAAGGCCGAGGCGCAGGGATGGGCCGTGGCCGAGGAGGCGGCCATTCTGGCCGGTGCGCGCGGGGAGTTTCCGCGGCGCACGCTGGCCGAGGCGGTGGAGCGCTATCGGCGCGAGGTCACCGACAAAAAGACGGCCAGCACGGCGCGGGCCGACCATTTGCGCTTTGATGCCTGGCTGCGCGAGTTTCCCGAGCTGGCCTCCAAGGTCTTCCACGAGATCACGGGCGACGACCTGGCGCGCTGGCGCGATGCGCGGCTGCAGCAGGTCTCCGGCGCCAGCGTGCTGCGCGAGGCGCAGCAGTTCCGCCCCATCTGGACGCTGGCGGTCAAGCAGTGGAAATGGGTGGGCAAGAGCCCCTGGCCCGAGATCAAGCTGCCGGCCAAGTCCCATGCGCGCCGGCGCACGGGGCAGTGGAGCGAGGTGCGGCGCATGCTGCGCTCGGCCAATGTCTCGCCACGCCTGGCGCCTGTCACCGCCATGGAGCAGACGGCCTGGACCATGCTGGTGGCCCTGCACACGGCCATGCGCAGCGGCGAGATCCTGCGCATGGGCCGCAGCAATGTGGATCTCAAGCGCCGGGTCTACCACCTGCCGCACCACAAGACCGAGGCCAAGGTGGGCGAGCGCCATGTGCCGCTGACGCGCCGTGCCGTGCGCCTGCTGCGCGTGCTGGACGCCGCCGCCGAGGCTGCCGGGCGCGATGCCTACTGGACCATCAGCGACGCCAGCCGCGACACGCTCTACCGCAAGCTGCGCGACCGGGTGATGGTGGAGGGCCTGCGCTTCCATGACCTGCGCGCCACGGCGCTGACCTGGCTGAGCAAGCGCGTGGATGTGTTGACGCTGGCCCGCATCAGCGGCCACGTGGATATCAACGAGCTGTTCAATACCTATTACCGGGAGACGGCCGAGGACATCGCGGCACGGTTGTAGGCAGGGTGGCTGCCAGAAATATCACTCCAATATGATATGTTGACAATATTATTCTGGAGTGATAATTTCAATCCATCATCTTGAGATGATATTTTGAATGCCCTGGCCAGGAGAACACCATGGACCACCTGTTGCAACTGCCCGATCAGCTTGCGCTGCACCTGAAGTCGCTGCGCAAGGCCGCTGGCGTGAGCCAGGCCCAACTGGCACAGCGGCTGGGCGTGTCCCAGTCGCGTGTGGCGGCGATAGAGCGTGACCCGGCCGCCATCAGCGTGCGCCAGCTGATGGAGATCCTGCAGCTGCTGGATGCCGATCTGCTCATGCGGCCCAGGGCGGATGCGGTGGCTTCTCCTGCGTCTGCATCTGTGCCTGTACCTGGACCTGGACCTGCTGCGTCGAAGGTTGCCGAGCCCGCTCCACAGCCGTACGCGGGTGACAACGTGCCCCGCAAGCCCGCCGACCGCCCCGTGGCCTTCAAGCCGCAGGCGCTGCCGCCGCACTGGCAGGACCGCAAGCCGAAAGGGTCCTGGTGATGGCGGCGCTGGGCGTCTGGATGAATGGGGAGCGGGTGGGCACCTGGGAGGTCACGCGCACGGGCCGCCATGTGTTCGCCTATGACCCGGCCTGGCCGCAGAGCGCGCATGCGCGGCCGCTGTCACTGTCCATGCCCTTCACGCGTGACCTGACGGTGGCGGGCGAGGTGGTGGCCCACTATTTCGACAACCTGCTGCCGGACGGCGAGGGCATTCGCCGGCGCATTCACCAGCGCTTCGGGCTGCGTGGGGCCGATGCGTTCTCGCTGCTGGAGGCCATTGGTCGCGATTGCGTGGGGGCCGTGCAGCTGCTGCCCGAGGGCGTCGTGCCCGATGGGTTCGACCAGGTGCGCTTCGAGCCGCTGAGCGAGGCGCAGATTGCCGAGCACCTGGCCAGTCTGGGTGGCGGGTTTGGCGCGCTGGAGGTGGACCAGGAGTTCCGGCTGTCCATTGCCGGTGCGCAGGAGAAGACGGCAGTGCTGCGCCATGGCGGCCAGTGGTGCCGCCCGCTGGGTGCGACGCCGACCACGCATATCCTGAAGCCGGCCATCGGCGTGGTGCCGCACTGGCACTACGACCTGAGCGAGTCAGTGGCCAATGAGTGGCTGTGCGCCCGCCTGCTGGCCGAGCTGGGCTTTGCCGTGGCCGACAGCAGCATCGAGAGCTTTGGCGGGCAGCAGGTGCTGTGCGTGGAGCGCTTTGACCGCGCCTGGACGGCGCAGGGCTGGATTGCGCGCCTGCCCCAGGAAGATTTCTGCCAGGTGCGCGGCGTTGCCAGCGCCAACAAGTACGAGACCCACGGCGGGCCCGGCATGCTGCAGTGCCTGCAGGTGCTGCAGCATGGCAGCGAGCCTGCCCAGGATTGCGCCCGCTTCGTGATGGCCCAGCTGGCGTTCTGGCTGCTGGGGGCCACGGACGGGCATGCCAAGAATTTCTCGGTGTTCCTGCAGCCGGGCGGCGGCTATGAGATGACGCCGCTGTACGACGTGCTGTCGGCCTGGCCCATCATCGGCCATGGCCACGGCAAGATTGCCCGCCAGCGCGCCAGGATGGCCATGGCCCTGCCGGGGCGCAGCCGCCACTACCGCCTGGCCGAGATCCAGCGCCGCCACTGGAAGGCCCTGGCCGAGACCACGCGCATCGCAGGCCTGTGGGAAAGCATGGTGGAGATGGTCGAGGCGCTGGACGGTGCCATAGCCCGGCTGCAGCCGCGCCTGCCGGCCAGCGTGCCGCAGCCTATGGCCCGGCAGATCTTCGACGGGGCGCGCGACCAGGCACGGCGCTTTCTTGCGGGCAGCGATCACTGAGCGCACGGCAATGGCCTGGTGCCGGCTCACCGGCGCCCCTCGGCCCAGGCCTTGACGTCGGCCATGCGCCAGTAGCGGATGCGGCGGCTGGCGTTGATGAAGGGCTTGGGAAAGTCCGGGCGCTTGGTCAGGCGCGCGGTGACGTGCTCGCGGCTCAGGCCCAGGTAGTTGGCGATGCCCTGGGTGTCCAGGCGCGGGGCGCTGTGAAAGAGTTCCATGTTCTGTTGCGTCATTGCGGTGTTCTCCGATGTCGTGTCCGGTGCTTGATCAGGCCTGGCGCGGCGTGATGGACTTGCCTGCCTTCTTGCGCTCCACACGTTCAACTCGCTCGACTCGCTCCACTCGCAGAACGGGCCGGCCGCTGGCCAGCAGGGCGCAGGCCTGGGCGTGGCTGGCGCTGGCCGCTTTCAGGCGCAGCACGGGCAGCAGGCGGGCGTCGGCCAATTGATCCAGCTGCGCGGCGTCCACGCCGTGGGGGATGAGGGTGGCGCGGTAGCTGCGCAGGGCGGTGATGTTGTGGTGCATGGTGGGTCCTCCTGGGGTGGATCAGCTGGAAAAGAAAGGGTGGTTGGATGGCGTGGCGCCGGATGCGGGGCGGTGCAGCACGGAATGGGGCACTGAATCGGCACCCGAATCGGGCCCGGCCGGGTTGGCCCGGTCCTCGCATTGGTGCCCGCCGCGGCCGATGAGGGCGCGCAGCGTGTGGCCCGTGAGCCGGGCCGTACAGTTATTGAAACCAGTCCAAGCGCGCGCCAGCGGCGCGCGGGCGGGCAGGGTCGGCGGGGCCACGTTGGCGCCCTCGGCGCTTTCTGCACCTTGGGTTTCCTGGAACTCCAGCGTGGCGCGGGCCACGCTGCGCCAGGCGATGCGGCGCGAGACCAGCCACTGGCCGCGCCGGGTTTCCAGGCCTACCACGCGGCCGCAGCCGGGCGCGATGGCCTCGCCGTATTGGTTGACGGCGCCGGCGGGCACGGGGCGGCGTGCCATGCGCAGGTGCCAGCGGTCGCGGGCCAGGCAGTGGCCGCCCATGGCTTCCATGTAACGGCGCCAGTCGGCGGGGATGTCGGGCCCGTGGCGGTGGCTGGCGCCCCAGGCCTTCCAGCTGGCCTTGTCGCCGTCGATGCGGATCTGTTCGACCTGGTCCTTGCTGACACGGCGCAGCTCGCGCCAGACGCAGACGCTGGGCATGCCCACGGCCTGGAACTGGCGAATGCCCCAGCAGGCGGCCCAGGCGTCCACGCGGCAGTGGCCGGGCATGCCGCCCTGCTCCACATCCCACAGGCGGCCCTGCACCACGTCGAGGTGGTCGGCCAGGGCCGCATGGCCCACGCTCTTGGCGATGTACTTGGCCACGTAGCCGGCAGCGCCACCGCCGGTCATGCGCTTGACGTGGACGCGGTTGCGCTGGGCGCCGCGCTCGTCGCCATCTTCGCTGAGCCACCATTTGCGGATGGCGGCCTCGATGTGCTGGGCGTGCTCCTCGCACTCGGCCCAGACCAGGGCGTGCCAGTGCGGCGTGGCGTCATGGTGCGGCTCGGCCACCCGGATGCCGTACATGGCGATGCGCTGGCGGCCCAGGTGCGAGCGCACGCGCGCCCACATGGTACGCAGCCACAGCTGGGCATCGCGCGGCGTGCTGTGGCCGTCGTAATGGGGATTGGGACGCGGCCGGCCGCCGCTGCCCAGCGTGACGGCGTGAAAGCGGCTGGGCGCCGTCAGCGTGAGAAAGAGGCCGACGTGGCTGCGCGCGTCGGCATATTCCTCTGCGCCGCGGATGCGCGTCATCAGCTCGCCGCCACGGATCACGGGGTTGGCCGGCGACAGCGCGGCCAGCTCGGCCAGGGTGAAGACCTGGCCGGCCTCGTTTCGGTAGAGGCTGCGCTCCAGCGCGCGGGCGTTGCGTTCGATCTGCGCGGTGCGCCGGCGCACGGTGGCATTGCTGGCATAGCCGCCGGCGCTGCGGTTGACGATGCCCAGCTTGACGGCGCCGGCCTCCACGGTGCGCGTGACGTGGCGGCGCAGCATGCGGCGCCACCAGGCGGCATCCAGCGCGCGGCGGATGGCGGGCTCGCCGGCCAGTGGCGTGCTTTCCTGCAGGCCCAGCATGCGCAGCATCAGCCGCACCAGGTCCACGCGTGCGGCCAGGTCCATGTTCTGGGCCTGGGCGCCGGCGTCGAGCTCACCGACTTCGTCGCTCAGGCGCCTGGCCATCTGGCAGATCTCGTAGTCGTCCAGATTCCACTCGGCCGCACGGCCGTGGCGGCTGGCAAAGTCGTCAATAGCGGCCAGCGCGTCGTGGCAGGCAGCCCATTCGGGCTGGCCGTTGGCGTGTTGCGCGCCCTTTTGCCAGTCGCCCAGGCCCAGCAGCTTCATGGGCTGCAGCCACTGCGGGGGCAAGGCTTTTTCCAGCGCTTGCATGGCGCGCTGGACCATGTGGGGGCGGGGCTTGTGCTGGTCCCATTGCTGCAGGCTGGCGGTGCGCAGCCTGCGGCCGGTGGATTTGGCGGCGAGCAGGACGGACATGGGCTCAGGTCCTCAGGGCCAGCGCGCGCAGCGGCAGCAGGCAGGTGCGCAGCGCTCGGATCTGGCGGCGGATGGCGTCGCGCTCGGGCGGCGGCATTTCGCGCCAGTCGCGCAGGGCCAGCTCCTCGATCTCGCCGTCTATGCCCGCCAGCAGCACCAGGGCCATGCGGTAGTGGCTGGCCAGGCCCGCCCATTCGCGGCTTTCGGCGCTGCCCGAGCGGCCGTTGGAGGCGCGCTGCGCGGCTTCGCGCTGCAGCTCGCGCAGGCGGATGCGGCAGTCCCTGACGCTCAGGCGCTGGTAGGCCTCGGGCAGTGCGGGCGGGTCCACGGGCCGGTATTCGGGCCGGTATTCGGGCCGGTATTCGGGCGCGGGCGCATCGTCTGCCTGCAGCAGTCGCATCAGATCGGAAAGGCGCAGGTCGCCGAGCTTCATGGTCTGTCCAGGTCGTTTCAGGGTGAGCGCATCCCGCAGGGCCTTCATGCAGGCTCCGCAGGTTGCGGGAAAGGGGGTGGGGTGGCGGCGGTGCAGGCGGGGCTGCCCGCGCGCCGGGTGGGGCGCCGTCAGGAGAAGGCGCCCCGGCCGCGCTAGCTGCGCGCGCCTTCGGTGGATTGGGCGGATTCGGCCGCCTGGGCTGCGCGGTGCGCTGCGCCTTCGTATTGCGAGGACGGCATGGCGTCCAGCTGGGTCTGCAGCAGCTTGCGCTTGATGTGCGTGCTCATCGGCAGGATCACCATGGGGTTGGGGATGGCGCTGGGGCTGATGGTGCGGTTGATCTCGGTCACCGCCGAGAACACATGGCCGCACTCGAAGTTGCGGCATTGGAAGATGGTCTCGCGGCTGGTGCTGGTCAGCTGCAGGCTGGTGCGGGTGTAGGCGTGTTCGTTGCAGTGGGGGCACATCATGCGCATGGCAGGCTCCTGGGGGCAGTTGGGATCGAAGACAAGGCGGTGAACAGGTCGGCGCGGGCGGCTATCGCGCCTGATCGGCCTGGGGCAGCGGCGGCATCTGCTGCTCGTACTGCTGCATGCCCATGCGGTACAGCTTCAGCGCGAAGTTGGAGGCGCTGCGGCTCTCACGGCTGGCATAGCGGGCGTGGCGTTCGCGTTCGGATGCCGTCATGCGCAGTGGCACGGGCCTGTCATGAAGCACCGGATCCGCAGGGATACCGGGCACGGCTCTGGGGGAGTGCATGGCTGTCATGTAGTATTTGGGATGGTTTGGATGGTTTGGTTACACGCTGACTGCATCATTGCTCGAAATTTCGAGCATGTCAATTGATGAATAGAAGAAATTTCGATCACATCGGTGAAAGGCTGAGGCAGGAGCGTCTGCGTCTGGACGTGGCGCAGCTCGCCATGGCCGACGCCTGCGACGTCTCGCGCGGCACCCTGGCCACCTGGGAGAAGGGCGAGCAATCGCCCAATGCGGCCGCCCTGGCCGTGATGGCGGGCCTGGGCGTGGATGTCCTGTATGTGGTCACGGGCCAGCATGCGAACGCATCGGTCCAGACCCTGGCGCCCGACGAGCGCGAGCTGCTCGATTGCTACGGCCGGGCCGACGATTCGGGCCGCGCCGCCATCATGGCCGTGGCGACCCTGGCCGCGCGCTGAACGGCCTGCGCCGGCCGCTCCAGGACGCGCTCTACCCGCCCCTCTCGCTCACTTGGCGCGTGTCTCCAGCGTCAGCTTGGAGGTGAAGCCGCCGTCGCCCAGCTCGTGCTGGATCTTGACGACCAGCCACGGCGTGTCATCGATCTCTGCCTTGAACCCCTGCAGCTTCAGCGGCGTCTGCGGCATCAGGTCGGGCCGCGCCAGCGCCAGCTTCAGGCCCATGGTGGCCTTGGCGCGGTTGATGCGGCCCATCTCGGCCTTGGCGGCGGCCTGCGCCTCGGCCTCGCTGCCGTAGGTGTCCTTCAGGCGCTTTTCGTTGTCCTCGGCACCCTGCGTGGCGCTGCGTTTCTCTGCGCGATCCGCGTCGTTCCAGTACGCGCGCACGCCGCTGTAGTCGTTGCGTGCGGCCGTGTGGTAGTTGTGGCTGTCGCCCTCGGCGCGCGTGAGCGTGGCGGCCTCCACGGTCTGGCCGCCGGCGGTGATCTTGCTGTCGATGGCGATGAAGGCCAGCTTGCCCTTCTTGACCGTGCACACGGCGTCGTACTGCCGCGCCAGGCGGCTGCAGAAGTTCAGGTCGCTTTCGTGGGTCTGGTCGATGTGGTCCACGCGCAGGTTCTCGAACTGCGCGTCCACGCGCACCTGCAGGCCGTTGCGCTGCGCAATGCTGCGCACGATCTGGCCCAGCGTGCTGTTGTGGTAGCTGTGCTCGGAGCGCGTGCGCAGCTGGCGCTTGAGCTCGGCCGAGCGCGCATGCACCACGATTCTGTCGGGCGCACCCTGGTGCTCCACCTCGTCCACCTCGTAGGTGCCCTTGTCGACCAGGCCGTGGCCGGCCCAGCCCAGCTTCAGCGCGATCTTGGATCCCTTGCCCGGCAGGGCCAGGCGCCCATCGCTGTCGTCCAGCGTGATGTCCAGCTTGTCGGCTTCTTCGCCGCGCGATTCGGACAGCGTCAGGTTCATCAGCCGCGTGTCCACCTGGCTGGTGATGTTGCGCCCGTCCAGGACGATCTCGTACTGGGGCTTGGCGTGCAGGTATTCCTGTGTGGCCATCAGATCCACCATTCCCAGAAGTCGTCACCGGGCCAGGGATCGACGCCGCCGCCGCCTTCGGCCAGGTGGTCGTCCACGCGGGCCAGCTTGAGATCGAACTCGATGCGGCGCGGCTTGCCGCCCGGTGTGTAGTGCGTGCCGGTCTGCTGCAGGCTCTCGATGACCCAGGCGCCCAGGATGCTTTCGCCGCCCACCAGGGCCCATGCCTTGCCCTGGTCGGCCATTTCGCGCAGGTCGTCCAGCGACTTGGCCGTGCCCCGGAACTCGGGTGCGAGCACGCCGGTCAGGCCCAGCGTTTCATCACCTGGGCCCAGCGACTGGCGGGCGGGGCGCGCGCCAACGCGGCTGTTGCTCGGGTGGCGCCAGGTGCTGCTGCGCACCAGCTTGTCGAATGCCAGTGTGTCGATGCCGAAGGCAAACTGGCCCAGTGTGATCAGCATGCTCATGCTCCTCAGTCGATGTCCGACAGCTGCGACAGCACGTTGGAGCGCCTGGCCATTTCGCGGCGGTCCAGCTCGGCGGCCACGGCGCGGGCAATGGCCTGCGCATCCTGGCCGGGCGCAGCGTTGACGGTGATATGGATGGTGGCGCCGGCCACCGGGGCCGGTGCCGGCGCGGGTGCAGCAGCGCTGGCCAGCGGCGGGCGGCTGTCGATGCGCACGGCGCCCGTGTCGGCCAGGGCCGGCATGGCGCCCGTGGCCAGCGTGGCCGCCGTGGCTGCGGCCGCAACACCCTGGCGCAGTGCGCCGGCGCGGCCCTGGTCGGGTGCCGACGCATCGCCGGACTTGAACCATGAGCCCACCGACGAGGCCAGGCCGCTGATGCCCTTGCCGGCCAGGTCAGAGACCACGCCGAACAGGCCGCCCGTGGCGCCATCGAGGCCGGCCTTGCCGGCCTCCAGCAGCGTGCCGCCGACGCCCTTCCAGTCGCCGGCCTTGAAGGCGGTGGAAAGGCCGTCCCAGTTCTGCATGATCGAGCCGCCCGCGCCCATCAGGCCGCCTGCGAGCCGGCCCATGGGTGTCATGCGCACCAGGCCCATCAGCGATGCGGCTGCACCACCCAGACTACCGCCCAGGCCACTGCCGACGGCTCCTGCGGCCCCCAGGCCGGCGCCCAGCAGGCCCATGACGGCGCCCGCACGGCCCTTGCCTGCACCGCCGCCGAAGATGCGGCCTGCAGCGCGGCCCGCGCCGGCCAGGGCGGTGCCTATGCTGCCCATGGCAGCGCCGCGACCCATCATGGCCAGCGACAGGACCACGGCTCCCAGCCCGCGCCTGAGCACGCCCGCAGCGTTGCTGGCCATGCGCAAGCCTCCCGACAGCAGACCCATGGCTCCGCCACCGCCGCTCATCATGGACAGGGACAGGACCACGGCGCCCACGCCGCGCCGGAGCACGCCCGCAGCGTTGCTGGCCATGCGCAAGCCGCCGGCCAACAGGCCCATGGCACTGCCGCCACCGCCCATCATGCCCAGCGACAGGACCACGGCCGCCAGGCCGCGCCTGAGCACGCCCAACGCACCGCTGCCTGCGCCCATGGCCGCGCCCAGCAGGCCGAACACGGTGCGCGTGAGCAGCAGCGGCGCCAGCAGGCCGAACAGCACGCTGCTCACCACGCCGACGCCTGCGATCAGCAGGCCCAGCACGGCCACGATGCGCAGCGTCCACTGCACGATCTGGGGATGCTCCTTGACCCAGGCACGCATGCCTTCGGTCATCTCGCGCAGCGTGCCCAGCACGGCCTTGAGGTCGGACTCGATGGTCGAGCCCATGTCGCTCAACAGGCCGTTGTAGCTGTCCTTGACGGACTCGTATTGGGCCGAGACCGAGTCCTTCAGGATGGCCACGCGCCCATCCAGATCCGCCTGTGACTTGAGCTGGGAGGCGATCTGCTGGTAGCCGCCAGGGCCCTGTTGGAGCAGCGCCTCCAGGGCCTTGCGCGTCTGCGCGTCGCCGCCGGCCAGCTTGTCCAGCGCAGCGGCGCGCAGCTTGTCGCTGCCCAGGCTCTGCAGCTTTTGCAGCTGGGCCATCATCTGCTCGGTGCCGCCGAACTGGCCGCTGGCATCCTTGAAGTCCAGCGACACGCCCTGGCCCGCGAGCATCTTGTTGACCTGGCCCAGCCTGGCCGGGTCCATGGAGTTCTTGACCAGGTTGCCGACGGCCTTGCCGGCGGCCTCGCCGCTGATGCTGGCGTCGTTGAGCATGAGCAGCAGCGGCGCAAACATCTGTCCCGATCTTGCGCCCTGCTGTCCCAGCTGCGGCAAGGCCTTGCCGATGGCGTCCAGGCCCTTGACCATGCCTGTGGGGTCCAGTCCCAGGTGGGAGGTGCGCTGCACCGTGTCGGCCAGTGCGGCCATGTCGCCCGCGCTTGCGCGGGTGGCTTGCTGCAGCTGTGCCG
Source organism: Delftia sp. (assembly GCF_059499305.1). NCBI lineage: Bacteria > Pseudomonadati > Pseudomonadota > Betaproteobacteria > Burkholderiales > Comamonadaceae > Delftia > Delftia sp. The sequence continues at coordinate 70,332 of NZ_JCABYI010000009.1, forward strand.
CGAACTCGCCGGCCTCCTTGGCGGGCATGTTCAGCACCGCGCCCAGGTTGGCCGCCTGCCGGGCCACGCCGCCCAGCACATCCTGCGAGGACACGCCCTGGCGCTGCAGCTGGTTCATCATCGCGATGTAGTCGGCCGTGCTGCCGGGCATGTCGGTGCCCAGGCTCTTGGCCAAGTCCAGCACCTGCTGGTAATCGGCGCCCGGCTTGCCGTTGCTGCCCGCCATGGTGGCGCGCAGCTGTGCGGCGGCCTGGTCGTCGGTCATGAAGGCCTGGCTCACGGCGCGCACGGGCGCCAGCATCTTGCCGCCCGTCTCGCGCAGCGCCTGGCCGCGATCGGCCAGGGTCTTGCTCTGCTCGCGCAGGGCGTCGATCCTCTCCAGCCGCTGGGCGGCCGGTGCCACCACCTTGCGCTGCTTTTCCATCTGGGCCGTGGTGGCGCGGATGTCGTTGTGCAGCTTGCGCTCGTGCGCGGACAGGTTGCCCGTGTCCACGCCCGCGCCGCGCAGGCCTTCGCGCATGTCCATCAGGCGCGATCGCTGCGTGGCGCGCAGCAGCGCCAGGCGCTCCTCCTCGACCTGGGCCGAACGCAGCGCGCGCAGCATGGCGCGCGAGGGCTGCTCGCCCGCGCCCGATTCCAGCCGCAGCTGGGCCATCTGCTGGCGCGCGCCGCGCAGCCGTGCTGTGGTGTCGGCCAGGCCGCTGCGCAGCGCGCGGTAGTCGCCCAGCTGGGCTTGCTGCTGCTGCAGCTTCTTCAACTGGTCGACCGTTTCCTTGAGTTCCCGGGCCGTGTTGCTGCTGGTTCTGCCCAGCAGCGCCAGGGGCTGGTGCACGCGCTCGGCCTGCTTGAGCACCTCGTCCAGGCGCAGGGTGTCAACGGCCATGGAGGGCTCCCTGGCCGGTGCGGTGTTGGCGTTGGGTGGAGGTCATGGGCAAGGGGCGTGCAAGACAGGGGCGAGAGGCGGGCAATGGAGTGGAGGTGGTGCTCAGTCCTGGCTCAGTCCTGGCTTTCGTAGCGCTCGCGCGCCCGTTCATGCCATTGGCCGAGTTCGGCCAGCGACATGTCCTCCATGTCCGCCGGCCGCCAGTGGAAGACCATGGCCAGGTCGGCCATGGCGTCCTCTACGCGCTCGGGAATTGCTCCCTCTGCGCCTTCGGCACCAAAAAAGAGGCCACCTCCGTACCGAGGGTCACCAGGTCGGCGGGGTCCAGCTGCAGCACCTCGGCCTTGTGCAGCATGGGCTCGGTCACGCGCGGCAGCAGGGTCTGCAGCGCGGTCACGTTCATGTGCAGCAGCTCGACCAGCGACAGGCCGCGCAGCGCGCCGGCATTGGGGCGGCGCACCAGCACCCGGGCCAGGTCGCCGCCGGGGCGCTTGAGCGGCACGTCGAGCGTGATCTCGCGCGCATCGCCCGATGCGAGGGCGGCCGCGTTGGCGGCAGCCTGGTTCTGGAGGTCTTCCTGGGGCTTGGTGGTGTCCATGATGTGTCAGCGTTCGGGTGAAGAAAAGAGGAGGACCGGGCCGGCCGGCCCGGTCAGTTGAGCCAGGCTCAGATGCCCAGCGCGGCGCGGACCTGGGCCAGGCGGTCGATGCCGTTGACGACTTCGACGAAGTTGACCGGGTCGATCTCGATCAGCACCTGGCCGTTGATGGACAGGCGGTAGTAGCTGACGGCCAGCTTGTACTTGATCTCGGTCTTGTCGCCGGCCTTGGCCTTGCCGGGGTCGAACTCCGAGAAGCGGCCACGCATGACCACTTCCAGCGAGTCCACGCCTTCGCTGTCATCGCCCTGCAGGGCGCCGGCGAAGCGCAGCAGCACGCCGTCGTGGCGCAGCGTGCCCCAGGTGGAGATCAACTCCTTCATGTAGCCGGCAGCGGTCAGGTCGGCCTCGATGGCCTCCATGCCGAAGTCCAGGCTGACCTCGCCGTTCATGCCGCCGGCGCGGTACTTCTCCATCTTGCGGGTGAGCTTGGGCAAGCCCACTTCGGGCATGTCGCCGATGTATGAGTTGCCATCCACGAAGGTGGCGAAATTCTTGAGAGAGCGGGGCAGTCCCATGGTGCTTTTCTCCTGTGTATCCGGTGTGTTCGGTGTATTGGGTGTGTCGGGTGCGGCCGCCGTTTACTGGCCGGTGCCCACGCGCAGGGCGAAGTCGGCGAAGTAGCGATCGGTGATGCGCTGGCGAAAACCCAGGTCCTCCAGCGGAGGCACGGGCGTGTAGTCGTAGTCCAGCACCAGCTTGCCGGCCTTGAGCGTGGCGGTCTCGTTGACCGTTTCGTCGTACCAGGCCTTGCCGTCCAGGATGTAGCCCAGGGCCTTCAGTTCGCGGAACTTGGTGTTGATGCCTTCCAGGATGTCCTTGACCAGGCTGGGGTGCATGGGCTTGTCCACGGCCCAGAAATGCGCCTCGGCCATGGTGTCGGCCAGCACCTGCGCGGTGCGCACGCTGGACTCGAAGCGGAACAGCTCGCTGTCCGTGCAGGTGCGCGAGCCCCAGAAGCGGTGGCCCTGGCTCTGGATCAGCGTGGTGATGCCGGCCTGGTTGAGGATGCCGGCCTCGGTATCGGGGCTTTGCAGGTCCCAATGCACATCGCGCGAGATGCCCAGAACGCCCGACAACGGCACGTTGGACAGCGTCTTGTGCCAGCCCTGCTCCTGGTCGATGCGCGCGCGCAGGCCCAGGGCGTAGGCCACGGGTGAGGCGTCCTGCACGGCGGCGGTAGACAGGTCCAGCGCCTTGAAGCCGGGCCACAGCAGCATCAGCTCGCGCTGGCCGAAGTGCTCGCGGTAGGCCTGGGCCTCGGCCACATCGTTGCCGATGGCCGCCGCATAGGCGAAGCCGCGCAGCTTGATGGCCACGGACGCCAGCGCGTCGGTCACGGCCTGGCTGTCCAGGCCCGGCGCGCCCAGAATGCGCGGCTTGACGCCGAGCTGGGCCTGGGCCGCCAGCAGCGCCTGCAGGCCCGTGTACTGGTTGCCGGCGGTGGTGCCGATGACCTTGGCGTCCTGGTCGGTGCGGCGCTCGGCCTCGGTGGCGCCTTCGCCATCGGCCACGCGCACGACGACCAGCACCGGGCGGCACTGCTCCTTGATGGCGTTCAGCGCCTGGGCCAGCGTGCCCTTGGTGCCGGCCTTGCCGATGGCCGCATCGACCTTGGTGACCAGCACCGGACGGTTCAGCGGGAAAGTGGCCGCATCGGCGTCGCTGGCCGTGGCCACGAGGCCGATCACGGCCGTGGACACGATGCGGATGGAATTGATGCCTTCGCTCACTTCCGTGACGCGAATGCCATGATGGAACGGGGCTGTCGCCATGGTGTTCTCCGGGTTGGGGGTGGTTGGGCCGTGGGGCTGTCGTCAAAAAGGGGTGGTCACGGCTGTTCGTGGGCTTGTACGGGGCCGTCCAGGATTTCCTGGGCACGCCCCGCGGCGATGAGTCCGAAGGCCTCGAACCGGCGCAGGCTGTCGGCCAGTTCGGGGTCGTCAAGATCGAGTTGCCGCGCCTGCTCGATGTCCTTGAGCAGCGAGCGCAGCGTGGCCGCGTTGAGCCGGTCGGCCTCGCCCGCCTCGGCACGGTCCACCACGGCCCACTCCAGCGCCGTGCGCTCGACCACGGTGAAGCGGCGGCGTAGGGCGTGGGGGGTGATGTGGCGGGGGGCGGGTTCGCTGGCTGCAGCGGGGCCAGCCTGGTTTTCAGGCAGCGCCTGCGCCACGTCTTCCCAGTGCGTGCCGGTCCAGCGGCGGCCGAGCACCGAGGTGTCGTAGCGGGGCAGGGGGAGCAGGTCGGGAGCGTTGAGCTCGGCGTGGGTTTCGGTGATGGCGAAGGCCACGCCGGCGGGGGTGAGCTGGGCGTAGTGGTGGGGCATTACTTGAACTCCACCAGTTCCCAAGACATGGAGAACCCAGTTCCTGCTCCCGCCCACGGTGGAAGCGTGCAGTTCCCTTCAATTTGGGTGCCAGAAATCAAGGCAACATGTCCTCCGTTGAACATGCCTTCGGTGTTCCATTGGCGAACACCTGTGCTACCTAGATACGACAAGGCTGCTTTTGCGGGATTGACCGGTGAAATGCTGACAACCACCCTGCTAGTGCTTCCGCTACTAGCGGCGGGAATATCGATTCGACCCCTCTGAACGCTCTTGATGACAGTACTGCCGTTGACCTGGCTGCTCAGTTCCGCAACCGCGCTGCGTGCGGCCGCCAGGGAGCTGGTCAAGGCAGCAATCTCCGCCCGCGTCTTCACCAGATCGGCACTGATGACGGCATCCAGGCTCACGCGGGCACCTTTGCGCAAGCTGCGGTGTTGATGGAATCGACAGTGATGGTCTGTGTCATGCTGAAGTTCATGCAGCCAAGGCGGCCTGGTTGTCCTTGCAGGGCTTGGCGCCTGCCGCCTGCAAGGCCGCTGGCGCTGTGCCCGGGTTGCATTGATGTTCTCGCGGCGGGGGCTTGGGCGCCAGCGACCTTGGCTGTGCCGGAGGGCTGCACAGAGGCTTGGTTTGGCGCTGGTTCGGGGTACAGACCAGAAACGGAAAAGCCCCGGCCGCTCAACGGGCGCCGGGGCTTTTGCAGGTGGAGATGTCAGGCGCGTTCGCCGGGCTGGACGGGGGCTCCGAGGATCTCGCTTGCGCGGCCTGGTGCGATCAGTTGAAGGTCCTCGATCAACAGCAGGTAGCTGGCCACACCGCTGTCGTCCAGGTCGACGAACTGAGCCTGGTCCTGATCCTTGAGCATGGACCGGAGCGTGGCTGCGTTTTTGCGCTGAACCTCAGTTGCATCGGCGCGGTCTACGGCGGCCCATTCGATGGCGGCGCGCTCCGAAACCGTCAGGCGCCAGCGTAGAGCCTGGGAGGTGATGTGGCGCACGGCTTGCGGGAGTGGTGCCGGGGCATCCTGGATGGATGCCACCCGCCAGGCATTTGGATAGTGCTGTTGAGCGAAGGCCTCATCAGCCATGATCGTGTTGGCGACTGAACCTTCGCCGTCGATGATTTCAATAATTGCCATGGCGTCAGACTCGCTTGAACAGGCGCAGGTGGGCGAGGCCGGCGCCGCCATTCCTGGGCATGATGTTGTAGCCGGTGCGGCCTGCTGAGGCCCCGCGACCGGGCAGGGTGTGCGTTGATCCATCTGAATGCCCACTTCCGCCGCCGAAGAGGCCCGCTGGTGGGGACGAGCCGACGCTCGAGCCGACGCCTGGGGCACCTGGTTGGCCTCCGTGAAAACTGATGTCAAAGGGCCAGAAATAGGAGCCGATAGGCACGCCCACCAGTGTTCCGTACAGGTCAACCGCATGATCGCCTGTCGAGCCGTTGCCTGATGTTCCATTTCCCACATCCACTGCTGCGCCCGCAAGATTTCCGTAGGAAAGATTGCCCTGTGGTTGCCTACCCTTGGTCCAGTAGTCGGCACCCATGATTTCTGCAGTGACAGGGCTGACGCCTTGTGCCGTGTTAGGCCCTGCATCGCCGCCCTGACATGTCATGAGGACGTTGCCGTTGACAGTGATGAGCGTGTTGCCACCTGGAGCCGAAGGGATATTCTCGGTCGTCCTTGCTTGACCTCCTGCTCCGATCACGAAGCCGATCACATCGCCTGCAGCCACTGAAAAGGCTTTCACCCCCCAAGGAGCCGAATTGCCAGGTCCATAGGATCTGTTGCCGCCAGCGCCTCCACCCATGCCAGCCACAATGGCCCAGCCTTCATCGACAACCGTGATGCTGGTTGAAGACAGTACCAGCTGGGATCGCACAGGCAGCAGCCTGCCGCCCTCGAATTCACTCAGTCTTGCCATGTTGGCTCCTTATCCGATAGAGAGTGACCAGTTGTTGTGCCAGGCATATGTCAGCGTGACGCGCCAGGCTTCGACATTGAAGACAACATCTTCTGCACGTCCATTGATGAGGTGTGCAGGATTGCCTCGTCTGAGGGTGAAAACTCCGCGCTTCCAGAATCCCCACGGATCGGTGAGAGTAATGGCATCGCCGATAGCCGGTGCAAACGGCAGAGGGCGGCTGTAGGCCGTATCCGTGTACAGCGAGTACTCGACCCCGGCCTCGAACGGTGTGTCATTGGTCAGACTGTTGGAATGTCCCTGGCGCATACGTCGAAGCGCGACATCTCCAGCTACAGCCTGCGCAGTGTTGCTGGCTTTGGCGACAGCTTGCAGATCGACAGCCTTGGTCGCAATCGCGTTCTGCAGCGCAGTGATTTGCTGGCCTGTGCTTTGCAGGCCAGCACTCAGGGACTGGGTCAGGGTCTGCTGCACAGCCGCAAGATCCAGTGCTGAGGTCTGTGCCTGAGAGGTCAGGGCCTGGTCCAGGTACTGGACGGCGCCATCGATGGCATTGAGCGCGCTGCGCAGGCGAAGAACATCTTCTTCCAGCCGATTCTCCGGGTGAGGTAGCGGCCAGCCCTGGGGAGTTTTGTCGTTGTGGACTGTCATGACTTTGGTCGATTCATGGTGGAGTGGGCGCGGTTCATCCCTGCACCTCCGTGGCATTCACCCCCGACACCCGCCCCGTGGCGGCGTCATAGGCATAGGTTTCCGTGCGCACGCGCCCGCGGTAGCTGGTCTGCTGCTGGGAGACGCGGCCGGCGCCGTCGTAGCTGACGGCTGTGGTGGCGCTGAAGCCGTTGACGCTGCGCGTGATGCTGCTGATGCGGCCTTGGGCGTCGTAGCCGAAGCTTTCGCTGGTGGCGCCGTTGGCCGGGCCCAGCGCGATGTGCTCCGGGTTGAGCTTGACGTTGACGCCGGCCACGCCGTTGACGCTGGCTACCTTGCTGGTGCTCAATGCCTGGGCAGCGGTCTCCAGCTGCTCTATGCGGTGAGCCACCACGTCCATTGCGTCCTGCACGCCCTGGGAACTGGCCTTGGTCCCGATGAGCTGGCGCGCTGCGGTCAGCGCCTGGTCCACGTCCTGCACCGCCTGGCGCAGCCGCAGCACGTCGTCCTCGAGCCGGTTGTCGGGATGGGGCAAGGGCCAGCCCTGCGCTGTCTTGTCGTCGTGCAATGTCATATCACGATGGCTCGCAGGTTGGTGACCTGGGGACGGGCGCTATGGCTGCCAGTGAGCACCAGGCGGACGCGCAGGCGCTCGGAGTTGATGCCGGCCAGGCGGTAGGTGATCTCCAGCACGCCTGCCGTCTGCGGGCTGGTGCTCAGGTAGGGGACGTTCACCCAGGTGCTGCTGCCCTCGGCCTGCATCTGCACGGCCAGGGAGCTGCCGGCGGGCAGCAGGGCCTCGGCCACGACGCTGAGCGTGGTGTTGCTGCCGGCGTTGATGGTGGGGCTGATGTAGTCGCCGGTGTTTTGCAGGCTGGCTGCGGCCAGTTGCATGCCGGGCAGCAGATGGGCTGCCAGTTGGGTGTTGCCCGAGAGCTTGGCGCGCACGGCCACTTCTCCGTTGTACCGGCTGGCCAGTTGCACGGGCTGGCCGGCTGCAGCTTCCAACGTTGTTCCATCCTCCAACTGCATGGCAAAGACCACTTGAGAGTCTGCGGCAGGCAGCATGGCCCCGGCCTGCACCATGAGGTCAGTGGCGTCCTGAACGGCAAAGCTGCCCAGTTCGATGGTGCGGGTGTTGGCCGTGTGTTCAGCCGCCAGCAGTTCGAAGGCGAGATCGCGCGTCTGGTGTGGCGTCCAGGTACTGGCGTTGCTGCTGGACAGCAGCACGCCCACGCTGTAGGGCTGGCTGGTGACCCATTGCGCGCGGGCCTGGTCCCAGCCACCGAGTTCGGCCACGGCCACGGCGGTGGTCATGTCGTTGGTGAGGATGACGATGGCGTATTCGACGCCGGCTTCCAGCAGCTGGGGCGCCCACTGAGCAAGAGTGGGCTTGCCTGCGGCGATGTCGGCGCGGATCTGCTCAGGCTTGAGCACGCATTCGGCAATAACGCCGCGCGAGGGCACGCCGCCAGTGACTTCGCGCAGCTGCACCTGCACGTCCTCTTTGCCCGGAGTCGTGAACCACAGGCGTGTTCCGCAGACTTCGCGCGTGGTGCTCAGCGTGAAGGTCTGGGCCAGCGGATCCCAGCCGGTGGGCCATATGACGACGACCACAACGGAGGCCAGCGTACGGCTGCGCAGCGTGCCTTGACCGGTGAAGATGGTTTCTGCATGGCTGCCGCCTCGGCCTGTGAAGCGCACGGCCTTGGTGCCTGCAGGCACGCGAGCCGGGATTTTGAACTTGCCTTTCAGACCTTGTGCCGTGGCCACCAGCGTGCCGCCGGCCAAAGGCTCGGGCGTGACGGCGATGCCATCGAAGCTCACTTCCGTCAGCGTTTCGCCCACGGGGAAGTCGATCCAGAACTGCACATCGATCTGGCGCAGGAACTCGATGTTCTTGGATGTGTCCGAGAGCACGCGCTCGGACTCGCCGCTCCAGAAGCTCTCGATGATGGGATTGGCCCAGGTGGTCTGCACCTCGGTCCAGTAGTCCACGGCAGGGGTGAGTTTGATGGAACTGGGCAGTGGGTCAAAGGCCCCGTAGGGATTGACCAGCATGGTGGTTGTGCGGCCCAGCTGGCTGAGCACGGGCACGGCCTGGTAGGGCGTGGTCTGGGGGGTGGTGATGTCGGTGCCGATCTGGTGCAGTTGCACATTCAGCGGCAGGCGCAGATGCCCGCCCAGGATATGGCCGGTCTGCGCACGTCCCGCATCGCGCAGGCCGTTGTCCAGCATCGGATCCGCAAACAACCCCTTCTTGACCCCGCTGTGCCGCCCCGACACGTCCACCGACAGCCGCAGCTCGGCCAGGTCGGCGTAGATGGTCTGGATGTGGTCCTGGTAGGCCTTGAGGGTCTGCATGGGCACGACGCGCACGGCGTCCTGGTCCACGCGGCGGTTGCTGTCCCAGCTTTGGTAGACCGAGGCCAGGGCCAGGGTGCCGCTGGGTGCGGCCGGCACCTTGGGCGACCAGGCGGCGGGCACGCCGGGCACCCATTGCAGCTGGCCTTCGCTGTTGAGCACCAGGCGGTCGTAGCGGCGCAGCGCGTAGTGGTAGCTGACCAGCACCAGGGTGTCCTTGAGCGCGCCTTCCACGGTGAAGCCCGTGGAGTCCACGGCCGTGGGCGTGGCGTTGAGCATGTACTGGTAGGTGACCTGGTAGGTGCTGCCGGGCACGGGCTCGGCGCCCGAGGGGCTCCAGTCGATCTGGCCGCCCACCAGCTTCCAGTCCGTGCCCTGCACGTAGGTGGTGCCGGCCTGGACCACGCTGTCCACGGCCAGCACGGCGTTGTCGGGCAGCGGGTCGGCCGCGCCCGTGAAGCCGCCATGCGTGAGCGTGACGGTCTTGCGCGCCTGCACGCGCACCTGGGGCGTGCCGACAGCGGGCTGGCGGTCGAAGCGGATGCGCTGGGCGGCCGTGCCGGCCGAGGTGTGGGGCTCGCTGTCCACGAAGAACAGGTCTGGCTTGGCCTCGTAGACCAGGCGGCGGCTGGCACCCAGCTCCAGCGGATGGCCGTTGACGCGGGCGGCGCCCTCGCGCACGGTGTAGACCTGCTGGCCGGTGGCCAGGTCCTCGCCCATGATCACGTCCAGGCCGCGCACCACGTAGGTGCCGCCCGCGCTGTCGCGGTCATAGCGGGCCAGGGCCTGGGTGACGGCGTCGATGTTGGGCGGCGGCTCCTTGGGCATGACCGAGCCGTCGATGATGGTCCACACGGGATAGAAGGTGCCGGCCGTGCCGTCGCCCTGCGCGCCCCAGACCAGGGTGACGCGCTCGCGCAGCGCACCGGGCTCGCCATAGCCGCGCGTGCCGGCGGCGGGGTTGAGCAGTTCGGGGTCCTGCAGCTCGGTGACGGTATCGGTCTGCAGGTAGGCGCCCACGTAGACCGTGCCCACGGTGGCCACGGTGAGCGTGCCCGGCGTGATGCCGCGCACGGCGCCGGCCACGTAGAGTGCGCCGGCCTCGATGGTGGTGGCGCCCGTGTCCGCGGAGGTGATGCACTGGCAGCCGCGGACGATGTCGCCCTCCTTGAACAGCACATCGGTGATGCCGCGCAGGCGGTGCTGCTGCATGCTCTGCAGCTCGTTGAGTTCGGCCGATTGCAGCACGCGGTCGGCCGCGAACTGCAGCCTGTCGTAGCGCTTGCCGGCGTCGAAGCGGTCGTAGATCTTGGTCTGGCTCATGGGGTGCCGTTCAGAAGGGGAGGATGATTTCTTCGACCTGGCGCACGCTGCCGCTGCGCAGGATCCGGGGGCGGCGCTCCAGCGTGTACAGCTCGCCCTTGCCGGTCAGCTGGCTGGCCAGCACCCAGCGCTGGCCGGGCGGCACGTCCGTGGCGACCTGGGTGCCGAAGAACACGCCCATCTCGCGCACGTCCTCGCCCTTGGCGTCGTCGAAGCCGAAGGCCGCGCGCAGGTAGACGAAGGTGGTGGGGGTGTCGCTGACGCTGTAGCGCGCGCCGCTGGGCAGCTCGATCTCGCCGTTGTCGTCGGGCCGCGCAAAGCGCACCTCGGTGACCAGGCGGCGGCCGATTTCGTCGACCAGGGCGTTGGCGGTGATGGGTTCGGGCTCGGGCGCGGCGTCCCAGGCGGGCAGGCCGCGGCCCCAGGCGATGTGAATGGTCTGGGCGGCGACGGCCTTGGCGAGGGCGATGCGGCCCGCTTGCTGCAGAACTGCCATGTTCAGGGTTCCTCGGGTTCTTCGGTGGTGGTGGTGCGGGTTTCGAAGGATCGGCGCCAGGGCGTGCTGTCCCAGCGTCCGGTCCAGGTACGGGTGTTGTCGTGCGGGCGCTCGGTGCTGGCCCAGGGGTGCAGGCTGGCCAGGGCCAGCGGTGCGGGCGCCGTCCAGGCGCTGTGGGTGGCCATGGCCTGGGCGGGAATGGGCCGCAGCGGCGCGTAGTAGGCGGGCTCGCCCGTGGTGGTGGCGTTGACTTCGGTGATGCCCAGGCTGGCGTCGATCAGGATCTCGCTGTCCAACGTCCAGGCATCGAGCAGCATGCGGTCGGCATAGGTGGCGATGGTGGTGACGCGGAACAGCTGGGCCGTGAGCACGCCGTCCGAAGGCGGTGCCTCGGTGCCGGTGCGGCGGGGCAGGCCCTGGCTGAGCTTGACGGGTTCGCCATATGGCGACACATCGATCCAGGTGCCGCTGTCGTTGTCCAGCATGCCGGCGTCCAGGCCCGGGCCGTGGTCCAGCCGCAGCGGGCGCAGGTCGTGGCCGTGGAAGACGCGGTAAAAGCGCACGTGCGCCGGCAGGCTGGCGCGCACCACATGGGCCACGCTGGCCAGCTCTGCGTCGCCGATGATGCGGCCCAGGTCCAGGTGCAGCCAGGCACCATCCTCGTCGAGCTGCGCGCCGTCATAGCCCAGCCAGCCCAGCGCGCGCTGCATGGAAGCGGCCGTACCGCGCTCGCGCAGCCAGGGCAGGCCGTTGGCGATGAGGGCGGGCACATCGTCGAAGTAGCGGTCGAACTGGGCAATGCCCCATTCGGCCGCCAGCCAGGGCAGAAAGGCCGCAGGCTCGCCCTGGGCCGGCGCGGGAAAGGCGCCTGCCAGGCCGTCCCAATTCGGGACGACCTGGTCCACGGCCTTCTCCAGCGCCGTGGCGTTGGGCGGCAGCACGTGGCGGCGGGGCGCCGTCGGGACGATGGCGGCGGTGCTCATGCCTGTAGGCCCTCGTCCACCAGCTGCACGCGGCCCAGCACCGGGTATTCGTCGGCGGCCAGCGGCGTGAGCTCGGCCGGGGCCTGGGCGTCGGGGTAGGTGACGCGGGCAATGCCGTCCACATGCAGGCGCGTGGTGATCCACGAGCGCGGCACATCGCGGCCCAGCAGCGCGTAGGCGGCGATCTGGGCGGCCAGGCCGGCCTGCAGGCGCGCCACGATGTCCACGGGCGCACCGGGCTCGCGCAGCAGGTGCGCCGTGATGTCGATGGGGTGCGGGCGCGCCAGCGATACCGACACGGGCACGCCCAGCGGCCGCGCGCCTGGCGCATTGAGGGCCGACAGCACGATGGCCAGGGTCTCTTCGGCCTGTGCTGGCTCGACCAGCCACAGCTGCACGCTCACGCGGCCGGGCTGGGGCTGCGTGGCGATGGCGCTGTGCACATTGGCGCTGGCCGTCATGGCCAGGTGCTCGTAGTGCTCTGCCGTGCCGCTGCCGGCCAGCGCGCGCACGCGCAGCAGGATGCGCTGGCGGTAGCGTTCGTCGCTTTCCCCGGGCAGTCGGGCCACATCGTAGAAGGCGCCCTTGTGGTCCAGGTCCGAGCCCCGGGCGAACGCAATCAAATGCGCGCGCGCGGCATCGTTGACGCGCGCCCGGTACAGCAGCTCGCGATAGGCGTGCGCCTCCAGCAGCTTGTTGAGCGGCTCGCTCTCCAGCGCCAGGACCTCGGCGGCCTCGGGGTGGCGCGCCAGCAGATCGGCGCGGTGGGCGTCGAGGATGCGCTCGAAATCCAGCGTCTCGACGACGCCGGGCGGCGGCAGGGCGTCCAGTGCAGGGGTCATGTCTTGCTTCATGAAAGGGTGCGGGCGATGGGCATCTGCAGGCTCAGCGGTGCCGGGCGGCGCGTGTTGTTGAAGGTGCCGATCAGCGTCACGTCGGCGCGCCCGGGTGCGGCCGGATCGCGCTCGATCACGATGCGCGTCAGCCGGATGCGCGGCTCCCAGCGCATCAGCGCGCTGGCCACGGCGGCGCGCAGGCGCGCCTGGGTGGCGTTGTTGTCGGGCTGGTCCAGCAGCGCCGGGACCAGCGATCCATAGTCGCGGCGCATCACGCGGGAGCCGATGGGCGTGGACAGGATGTCGGCCACGCTCTGGCGCAGATGCTCCATGCCCTCGATGCGGCGGCCTGTATGGCGGTTCATAGCGGCCCCTGCGTGACGGCGTCGCCCGCCCTGACGCCGCCGTGGCGGTGGCGCAAAAGGCTGATGGGGCCGGTGGTCACATCGGGCGCGCCGGCCAGGCCTTGCGCATTGACGGTGGCCGAACCGCCACCGGCCTGCAGGCTGATGCCTTGCTCGTCGATGCTGATCACCGAGTTGCCCACGCGCAGCGTGATGCCGTGGGCCACGTTGATGTTGAGACGGCCCGTGGTGCTGTCGTGCTCCATGAAATCAGTGGGGCTCCACTGCGTGTGGCACACCCCTTCGCGGTCGCTGGGCTGGGCTGCGGCACTGCTGTAGATGCCGGTCAGCGCCACGGCGCCCAGCAGGTCGCCGCCGGGCGACAGCAGCACGCACTGCTCGCCCACGGCAGGCGGCCACCAGACGCTGGCGTTCTCGCCTGCGGCGCGCAGGGCCAGCCAGGGAATCCAGTTGGTGGTCAGGTTGCCGGTCTTGACGCGGCAGCGCGCAGGGCGCGCATGGCGGACTGCGGCGATGGTGCCCGTGCGGATCAGCCCCTCCAGGCGGCGGATGATCTCGTACGGGCTCTCGGTTTGTGCGACGGGCGAATCCATGGCGTTCATGGTGCCGGCCAGGCCCTTGCGTGTCGCCGTGTGCCGGGCGTGGCGCACGCTGCCACATGCAGCCCGACATGCAGCCCGGCATGGAGCAGGGCCACGCCTCAGCGCGGGTCGTAGTTCCACTCGGCCACCTTCTCGCCGAACAGGAACAGCTCCCACAACTGGCGCTGCGCAATGTCGAGCTGGCCCGGCGGCTCGGGCTTGTAGATCAGGTCGAAGGCGCCGGGGCTGCCCTCGCGCGGGCGCGCCAGCACGGCCTCCACCAGGTCGATCTCGATGGCGAGCTGCAGCGGCTGCGAGGCGGCTGCAGGGTCCGTGGAAGGAGGTGCAATGTCGAAGCGGATCGCCTGCTCGCGCTTTTCGGCATGGTCGAACAGGTCGGGCTGGTGGCGCCGCGCCCAGACCAGCAGCGGCACGGTCACGGCATCGATGCTGCCGGTGAAGTCCGCAATCACCAGGCTCAGCGTGTAGCGGTATTCCCAGGAAAGGGACGGCGTGCCCGTGTTGACCACACGGCCCCTCTGGATGGTGAAACGGATGTTCCCCGGCGACTGTTGCAACTGGGGCAGGGCAGCGACGAGCGCGTCGCGCAGGCTAGCGGGCTTGAGCATGGCGGGGGTCCTGGGTCATGGTGCTGGTCAGGGCGCTGGTCAGCGCGAGCCCGGCGTCGTAGGCGCGCTCGCAGGCGCTGCCTCGGTGGCGGGCGTCGTCAGCAATGCGCGCCAGCGCTCCCGCTCGCTCGTCAGCGCGGCGCTGCAGCTCGGCGAGCAGATCGAGGGCGCCGGTGTCTGGCGCGCACTGTCCGGCAGCGGCGCGAGCCTGGGCGGCGGCACGGTGAGCGGTGAGATAGTTGGCGAGGTCGCCGCGCAGCCGGCCAGCAGCAGCGCGGGCAGCATCGGCATCCGCCGCAGCGCGCGCCAGGGCCAGGTCCGTGTCGCGTGCAAGAAAGTCGAGGCGTTCACGGTAGGCTCCTTCCCGTTGTCGATAGCGTTCGGATGCGTGCAGCGCGGCGGTGGCAGCGGCCTGGCGGTCTGTCGCCAGATCCGTGCGTGCCTGCGCCGCATCGCGCTCGGCACCCAGCCGCGCCAGCGACTGCCAGACCAGCAGTGCCGCCAGCAGCAGGGCCAGCAGCTGCCAGGCATGGGTTTGCAGGCGGTCCATCAAGGCTTGGCCTCCATGCAGGCCGCGTGGCGTGCCTGCTGGCGTGTCCACACGCCGCGGCATACCTTGTTGCCGGGTGCAGAGCAGTCAAAGCGCCAGCGCGTGGGCCGGCCTGCGCCATCCCATCGATAGGCGCTGAAGCCCTGCAAAGGCTGGCTGCTGGTCATGAATCGCCAGGACAGGTAGGACTGGCAGGCGCCGGCGTAGTCGCCAGCCCGTGTCCTGGCCAGCATCGAGGAGCCGCGCCAGGCCCCGCAGCCGTATTGGCCTGCGAAGTCCACCGCCTGGGCGAACTCGGCCGGGTGCACCCGCGTGTCACCCAGCGAATCGCGCACACAGGCGCCGTACTGCTGCTCCAGCAGGTTGATGGCCAGCTCGCGCGCCCGTTCGCGGGTGATAGGCGGGTCGGCCAGGGTCACGCGCGTGCCGTCCTCGTAGCGCGTGGCGCCGTGGCCGATGGTGGGTACATCGCCGCGAACCGGGATGATCGGATCTGCGCTGAAGCCTTCTGCGGCAATCCAGGCAGCAACGATGGCCGCGCCGATGCCCAGGCCTGCCGCTGGCATGCGCGCTGTGCTCATGGCGCCGCTCCGGTGTCTGTGGCGGTCGAAGACGCCTTCCTGCGCGCAGCGTCCTTGGCCTGGCGCGCGCGCCGGTCCTCGCGTTCATTGCGCCAGCGCCACAGCAGATACGCGGCCTGCAGCAGCACGTAGACGATGGTCAGCGCGGTCGCTGTATGGGTCATGGTCCAGCCATTGGCCACGTTAGCGGCCACGACGGTGACGGGAGGCGCGGCCTTGGCGCCTTCCAGGGCGGCGGTCTTGACGATGGTTTCTCGGTCCATGTCAATCCCAGAAACTGATCAGGGGCAGGCTGGGCGCCTGGGCGGGTTCGGTCAGCTCGACAGCCAGGCCGGCGGGCAGGTGGGGCCCGTGGGCCGACAGGCCCGGGTTGCGCTCCAGCGTGGCTTCCACCACGCCGCGCGTGGCGCCCAACTGGCGCATGCACAGCTCGTCCAGCGTTTCGTATTCACGGGCAATGGCCTGCATCAGTCGCGCTCCCTGTATGCAGGGTCGGCGGGAGCAGCGGCACGGGCCGGTGGCGGTATCGCCTGATCCGGCGCGGGAAAGGGAATGGCAAGACTCACTGAAGCTCCTCGTGGGCCGGCCCGCGCGGACCTGCTCCTGGGGCACCTGCCATGCGTGTGGCTGCGGATGCCGGGAACGCCTCAGGCCACCGGATCGCGGGGGCACCGGGCAGGCGGTATGCCGGGTCCGGCGCGCGGGCCGGGGATGAATGCCATGTTTGCCCAGGGGCGCCAGCCGGGCAATCGCCGAAGCCTGTGCGCAAACCTGGCACACCATCGGCGTATCCGGTGCAGGAACGACAAGGCCCCGCAGGGCGGGGCCTTGTCGAGGCGAAGGTGGGCTGGGCTAGCTGCGCTTGCTGCCAATTGCCTGGCTGCGATGCAGATGGTCGGACAGGTCGCCCGCCGCCGCGCTGAGCTTGCGTGACACCGGCAGCAGCAATGCGGTAATGGCCGAGGCGTGCACGGCCGTGCCCCGGGCTGCAGCCAGCAGCTCGCAGATGGCGGCCACTTGCTCGCTGGCGCTTTCCACATCGTCCCTGACCGTCTCAATCTGGTGCTGCATCACGTCTTCTTTCTACTGTATGCACATACAGTATAGGTCGAATGGGCAGATGTTTCAATTTGAAGTGACCCTGTTTCATCTGCTGATTGAGGACGGCAAGCGGGGTTTTGATCAGGTCGTGTACATGTCGACCTGGCGTGTGCAGAGTGCACCTCGAGGCTTTTGAATGGCCCGCGCGAATCCCGCGCTGTGAAGGCAAGTGATTGTTTTTGAATGGTTGACGACCCGCCCCCCGCGCACCACGCACCAACGCCGCTCAACTGCGGCGAACACTGCCCAAGCCCGCTTCCTGTAGGGACGGCCCGTTTGCAAACGGATTGGGGGATTCCCCGCAAGTGGGTGCGTCCGGAGGTTAAAACCGCCTCGTTTATAATGTCCGGCTTCGCTTACATCACGGGTTGAGCGAACCATGTGCGGTCCCCAGCGGCCAGGCGCATGTGATGTAAGCCCTTGAAATCTGAGGTGCCGCGCGGCCGACTGGCTTTGGCTCGCGTTGCACCGTGACTTTTGCGCAATACGGTGCGGGCTGTACAGCAGCCGGCACGGTCCAATCCCTCATAGGAACAAACATGGCCGTTACTGTTGAAACCCTTGAAAAGCTCGAGCGCAAGATCACGCTGAGCCTGCCCCTGAACTCCATCCAGAGCGAAGTCGAGAACCGCCTCAAGCAAGTGGCGCGCACCGTGAAGATGGACGGCTTCCGTCCCGGCAAGGTGCCGATGAGCGTGGTGGCCCAGCGTTATGGCTACTCGGTGCAGTACGAAGTGCTCAACGACAAGGTTGGCGAGGCTTTTGCACAGGCCGTCAACGAAGCCAAGCTGCGCGTGGCTGGCCAGCCCCGCATCTCCGAAAAGGAAGGCGCTCCCGAGGGCGAGGCCCAGTTCGAAGCCATCTTCGAAGTGATGCCTGAAGTCAAGATCGGTGACCTGACCTCGGCCGAAGTCGAGAAGCTGACGGCCGAAGTGGACGACGCCGCCATCGACAAGACCGTGGACATCCTGCGCAAGCAGCGCCGCACCTTCGCGCAGCGCGCCCAGGCCGATGTGGCCGTGGACGGCGACCGCGTGACCGTGGACTTCGAAGGCAAGATCGACGGCGAGACCTTCTCCGGTGGCAAGGCCGAAGACTTCCAGTTCCTGGTCGGCGAAGGCCAGATGCTCAAGGAATTCGAAGACGCAGTGCGCGGCATGAAGGCCGGCGAGTCCAAGACCTTCCCCCTGGCTTTCCCCGCCGACTACCACGGCAAGGACGTGGCCGGCAAGACCGCCGACTTCCTGGTGACGGTCAAGAAGATCGAGGCCGCCAACCTGCCCGAAGTGGACGAGGCTTTTGCCAAGGCCCTGGGCGTGGCTGAAGGCACGGTCGAAGGCCTGCGCGCCGACATCAAGAAGAACCTGGAGCGTGAAGTCAAGTTCCGCGTCCAGGGCCGCAACAAGCAGGCCGTGATGGACGCGCTGGTGTCCAAGGCCGAGCTGGAACTGCCCAAGGCCTCGGTGCAGGCTGAAGTCGCCCGTCTGCTGGAAGGCGCTCGCGCCGAGCTGCAGCAGCGCGGCATCAAGGACGCCGACAAGGCCGAGATCCCTGAAGACGTGTTCCTGCCCCAAGCCGAGCGCCGCGTGCGCCTGGGTCTGGTGGTGGCCGAGCTGGTGCGCGCCAACGAGCTGCACGCCACGCCCGAGCAGATCAAGGCCCACGTGGAAGAGCTGGCCGCCAGCTACGAAAAGCCCGAAGACGTGGCACGCTGGTACTTCGGCGACCGCCAACGCCTGGCTGAAGTCGAAGCCGTTGTCATCGAAAACAACGTGACCGAGTTCGTGCTGGGCAAGGCCAAGGTCTCCGACAAGGCCGTGTCCTTCGACGAACTGATGGGCCAGGCCTGAGGGTTTGAGCACCGCCTGCCTGCCGCTTTGTGAGATCGGCGGGCGGGTTGGCATCTGCGGGGCTTGTGCTTTGGCGCACAAGCCCCATTTTCTTTCCGGATACGGCTAAAGTAGCCCCCTAGTACTGGAGAAAACATGAGCGCATTGGAAACTCAGGGTTTGGGCATGATCCCAATGGTCATCGAACAGTCCGGCCGCGGAGAGCGGTCGTACGACATCTACTCGCGCCTGCTCAAGGACCGGGTGATCTTCCTGGTGGGCCCTGTCAATGACCAGACGGCCAACCTCGTCGTGGCCCAGCTGCTGTTCCTTGAAAGCGAAAACCCCGACAAGGACATTTCGTTCTACATCAACAGCCCCGGCGGCTCCGTGAGCGCCGGCCTGGCCATCTTCGACACGATGAACTTCATCAAGCCCGATGTGTCCACGCTGTGCACCGGCATTGCAGCCAGCATGGGTGCCTTCCTGCTGGCCGCTGGCACCAAGGGCAAGCGCTTTGCGCTGCCCAATTCCCAGGTCATGATCCACCAGCCGCTGGGCGGCATGCAGGGCCAGGCCACCGAGATCGAGATCCACGCCCGCGAGATCCTCAAGACCCGCGAGCGCCTGAACAAGATCCTGGCCGAGCGCACGGGCCAGCCGCTGGAAAAGATCCAGCACGACACCGAGCGCGACTACTTCCTGTCCGCCGACGAAGCCAAGGACTACGGCCTGGTCGATCAGGTGATCAACAAGCGCTCCTGAAGCCCGGAGGCTGTATGAGAATGGGCGGCGTTTTCCCCCTACGGAAAACGCCGCTTTCCATTTGGTTATCATCCTTTTCCATATTTCTGTAACAAGGCACCGACCCCATGGCCGAGAAAAAAGGCTCCTCCAGCGGAAAAAACCTTTATTGCACCTTCTGCGGCAAGAGCCAGCATGAGGTCAAGAAGCTGATCGCGGGTCCGTCAGTCTTTATCTGCGACGAGTGCATCGATCTCTGCAACGAGATCATCCGCGACGAGCAGCCCAGCACCGAGGCCAAGGACGGCCGAGGCGACCTGCCCACGCCCGCCGAAATCAAGGCCAACCTGGACAACTACGTGATCGGCCAGGACCTGCCCAAGCGCACGCTGGCTGTCGCCGTATACAACCACTACAAGCGCCTGCGTCACAAGGACAAGGCCGGCAAGGACGAGATTGAGCTGGCCAAGAGCAACATCCTGCTCATCGGTCCCACGGGCTCCGGCAAGACGCTGCTGGCGCAGACGCTGGCGCGCATGCTCAACGTTCCCTTCGTCATGGCCGATGCCACCACGCTGACCGAGGCCGGCTACGTGGGCGAGGACGTCGAGAACATCATCCAGAAGCTGCTGCAAAGCTGCGAATACGACGTCGAGCGTGCGCAGCGCGGCATCGTCTACATCGACGAGATCGACAAGATCTCGCGCAAGTCCGACAACCCCAGCATCACGCGTGACGTGTCGGGCGAGGGCGTGCAGCAGGCCCTGCTCAAGCTCATCGAAGGCACCATGGCCAGCGTGCCCCCGCAAGGTGGCCGCAAGCATCCGAACCAGGACTTCCTGCAGATCGACACGACCAACATCCTGTTCATCTGCGGTGGCGCGTTCGCGGGCCTGGAGAAGGTCATCGAGAACCGTACCGAGGCGTCGGGCATCGGCTTTGGCGCCACGGTCAAGAGCAAGAAGCAGCGCTCCATCTCGGAAGTGTTCCAGGAGATCGAGCCTGAAGACCTGATCAAGTTCGGCATCATCCCCGAGCTGGTCGGCCGCATGCCCGTGGTCACGGCCCTGGCCGAACTGGGTGAAGACGCCCTGGTGCAGATCCTGACCGAGCCCAAGAACGCCTTGGTCAAGCAGTACAGCAAGCTGCTGGCCATGGAAGGCGTGGAGTTGGAGATCCGGCCCGCCGCGCTCAAGGCCATCGCCCGCAAGGCGCTGGCGCGCAAGACGGGTGCGCGTGGCCTGCGCTCCATCCTGGAGCAATCGCTGATCGGCACCATGTACGAACTGCCCAATGCCGACAATGTCGAGAAGGTGGTGGTGGACGAGTCCACCATCGAAGACGGAAAAGCACCGCTGCTGGTTTACCGCGAGGCGGCCAAGAAAGCCTGATGCGCCGCTGCCTGCAAAGGTCCGGCAGCGCAAGTCCCTGTGGCCCGAAATCCTTTCGGGCTGCGGGGTTGAAATACACCGGTGGGCGGACCATCTTCCGCTGACAAACCGAGGATTCCCATGTCAGGACATACCCCTTTGCCTTCCACCCCCCTAGACCTGGCGCTGCTGCCGCTGCGCGATGTGGTCGTGTTCCCCCACATGGTGATCCCGCTGTTCGTGGGCCGCGCCAAGAGCATCAAGGCGCTGGAGCTGGCCATGGAGGGCGACCGCCGCATCATGCTGGTGGCCCAGAAGACCGCCTCCAAGGACGAGCCCACGGCGGCCGACATGTTCGACGTCGGCTGCGTCTCCACCATCTTGCAGATGCTCAAGCTTCCCGACGGCACGGTCAAGGTGCTGGTCGAAGGCCAGCAGCGCGCGCTGGTCAAGCAGGTCATGGATGAAGAGACCCACTTCGTGGGCTCCGTCGTGCCCGTGGCGCCCGAGGCCGAAACCCACAAGCCCAGCGAGATCGAAGCCCTGCGCCGCGCCGTGACGCAGCAGTTCGACCAGTACGTCAAGCTCAACAAGAAGATCCCGCCCGAGATCCTCACCTCCATCGCCAGCATCGACGATGCCGGCCGCCTGGCCGACACCATCGCCGCGCACCTGCCGCTCAAGCTCGAGAACAAGCAGGCCGTGCTCGACCTGGTGGACATCAAGGAGCGCCTGGAAAACCTGTTCGAGCAGCTGGACCGGGAGGTCGACATCCTCAATGTCGACAAGCGCATCCGTGGTCGCGTCAAGCGCCAGATGGAAAAGAACCAGCGCGACTTCTATTTGAACGAGCAGGTCAAGGCCATCCAGAAGGAGCTGGGCGAGGGCGAGGACGGCGCCGACATCGAAGAGATCGAAAAGAAGATCAAGCTCGCTCGCATGCCTGCCGAGGCGCGCAAGAAGGCCGAGGCCGAGCTCAAGAAGCTCAAGCTCATGTCGCCCATGTCGGCCGAAGCCACCGTGGTGCGCAACTACATCGATGTGCTCACGGGCCTGCCCTGGAGCAAGAAGACCAAGATCAAGCACGACCTGGCCAATGCCGAGGAGGTGCTCAATGCCGACCACTTCGGCCTTGAAAAGGTCAAGGACCGCATCCTTGAATATCTTGCCGTGCAGCAGCGCGTGGACAAGGTCAAGGCGCCCATCCTGTGCCTGGTCGGTCCTCCGGGCGTGGGCAAGACCTCGCTGGGTCAGTCCATCGCCAAGGCCACGGGCCGCAAGTACGTCCGCATGGCGCTGGGCGGCATGCGTGACGAGGCGGAAATCCGCGGCCACCGCCGCACCTACATCGGCGCCATGCCGGGCAAGGTGCTGCAAAGCCTGGACAAGGTCGGCACGCGCAACCCGCTGTTCCTCCTGGACGAAATCGACAAGCTCGGCATGGACTTCCGTGGCGATCCGTCGAGCGCCCTGCTGGAAGTGCTGGACCCCGAGCAGAACCACACCTTCGGCGATCACTACGTCGAAGTGGACTTCGACCTCAGCGACGTGATGTTCGTGGCGACCTCCAACTCCATGAATATCCCGCCCGCGCTGCTGGACCGCATGGAAGTGATCCGCCTGTCGGGTTACACCGAGGACGAAAAGGTCAACATCGCCATCCGCTACCTGCTGCCCAAGCAGATCACCAACAACGGTGTGAAGGAAGGCGAGATGCGGGTGGAGGAATCCGCCATCCGCGACATCGTGCGCTACTACACGCGAGAGGCCGGCGTGCGTTCGCTGGAGCGCGAGCTGTCCAAGATCTGCCGCAAGGTCGTCAAGGGCCTGCAGCTCAAGAAGCTGGAGCCCACCGTCGTCGTCACTGCCGACAACCTGCCTGACTACCTGGGTGTTCGCAAGTACACCTATGGCCGTGCCGAACTGAACAACCAGATCGGCCAGGTCGTGGGTCTTGCCTGGACCGAGGTCGGCGGCGATCTGCTGACCATCGAGGCCGCCATCATGCCCGGCAAGGGCGTGATCTCGCGCACCGGCTCGCTGGGCGACGTGATGAAGGAATCGGTCGAAGCCGCGCGCACCGTGGTGCGCAGCCGCTCGCGCATGCTGGGCATCAAGGACGAGGCCTTCGAGAAGAAGGACATCCACGTGCACGTGCCCGATGGCGCCACCCCCAAGGACGGCCCCAGCGCGGGTGCGGCCATGACGACGGCCTTCGTCTCTGCGCTGACGGGTATCCCGGTGCGTGCCGATGTCGCCATGACTGGTGAAATCACGCTGCGCGGTGAGGTCACCGCCATCGGCGGCCTCAAGGAAAAGCTGCTGGCGGCCCTGCGTGGCGGCATCAAGACGGTGCTGATCCCCGAAGAGAACGTCAAGGATCTCCAGGAGATCCCCGACAACGTCAAGAGCGGCTTGGAAATCATCCCCGTCAAGTGGATCGACCAGGTCCTCAAGGTGGCGCTGGAACGCGTGCCAGAGCCTCTGTCCGACGAGGAGGCCGCCGCCGTGGCCCCGGCGGAAACCAAGGCTGTGGAGCCTGCAGTCAAGCACTGAAGATGAAAAAATGTAGCGTTTTTCCTGAACCCTCCAAGAACTACGCTACAATTCATCCCATCGCAGCAAACGACGTTGTAGAATGTCAGGCTTCGATAGAAATGCGGGAATAGCTCAGTTGGTAGAGCGCAACCTTGCCAAGGTTGAGGTCGACGGTTCGAACCCGTTTTCCCGCTCCAGTTTTGGATGTGTCTTGGTACGTTCGATTCAGGTGACGGGTAGTTGCTTGAATGTTTGCGGGAATAGCTCAGTTGGTAGAGCGCAACCTTGCCAAGGTTGAGGTCGACGGTTCGAACCCGTTTTCCCGCTCCAGTTTTGGATGTGTCTTGGTACGTTCGATTCAGGTGACGGGTAGTTGCTTGAATGTTTGCGGGAATAGCTCAGTTGGTAGAGCGCAACCTTGCCAAGGTTGAGGTCGACGGTTCGAACCCGTTTTCCCGCTCCAGTTTTTAAAAACTGCAGCAATGCTGTAGTTGTTTGATAGTGATCTTGGCGCGATAGCAAAGCGGTTATGCCCCGGATTGCAAATCCGGTTAGACCAGTTCGACTCTGGTTCGCGCCTCCAAAAATTCATTGCGAAAACAGTTCAAAAGGCCCTTCGGGGCCTTTTTCTTTTTCTGCGTCAGGATCATTGCTTGTCCTTGCTGTCTGGTTCGAGCCAGCCCCGTGCCCGGTCAAGCTCCATCTCTCCCTCTCTCTAAAGTTTCGGCACTCTGCGAGTGGTTCAGGGCTTGTTCTTCTGTGACATGAAGAGAATTCCATTCTGTAATTCATTGCCAGTTCGGTGAATTATTTTGTTTCCAATTGTTCTGCCTGGATCATCGACACGAGCGTGCTTATTGGAAGTTGATTGGAAAATTGCAAAAAAGTGCAAATGGCTTGCCATTGGCAGTGGATTCAATTGGCCGGTCGTGGATATGATGCGCGCTTCATTCATCGGGAGGGATTATGAAGATCAAGCTATTGACGGCGATTGTTGCCAGCGGCGTGGTGCTGGCGGGTTGTAAAACCATGGAGTCCGCTGATGTGGGCGGGCTGCTGGATTCGGGCTCCACGGCCATGAAGGCCATGACGCTCACGGATGACGATGTGGTCACGCTGTCCAACGACTCCTGCGCGGCCATGGATGCGCAGAACAAGGTGGCCGATGCCAAGAGCAAGTACACGGTGCGGCTGAACAAGGTCATTGCCAGCATGCCGCAGGCCGTCAATGGGAAAAAAGCCGTCTACAAGGTCTATATGACGCAGGACGTGAATGCCTGGGCCATGGCCAATGGCTGCATTCGCGTCTACAGCGGCCTGATGGATCTGATGAACGACGATGAATTGCGTGGCGTGATTGGCCATGAGATCGGGCATGTGGCGCTGGGCCATAGCAAGAAGCGCATGCAAACGGCCTATGCGGCATCGGCTGCGCGCTCGATTGCAGCCAATAGCGGCAATTCGGCGCTGGCCTCGCTGTCGCGCTCGCAGGCCGGAGATCTGGGTGAGAAGTTCATCAACGCCCAGTTCTCCCAGTCCCAGGAGTCGGCGGCTGATGACTATTCCTTCGACCTGCTCACGGAAAAGAAGATGAGTCGCCAGGGACTGGTCACATCGTTCCAGAAGCTGGCTAAGCTCAGCGGTGGCAGTGGCGGCAGCTCCATCCTGAGCTCTCACCCCCCGTCTGAACAGCGCGCCAAGCGCATGCAGGACCGCATCGACGGCAAGTAAGCGACGGCATGGAGCGGGCTGCTGTGCGGGTGGGCATTGATCCGCTTCGACGTGGATTTTTTCCGGACTTGGTCCGGAGTGCCGGAAATCTGCGCTAGAATTCAAGTCTGCTCTGTGAGGCGCACAGCTTGACAGATATGCGGGAATAGCTCAGTTGGTAGAGCGCAACCTTGCCAAGGTTGAGGTCGACGGTTCGAACCCGTTTTCCCGCTCCAATTCAGAAAAAAGGGAAGCGGTAACGCTTCCCTTTTTCGTTGGTGCTGCAGTTCGCAGGCATGAGCAGCTTGCGTTGGCCTGTGACGCTGCGGTGCAGGGCCCCGATGGTGAAATTGGTAGACACTGCGGACTTAAAATCCGCCGCTTCCGAACAGGGGCGTGCCGGTTCGATCCCGGCTCGGGGCACCATTAAACTATGCAAGCCTGTGCAGCAACTGCACAAATCGGCCTAAATCAACGGCTTGCGATCCATGAACACCATGCTACAGTGCGCCTGCCGCACTGTTTTGCACAGGGCGGCCCAGCAATTTCCCCCAGCTGATCCCCCCAATTCATGGCAACCCCCCAGAAGACAGCCGCCGGCTCTTGGCGGATCCAAATTGAAGTCCGTGGCCAGCGTGACGCAGGCACCTTCCCGACCAAGCGCGAGGCCAGCGAGTGGGCTGCGCAGCGCACCGCCGAACTCAAGGCCCTGGCCGTCGGCGGCAAGGCCGGCGCGAGGATGCTTGGCGAAACCCGTACCGTGAACGATGCTGTTAAGCGATATCGCGATGAGGTCTCGCCCACGAAGCGCGGTTGGGCAAAGGAATGGGTGCGATTGGACGCGATCCAGAAGCATGAGGCATGGCCAGGCCGCCGGCTGCTGGCGCAGTTGGACGCCCAGGACCTGATCGCATGGCGGGATGCTCGGCTCAAGGCCGTGTCTCGCTCCAGTGTTTTGCGCGACATGGTGCTGATTGGCCACATGTTGGAGA
This sequence comes from Delftia sp., assembly GCF_059499305.1. Classification (NCBI taxonomy): domain Bacteria; kingdom Pseudomonadati; phylum Pseudomonadota; class Betaproteobacteria; order Burkholderiales; family Comamonadaceae; genus Delftia; species Delftia sp. The sequence continues at coordinate 95,770 of NZ_JCABYI010000009.1, forward strand.
CGGCACGGCGCGAGTGGAATTGGCTGGATTCGAACCCAATGCGGGACGTGACGAAGCCGGCCGAGCCGGACCACCGTGAGCGGATCATCACGGGGCCGGAAATCCGCAAGATGCTGCGGGCCCTTGGCTGGTCGCGCAGCAAGCCGATCCGGTCGGTGTCGCAGGCTGTGGCGCATTGCTTCATCGCGGCGCTGCAGACCGGCATGCGGGCTGGTGAATTGACGGGGTTGGAATGGGGGGATGTGCGCGAGGACTACTGCACGTTGCATGCAGGGCGCACGAAGACGGGGAAGGCGCGCCAGGTCCCGCTGACACGGGCGGCGCGTCGCAACCTGGAGGCATGCCGAGGCTGGGATGAGGGCTTGGTGTTCGGGATGAAATCACAGTCCCTGGATGCGATGTTCCGCAAGTACAGGGGCAGGGCAGGGCTTGATGGGTTCACCTTCCACGACAGCCGACACACTGCAGCAACCCGTATGGCGCAGGTGCTGCATGTGCTTGATCTGTGCAAGGTTTTCGGCTGGGAGAACACAACGCGGGCCCTCACGTACTACAACCCGAAGGGCTCGGACATCGCGGCGCGCCTCAATGCTGGCGCATCTCCCAGTCGATGACCTCCGACAGCAGCCATTTCCCGTCCTTGCCAGGGCGAGGCATGGTTCGGTCATTTGCCAGCCTGGCTGCGAGCGTATTGCGGTGAACGCCAAGGCGTTCAGCGAGCTGCTGACGGGTCAGGCGCGCACCAGTCTGTGCGCATATGGCCTGCAAAGCGCTGGCCATCACCTGGAGGCTGCGCATCACCTGATCGAGCTTGTCTGGCGGCGTGATTGTGCTCATGTTGTTTCACTCCTAGTTTTTTCTGCTGCTGCACGCGCGGGTCGCGCTCTTGCTGATATGCGCCCCACAGCGCCGCGCCGGCCTGGCGCCGCTCCTGGGAGCGGGTGATGCCGGCGGAGATGCACTGCGGGCAGCTGAAGTGGTGGGCCTGATACGCGCGGTCGGCGGTTTCCCAGGCATTTGGTGGATCAGACATCGATCACTGACCCGGGCTCAATGAGTGGGTGCGTGATCTGGCCGCAGGAGATGACGTGGTTGAACCAGTGCGGGATGCGCTCGTAGATGGACGCCGGTACACCGCTGAATTCCACGCAGTGAAGCCGATGCAGGCGCTCGAAAGAATCCTGGGTCTGATGGGTCAAGGGAATCCGCATGTTCTTCAGGAAATCTCTCAGCGAGCAGATGTCGAAGCTGCGGTAGCGCGTGTAACGCTCTTCTACCTCCCGCCTCAGCTTCCGCACTTCCAGCTTGCCCCAGTCGTCCAGGCTGTCCTCATCGGGCCAGATGAACAGATCCAGCGGGCCGCGCGAGATCTGGAAGGTGCGCACGGGCACGATGCTGGCCGCCTCGGCGCTGCCGGCGATCACTGCTGATGCGAGGCGCAGGCGCTCAAGTACTGCTGTCATCCTCATCCCCTCAAATGAAAGAACCCGCTGGTGCGGGCTCTGGTTGCTGGTCCTGTGGCTCTTGCCGCCTGTCGCGCTTGTCGCCGCGCTCGCGGGCTCGCTTGCTCATGGCTTGTCCCTCATGGCTCGGATGGCAGCATCGGCGCAATCCCAGACCTGGTGCTTGTGGTCAACGTCTTCGAGCGCGTGATCGCAGCGGTCCTCATGCTCGCGCATGACATCCCAGATCGCGCGGGCGACATCGGAGCGCAGCCTCAGCCGGTCGTCATCGCTCAGTGGATCGGGCCGACCTTGCAAATTCGCGGTTTTGTCAACCAGCGGTTCTTGCAGATTCGGCGATTTGTCAACCGGCCGTGCATCCGCCTCGGCCTTGTAGAGCGCCTCAGCCATCTCCAGAAGGCGCACGGGGTCTGGGTTCCGGCCCGGCTGTCCGCGCGGCCCCGCGATCTCGGCGCAGAACTGGATGGCCAGCTCCTCCTGCCCCGGGACCATGCAATCGAACCCGGGTTTCCAGGGCAGCGGTTTGGACTCTGGATGCAAGACGTTCCAGAAGTCACGCGGCCCGTGGAACCAGCGCACGGCCGACTGGTTGACGATGCAGGCGCGGCCATCGGGCAGAGACAGGACAACGCCGGTCACGTCATAGGGCTCGCGCTCGCAGATGGCTTCCACCTTCTGGGCGGTCAGGCCATCGCCAACTAGGGCATTGACGTGCTGGACGGGCGTCATGTCGGTGGGCGGCAGCGGCTTGCGCGCCTCCAGCTCAGCCCGGTGCTCATCGCCCGCTGTGCATCGCTGGACGCTGCTGCAGTACCTCGGCGTGTCGCACTGCAGGAGCTGCTGCAGGCGCTGGTTCTCGGCCTGCAGGCGGCGCATCATCTTGACCGCGCTGTAGGCCTCCAGGGACAAGGCGTTCTGCTTTCCCCATTTGGCTACGCAGTGCTCCAGCCGCGCGGCGAGTGCATGGACTTCTTCGGGTGTTGGTGCTGTGGTCACGGGGTCTGTCCTTTCGCGCAGCCGTAGGCTGCAAGGGCCTTGCGCAGTTCTGGGTGGTCGCCGTGGTCGCGGATGTTCAGGCGGATGTCGCGGGGCGTCATCCACAGCCATTCGCCGTCCGTGTCCACTTCCACGCGTGCGGCTGGCGCATCACGCATAGCACGGCGCGCATGGAATTCGACCAGGCGCCAGTGGCGGGGCTGAGCGGGGTTCGTGGTCATGCAGGTCCTTTCTGCTGCGCCTCTGCAGCCGGCAGGTAGCTCAGCTTCCATGTGGGGTGGAATGGGTAGGGGTTGATGTGGCCGTCCAGCCGGATGTTGATGTATCCGTGGCGCGCACTGGTGATGGTGCCCAGCTCAGACTTGCCGTCGCCCGTGTATTCGACCCGGCCGCCGCGCTTGGCGGGCACGCCGTAGGTCTTGCGTATCCAGGCCATGCTCATTGCTGCGGTCCTTTCTGCTGCGCCTGGGCGCGCGCCTTGGTCGTCGTGTAGCTCGGAGACCACTCCACCTCCAGGTCGAACTTTCCGCCGCAGGTGCCGCATTCCAGGCCCTGGGCCGATTCGTGGCGGGCATCGCTGTTCTGCTTGGTGGCGCAGTACGGACAGATGATGTCGCTCGTATAGACGCAGTCGTCCTCGCTGTGCCCGTTCGCCTCGGCGGCGGCCAGCGCCTCCGCTTTCCGCGCGGCGTCCAGCTTCTCCTGGCACGGCTTGCACCGCCAGCCGCCATCGCGTGCGCCCCACGGTGCTTCAGCCAGCTCGGCGCGGGAGCAGTTGCAGGTCACGCAGCGGTCATGCGCCTCGCACGGGGAGTAGTTGTAGGACTTGCCGGTCCCCAGGCATTTTTCGCAGGCGCACACCCAGTACCAGGCACCATCGATGCGGTCTGCGAACAGTCCCTTGGTAGGTGGCTCCATTCGCACTTCCGGCAAGCCAGTCTTGTGCCATGGATCGTTCCAGACCTGAGTGCTGCCGCTGCGCGTGCGCTGCGTCCACTCTCCTGGGATTTCGGGGATCAGGATCATCGTGTCGCGCAGGGATGTGCCCGCGCCATTCAATGCGTTGGTCATGTGTCAGCTCTCCTTGTGCCCAGTGGGGCGCGGTGGCATGTGCACGCTGACGGTGAGGCCAGGCTCGTCCGTCAGGTCGCGCAGCAGGGCTTCGGTCAGCAGGACGAGGCGGGGCAGGGCCTGCTCGGTGGGGCGGCGCACGATCTCCTGGGCGGTGGCCAGGTACTCGCGGCGCAGGGCCATGGGGTGGGTGGGGATCGCGTCAGCCATGGCCGTGCTCCCCCTTGGTTGCTGCCTGGGCTGCGATGGCTGCAGCGAACGCTTCGTCCACGCCGTCCAGGTCAGGCGCTTCGGCGGGCGCCCAGTGCGTGTATTCCTCCACGTCGTAGGTGCCAAACGTGCGCGGCCCGTCGATGGTCTTGCTGTTGGCGTCGTACAGCCAGATCAGGTCATCCGACTTTTCTGCCGTGAAGATGTCGCGCCACTCGCTCGCTGGTGCCGGCGCATCCACTGCAGGCGCAGCAGGTGCCTGGGGCGCTGCCTCGGCTGCCCGCAGCGGCGATCCCTGCAGCCCCTGGCGCTTCAGGTAGTCCAGCGCTTGCGCCGGCAGAACGTGATTCGGCGCGGCTTTGCGAAGGGCCTGGACTAGTTTCTTCACCAGGGCGGCCAAGTCGTCCACATGAGCTGCAGGTGCCTGGGGCGCTGCGGCCGGCAGGTGCGTTTCCGCGATGAGCGACGTGCGGGCGCCGCACTCAGGGCATGCCGTTGTCATCGTGCCGACGCGGTTGCAGCCTGGGCACTTATCTTCGGCAGGGCTATCGCCGGTCCAGCGGCAGGTGTTGCACGCAGCCTTTCCGTCAGATGCGTCGTTGATGCCGATGTGACCGCAGCAGTCGCACAGCAGCACTGCCACATACGTGCGCGAGGGGACTGCAGGCGCTTCCAGGGCGGGCGCTGCTGGGGCCGGCAGGGCGGTCAGCAGCACAGCACCCTCGTCCTGGTACTCTGCCTGGGCCACATACAGGCCGTGTCCGCTATGGCCGTCGCACACAATCAGCCGCACGGTGAGGGCCTCCTCGTATTCGGCAGGATCGCCCAGCATGTCGCGCAGCAGGCCGGCCTGGTCCTCGTCCAGCGTCACATCCAGGGCCGACGCCACAGCGGCAGGAGCTGCCGGCTCCTCGATCTGGGCCAGGCACTGGCGTGACATGTGCTCCAGCGTTGTGGCCGTGGCCATGTGCTCGTTGTAGGCGTCCAGGGCTTCGTGCTCATTGCCCCAGTCGCCGCCGAGGGTGTGGGCGTTCTTGAGTTCGTCCGCCGCTACGCGCAGCAGGCGTGCGGCTGTCGTGATTGCTGTCATGAGGCTTCCTTGTTGAGCAGCTGCCAATGCGCTGCGGTGGTGTTGATGACGTGGCCTGCGCGCTGCTGCAGCGGGCACGCGGCCTGGGGTGGGGTCGGGGTCATGGGGTGCGTTGTGCTGATCGAGCAATCGACAGCAGCAGGTCTCGGAACTGGTGGGGGGTAGCGTTGCGGATGCGGGTCTTGTTTTTGCCGCCGACCATGGCCAGCATCCCGATGCGTCGGGCCTTTTCGTAGCCGTGCAGCTCTACAGCCCTGGGGTGCAGCCGCTGCTCGGTCTTGCCCCACCGCAGATCCGGAAGCGCTTCCCGCGGCATGCCGGCGGCCAGCAGCCATGTGCCCTTTCCGGCGATGTGCCCGTAGTGGCCCTGGTACACGCAGCAGGTCCAGATGCCGGGCGCGGCCTCCACCCAGCCGCCAGCGCGAGGCGGTTTTCTCAGCCCGAAGTGGGTCCAAGCGTGGGAGTCCGCCGGATGCTCCAGCACACCGCCATGCCGCCGCAGAGCGCCCAGGGCTGAAGCGAAGCAGCCGCCATCGTCACCCATGCGGAACTGGTGCGGCTTGCGGGTGCTCCCGTGCCAGAAGCGGCCCCATCGCTGGCACGGTGGGTGAGCCACCACAGGGTGCGGGCCGTCATAGCGTCGCGCATCCCGGGGCTCATCCCACGGGTCCACGCCAGGCAGGTCGAAATATGCGCCGCCCGTCTCGACGTACAGGGCGGCAACTGGTTGATGGTCCATGAGGGCTCCAGAAACAGGAAAGCCCTCGCGGCATACCGGGAGGGCTTCGGGGGATGGGTGTGTCAGGCTCTGGCGTCGAGCCGGTTCTTGATCGCTGTCACCTTACGGTGGTACTCGTTTGCTGCGTAGACCCGCTCCAGTGCGTCACGAAGCTCTCTACGCGTGCACTGCTGCTGCATCTCATTGCAGATGCGCAGGGCCTCGTAGATTGCGTCGTACTCTGGCTTTGACGCGCCCCAGGTCTGTGCGCGGTCGTGGCGTGCGCTGATGGATCGCATTGCGTCCTGAGCGGCCACCATCGCCGGCTCGGCATCCGGGAAATGGTCCGCCGCCAGGAACCTGCCCCAGTTGATCCGCAGCGTCAGCGTGTGCCACGTCGATTCGTCGGCAGTGCCTTCGATCAGAGTGGTGGCCAGTCCGAGCGGGACAAGCTGTAACTGAGTCTCGTCTGCTTTGCCGAAACGGATGTTGATGGGCAACTGGATGTGCCCAGCACCAAGTACAGGGCGCCGCTGCTTCTTGGCTGCGCGGCGCTGGGCTCTGTTGAGTTGCTGCGTCATGCTCTGGTCACCATGGTGATGAGCCCGGCCCACGGCGATGCGGACGAGCCAACGCGCCGCCTTCGCTGAGCAGCCCTGATGGCTCGGTTCACGCGGTAGTTCCTTCGGTTCAACGCCTTCCTGCGGGCATCGTCAAACACAGGCCGATCTGCGTCTTTTCCGGGAGCTGCTGCATAGATCGGTATTTCACGACCCTGCCGCCCTGATTGATCCCGCCATCGGCTAACCCGGAAGAATTTCCCAGGGTGGTTTTTTCTGGCGCGCGCCATGGCTCCATCCACTTTCCCGCGTGGCAGTCCGGTGGCTTCGGCGATTTCCTCAGCGCTCATGGGGCCGAGCTCGCGCAGGGCCTGGGTTATTGCGTCGCGCACGACAGGTGGGACTGGCATGCTTCCTCCTTTGGCTCGGGGTGCAACTCGCTGAATTCATGGATGCACTGGCTGTAGTAGTCGCGTGCGGCCTCGACCTTCTCGGCAATCGCACGCTCCTTCGCGAAGTCCCGTTCAACCAGCCAGGTGGTCAGCCGCAGGTGCTCTGGGATGTGGCTGACGACGTGCAGCTGCAGCGGCTCGTAACCGATCAGGCGCTCAGGCGTGTCCACAAGGGCGTAGTTCACCTCCCACTCGTCTGCGTCCCACAGCCACATGTAGCCGCGCATCTGCCACTCGTAGAGCTTGTCCTCGCAGTCCTTCGTCCACCCTGGGAAGGTCTTGGCCGACCACGAAGACTTCAAGTCGTGGCCGCGTCGGCGCTGCACGTCGAACAGGTCGCACTCGCCGGTGATGAGGCCATTGGTCTTGCGCTCGGTGTTCTTCACCAGGGCCAGGCCGCGCACACGGTTCAGAAGGGCGATGCTGTCATCCTCGACTTCGAGGCCCTTTTGGGTTTCCTTGCTGGAGAACTCGAACTCAACGCCGAATATTTCCTGCTGAGCCAGTTCGCGGATATAGGTCTTTGCACCCACGGAAAGCGGGCCTTCGGCCTTCGTCTTGGGCTCGGCCATCAGCTTGCCAATGCTGGAGCACCGGAAGAGGATTTCACGCATCACGACTCCTTCAGTTCTGCGCCGCGCGCCTGAACAGCTGCGGCGAATGTGGCGTAACCATCGCGGTCCTTCGCGTTCTGGAAAACCTTCACGCCTTCCTTCATCACTTTGGAAAGTGCGTCTCGGCTCGCGGCGGCCTTTGCCTTCGCGCACCACTCGTCGCGCAGCAGCTGCACCTGGGCCTGGCGCTCGTCGTCAACCAAGTGGCGCACCAGTTCGGCGTCCAGGTCTTCCAGGTCCTGGCTGAACATGTCAGAAGCCGCCGTGACGTTCAGCACCATGGCGATCTTGGCCCGCTTGCAGGCCATCTTCAGCACCGTGTTGGCAAGATCAGCGGACTCTGTTCGGACCTGCTGCACGGTGTAGTACCCCCCTTGCTTGCGGCCAAACTTCATGCGGCGATGCGTCTCTGGGGTGGCTTCGAATTCCTCGGCGCACACAGCCTTGCGCCATCGGTACTTCTCTTCATCCGATGAGCACTCGCCAAGACCAGAGCCAAGCGTGGCGCCAGATGTCTGGTGCTCCCCGATGCAGTTGACTCGGTAGCGGATAGAGCCGTCACGCGACAGGTCCGTCACCTCGTAGCGGTCGGCGATGCGGAAGGTCATGCACAGCACCTCCGCACCAGACTTCAGCAGCGTCGGCTTATCGCCGGCCCCGGGGATGGCGCCGTAGTGCACGTTCGGCTTCATGACCGCCTGCATCACCTGCTGGACGGTCTTCGCATGCGCAACGACCTCAGCAGTAGGGTTCGCGCTGCGTGCGGGAACCATGGTGACTGTTTCAACTTCAACGACAGCATTCATGGTGGTCTCTCGGTTCTCAGTAGGTGATGGAGACGGCCGGAATGGCCTTCTTTGCGATCAGCGTGATGGCCTGTTTCGCGCATTCCTCGGTCATGCCCCCGGCAACGAAAGCGGCCAGCGCGGCGCGGTTGACGGCAGCCTTGTGGGCCTTGTCGGCTTCGCGGCGCTTTGCCTCGGCGGCTTCTGCGGCCTGCTGCTGGGCGACGCGGCGCTGTTCGGCTGCTACGGCTTCGGCGGCGCGGCGTTCGGCGTCCGCCTTGGCCTGCTGCTCGCGTTGCACGGCCTCTGCCTTCTCGCGCTCGGCGCGCTCTGCCGACAGCTTCAGTTCCAGTTCGCGCTTGTCCGCTGCGGCCTTTGCTTCAGCTTCGCGCCGGATCACCGCTTCACGTTCGGCCTGGGCGCGGGCCTCGGCCTCACGCTGGGCGCGCTCTGCGGCCTCGCGGGCGATGCGCTCCTCGCGCTCCTTCTGCTCGCGGGCGGCGGCCTCGGCGCGCAGGCGGGCCAATTCAGCCTGTTCCGCCTCATGCTTCTCGCGCGTCTCCAGCGCCGCAGACAGCCCCTCCAGTGCCTTGGCCTTCGCGCGATGGGCCTCGGCCTCGTATTCCTCGAAAGCCGCATCAATGACATTCGCGTTCAACGCCGCGATTTGCTCCCGCAGAGTCCCGGAGGTCAGGTTCTCGGCACCCTGGACCGACTGCTGCATAAGCTCGATAGCGAGACGGTGCTTTTGCTGCCGAGCCTCTTCCGCTTCCTCCCACTCGGTCAGCGGCCGGCGGACCTCATCCGCCAAGCTGTCCAGCGCGTCCCGCATACGCTTGCGCTCGGCGTCGATCTTCTTCGGGACTTCCTTCATGTCATCGACCAGCTGTTTGCCCAGCCCGTCCAGCGCCGTTTTGGACTTGCGCACCTTGAAGGCAATGCTTGCGATGTGATCGCGGCCTTTCTTCGTTGACGTGTCAGGAGCGTGGCTCAAAGCCTCCTTGCGGATCAGCTCGATGTACGGATCAAGCCCTGACGGTGCGCTGTAGACCTGCAGCGCGGTTTCTTGGGGCGGCAGTAGCGCCAAATCGGTGTTTGTGTTCATGGTGATCTCGGTTGCGCTACAAGGCGCCGGAGTTGATGAGGTGTGGTGCTGCAGCGAGCAGTAGGGCTACTGCTGCGAAGAGCGACCACAGGAATGCGTAGAGCAGGTAGTTCATGGCGTGGCCTTTCCGATCTCGGCTGCGACATGCACGATGGCGTGGCGCATCTGCTCGCGCTTGTCGTCGCGGAACGTGGTGCAACCAGCGATGCCCTGGCGCTGCGACTCAACCGTGCAGCCGTCGCCAGGAAGCCTCCCAGGCAACACCTTGAGCCGGAGGTCAGCGGCGAGGCCAAAGGCTTGACCATCGTCGGCCAGCGGATTCCATGGCACGCGATACCGGAACGAGGGGTTGCCCTGCATTTCCTTGTGGTAGCAGCTGCCATCGTCCGAGAAGTAGATTTCAATGCCGACCGCTTTTGCGGCCAGCGTCAGAAGCTCCTGCTCGCTCATGGCTTCGCTCCTTTCACCAGGGCCAGGGCCGCGCGGGCAGAATCGATCGCATCACTCTGGCTTTCTGAATTTCCCAAAGTGATTGGATGAAAGGCTTTGTGCATTGCTTCCAGAGCCTCCGCAAGCGCATCCCGCTGCTCCACCAGTTGGCGCGGCGTCAGGCCGGTTTCATGGTGCACGCGGCTGGCCTCGCGGATGAACTTCATCGCCTGGATGTTGGACTCCAGCTTTGTGTCGCCGTAGACGCAGCGGACGTGGAAGAAAGCGCCCTCGTTCACTTCGCCGAGGCCGAATGTCTTCGGGCCGTAGACCGCGTATGTCCAGCGCGAGGGCTTGATTGCTTCACTCATGACGGCTCCCTGGTCAGCAGTGCTGTGATTGCTTCCTGTGCTGCGCGCGCGGCTTCCTCGCTTGCGTAGACGAGTCCACGTTTCTGCAGGTCAAATCGAGGATTGCAGGCTGGATCTTCGAACCATCGATAGGCGTGGCCATCCTGCGTGATGTAGTACCCCGGGCCGCTCATCACGGGCGCCTCGATCTCGCGGTCGCCGACAGTGATGGTCTTGGGCTTGATGCGGAATTCCCGGCGCGTCGTCTCGCCCGTGAGCAGATCCGCCAGGACGTGGTCATTGAGGCTGTTCATGCTTTGCCAAACCCCGTCTCCGTTGAATTGGGCCTGCACAGTTTCCCCATCTGCGATCCAGCGCAGGACCTGTGCGTGCGGGTGTTCTTTCTTCATGACTGCTCCTTCGATCGGGCGCGGATCATGTCGTCCGCCATCTGGTAGGCCATCTCGGCGACCTCGTGGGCCCGGCAATTCACAAAGCTCCATCCAGAGCTGCTGTTCGCCTGGATCGGGCCGCCGGGGTTGGCGAGCATGCCGGCCATCGCTTGACCTGCGTAGTGGTCGCGCAGGCTCATGCCCTCGCATCCGGTGTAATCGTCGGCCTGCGGGAATGCCGGGCCGCCCGTGTTGATTGCTTTGCTCATCGAAGTTCCTTGTGGCAGGTGTGACTGCCGTTATCAAAAACAGGGGTGAGTCCCTCGCAGGCACGGGCCGCGCCGCGCGCGATGCGCTGCTCCTGCGCCGTGGGCTGGGGCTCCTGTGCGCCGGCCTGGCTGCAGCCTGTGAGAGCCAGCAGGAGCAGGGCGGCCAGCACAGCGAGCAGCCAGCCTCCTGGTACGCCATCGGCTTCGGGCTCATGCACAGGACCGGGCCGCGAGCACTCGCGCAGGTAGCGGGCATCGGGATCGGGGTTGAAGGGCTCGGCCGGGGTCACGCGCTGCATGGGGCGTCCTCCAAATGAAGAGGCCTCCCGGAGGAGGCCTGCTGAACACGCTTGAACTCGACTACCCAGACCCAGGGGTTTGACTCCCACGATCCGTCGCCGTTGATGGTCCACCAAAGGTGTTCGAAGTTCTCCCGCGCGAACCTGCCGCCGGGGAGATTCAGGCTATGCGGGACGCCCTCTGCCAGTGCGTCGGCCTCGCTGATGTCCTGCAGGCGCTCCACGCGCACACTGGTGATCTCCAGCAGGATGCGGCTGGCCCAGCGGGGCATGTGGATGCTGGGGCGCCAGCCGTGCCGTTTGCTTTCGCCGTCGGCCCTGTATTCCACGTCATCGGCGGTCAGGGCTGGCGGGTAGTAGCCCGTCTCGTGGTCGCATTCGTCCTTGAACCACCAATGCGACTCGCGCACCCAGAGCCTGTCGCCTGGCTGGCCGTAGGGGCAGAACGAGCGCACATAGTCCAGATCGTTGGGCTGCATGCTGCCCTCGTCCAGAAAGTGCGACACCTCGCCCATGGCCGCCGCAGCACGCATCAGCTTTTCCATGCGAGGACTGAAGGCCCTGCGCGTCTGGGTCTTCGTGCCGGCTAGGAGGGCGAGAACCATCGGCGCAGAAAACAGGATCGGTCGTTCTTTCATGGCGTCCTCAAATGGCGTCGGCGCTGAACTCCAGCGCCTGGGGTTGGGTTGCGAGCGCGGCGCGGACCAGCTCGGGCGGCATCGGCTCTGCGAACTGGCGCTGCAGCGCGGCTTCGAGAGTTGCGCAGCGGGCCTCAAGCTCCATCAGCCGGAACTCGGCCAGCGCGGGGTGGCGGGCCACTGTGGCGGCGTCAGGCAGCATTGCGGGCCTCCTGTTCCAGCGCTGCGGCCACGCCCTCGCTGCAGTGCTCGAGCGCGAAGTCCACCAGCGCGGTGTGAAGCTCGGCGGCGCTGGCCTGGCCGACCATCAGCCGCGCGAACACACTGCGCACAGGCTCGTTGTCGCAGTCCAGGGCGTGCAGCAGCAGTTCGTCGGGCGACCAGCCGCCGCGCGGGCCGGATATGCGGCAGTCGAACCAGTCAGCGGGCTTCTTGAGACGCAGGCCGGTGCGGATTTCGCGATCAGCCTGGACAGCCCAGTAGGCGCTGGCGGCGTCGTCGTCGCTCAGCCGCTGCACGTGAGCGTCTGCAACGAAGGAGTCGAGGCATTGGGGGCGGGCGTTCATTGCGTGCTCCCGGTGGCCTTGGCGATAGCGGCGCGGGCCTTGGCGATCAGCGCTGCGGTGTTGTCCCCGCCAAACGTGTTTGCCTCGCAGAAGGCCAGCGTTTCGGCCAGGGCCTCCAGCAGCTCCGGCGCGGCCGCGATCAGACGGGCGTTGGCCTTTGCCTCCAGCGTGTGCGGCAGAAAATAGCCATCCCGACACTCGGCAATTTGCACGCCACGCGGCAAACCTTCTGGCTGGTGCATAGGGGAACGAACCCAGGTTCCCATCGCCTCCCATGGCCCCGGCGTGTGCTTGTCTTGCATAAAGCCTCCATGCGGCCCGCAGGCCAGAAACGAAAAAGGCCCTGCATTGCAGAGCCTGGGTGTAAAGAGCCGGCGCCTTTCGGCACGCCTGGGGAGTCAGGGAGGGTTGGAGATAGTCCCCCAGGTCCCGGCTGGAAAGAGAGAGCCGCGTGTTGCGCGCAAATCGCTTGCATCCATCTCCTGTGCGCGCGCGGCTGGAAACCATCACATCTGCAACCGGCAGAGCTGCAGCACTATCCCGAGGGACCCAGTTGCAGATGTGATGGGCCCTGGGCTTGCCAGGGCGGGGGATCAGGCGACGGCTTCTTCCTTGCGGCGCTTCACGATCTCTTCCCGTGCCTTGCGGCCTTTTGCCTTTGGCAAGTACATCGTCGCCAGGATCTCGCGGTCAACTGTGACGCCTGGGATCAAGTCCATTGCCTCTGCCATGTAGTCCAGCCAGCCCGTGACCTTGCCAGTCTTCAGGTCCATCATCCCGCCCTTGCATGTGCAGTTGTGCATGGCGAAATTGACACGTTTGGCTAACTGCAAAGCCACCTCCTGCCAATCTGTCTCAGGCTTCCCTTCTGCTTGCTTCTCAGTCATCTCTCATCTCCTTGGTGTGCCCCGGCTACGAGCCGGGGGAGTGGGTTAGGCGGGTACTTTGGCGAACGTCCGCTTCGTCACCGTAACTTGCTCTTCTGTGCAGATCAGGTCGTAGGCGTCCTCCATCCACGGGACTGCGTCTGGTTCGCTGTGCTTGCCGCCGCCGTAGTAGTGCGTCCAGCCGACCCAGGAGCCGTCTGGCATCTGCTTGGCGACCGCCTCAGTCTCGTAGTAGCGCGATCCAGGTGCGCTGAGTCCGGTTTCCTCGCCTGTGCTGCGGAGCTCGCTGCGCGCGTCTTGCAGCATTCCGCTCTCGTCGTGCTCTTCGTAGAGGGAATCCACGTTCTCGGCGGTGATCTCTGCATCAGCGGCCAGGGTGATGTCTTTCCACTTGGCGGCAAGCAGCAGGATTGCGTGCTTCAACTTCTGTTCTGGCGTCATATCTGCTCCTGTTGAAAAACCGAAGGCGCCGCGAAGGGTCATGGCGCCTTTGGTTCTGCCCCTGTGCGCCAGGGGCGGGCGGTCATAGATTTGCTCTGTAGGCCTCGAACAGCCCGGCGTGGGCCAGTGCGTCATCAGCTGCAGCGCGCGCCTTGTCGATCTCGCTCTGCAGACCGTGGGCTGTCAGCGACTCCATCAAGCAGGTGATCAGCTTCGTCTCGCGCACTTCCATGGCCTGCCTCTTCAGCTTGAGCAGCTCCACCTTCGTGCGCTGCCGGTCGGCTTCGAGATGCGCAATCTCGCTGTCCAGCGCTATTCGCTGCTCCACAGGGATCGATTCCCCATGCACAAAGAACAGCTCCTTGTTGCGCAGCCGAAGCGCCTCTTTCTCAAAGAGCTCCAGCTTGTTCTGCTCTCGCTTCATGGTCAGCTGCGCGATCTGGGCAGCCAGTGTTTCTTTCATGATTTCCCTTTCTGAAAAAACGAAGCGCACTCGGCGAATGCGCTTTGTTTTGCCCAGATGTCGCTCTGGGCCGCGCCGGTTTCCCGGTCATGCTGTGGCTTCACTGATTGCGTTGAGGGGTCGCCACTCCCAAGTACCCGGTGCCTGATGGCTCCATGCCCGGTAACTCGCCTTTCGCATGTCCGCGAGACTGCGCGGCCAGGTGGTGGCCGGGTCTGCCGGCCTATTCGTGTCGCATGCTTGCTCCTCGCAGCGCGTGGCTGCTTGTGTTTCGCCGGATGTCCGCGCCGGCTCGCGAGTGCCTTTCCGACCTGGCCATGGCTTGGCCTGCGCGGGGAGTCCAACCCAACTTTCTCCAACGGCGTGACCCGTTTAGATTTCGCGCGCCACCTTTTCTCTGCCGGTGGGTCACAGGGGCAGGGCCTTGCGGCCTGTTCATCCTTCCTTGAGAGCTACAGAGAGATGCGGGCTGGTACTGAACTCCAGCATGACCAACTAGCCGTTTAGGGCCGCTTACCAGTCGGTCGGCATCATGCAGAACGAGGGTGCACCACCTGCATGGCCCAACTTGTGTTCCTGCGCATCAGCCTGCGCATTCCGCATCTCTCTGTAGCCCTCTCTTTTTAAAGACCAGTCAGCGCCCGGCCGATCCCGTGACACCCGCCGCCGCAACTGCTGCGCCCCTTGAGGCTCGACCTGCCCTCTGCTTCCTGTCGGGCTTCCCGGCTCCGTATCGCTTGCCGAGGTCGTTTCGCGTTTGTTGCTGCGTCTGGGATGTATTGAATCATGATTCAAAACCGATGTCAATCATGATTCAGTCCTGGGGTGAATACTTGTTCAGTTGGTGCAAAAAAAATCCCGCCGAAGTGGCGGGATGTGGGGCGAACGTCGAGAGCGCTACTTTTGCGACAGGTATCGCTTCCGCACGCTCTCTGTGGTTTGGTTGCACAGGTTTTGCGTCGCCAGCGTGATCTCTGGGACGTGGATGCACACGCCTGGTGAGTGCCGGAAGGAATCGGCCTTCACTTCATCGAAGTACTGGACCTCGCCATCGGCGAGTTTGACCGTGTAGCGCGTCTTGTACTGCTGCACAGGGGCGGAGTCGGCTGCTGAACCAAGCATCGCCCCCAGGAGACCTACCGCCAAGTTTGCCCCGACCGAGTAGCTGTTGCCGCGCAAAGACCGGTCGATATAGGCAGCGCTGGCTACAGCGCCGCCGAGAGCTGCGCCGCCCGAAGTTCCTGGCGTGGATTGATCAACGGTCTGGACATCAGTGATCACGCCGTACCGGTCGGGCTGGTGAGTCCGGACAGCATGCGTGTCTTGCAGCTTCGCTTGCTCATCAGGAGACAGTGCATCCCAGCTGTCTTTTGACAGGTGAGCGATCGTTTTGGTTGGTGTCGGCGCGGCTTCCGTTGTGGTTGGCGTTGTCAGCTTCCAAGAGCCAGGCTCAGGGACTTCTACCTGTGCGACCGGCGTGTATCCGGGGTCGGTGGTCCTTGCGGTGTATCGGGGTATGTCCGGCGCTGACGTGGCGCAGCCAGCCAACATGGCAGACAACAATGCGAGGAAGAGTGGCGAACGCATAGTCACTCATCGAACTTGATTGCCCGGCCCTTGCCCTCAAGGCTGCCCCAGCTCATCAGGGAGATCCCACCCTTTCCGTAGCGCGCCAAAACGACGGCATCCGCACCCATCTCAGAGGCCTTCTCTCTGAGTTTTTCGGTCACCATTTCGCGGGTTGGGTCCGGATGGAAAAGGGTGGTTTTGTTGACCATGACAGAGATGTCTCCAAGCATCTTGTACTTGCGGTCTGTGATATCGCTTTCTGTGACCTGGATCTGCGCTGGTTGCTTCTTCGGCCCTTGGCCGGCAGTGACGTCTGCAGCGCTGTTGTCAACCGAGCTGGTAGACCAAGTTGCGCAACCCGTCATAGACATGCACAACAGAATGGAGCAAAGAATCCTCACGCGCATAGTTTCCCCGTGTCTGGTGGTGTATCAAAAAGTACAGGGAGTGTAGGCCGTAATTGCAAGCCGGCGCAACCGGAATGCCTACCCGCGGCCCAGCTCGGCCAGCGTGTCCTGCAGCGTCTTGATCAGCCGCTCAACGTCCTCTGGTGGCATCTCCACCCAGGTCGTCGTGACTGGCAGGCCGGCTGAGGTCTTGGCCGTGTGCCTGATCCCGATGAGCGTCTTGCCGCCCTCGGTGCGTGTGCGAACGCTGGTGAACTGGAGTAGGGGAGCGGGAGTCATGGCGCCATCGTGGCATGAAAAAGCCCGCTCGGGGCGGGCTTATTTAATGGCGTATACCTTTGTCTAGCAACTTCGCCGCAGCACCCATAACAGGGACACTGAGGAACGCTATGGATACTTTCCAGTCGGCGCCAACATGGATGCTCCATATGGCTGCAAGTACGCAACCAATGACAAGAAGCGCCCCCACAAATCGACTGCAGCTTTCGATAGAAATCTCTGCAATTGATATTCGGCGCTCAGATGATATGCGAGCAGCTTGCTCCTTCTCGCACATGACCATGATACGTTCAGCGCCGTTTGGAATAATTCTGTCGAACTGCTCCAGCGCGCCTGGCGGCGGTAGTGGCCCTTGCCATTGGGCTGACATGATTTGCGTTCCGCCTTGGCGTTGCTGCTCCGCTGGCGGCTGGGGTGCAGGCGACTGAACTGGCGCAGTTCTTTTCGCTGTCCTAGTTTGTTTTGCGTTCATTCTCTCGCTTGAGTACGAAACGCATGGTGTCGCCAACACGCTTCACATCACCTCGCATGCGTGAAAGATCTGAGCCTTCCGGACGCTGGAACGTTGGGGCTGCGAAAACACTAGCGGTTGCGCCAAGGCCGCTGATCAGAGCGGCCAGGAATCTGACGTGCTTCTTCATCATAGACCTCCTGGACTGCAGCGCTTGGCGCCTGCAAGGCCATCGCCAACCGCCTTGAGCTGTTTCGACGCCTTGGACACGAAGTACTGCGTAAATTTAAAAAAAACCTGCGAATATATCTAAGAATCTCTCGCTCTGGCAGAGCGGCGAAATTTCGTTGGTAAGGTAGCTTAACAGCCTTACTTGTACGGATCTAGCATCCCGCAGCAGTTTTCATGGTGTTCCTATGTAGGTTCGACGCTCACACGGCGCAAGTTGTTGGGTGTTCGCATCGTCCTTCGATGCTTGTACGACCCTGTTTGCGCTTGGAAGTTCGATAGCGAATGTCGTGAACCTGTCAGGGTGCGATGGTCATGGCCCTGGTTGGATCACCCTACAACCGCGCGGCGTCGGCCTTGCGCTCAGCGGCCTGAGACGTAGGTGACCAGGCCGTGCTGCACATGGACCAAGAGTCCAGTGCGCCAGCGCATCTTTTCCACGTCAAAGTCTTCCGTCTCGACGTTCGCCGGCTGGCCGCATCGGTGAAGTACGACGCCCTTGCTCATGCCCACCTGGATGTCCTTGCCGCAGGCCTTAACCAAGGCGTCCTCTGTGGCGGTTATTGCGCGCTCCATCGAGGCCACGAACATCGGGTACTGAGCGCGGGCAACGATCATGGGCATGTTGCCCACGGAGTCGAGGTTCACAAAGGTCTCGGACAGGCTCATGGACATCTTCTTCTGGAAGGTCACACCGCTCACAGTCGAGCCAGTCACGATGTGATAGTTCGCGGCCACCAGTACCAGGGCAGCCACAGCAATAGCACCAGTCGCAATCAAGGCCTTCTTCATCCCTCTCTCCTTTAGATCCGCTCGCTCTGTTTGTGCACAACCTCGCCGATCAGCTTCACGCCTTCATGGCAGACCTTACGTGGGTAGCGGCGCTGATCGGGGTTGTCTGAGGAAAGCCACCACTGGCCATCATCCCGGATGAGCCGCTTTACGACCATCTCCCCCTCGTAATTGACAGCGAAGACAACTCCATCCCTAGGCTGTGTCTGAGCGGTGTTCACTATCACTGTGTCGCCGTCATAGAGTCCGGGCTCCATGCTCCCATTGCTGACTGTTGTGGCGAGGAGGTCTTTTGGCCTGAACCCGCGCCTCTCGTACCAGTCCTTGCGGAAGGCAAGTGGATTTCCCACTTCATCGATCGGGTCAACGCCGAAGCCCGTCACGCCCGCTGACAGCTTGAACCTGACACGCCGTATGGCTGGATAGTCTGGATTGTTCTCCAGCTCAATCTCGACGGGATCTGGTCGCGACAGTTCCATGGAGCCTTGGCCAGTGGCAAGCCAGTCTGGGCTGACCTGCAGGAAGCCAGCCGCCTTTGCGTTGTTCTCCGCGCTGAAGGACTTTGAGAGGCCGTCAAGCACGCGCTTGACTGCTTGGTAAGTGACGCCCATGCCGCGCGCGAGCTCGGCGACGGTCACTCCGCGCGTGTCTATAGCCTGCTTAAGGCGTCCTGAAAATTCAACCATGGTTCAAATGTGCCTTGGCTGGAGTGAATTGTGATTGCTTTTCTAAGTGAATCATGATTCAATGTTCGCTATGAACAAGTCTGAAGCAATCCAACAGCTGGGCGGCTCCATAGCGGAGGCCGCCAAGGCCATCGGCGTCACGTACCAGGCCGTCAACCAGTGGCCAGAGGTTCTTCCGCGCAGGATCGTCGACCGTGTGGAGGCAGCACTCTGGCGTGCTCACAAGGCTGCTCACTCGCGCCGCCGCGCCCAGCCCAAGGAGCAGGCCCATGGCTGAGCCGCAGTACCGCTTTGGTGGCCCCATCCCCGAGGGCGCGCGCCGGCTGAAGGAGCGCCGCGAGGCCAGGGAGCAAGAGGCTCTCTGGCGCGAGGTTGAGGCGCGGCGCTCTGGCTGTGTCAGCCGTTCTTCAGGCCCTCTGCAGCACGCCATATCTCCCAGTACGCCTCCTGGATCGTGCGGCACAGGTTCTCCTGCTTGCCCTTCTCTGGGTCGTTCTGAATCTGCGCCGCAGCAATCTGCGCAGCCGCAGCCATCCACATGTCGTTGACCTTGAGTTTCATGCTCGCCCTCCTTGGCGCTGGTTGTGTCGGAACTTCCAGCATAGCCCAGCGAGTGGCGAGCACCTTTTCCTGATTTCCACCCAACAACAACCGCCTGGAGGGCATACCAACCATGACATACCGCAACCGTGACCTCATCCGTGAACCCCTCTGCATGCTGCGTGCCAGCAAGGAGGAGCGGGAGAAGCTGATCGCTTGGGCCGAGCGCCGGTCCAACGGGGGAGCGGTTGCCCCGACGTTGCTGGACGCATTGCTGCGCCTGGCCGACGAAGAGATCCATCAAGAAGAGCGTTCGCATCGGACAAATGCTACGCAGCGCCACGGCCTTGACAGGAACGCCTTCGGCGCTCTCCTGGCCGCGTGATGGCTTCTTCGGACCCGCCCCATGACCCAGAAAGAAGCCACCCCCATGACCGAACCGCCGATGCAAATCGACTTCGGCAGCGCGTCGCCTGAACAGGTGCGCGCTCTCCAAAAGCTAGCAGACCGCGCGGGCTTGTCCTTCGAGGACTTCGCTTTGAAGCATCTGCTCGCCCTGGCCGAACGCGACGAGAAAAAGCCCGTGCAGGGCCCTATTGGGCGACTGCTGGGTTTCCGCCGCGCTCACTAGGCCGTCACTTTCCAGTTACTGCAAAGCAGCAATCCCATGAAGCCCACCGCATTCCACATCCCCAGCAAGTCCGTGATGGCCGGCGCCAAGCATCAGCGCCCGGTCAATCACACAGCTGGTCAATACATCCGCGTCGTCGGCCAGGCAGTCAGCCGCGCCGAGAGCGACCGCCGCCACGCCATGCGAAAGGCATCGATATGAAAGGGCAAAAGCAAAAACGCCTGCAGCTGGAGGGCTAGCAGGCGTTTTAGGAGTCTGGTCTCGGTTGCAGCCGGGATTCAGACGAATCTGGAAATCACATGCGCATTTTATGGCCCCAACCGGCCAGCGCACAAGAGGAATCGAATGCAACGTGATGCAAGCAGGGAGGGGCGATGAACTACTACCCCTTCCATATCGGCGACTACATCGCCCATACAGCGCACCTCGATCCCATCGAGGACTGCGCATATCGCCGTCTGCTCGACGCCTACTACCTGAACGAGGGACCACTCCCGGCTGATGCTTCTGATGTCGCGCGCAAGATCCGCATGAAGGCCAATGCAGCGGATGTTGAGCGAGTGCTGAACGAGTTCTTCACCCTGACGGATGACGGATGGCTGCACGCTCGTTGCAACGACGAGATCTCCAAGATGAAGGAGAAGCAGTCGAAGGCTAAAGCGTCCGCTGAAGCATCGGTGCGCGCCCGTCAAGCGAAGGCTGTAGCGAACGTTTCCGAGAAGAAGAGCGACGAAGAAGCGGGCGGCGAACGAACGCTCAACGAACGCTCAACGGATGCTGAGCTACCAACACCAACACCAACACCAACACCAAATAAAGAAGAATCTGACGATTCTTCGTCGCCTTCGGCTCCTGCCAAGCCTGCCCGTGGCTCCGGCAAGCGATCCGCAGTGTCGTCCATCGACGGTGTGCCGGACAGCCTCTTCGCGGAATGGCTGCAGGTCCGCAAGGCAAAGAAGGCCGGGCCGGTGAGCCAGACCGTGGTTGAAGCGCTGCAGCGCGAGGCAGGCGCGGCGGGCATCACTGTCGAGCAGGCAGTTCGCACCTGCGTTGAGCGCGGATGGCAGGGCTTCAATGCCGAATGGCTCAGGAAGGCCCCTATTGGCCCCGCCATGCGTTCGTTTGACCCTGGTGCACCCGTAGAGACCTTCGCACAGCGCGCGGCCCGCCAGCGCGTCGAGGAGGTCTCGCCGATGGCCGCGAGAAAAGCTCCTGGCGCCGGGTTTGAGGCTGCCCAGCGATTCATGAACGGCGGCGACGTGATCGACGTGACGCCGCGCGCCCAGCCGCAGCTGGAGATCGACGGAGGCTCATATGGCCGTTGAGACCTTCACCGATGTGATCGAGGCCATCTTCACCAAGATGCAGGTCCGTTACGGCGCGACGTGGTTGCGCCAGTGGGAAGGCGTGGACATGAACCTGGTGAAGAGCGACTGGGGCAACGAGCTTTCCGGCTTCGCGCGCAACCTGGAGCCGCTGCGCTACGCCCTGCGCAACCTGCCGGACCGCTGCCCGAACGTGAGCCAGTTCCGCGCCATTGCCAACTGCTGCCCGCTGCCCGAGTTCAAGCAGCTGGAGGCGCCCCGGGCCAGCGAGAAGGTGGTTGCCGAGCAGATCGCCAAGCAGACCGACCTGAAGGCTGCGATGACGCCGCGCCACGACCCGAAGGAGTGGGCCAAGGTCATCGTCAAGAGGCACGAGATGGGCGAGCGCATCAGGCCCCTGGTTCTGCTGTTCGCGCGCCAGGCCCTGGGCATGGAGGGTAAGCAGAAATGGCAATGACCCTCATCCAGCACCTGAAGGCCGGCGCAGTCCTGCGCTACCGCCAAGGCTTCGGCTTCTACGTTGTCAAGGACGGCAAGACCACCAGCGTGAACCAGGCCGAGGCAGAGGCCGCAATCCGCGCCCGCCGCGTCCGCCCCGAGAGCAAAGAGGCCGACAAGTTCGGCGTCTACCACTTCGCATTGACCAACAAGGAGACGGCATGACCACTCACGAAATCAAGTGCCCGTTCCACTCCTGGGGCTTCGGAGAGGAAGACGGATGGGCGCCGGGTTGCCGAGTAGAGGTAGACGAGGTGTATGCCGGCCATGTGCTTGGCGAGGCAACGTGGCGCAAGGAGCACTCGTACATCGCGGACGCTTGGGGGCAAATGGTCATCCGCGAAATCCAGCGCGTGAGCATCGCCGGCTTCGAGGACCGGATTTTCTATGTGCGCACATGGCGCGACCCGGATGGCATTGAGTTCGGCAAGAAGGGGCTGAAGTGCAAGGGCGCGCGCGCCTTCGCTCGGATGCTGAAGGGATGGCGCCACCCGTTCTACATGGACGGCGAACTCGTCAACGTTCAGGAGGCCCCATGACCACATGCATCACCTGCCAGCACTGGCAGCCCAAGAAAACAGACCCAGGCATGCGCCGCCTCGGATTCGCCCAGTGCATGAAGCGCACCAAGGGCCACACGTACAGCGCAACCGCGCCGGCCTGTGAACAGCACAAGGCAGTAACTCAAGAGCAGGCCCAAGCGAGGGCCGAGTGGATCAACAAAGGAGTGGGGCAATGAGCAAGACACACGAGAAAGCCGGCGTGCAGCTGCCGGAGCCGGATGCATTCATGGATGTTGAGGACCAGCACTACCTGGGGACATCGGGCGAATGGTGCGTGAGCGGCCGTCGTTGCGACGACGAGGATCTTGCGCTTTTCAGCAAGAAGACTGTCGAGGAGCTGCTTCAAAAGCAGCATCAGGAAATCGCCAGTGCGCTGGCCGAGTACGACAAATTGCGCGACGCGATGAGCGCGCAGTCGGGCTGCAGGGATGGCGGCTGCTTGGTGAAGCGCCCGCAGGGCATGCACACGAACGGCGGCTGCAAATGCCACCGTGACCAGATCGTTTCCCAGCGAATGATGTACGCCGGCCAGCGCCTGGCTGATGTCGTCCGCGCTTTCGTCCAGGAGGCCGCATGAGCAAGACAGAGACACAGAGCAGAGCAGAGTCCTTGGCCAAGATGCTGGAGTTCGGCGCGTTCTCGCCGAATCTGCTCCAGAACGAGATCGGTGTTCGCAAGGGGGCCGCCGCCGAGCTGCGCCGCCTGGACGCAGAGAACAAGGCCCTGCGGGAGTTGCTTGGCGCATCGCCGGCCGTGCCGCATGGGTTCGCCCTGGTGCCGGTCGTGCCTACGCGGCGGATGCTGGATGTGGGCCGGTGGTCTGGCGCGGGCAGTGTGAGCATTCAGGAGGAATGGGCGCGCAAGGAAGTGTGGCACCGCATGCTGGCAGCAGCGCCCCAGGCAGCAGCCAAGACAGGAGACGCAGCATGACCGAGCGCGAAATGCTGGAGGCGGCTGCACGGGCCATGGGACTGCAACAGACCGGGTGGCTTGATGGGCATGAGCCAATGCAAGCCGTTCTGGTTGCCGATGGGGACTATCAGCGGCTGTGGAATCCGCTCAATGACGGAGCACAGGCTCTTGACCTGGCCGCCGCCCTACGCATCAGCGTGGAGCACAACCACCCGGCAGACAACCATCCGTGGGTCTGCGCCAGCGTTGATGGATACGTTGGGCCGGGGCAGCAGTTTGTCGAAGACGTCCCCGACGAATCCCAGCGCGCGGACCGTATGCGCCTGGCCATCCTGCGCTGTGCTGCGGCTCAGCTGCCAAGGGAGGTTGCATGACCCGATATCAAGCACTGCGCCGCATGGGCTTCGACCCGCTGGCTTCTGGCTTCGTCGCCTTCCTAAACTTCCTGTTCGGCGCGCCGCGCAACGAGATCCGCGTGATGCACACGGTCATCGAGTTCGAGGCAGAGGAAGAGCAGCGGGGCGCGACCCTGATCGAGCTGCTGGCCAGGCACCTGGACACATGGCCGCCTGGCTATGGCCGGGTGATCCAGTGGAAGGACGGGTCGGTCTGGGCTTGCGCTGGGTATGGCCATGGCATCGAGCTCTTCCAGATTGCCGAGATCGCCACCGACCGAGCAACTTCCGTGGCCACTGAAGCCAAGTGGCTCGCACAGCGCGCGAAGGAGCAAGCATGATGCCCCGCATCCGCAAAGAGAACGGCGTCTGGCTGTGCTTCAGTCCGTTCTATCGGGGTTTCTTCCTGGCTGGCCGCGTCTACGGCTTCGGCCTCACGCCCCAGGCCGCCTACGAGTCGTGGGCGGGGAAGGGGGCGCAGGCATGACCTACCTCGAATTCATCTTCAGCAGCCTCTGGGTGTTCTTCGGCGTTCTGCTGCTCTTGGTCGTCGGCCTTGATGGGTTGGCGAAGGTCATCCGGGCTTTTAGGGGGCGTCATGACTGACCGAGCCCCCATCGATCCGCAGGTGGCCGTGGACTACATGCTCCAGACCGCGCCCCGCTACGCCGCTGCGAAAGCAAAGCGCGTGCAGCTGGAGGAGTTCCGCAAGAGCAAGAAGGCCATCCTGATGCAGCAGTCCGAAGGGAAGACCGTGGCGGACCGCGAGGCCTCCGCATACGCCCACCCGGAGTACATCGAGCTGCTGAATGGCCTGGAGGCTGCCGTGGAAGCCGAAGAACTCTTCCGCTGGAAGATGAAGGCGGCAGAGCTGCAGGTGGAGATCTGGCGAAGCCAGGAGGCGAGCAGCCGCGCAGAGGGGAGGGCGGTCCGATGAACAAAGCCATGTACGCCCTGGGCCGGCTCAAGACCGGACAGATGAATAAGACCGAGCAGGCCTATGCCCAGCACCTGAGCAGCCAGCAGCACGCCGGCTTGATCCAGTGGCACAAGTTCGAGGGCATCAAGCTGCGCCTGGCCGACAACACCTTCTACACGCCTGACTTCGCCGTCATGAGCGCGGATGGCGTGATGGAGTGCCACGAGGTCAAGGGCTTCTGGCAGGACGACGCCAGGGCAAAGATCAAGGTCGCGGCCGACCTCTACCCCTTCCGCTTCGTCGCCATCAAGGCCAAGGCCAAGAAGGACGGCGGCGGCTGGGCTTTGGAGGAGTTCTGATGCTCAACAAGCTCAACGCCAAAGAGCGCGCGCACCTCGGCCGCGTCAAGGAGCTGCCCTGCAGCGTCTGTAATGCGCCCGGGCCGAGCGAGGCCCACCACACAAAGCAGGGAAACCAGTACAGCTGCATCGCCCTGTGCCCAGACTGCCATCGTGGCAGCTTCAACGGACTGCACGGCCAGCGCCGCATGTGGTCGGTCATGAAGATGGATGAAAACGACGCGCTGAACGTGACCGTGCAGCGCCTGATGAGCAACTGAAGAAAGAGAGCCACGCATGAAACGAGACCTGAACCTGACCGTGCCCGTGGAGTTGCGCCAGGCTGAGGAGTTACTGGAGCGATACGGTCGCTGGGCCCAGGACCGCTACAAGAAGCAGCGGTGCGCCAGCGCAGAGGGCAAGTACGTCCCACCGCCGCCGCCCATGAAGGACCGCGAGGAACCCATGGAGCCTTTAATGCCGGACTGGAGCGCCATGCAGGTCCAGCGCGCGCTGCAGGTCGTGCCCATGCAGTTCCGTCGCATCCTCCTGGCCCTGTACATCCCGCAGAAGGAGCATCCCAATGCCGCGCGCCGGCGCATGAACGCCACCAACCAGCAATGGCACCAAGGCCGGATCAATGGCCTTCGCTCGTTCTGGTCGTCATATTCGCGCCGGGACTTGCGCGGCTTGACAGGTGGTGCCATAATCGCGACCACTTACCGCGACACTGAGTCGTGCGCCCCGGTTACCTGAAGGTAGCCGGAGGCGTGAGAAACACAAAAGCCCGCAAGGTTCACGCCCTGCGGGCTTTTCCATTTGCGCCCGAACCAGCCGGGACGCGCGCTGCGGGATAGGCGCGCGGGAATGTCTCGCCACAAGCTGCGGAGCTGGTCAGCGAACGGCATCCCCTCAGCGCCCCAGCAGGCGTAAGTCCGATGAGGGAACCCACACCAGAGCCACACAGTGGCCGCCAAGCAAACCGCCCCAGTGGCGGTTTTTTCGTTTCAGACCACGAAAGGACAGCTATGCAAGCATTTGCGCCCCTGGTCGTCATCGTTGATGGCGAGCCCCTGGCCTCCACTGAAACCATCTGCCAGGGCATGAAGGCCCAGCACGCCAGCACCATGAAGCTGCTGCGCCGGCATCGCGCCGCCATGGAGCGGTTCGGCTTGGTCAGATTTGAAATCCGGGCAAGAGCGGAAGGGTCGCATGGCGGTGGCGATGTCGAATACGCGCTTCTGAACGAGCAGCAGGCGGCCTTGCTGATTTCGCTCATGCGCAACACCGCCGCCGTCGTAGCCTTCAAGGCGGACCTGATCTCCGAGTTCTTCCGTATGCGTGATGCGTTGAACCAGCGCGGGCATGACCTCTGGAAACAGCTGCAGGCCGCCATCGCCCAGGAGGTCGAATCCAAAGTCCGCGCCTCCTTCGGATCGCACCTGATGCTGGAGCGCAAGAAGGAAAAGGCGCCGCTGCTGGCCCGCATCGAAAGCCTCAACGCCGAGATCCAGCCCGCGCTTCCGCTGCACTGATCACCACTGGTTCTTCGTGGTTGCCCGCTTCGGCGGGCTTTTTTATTCGCGGCCTTGGCCTATCGGTCGGGCATCAGACTTCCAAGCTGAGGAGCCGGGTTCGATCCCCGGAGGCCGCTCCAGTTCGCCACCGCTCGGGCGCGCCCAACACGCCTAACTCGCTCAGGACGCCTTGCCCGCAGCGGTGGCACCTATTCCAGAAAGGGCCTGCCATGGCAACACCGGCAAAGGCAAAGCCGGCTGCTGTCATCGGCGCCCGGCCATATCCACCCGCCGACCTGTGGCGCTACGTCCCGGCTGAAGGGGTGGGGGAGTGGGTCCAGTCCGAGATCCTGGCCGACGATGGCCGCATCCACAATCCGGACCACGCGCACCTGATCGACGCTGATCTGGTGTTCCTCTGGGCACCTGGCGGATTCACCAAGGCCATGAAGACCGTGATCGGTCAGGCTGAGGAAGTGATGATCCGAGCCGGCGGCTGGCAGAAGGGGCGGCAGGAGCAGCAGTTCTACGACTGGTTCGGTCGCGTGCCCGCTTTCATGATCACCCTGGACGCCAGCTACTGCGCCCAATGCTCGGATGCCGAGTGGTGCGCTCTGGTGGAGCATGAGCTGTACCACGTCGCCCAGGCTCAGGATGAGTTCGGCGCGCCCCGCTTCGGGAAGGACGGAAAGCCGAAGCTGAAGATTCGCGGCCATGACGTGGAGGAGTTCGTCGGCGTGGTCAAGCGCTACGGCCCTTCGGTCGATGTCAAGCGGCTCGTTGATGCGGCTAACGCCGGCCCTGAGCTGCGCCTGGGGAACATCGCTCACGCATGCGGCACCTGTCTGAAGGTTGCGGCATAACATTCACCACTCATATACAGGAGAGCGCATATGGCGAGGCTCGATGAGGCGGTCAAGCGCTTCATTGTGCAAGCGCTCGCCTGCTACGACACGCCGTCTCAAGTGGCTGAGGCGGTCAAGGAGGAATTCGGCCTGGTGCTAGACCGCGCGCATGTGGCGGTCTACGACCCGACGAAGGCGTCTGGCAAGGACCTGTCCAAGAAGTGGCGGGACCTGTTCGAGGAGACCCGCAAGCGCTTCCGCAAGGAGGTGGCGGAGATTCCGATTGCCGATCAGGCGTACCGACTGCGGCAGCTCCAGCGCATGCTGCAGGACGCCATGTCACGCAAGAACGTGGTGCTCGCGTCCCAGCTGCTGGAGCAGGCCGCGAAGGAGGCCGGCGGCGCGTTCTCGAATCGCCGCGAGATCAGCGGGCCGAACGGCGGCCCGGTGCCCGTGGCGCCGACCGTGATCGAACTGGTGGCTCCGAATGTCCAAGGCAAGGATTGAACTGCCGCCCAAACTGATCCCGGTGTTCAGCGGCGAGGCGCGATACCGGTGCGCGCACGGTGGCCGGGGGTCTGCAAAGACCCGCAGCTTCGCCATGATGACGGCGGTACGCGCGTACATGTTCGCCGAGGCCGGTGTGTCCGGGGTGATTCTGGGCGCGCGGGAGTACATGAACAGCCTGAGCGAGTCCTCGATGGAGGAGATCAAGCAGGCCATTCGCTCGGTGCCGTGGCTCGATGCCTACTTCGAGATCGGCGAGCAGTACATCCGCACGAAGAACCGCCGCGTCTCCTACGTGTTCGCCGGCCTGCGCCACAACCTGGACAGCATCAAGTCCAAGGCGCGCATCCTGATCGCCTGGGTTGATGAGGCGGAAAGCGTCAGCGAGGTGGCATGGCAGAAGCTGGCTCCCACGGTGCGCGAGCAGGGCTCCGAGATCTGGGTGACATGGAACCCAGAGAAGGACGGCAGCCCCACGGACAAGCGGTTTCGCAAGGAGCCGCCGCCGAATTCGAAGGTTGTCGAGCTGAATTACTCGGACAACCCCTGGTTTCCCGAGGTGCTCGACCAAGAGCGCCAGGCCGACCGCGACCGGCTGGACGACCAGACCTACGCCTGGGTATGGGATGGCGCGTACCGCGAGAACAGCGATGCGCAGATCCTGTCGGGCAAGTACCGCGTGGCCGAGTTCGATCCGCAGCCGGGCTGGGATGGGCCGTACTTCGGGCTGGACTGGGGATTCTCCCAAGACCCGACCGCTGGCGTGAAGTGCTGGGTCGGGGATGGTCGGCTCTGGATCGAGTACGAGGCCGGCAAGGTCGGGTTGGAGAACGACGACATCGCCGACTACGTGATCCAGCGGCTGCCGGGCATCGAGCAGCACACGGTGCGCGCCGACTCCGCGCGACCCGAGACGATCAGCCACGTCAAGAGCAGGGGCCGCGACGGCAAGCGCCAGTGCCTGCCCAAGCTAGAAGCCGTGGAGAAGTGGAAGGGCAGCGTAGAGGACGGCATCGCTCACCTGCGCGGCTACAAGGAAATCGTCATCCATGAGCGGTGCGCCCAGGTGCTGCGCGAGGCCCGGCTCTACAGCTACAAGGTGGACCGCAAGAGCGGCGACGTGCTCACGGACATCGTGGACGCGAACAACCACTACATCGACGCATTGCGTTATGCGCTTGGCCCGCTGATCAAGCGCGCCGGGTATTCCTGGAGAGGCTTCTGATGGGCATCATCAAAAACATGGCTGATGGGCTCGTCAACATCGTGGCGAACCTGGGCACCGCGCGCGACAAGGCGGCGCACAACCACTACGTCGTGACCCCATGGACGCCTCAGCAACTGGAGGCGATCTATCGGTCCACCTGGCTGGCCCGGGCCATCATCGACTACCCGGCTGAGGACGCCACCCGGAAATGGCGCCAGTGGCGCGCCGAGGCCGAGCAGATCACCAAGATCGAGCGCCTGGAGAAGGCGCTGCACCTCAAGCGCCGCGTGCAGGATGCCGTGACGGCCGCGCGGCTGTACGGCGGGGCGGCGATCTACCTGAACACGAAGACGGCGAAGCAGGAGCTGCCGCTGCAGGTGGGCAAGGAGGAGATCCGATCCCTGGTGGTTCTGACCCGGAACAACCTGACCCCGGACCAGGTGGTGCGCGACATCGACAACCCCTACTACGGGCGACCAGAGTTCTACACGCTGTCCACGGGCGACAACGCCGGGCAGGTGCGCATTCACGCAAGCCGGCTGGTGATCTTCCGGGGCGCCGCGCTCCCCGAGGATGCGAACGCCGCTGCCCAGAACCAAGGATGGGGCGACAGCGTGCTGCAGTCCACAATGGACGCCGTCCAGCACATGGACAGCACCATGGCCAACATGGCATCGCTGGTCTTCGAGGCCAAGGTGGACGTGCTGAAGTTCAATGGCTTCGCCTCGATGCTGGAGGACGAGGGGAACGATGCGGTACTCGCGCGCCGGCTGAGCACACAGGCGGCCATGAAGGGCATCAACGGCGCCCTGGTCATCGACGCCGAGGACGACTACGAGCAGAAGAGCGCCAACTTCGCCGGCCTGCCGGACGTGGTGGCCAAGTTCATGGATGCCGTGTCGGGCGCCTCGCGCATCCCAGTCACGCGCCTGTACGGCCGCGCCGCCGTGGGTCTGTCTGGCTCCGGCGACGGCGACGAGCGCGTGTACTTCGACCGCATCGGGCACATCCAGGCAACGGAGATCCAGCCGGCCATGGAGCTGCTGGACGAGTGCCTGATCTGGCAGGCCCTGGGCAAGCGGCCCGAGGAGATCTATTTCGAGTGGCGCCCGTTGCGGCAGCTGACCGAGACCGAGCGGGCCGAGATCTTCGCGAAGACCGCATCGGCCGCGCGCTCGCTGGCCGGTCCTGCCGCCGGGGAGCTGATCCCCATGGACGCGCTGTCCGATGCGCTGGTCAACGAGCTGACGGAGCAGGGGATGCTGCCCGGTCTGGAGCAGGCCGTGGAGGACTTCGGGAGCCTGCGCGAGCAGGGCCTGCCGGCCGAAGGCGAGGAAGACCCGCCAGCCACTGGTGTCGCGCCGCTGGCCGACGCCGCGCCACGCCCGCTGTATGTCAGCCGCAAGGTGCTCAACGCCGCCGAGATCCTGGCCCATTACCGGGGGCAGGGCATCGGCAACCTGGTGGCCGCCGCAGACATGCACGTGACCATCACCTACAGCCGCCAGCCGGTGAACTGGATGGCGATGGGCGAGGCCTGGGGCAGCGAGCTTGTCGTCAACGCCGGCGGCGCGCGGCTGATGGAGGCCTTCGGGGAAAGCAAGGACACGGCCGTGCTGGCGTTCGTCAGCAGCAACCTGTCCTGGCGCCACGAGGAGATGGTGCGCGCCGGCGCGACCTGGGACTGGCCCGAGTACCAGCCGCACATCTCGATCTCCTACGCCTTCACCGGCGACATCGATGCCATCGAGCCCTGGCGCGGCGAGATCAAGCTGGGCCCCGAGATCTTCGAGGCCCTGGACGAAAACTGGAAGGAGAAGTGATATGGAAACGTTTCAGCAGCCGAAGATCACCGGCTACCGCCAGCTGACCGAGGCCGAGGCCGCCCTGATGAACGAGATCAAGGCCCAGGGCGTGGTGCTCGGGGCCTTGGTTGAGCGTCTGCAGGCCGCACCCGATGTGGATGGCCGCTGGGTTGCCATCGGGGCAACTGACCTGCAGACCGGCCTGATGGCGCTCACTCGCGCCGTGGCCCGGCCGACGACCTTCTGAGGCGCGCCATGAACGTGAAATTCGCTGATCGCGTGGCCGTGGGCGAGCTGAAGGAGACCCGCGAGGGCTACCTGGTGGCCACGGCCCGCGTGGCGCGCACCGGCGTGCAGCTGTACTACGCGAGCGAGCTGGGCGACGTGGCGCGGGATGCCGGCTTCAAGCCTGGCGACGTGGTGCGGGTCTATCGGCATCCGGACGAGGTGTTCCACCCCGACTCGCTGGCCAGCATTACGAGGCTTCCCATAACCGTTGACCACCCCAGTGAGGAAGTCACCGGTGCGAACTGGTCGAAGTATGCGGTGGGCGAGATCGGGGACGCCTACAGCACGGAGCCCGAATGGATCGTGGTCAATCCCATGATCAAGGACGCCGGAGCGACCAAGGCCGCGCGCACGACCCATCAGGAAATCTCGATGGGCTACAGCGCCGCCATCGTCCCGGCCCGCGACGGTCTGGAGGCCGACTTCGAGCAGCGCGGCATTCGCTACAACCACCTCGCCCTGGTGCCCAAGGGCCGCGCCGGCGAGAAGGCGCGCATCGGCGATTCCTGGGGCGCGAGCCCTGTCCAAGATTTTCAACCGGGCATTTCGCCCACAACTGTGAAGGAGGGTCGCATGAGCGATCAAACCAAGACGGTGGTTCTGGGCGACAAGGCTGCCCAGGGCCTGACCGCAGATGCCGCCGCCGTGATCGAGGCCTACAAGGCCGACATGACCAAGCAGCTGGCCGACGCCATGGCAGCGAAGAAGAAGTCCGACGAAGAGAAGGACGAGGAAATCGGCAAGCTCAAGGCCGAGGTCAAGAAGGCCAAGGACGCCGCTGTCATCGACGTGGACGCCCTGGTGGCCGCGCGCACCGAGCTGGTGGGCCAGGTCAAGGCCATGGACGCCAGCATCGACCCCAAGGGCAAGACCGACGCCGAGCTGCGCAAGGCCGCCGTGCTGGCCAAGCTGGGTGACGAGACCGTCAAGGGCGCCAACGACGACCAGATCACCGGCATGTTCAAGGCCCTGGCCAAGGACGCCGCCACCACGAACCCCGTGGCCACCGCGCTGCGCAGTGGCGTGGTCAACGTGGGCGACGCCCAGTCCCTGGCCGACAAGGCGCTGGCCACCGCCAATGCCGACCTCAACGCCTGGCGCACCAAGCAGTAAAGGAGGGCACACACCATGCCTATTCAGTTCAAGGAAAGCATTGCCCCCTTCGCCGTTGGCCGCCGCGTCAACATGGAAGAGTGGAACACCTTCACCCGCACCAAGGAAGGCTCCGGCACGCTGGGCTTCGGCGTCCCGGTCAAGCCCGGCACTGGTGCACACACCTGCGTCCAGATCACGGCCACCACCGGCGAGAACGTGCTGGGCATCACCGAGGCCTCGCAGGTCCTGCCGCGCCCCGGTGACGGCTACGCGCAGTACGACAACGTCGGCATCTGCGAATCGGGCGTCATCGGCGTGCTGCTGGGCGCCAACGTGACCAAGGGCCAGGCGGCCCGCTGGAACACGGCCGCCAATAACTGGACCGGCGCTGCCCAGTCCGCCACCGTGGTGACCATCCCCGGCGCACAGTTCGAGGAAGACGGCGTCAGCGGCGCGGTCGGCGTCGTGCGCTACCGCCGCCCCGTCCCCTCGCTTTCTGTTTCGGGAGCCTAAAAAATGCACCAATTCACTGACCAACAAGCGCTCGCTTTCGTCACCGGCCAGGCCTACCAGATCAACCAGCGTGTCTACGAGACGCGCTACCCCGACTGGGACTACGGCCGCCTGATCTACGTGGACACCTCGTCCCCCGAGTGGTCCCCTGGCATCCTGACCTATACGTCGAACAACACCGGCCGCGCCAACTGGCAGTCCGGATATGCCAAGGACATCCCTCTGGCCGACGTGGACCAGGATCAACAGATCAAGACCTTCCAGCTGGCGGCTATCGGCTACCAGTTCAACATGGAAGAGGTCAACACGACCATGGGCTTCCCAGGCGCCGGCCTGCCGGACCGCCGCGCCAAGTCTGCGCGCCTGGCGTACACGAAGTTCATGTACGACCTCACGGTGAAGGGCAGCCCGGAAAAAGGCATGGGTGGCCTGATCAACTACAGCGGCGTCGTGGTGAGCAACGCACCAGCCGACGGCACGGGAAGCTCTCCGTTGTGGGTGAATGCAGCCGGCGTGGGCGTGAAGACTCCCGCCCAGATCGTGCGCGACGTGAACATCGCTCTGCAGGGCGTTTCGACGGCCACTTTCCAAGCCGAACTGGCCGACACGATCCTGATGCCCGACGAGGCATTCAACTACATCGCCGCGACGCCCTACAGCGCCACGACGATGGAGACCATCCTGTCGTTCCTGATGCGCACGAACCTGTACACGATGAAGACGGGCCTGCCCCTGACCATCCGCACGGTTCGCGAGTTGAGCACTGGCGCGGCCAACGGCACCACCGGCCGGCTCGTGGCCTACAAGAACGACGCTGAGTACGTGAAGCTGCATCTGCCGATGCCTCACCGCTTCCTTCCGGTGTGGCAGGACGGCCCGATGAACTTCGCCATCCCTGGCATCTTCCGCACCGGCGGCGTCGAGCTGCTGACCACGGTGGCCATGCGCTACCTGGACCATATCAGCGAACCGCCCACCCCCTGACGGGCCTGGGTTGAGGGCTACGGCCCTTGACCCGGCATACCCAGTCCATTGCCCCGCAGTGGGCTTTTCTATGCCTGGAGCGACCATGAAAAAGATCACGAACCTGACCAACAGCCCCTATGACCTGCAGGGCGTCGATGGCCCGGTGCGCCTGCCGGCCTTTGATAGCGTCGAGGGCGAGTTTTCCGGCGAGTACCTGGACCTGCTGGCTGCCAGCATGGCCGTGCGCGTGGAGGATGCTGAGGCACCCGCACCCGCACCCGCGCCGGAGCCGGAGCCGGAGCCGAGCGCCGCCGAGGACCTGCAGGGCGTCGATGCTGCTGCTGAGCCTGCTGAGCCTGCTGAGCCTGCTGAGCCTGCTGAGCCTGCTGACGCGCGCGCCCAGTACGAGGCCGTGGCCGGCAAGCCCGCAGACAAACGTTGGTCCGACAAGCGCGTGGCGGAAGAGATCGCCAAGCTGAAGGCCTGACCATGGCGGCATACGGGACCGATGACGGCCTGCAGGCCTGGTTGACGGCTCAGGGCCTGACTCTGCCGGTGGGCGCCGTGCCCGCCACGCTACGCGCGATCGGCAGCGCCTATGTGGATGCAGCCTACGAGGCCCGGCTGCAATGCAGCCACCGCGCCGGCGGCTTCTCCCAGGAGCTGACTTGGCCGCGCGCTGGACACCGGGTGAACGGCCAGCCCGTGCCCGAGGACCTCATCCCGCCGGCCTGGATCAACGCCAGCTACCGGGCGGCCTACCTGGAGGCGACCACGCCGGGCTGGGCCACGGGCAGCACCGATCCAAACCGAGTTGTCAAACGGCAGCGCGTCGAGGGTGCTGTGGAGCGCGAATTCTTCTCGGCGGCAGACGCCGGCGGCGGGAGCGCTTCGGCGGCTGGCATGGCCTCGGACGCCATCATCAACGGCATGGTCCTGCCCTGGCTGTGTTCCGGCAAGCGCAGAGCTGACACGCTGTTCAGGGTGATCTGATGCCCGACTTCTACCAAGAGATGCAGGACATGGCGCGGGAGATGCTCGCGCCCACCAGCCAGGGCGGCCTGGGCCAGGGCGAGATCGTGCTGACCCGCAAGACGCCCGGCACGCCCGGCCCGAATCCGTGGGACCCCGTGGAGCCGGTGGTGCAGTCTGAGACGCTTGGCGGCGCAGTGAGCGGCATCAGCCAGCAGCTGGTCGGCACGG
Source organism: Delftia sp. (assembly GCF_059499305.1). Taxonomy (NCBI): domain Bacteria; kingdom Pseudomonadati; phylum Pseudomonadota; class Betaproteobacteria; order Burkholderiales; family Comamonadaceae; genus Delftia; species Delftia sp. Next base: position 130,047 of record NZ_JCABYI010000009.1, read on the forward strand.
AGATGGATGGGGCTGTTCTCCTGGCATCCGACCGTCAAGCGATTTGCGAGGCGCCCAGGATGGAGTACCAAGCCGGCGATGTGCTGTCAGTGGATGGCGTCCCGGTGCACATCCTGGGCGTCAAGCGCATTCCGGCCGCAGGCACAGTGTCTGCGGTCAAATTTTTCATCAGGGGGTAGGTCATGGCAACGCGCCCCACGATGTCCCAGGCGCGCCTGTTCGCGCTGCTGATCGAAGAGATGAGCCCAGAGGTCCATCGTGCGTTCATGGCCAGCGTGACTGACCTGCAATCGCAGGTGGACTGGCCGGCACTGCTGGACGCCCTGGAGCACATGGACACGCCTGCGGCCATCGCCGCGCTGCACATCGACCCGGCCGCCTGGGCGGTCTACAGCGCAAAGGTGAGCGAGGTCTACGCGAAAGCCGCGGCGTCCACTATCGCGCAGATCCAGGCCCAGGGTATTGGCGGCATCGGCGTGCGGTTCCGCATGACTGATCCCAGCGCCCAGGAGTGGATCCGCGAGAACGTGGCCAACCGCGTCGTGGGCTTCAGCAATGAGCAGGTGCAGGTCGCGCGCACGGTCATCGAGGCCGGCTACGCCCAGGGCCAGGGCCCGCGCAACATCGCCGTGGACCTGGTTGGCCGGGCCACTGGCGGCACTGCCCGCGATGGCGGTGTGCTGGGTCTCGACGGTCCGCGCGCCGCGCGCCTGCGGGCCGTGACCGAGGGCATGCGAACCGCCGAGGGCGTCCGCGACCTGGTGATCGAGCACGCAGACGGCACGGTGTCGGTCCGCTACAAGGTCAACGAGGCGACAGCGAAGCGTATCCTGAAGGCGCACAAGGCCGGAACGGCGGTGCCAGATGCGGAGCGAGCGATCAGCGAGCGCCAGTACCGCAATGCCTTGCTAAAGGACCGTGCCGACACCGTGGCAGCCACGGAGACCGCCAACGCAGTGATGGGTGGTCGCATGGAGCAGTGGAGGCAGCTGGTCGATTCAGGCGTTGTCGATCCCGCGAACGTGATCAAAACGTGGCAGCACAGGCGCGGTGCTTCGCTCTACCACCGGCCCGACCACCTGGCGAAGTCTGGGAAGTCCGTGCGCGGCCTGTTTACGCCCTTCGTCTTTCCAGATGGCGCGCAGCTGCTACACAGCCACGACCCGAAGGGCGGCGCAAAGCACAACATCAGATGCGGGTGCGACACGACGTTCCGCGTCGACCACACAGCGGGGCTTGAGTAATGGGCGCGTTCGCAGATCAACTGACCGCGTGGGCCAAAGAGACCGAGGCCCGCACGGAAGCCGTGTACCGCAGGAGCATTGAGCTCCTGGCCGACGAGATGAGGACCACGGATGAGCAGGGTGGCCGCGTCCCGTTCCAGGACGGCGAACTCGCGCGCTCGCTCCAAGCATCGACTCAGGCCATGCCGACGACAGCGCCAGGACCATTCCCGGGAAACGATGTCGGCGCGGTAGTGGCGACCCTGAAGCTCGGTCAGCCCATCTGGCTGGGTTACCAGGCGGTCTATGCCCGCCGGCAGAACTATGGCTTCGTCGGCGCCGACGTGCTGGGCCGCGTGTTCAACCAGCAGGGCTCCTATTTCGTGGAATACGCCATCGAAATGTGGCCCACCATCGTCAAGCTGGCTGCAGAAGACACGCAAGCCCAAGTGGAGGCCAAAAAGAAATGACTCCAGGCATTGAAACAAGCATCTGGCTGGCCCTCAAGAGCCGCATCGACACGCTGCCCCTGGCCTACCCCAGGGCCTGGCCCGGGCAGACGTTCCAGGTGCCCAGCACCGGCAGCCAGTTACTGCCGTTCCTGCGCATTGGTCGCGTCACGGTGGCTCCGTCCCGCCAACTGCTCGCCGATGGCAAGCCGCACGAGCGCCGTGGATCGCTGATGGTCACCCTGGTGCAGCCGCTGGGCCAGGACGTGGCGGTCTACGACCAGATCGCCTCGGGCATCGCTGAACACTTCATCGACGGCACGCAGATGCGCTACGGCGCCGTGTGCGTGGCCGTCAGCTCGTACCCGCATGTCCAGGAGGGCTACGAGGACACGGGGTACTGGACAGTTCCCGTTCGCATCCCCTGGCGATGTTTTGCATGAAAGGAGGTGGCCATGTGCCCTGACTGCAAGGCGCGGCAACAGCTCGCGCGCGATGCCCTCTACCGGGCGAAGGTGGGCGAGGCCCTGGGCCACGTCGTGAAAGGCGCCGCCGAGATGGTGGGGCTGAAGGGGAAGACCGGCTCTGCTGAGCTGGCTGAGCAACAGGCGCCGCGCACTGAACGCCGGGCCATGAAGGGCGCCACGCCCACCGAATAGCGCCCCGCGCGGGCGCCAGCATCGTTTTTTCAACCGACCCGGCCCAGCGCCGGGTTTTTCGTTTCGCCGCCCCTGTGCGGCTTTTTTGCGTAGGAGCAAACACTATGAGCGGTGGACTCTACCCCATTGCGGGTTCGAAGATCTTCATCGGCGGTCCCGTCACCGCCAAGGGCGCAGTCACTGCGGCCGACTTCCAAGGAGCGACCTGGACGGAGATCGGCGGCTGGGCGAACGCCGGCAGCATCGGCGACACCCAGAACGTGGCCGAGCAGGACCTGATCAATGAGCGGCGCACCCGCAAGATCAAGACCACGCTGAACGCCGGCACGATGGAATCGCAGTTCGTGCCCATGGCCACGGATCCGGGCCAGATCAAGTTCAAGCAGGCCATTGACGAGTGCCGGCCGTACCAATGGAAGATCGAGTGGGGCGCAGACTGCCAGCCCAGCTCTGTCGTGACCATCAGCGTGGCCTCGCCTGGCGTGGTGACCTGGAACGGTCATGGCTTGGCAGCAGGCCAGCCGGTGGTCTTCACGAACGAGGGCGGTGCGCTTCCGACCGGACTGACGGCAGACACCGTGTACTACGTGGTTGCTGCCGGCCTGACTGCCAATGCGTTCAGCGTGGCCGCAACCCCAGACGGTGCCGCAATCGCCACGACGGCGGCAGGCACTGGCGTGGACACAGCGACTGCCCCGCCGGCCGGCATGACGGACCTGTTTTTCGGGCTGGCACTGCCCGGAGCGCGGTCTGGCGGCGCTGCGACTGCGGTGCACCTGCGCACGTGGTCGATCGCGGTTGACTCGAATATTCTCGAGATCTAGACCCAGGGTATAGCGCTGCCTAAAATGGGCGAGCCCGCAAAGGACTGGCATCCGATGCGGGCTCTGACCAAACCATCATTTTTAGAGGAAATGAAAGCATGGCTGCGCGCATTTTAAGCCTCCCCACGCCCGAGCAACTGCGAGAGCTGCTCCGCTACGAGCCTGACACCGGCAAACTGTTCTGGAAGGAACGGCCTCTGAGCATGTTCCCATCCCCAAGGCACCAAGGCTCTTGGAACACACGTTATGCAGGGCGCGAGGCGCTGATCGAATTGCACCCATCTGGCTACCTCAGAGGGCGCGTGTTCAACCGCGTGTACTACGCTCACCGCGTCGTATGGGCAACTGTTCACGGCCTGTGGCCGGACGCGCATATCGATCACATCAATGGCGACAAGGCAGATAACCGGCTCGTCAACCTGCGTGCAGCCACGCAGCAGCAGAACAACCGGAACACGGGGAAGCGCAAGGACAACGCGAGCGGCTTCAAAGGAGTCTGCTTCCACCTTCGGTCCAAAAAATGGATGGCGAGCATAAGCATCGGCGGAAGCAAGTCAACATACCTGGGACTATTCGACACGCCCGAGGAGGCCCACGCTGCATATTGCTCGGCCGCACAGAAGCACCACGGCGAGTTCGCCAAGACGCAATAGCGCTCAACTGAATCAAGCAAAGCCGCAGGCTGGGTTTCCCTCCTGCGGCTTTTTCTTTGCCCGAAACCCCGAAAGGGGCCAGGGGCCGGGGGGAGTGGTTCACCCGCCGGCCCCGCCTGAACCATCGAACCGAGGAATTCGCAAAATGGACATCAATAGCCTCATCGTGACCGACGAAGGTCTGGCAGCACTGGACAACGGCGCCTGGGTGCGCGACATCGGCGGCATGCCCGGCCTGGCCCTGAAGGTGCGCGGCCTGACCTCGCCCGACGTGCAGAAGGCGATCACTGCCAAGCAGGCCGCCCTGCGCGCCAAGAACAAGGGCAAGCCCCTGGAAGCTGAGCAGCTGGCCAAGACCATGAACGAGATCCTGGCCGAGCAGGTGCTGAAGGACTGGGAAGGCATCGAGGATGCCGGCCAGCCCGTCGCCTATGACCAGGCTCTGGCGACAAAGTGGATCACCTCGCGCAACGGCGAGAAGTTCGCCTCCATCGTGCTGCGCGCGGCCCAGATGGTCGATGCCGACGCCAACGCCTTCGTGGAGGAGGCGGGAAAAAACTCGTCGCCCGCCTGAAGTGGGCACTTGAAAACCCCGACGCGGCCGAGACCATCGCGGCCTACGTCCGCTTCGGGCAGGAGATCCCCAAGACGCTCATCCCGCCAGAGCTGACCGACGTGGAGTGGCCGATCTGGCGCGCGTTCTGGGAGCTGTCCACTGAGCGCGGTGTCGGCATGGGCCCAGGGCCGATCCCGATCTCAGCCATCCGCGCCGCCGGCGAGGCGCTGGGCCTGCAGGAGCAGTTCTTCAAGCCCATCGTCCGCGCCATGGACAACGCCTACCTCTCGCACGTCACCGGCAAGGAGAAGACCTTCAGCCGGGAAATGATGCGCAAGGGGTGAACCGGCCGGCCGGCGCCGGCGCTTCTTCACCTGGTCCGTCGCGCGCGGGCCGCCACATTTCTGGAGTCAGCATGGAATCCCAAGGAAAGGCCGCGATGAACGCGGCACAAGCTCAGGCTCAAGCAGGAAACGCTGCCGCAAGCACCACTGCGGCCATTGCTTCGGCTGGTGTGGCGCGCGCCGCATCCACATGTGCATGCAACCGTAAAGGCTGCCCCGCATGCGACATGCTCGCCAGGGTGCACTCCGTAGAGGCCATCGTGCCGCCCACATTCAATCCCTGGACAGAGATGCTGGCCGCGAGCCGAGAGATCGTGCGGCTCAACACCCAGATCGCGCGGCTGCTGCAGCGCTGGGACAGCGAAGGCTTGCCGAGCCGTAGAGGTGAGGTGTGACTATGGACGCTTTCTTAGATGGGAAAGCGGCTCAATGCGTCCTTGCAATGGCTCGATTCCCTGAGCTGCTTGCAGCGACATATCGAAAACCTGCCGCTCCAGTTCTGACATTGGTCCATAAACCTTCTCCGCATCAAGACGAGCCTCAATGCTCGCAAGATGAAGCTGAAATTGGGCGTGGTCGGGGTGTGTTGAAATTAGTGAAGAGAGCACGTAGTGATGCGCTCTGAGCATGGACAGGATCACATCTCTATCCTTGGCAAGATCTTTGTAGGCGTGGTACGCCTCATCCAGTGACTGGAAGCTCATGGTTCGCCCTCCTGGCGATGGGTTGTGTGGAAGCTCCCATCGTAGGCCAGGAGGGCAACCGGGCCCGCTGGGCACTGATGCGCTACGATCAGCGCCATTTAATTGCCTGGAGGGCGTATGGGTGAGATTTCTGATGATGCTGTCATGCCGATCACGCAGCATTCTTGGCCGAAAACCTATGCCGCGTGGGGCAAGGACGGCATCGATCGAATCAACGCACTGATGCAGCCGGCGGCTGAGGTTGTGGCCTCGTCTCCTGGGTGCGACAGGTTGGATGTCTTGGCGTTGAGTGAAGATCGAAGCTCTGCCCCAAACAGCGTTGTCTTCTATGCCGACTGCGCCAACGGCAACCGCTTCTACATTACTGAAGACGACATCGTCAACAAGAGAAAAGTGGTTTCCCAGAACTCGAAGTCCACATGGTTGAGTGATCAGCAGATGTTCGAGATTTCAATGGAGGCGGTGAAGGGCAGACTCATGTTTCCCTGTCACTTTTCCGAAGCCACCGTCCAACGTGCGGTTGTTGGTAGAACTGTGGTCACTCTCGCATTCCGCCATGCTGATGAGAACGGCGCCAATGCAATAAGGGTGGCAAAGTGCTATTTTGACGGAGTGTCGCTAAAGGAAGTGGAGTTCATGCCGCTATGACTATTCGATCATATTTTGGCGCTCGAGCACTGAAGCTTGCTGTAGCGACACTGGCAATTTTGGCATTCGCTTTCCCCGCGTTCGCGCAGAAGGGAAAGGACGCCAAGTTTGTGGCTGACGCTAAGCGCGTAGTCTCTGATTCGTTCAAAGACCCCGATTCGGCAAAATTCCGTGACCTAGGTATATATCAGAGATACAACAGTGAACAGCGATTCCTGTGCGGCGAAGTTAACGCGAAGAATTCCTACGGAGCCTATGTTGGGTATAAATCATTTTATTACACCGAAGGTGATTCGCATGTTATCTCTGATGAGGATAGTCGTATTGACTGGATAAATTACAGAGAATACTGTCACAAGAAAATTTCATCGGTTAAGTAAAAGTTATTCACCATAAGGCCCCGGATACCCCGGGGCTTTTTCATTGGCTCGCCATCGGCGGGCCTTTTTTATTGGGGTCGCACAATGGAAATAGCAGCATTGGGCTTGCGGGTAGACGCTGACGGCGTGGACGGCGCGGCCAAGTCCCTTGAGAACCTGACTGCCCAAGGCGCAAAGGCTGAAAAGTCCCTGGAGGGGATGGAGAAGACCGCAGCGAAGACCCAGAAAACGCTGGAAAAACTCGGCCAATCCGGCGCCGGCGCCGAGCAGGCGGTGAAGAAGGTTGGGGATGGCGTGGCTGCCATTGGAGACGGCGGGCAGGCCGCTGCGCAGAAGGTGGACAGCGCCTCCAAATCCATCGTCGGCAACATCAACAAGACTGCGGCCGCAGCTGAGTCCGCAGAGAAGTCGGCCTCCAAGTTCTACGAGGTGCTGGGCCGGCCGGTGAGCCCTGGCGGCGGTGTCATGGCGTATGCAGAGCAGCTCAAGAGCGCTGAGGCCGCGCAGGAGGCTGCGTCTCAGGGTCTCGGCAAGATCGGTATGTCCGCAAAGGCCACAGAGGCTGCGTTGCGCGGCGTCCCGGCTCAGTTCACCGACATCTTCGTGTCCCTCCAGGGCGGTCAAGCCCCGATGACCGTCTTCCTCCAGCAGGGCGGCCAGCTGAAGGACATGTTCGGCGGGGCCGCACCCGCGGCGAAGGCCCTTGGCGGGTATGTGCTGGGCCTGGTGAACCCATTCACGGTGGCCGCCGCTGCAGCAGCAGCTCTGGGTGCGGCGTATTACCAAGGTTCCCAAGAAGCGGATGAGTTTGTCCGGGCCATCGTGCTCACCGGGAATGCCTCCGGGGTGACGACAAGCCAGCTGCGCGACTATGCCCGCGAGATTGACGCTGTTGTGGGCACTCAGGCCCAGGCGGCATCTGGCCTGGCAGATTTTGTGGCGGCCGGTGTGCGTGGGGGCGACGAGCTGCGCCGATACACCCAGACTGCGATCGAGTGGGAGAAGGTCACCAGCCAAGCAGTGGGGAAGACGGCAGAGCAGTTCTCGGCTTTGCAGAAAGACCCGCTCGCTGCCGTGCTGAAGCTCAACGAGGGGGCCAATTTCCTCACGGTGAGCGTTTACGAGCAGATCAAGGCCCTGGAGGACCAAGGGAAGAAGGCTGACGCATCTCGCGTTGCCATGGATGCGCTGGACAGCTCCATGCGCGACCGAGGCAAGACCATCAAGGAGTCCCTGGGCTATATCGAGCGCGGCTGGATTTCCATCAAGGGTGCAGCCGCCGACGCATGGGATGCAATGCTCAACGTGGGCCGCGCCTCGAGCATCAATCAGCAGCTTGGCGCAGTGCAAAAGGAGCTGTCAGCGCTCCTGGCGCAATCCGAGTCTGGCTTTGGCCAGACCGATGGCGGCGCCGCGACCGGGCGTAGCAATGCGGCCTATGTGAAGAAGATCAAGGAGCGAATTGACGCTCTGCGCGCCGAGGAATGGGCTCTCCTGGAGAAGGCTGATGCCGAGAAGATTGCAGCCGTGGCATCGGAGGAAGCCGCGCGCCGGATGAACGCCCGCATTGCATTCGACAAGGATTACGCAGAGGCGCTGAAGAAGGAAATTTCGCTCGAGGAAAAGCTCACCAAGGCGCGCAACGAAGCAATTGAAGCCGGCAAGAGCGATGCGGACATCAAAACCGTGTTGGCGTGGGTGACCGAAGAGCACAACAAGGCCAACAAGGGCAGTGCTGCTGCCGCCCGCGAAGCGAAAAAGGAGCTCTCCGACCAAGCCAAGGTGTACGCCGAGCTTGCCGGTCTTTCCAGCACCTACTACGACGAGCTGGCGCGTGGGCAAAAGGAGTTCGCCAAGGGCTTCCTGACGCAGGCCCAGTACGTGAAGTATGTCGAGGACCTCATCAAGAAGCAGCCTTTCGCCATCGCATTGGCAAAAGAGGAGGCTGCCACTACCAAGGCCCGGGTGAAGGCGTGGGAAGAGGAAGGGAAGGCTCAGGAGAAGCTGGCCAGCCAGCGTGAGCGAAGCGTCGCTCAGGTGATGGAGTCGGTCCAGAAGGCCAAGGACGAGGAAGAGGCGCACAAAGTGGCTGCTGCCGCTGGGATCACCCATGCGGAGGCCATCGCTCAGATCGCGCTGGCGCGCGCGGAGGACGCCTACCAGCAGGCGCTGAACCAGCAGGCTGATGGACAGACGCTGCTGTCGCTCCAGAAGGAGATCAACGCGCGGCGTGAGCTGGCTGAACTGATGCAGCAGAAGGGCATCCGCGAAAGCAACACCCGGGCCGCGAAGCAGATGGCCCAGGACTGGGAAAAGGTCTCCCAGACCATCAGTCGCACGCTCAGTGACTACATTATGGCCGGGGGCACCGACGCGGCCGTGTACCTGAAGCGGCTGTTTGCCACGCTGGTGCTGCAGCCGGTCGTCCAGGCCGTGGTGGGCGGGCTCATCGGCGGCGGCGGTGCCGGCGGCGCGGCCGCGACGAGCCTTCTGGGCAGTGGTGCCTCGGGGCTGGTCAGCAACCTGCTGTTCGGCGGCATGTCGCTGACCACGGTTGGCAGTTCCATCGGCGCCGGCATCATGGCCACGCTGACTGGCTCCAGCCTGGGCGGCGCGGGCGCGGCCGGCATCCTGGCCGGCGGCTCGTCGGCGCTGGGCATGCTGGGCGGTGCGTTGCCATACCTGGGCGCCGGCCTGGCCGTGCTCAAGATCCTGTCCGGCGACTGGTTCGGCAGCCGCGGCCCGAACCACTCGGGCGGCGTCGCATCGACTGCGACCACCGACCGCGACCTTGCAGTGATGCAGGTGCTGGGCACGGACGCCTGGGGCAACACTCTCGGCGACTTCACCACACGCAAGAACGAGGCAATCGACAAGCAGCTGCAAAAGACCGTCAACGGCATGCTGGAGATGTACAAGGCCCTGGCCAAGATCGGCGGGGGTGGCGCGCGAGAGATCGACATCGCGGCCGGGTTTTCGACGAACCCCAAGTATGCGGATGAAGGCGTGTATGGCTACTTCCAGATCCTGGACAAAGTCACGGGCGAAGTGCTGAAAAAGTACAAAAACCGGGACATGGACAGGGACCCGGAGAAGGCCTGGGCGCAGTTTGTCGCCGACATGGGTGGTGAGCTCGTCAACGAGATCAAGAGGGGGGATATACCGGGCTGGATGCGCGAGGAGCTTGATGCTCTGGGCGACAACGTGACCATCGAGGGCCTCAACGCCGCGATCCAGAAGATCGCCGTCATCGATGCCGCGTTCAAGGGCTGGGCGGACACGGTGATCGGGTTCGCGAACCTGACCGCCAAGGCTCAGACCGAACTGCTCAAGTTCAGCAACGGCATCGAGGCGCTGGCCAACAACGTCAACGCCTTCTATGCCGGCTTCTACAGCGAGCAGGAAAGGGCCGAGATCTTGCAGCGCCAGGTGCGCGACCAGCTCAAAAAGCTGGGCATCGACATCGATCCTGCAGGTGGCGAGGCCGCGAAGAAGGCCTTCAGGAAGCTGATCGAGGACGCTTTGGCGTCTGGCGACAACGAGCTGGCGGCCAAGCTGCTGGCCCTGGCGCAGCTGTTCGGCGTGGCGGCCGACGCGGCGCAGAAGTCGGCCGAGGTGGCTGCTGACGCCGCGAAGACAGCTGCCGAGGAGGCCGCGCGCGCGCTGGAAGAGGCGCAGCAGAAGGCCAAGGACTTGGCCATGGCCAACTTCGAAGCGGCCATCGCGCGCGAGCAGCAGTACTGGCAAGCCGTGGCGTCCAACGCTCAGGAGTCCGTGCAGGCGATCACGGGCATCCTGACGCCGCTGAAGCAAGCCGCCAAGGAGCTGTTCGGCAGCATCGAGTCTGCGGGCCAGATGCAGGCGGTGCAGGGCATGCTGTACATCGAGCGGGCCATTGCCGGCCTGCGCGGTGGGGCCAAGCTCTCCAGCTACGACGGGCTCACCGACGCGATCAGCGCGGCGCGCGGCGGCATCACATCGGGCCGCTACGCATCGCAGTTTGAGCGCGACCGGGATGCCTTGGTGCTGGCCAACCAGCTCAAGCAGATCTCCGGCTACGGCGACACCCAGCTCAGCGTCGAAGAGCGGCAGCTGAAGAACTCGCAAGAGCAACTCCAGAAGCTGGACAAGACGCTCAGCTACTGGCGCGACCTACTGGACGACAACAAGGCCCAGATCGACGCCACGCTCAGCGTTGAACAGGCCATCCAAGCCTTGAAGGCCTTGATGTTCCCAGAGCAGCCGGCCGGAACTGGCTCGAAGCCTGGGAAGGGTGGCGGCCTGGGATCGGATGTCACACCGGGCTCTGGCAGCAACCTGCACAGCGACGGAGGCGACTCCCCCTACAAGCATGTCTACACGAACCCGGACGGCTCTGCGTATTACGCGTCCGTGACTGCGAAGGATCGCGTGGATCGGCTGAACAGCCTGAAGGACGGGTATCACTCGTTCGATGGCTCGGGGGATGCTGCCGGCCTGTATGCCTGGGCGCTGCGTGTCAACGCCACGCCGCAGGACCTGGCCGAGCTGTCCGGTCTTCGGCAAGCCGACTGGGAGGCGTGGCTGGCAAACCAGCGCATGCCGTCCTATGACATCGGCACCAACTACGTGCCCAAGGACATGCTGGCCCAGATCCATGAGGGCGAGGCCATTGTGCCCAAGGCCTTCAACCCTTGGGCCGGTGGGTCGATGGGGGGCGGGAATCTGGAGGGGCTGGTCCAGCAGCTGCTATCCGAAGCGGTCCAGAGCCGCGAGGAGCGCAGGCAGCAAGCAGGCGAGATCGTGCGCCTGAACGCACAGATTGCGCGGCTGCTGCAGCGCTGGGATGGCGACGGTCTGCCACATGAACGAGAGGAGGCAACTGCATGAGCATTTCGCAGCTCACGGTCGTCGCGCCACTGACGGTAACGCCAGCCATGCTGGTGAGCACCGATGTGCCGGAGAACGACTATCCAGAGTGGGCGGCCGGGACGACCTACACGAAGGGCCAGCGGGTGATCCTCGCAGCCCAGCATAAGGTCTACGAGAGCACGGCGGACAGCAACACGGGCAACAACCCCGCGACGCCGTCCGCCGAGCCCAAGTGGGTCGAGGTCGGGCCGACCAACCGCTGGAAGCCGTTCGACAAGTCCGTGTCGAGCCAGGTCAAACAGGCCAACAACATCAGCTACCGGATCAAGCCGGGCCAGGCGATCACATCGCTCGGTCTGCTCAACGTCGCGGGCGCCACAAGCATCCGCGTGCGTGTGATCGATCCGACCTTCGGCGAGGTGTACGACGAAACCACGTCGATGGCGCCCGTGCCCGCCGCCGCAGACTGGTGGCAGTGGTATTTCGGGGTGCGCACAACGCCCACGCAAGCGCTGCTGCAGGACCTACCCAGCTTCCCGATGGCCGACATCCTCATCGACGTATCTGGCACTGCGGATCTTGCAGTCGGCGTGATCTTGATGGGGCAGACCCGCGCGTTCGCGCTGGGTGTTCGGTCCGGCGCGCGCCTGGGGATTCAGGACTACTCGCGCAAGGAGCGGACTGAATTCGGCGACGTTGTGCTTGTGGAGCGGAACTACGCCAAGAGGGCTGCATTCCAGTTGCTTCTTCAATCCAGTGAAGTGGATTCGTTCAATTCCTTCTGCGCCTCTGTGCGCGCCACGCCATGCCTTTGGATTGGGTCTGACCGATTCGAGTCCACGGTGATCTATGGCTTCTACAAAAACTTCGAAATCATCCTGTCCTATTACGACTATGCGGACTCTGAACTGGAACTGGAGGGCCTGACATGACGGAACCCGTCAACCCAACACTCATCACGGAATTGCCGCCAGCACCTGCGCCAACCGATACGCCAGCCGTATTCAGCGAAAAGGCATTTGCGACCGTGGCGGCCCAGGTGACCATGGTGCCGCAGATCAACGCTGAAAATGCCAAGGTTTACCAGAACGCCGTTGCTGCCAATGAACGGGCCGTGGCGGCGGATGCCTCGGCGGATGCGGCCGCAGTTGAGGCTGACCTGGCCATGGGCTACCGCAACACGGCCAACGCTGCAGCCAGCACTGCCACAACTCAGGCCGGGATTGCGACAGGCGCGGCAAGCACGGCAACAACCCAGGCGGGACTTGCCAGCACTGCGCGCACAGGTGCAGAGACAGCGCGCAGCGGGTCTGAATCGGCGCGTGATGATTCGGTCTTGGCGAAGAACGCCTCGGAGGCTGCGCGCGATGCAGCTGAGGACTTCCGCGACCAGGCCGCCGTCTTCGCATCCGAGCAGATCAAAGGGTCTAGCACCACAAGCGTGACGCCTGGCGCCGGCGCGAAGAGCTTCACGATTGAAGCGAACCGCTCGTTTGTCGTGGGCATGTATGTGGTGGCCACCTCCACCAGCGATCCTGCAACGTCGATGAGCGGCTACATCCAGAGCTACAACTCGACCACGGGCGCCATGGTCATCGGGGTGGACGTGTTCTCGGGGGCGAGCGCAAAGGCGGACTGGGTGATCGGCGTTGCTGCACCTGGTGCTGCCTCGGGACTGACGCGCCAGGTTGTCACTGCAAACACGACGTGCGTCGCTGGCGTCGCCTACATCGTTGCCGCCGCAGGCATCACGCTCACGCTGCCCACGTCCTGGACAGCTGGCGACAAGATCGGGATTATCGAAGCCATTGGCGACGGTGCCCAATACACCCAGGCCTGGGGCACCACGAAACTGCGTGGCCGCACCATTGGCACGCAATTGCTGACTGCGGTATTTGGCAGCACCGGCGTTCTCACCTATCAAGATTCGACACGAGGGCTTGTATGACGACACTTCCTGAATTGCTGGGCCAGGGCGGCGGCAGCATTCCCATCTGGTTCAGCGGCCGCACGGTCCTGAAATGGGACACCGTGCGCTCTCCTGCTGATGGCGAGCTGTATACGCGGATAGCGGCAGATGGTGCCGGCACAACTGACCCCGCAGACGACATCACAAACTATGTTGCTGCCAGCTACCGGCGTATCCCGTCGCTCGCGCCGCCCGCAGGCAATTTCGCAACAAACTCTCAATTTGCAACATATGGCGCTACCAAAGTGAGTCCAGTAATCTCTGCAGGGGCGCGGACTTTGCTGGTCAGCGCGACTGGACGTGGAAGCCTTACGTTTCTTGGAGCAGCACAGACTTCAGGATCGAACCGCACGACCCGTTGGGAGGTTATTGCAGATGGCCGTGTTCTACTGGACCAGTCGCTTACTTTAGCGACTAGTCAAGGCTTTGCGATTCTCGGCCGCACAACGATGAACTCGTCAGCAGTCGAGGGTGTCTATACGTGGGAGGATTCCTATCCTCTGGAATTCCGGCGGTCCTTGTCGGTGTACATCACCCCGGCAATTGCCACGACAGCGTCAACGGATTTCTGGGCATACCGACTGAGGGGGCTGTCATGAGCGAAATGATCACTGAAATCATTGACGGCCTGGCAGTGACCCGCTGGCCGGATGCCCTTCGCGTCGAGCTTGTGCCGCACTCGTGCTCGCGCCGCCAGGGCCGTCTCGCGCTGCTCATGCTGGGCTTGCTCGACAGCGCCGAGGCTGCCATTGCGGCCATGCCCGACGACGCGGACAAGCGCGCAGCTCAGATCGAGTACGAGGCCGACACCTGGGAGCGGCAAAACCCGTTCCTGTCAGCTCTGTGGGCCCAGCTCGGCGGCACACCGGAATCGCTCGATGCGGCCTTCGCGCTTGCTGTGACGCTCTGACCGTCCCGATTGACCACCCCACGACAGCCGCCCGCGAGGCGGCTTTTTCATGCCCGGAGGAGGGCCGATGAATCAACTTGAACCAACAGCTGCAGCTGTGGCAATCGCGTCCGTGCTCTTCGGGCCTGCGATGGCGGGCTACATCGGTCCGTATGCAGTGATCGTCATTGCATCGACCGTGGGCGCCGCGTGGGCACTGGGCCGGCGCGATCCCAGCTCGCGGCTCGGCGCCGTGGGCTACTTCGCACGGCTCAATGCCACGGCCCTGCTCATCACTGCCGGCCTGGCCACCCTCGCGGGGCGCTGGATGGGAATGGATGAGACCAACTGGATGTTGGCGCCCATTGCGCTCGTCGTGGGCGGCGTGGGCGACGACTGGCCGCGGCTCGGCCGCTGGGTCTTCGAGCGCGCCGGCCGCGTGCTGGAGCGAAAAGCGGGCGGCGGCGGGGAAGGGGGCACTCCATGACATGGCAATCCCATCAGCTGCTTGCGATGCTCAACCTGGGTATTTGCCTGGCCATCGGCTGGGCCTGCATCTGCCGGCTCAACTCCCACGTTGCGCGCGTACACAAGCTGGCCCGCGCCAGGTATGCGCTGCTGCTGGCAGGCGCTCTGGCCTCGGGCATGCAGCCGGCCCTGTGGGGCACATGGACCACCGTGGGCGACACCATTTTCAGCGCCTGCGTGCTCGCGGGCCTGCTCATCAACGTGGCGCGCTGGCACTCGGCTGCGCACCCCATGCGGAGGCAAGACGACCATGAACTTTGACCAGGCATTCGACCGCCTGCTGGGCCATGAGGGCGGCTACAGCAACAACTCAGCGGACCCGGGCGGCGAGACCATGTGGGGCGTCACGGCCCGCGTTGCCCGCGCCGACGGCTACTTGGGCGAGATGCGGGACCTGCCGCGCGACCGCGCAAAGAGCATCTATCGGCGCCTGTACTGGACGCCCGTGCGAGCCGACGAGCTGCCCGAGGTGGTGCGCTTCGACGTGTTCGATGGCGCCGTCAACAGCGGGCCCGCGCAGTCCATCAAGTGGCTGCAGCGCGCGGCTGGCACGGTGGATGATGGCATCCTCGGCCCCAAGACCATGTCGGCTGCTGCAGCTGCTGGGCCGGCTCTGGCTGCCCGCTACAACGGCCACCGGCTGCTCTTCATGGCCGACCGCCCCACCTGGGGCAGCTTCGGCAAGGGTTGGGCGCGGAGGATTGGCAAAAACCTTCTGGGGGCCGCAGCATGATCGCGCCCACGCACGCCATCGTGGCCGCGCTCGCAGCCGGAAACCTGCTGCTGGGCTGGGCCTGGCTGTCTGCCCGAGACGATGCAACCACGGCTGCCGCTGAGCTGGTGAGCATGCAGGAACAGCGCGACGGCGCGCTCAAGGGCGCTCAGGCCTGCAGCGATGCCACCGAGGCCTTGGGCACGGTGGCTGCTCAGCGTGCAGCCGAGGCAGCGCCGGCCCGTGCTGTCGCCGCTGGCCAAGCCCAGGCGCTCAATGCCCGCGCCGACTACACCCTGGCCACGGCGCCGGCCGCGCCCGGAGACAGCTGCGCGAGCCTGCAGGCCCTGGGCGCGCAGTGGCTCAAGGGGAGGGCAAAGCCATGACGCGGACTGCCCTGGTTGACAGATCGGGAAAAATGCAAGATCGGCTGGTTGACAAATCGCGGATTTTGCAAGGTCCGCTGCTGCTGGCTGTGCTGGCCCTGGTCGGCTGCAGCTCCGTGCCCAGGGTCGAGATCCAGGAGGTCAAGGTGCCCGTGCCCGTGGAGTGCCGCGAGCCCATTCCGGACAGGCCCGCCATGCCCACGGAAACCCTGGCCGACGATGCTGACCCATTCGAGCTGCTGCGCGCAGCCCTGGCCGAGATCGACCGCCGCGAAGGCTACGAGGTGCGGCTGCTGGCCGCGTTGTTGAGCTGCACAACGCCGCTGACGCCGCGTTGATGCGGGATGCCTGGCCAAAGGTTGCGCGCTGAAAAAGGTGTTGACGCAGTACGGATTCCGTACTACATTAACACCCATGGCGACACGTTGAGCGCCACAACCAGGGGCCCAGAATGATCTACCACGTTGCACCGCAAGAACACCAAGGAGCCATCCTCTCCCTGTTCGCGCTGCACGGCGACGAGGCCTATGAGATGTACGCAAGCCGCTGGCCCGAAGCCGGCGAGCTGGCTCAGTATCACGCTCACTACGTGCACTGCTATGACAGCCTCGATGACGCCCGCGAGCACGTAGAGCAGCACGGCGGGAAGATTTACGAGATCAGCGACGAGGCCATGGCGGAAGACCTCATCGAGGTCGAGCGCGACCGCCTGGAGTTTGACCATCCCATGGTCCGCAGCGAGATCCCGGCAGAGTACATCCGCGAGGTCTTGTGATGACAGCGAGCGACCTTCGCGCCTGGCAGGCCCGCCACGGCTACACATACAACACTGCGGCTGAGGCCCTCGGCATGGGCCGCACTACGTTCGCCGAGTACCTCAAGCGCGAGGGGGCGCTTCCGCGCTGGCTGGCTCTGGCGTGTGCGGCCATTGATGCCGGTCTGGAGCCGGCCGGCTCATCTCCGGAGCCAGCTTCATCCCAGCAATAACCCCCCAATTTCAGCAAAAAATGGCGCCAATGCTGGGTTTGCGATCCCGGCTCGGGGCACCATGAGCTATGTGCAGCAACGTTCTGATGCTGCAATCTTTGTAGCAATTTTGCGTTGAGGCGAATGCTGCGGTTGCGCAATGTTTCGCGGTGCTGCGCAGTGCATGTTGCTGGCTTCGTGCTCTTGCAGCACCGCATTGTGGCCATGCGCCGCCAAGTCCTTGCCGGCTGCATTACGTGCGAGAATCCCTTCATCAGGCCCCGGGCTGCTTGCCTGGATGGCGCGGCTCGGGCAGACAGTGATGGCGATGCCTGCATGCGTTCCGTTGACATTGATCGTGGCACATGGTGCGGCGTGACAGGTGTGGCCAAACTCATCCCAGACGAGAACATGTCGAATTACAACGCTCCATTTGAAATCCACGTGCACGGCCAGGTGCTGCTGCGCCCCGACACGACCTACGAGCAGTTGCAGGAAGCGCTGGGCCCGCTGTGGAAGTATGCGGGTGCCCGCTCCCTGGCCGATGGCGCTGGCAGCGTCTACGAAGAAGAGCCCGGCATCCAGTTCGATACCAAGGAGCGCCTGCTCCAGGTGTGCTGGACGGTGCGCGGCGATGAGGACTTCCGCCAGTCGCTGGACGACATGTGCATGGGCATCAACGAGCTGGCCGAGCAGGGCGCTGCCATCGAGGTGACCTTCTACGACACCGAGTTCGACGAGGAAGAGGAGTCCGAAGAGGCCGAGTCGCGCGACGACTTCGTCATGCTCTTCGTGGGCCCGACGCCCGCGGCCATCATGCAGGTGCAGCGCGACCTGCTGGTGCAGGACGTGGTCAACCTGATGGAGCGCCATTTCGACGGCTCCGAGCTGGGTGGCGTGGTGCAGGAGATCGACAAGCTGTTCTCCCAGCGCTTCGACGCCCTGGTCAGCTCGCTGGAGATCGGCAAGCCGCCGCGCGGCATGGGTGGATCGGGTTCGGGCCACGGCGGCAACCGCCGCCCCCGCCACCTGCATTGAGCGCAAGGCGCTGCCCCGCGCAGCGTACAGCCATGGCGGCACAGGCCAGCACGCCCAAGTATTCCGGAGCAGTCACCGAGACCGTGCGCCGCCAGCGCGAGCAGCGGCGCGAGGTGGCCGGTGGCGCGCTGCCGCTTCCCTACCTGTCCGCCTACCCGGCCGCGCTGCAGTCACAGGTGCGTGGCTGGCTGGCCGATGACAAGGCCGAGGCCTGGCTGCTGCGCAAGCATCCCGAGGCCCATGCCGTGCGCACGGACAAGAGCCTCTATGACTACGTGGATGCCCTCAAGGGCCGGCACCTGCGCAACGCCGGCACGCTGAACAAGGTGGCCTACGACGGCCGCATCCATGTGGTCCACAACGCCCTGGGGCTGCACACGCGCCGCACAGTGGTGCAGGGAAGCCGCCTCAATGCCCGGCATGAGATCCGCATCGGCGCACTGTTCAAGCAGGCGCCCGAGGCTTTCTTGCGCATGATCGTCGTCCACGAGCTGGCCCATCTGCGCGAGCCCGATCACGACAAGGCCTTCTACCAGTTGTGCACCCACATGGAGCCCGAATACCACCAGCTGGAGTTCGAGCTGCGGCTGTACCTGAGCTGGATGGACCACTCGGGCCGGCGCCTGTGGCAGGCGCAGCCGTGATTCAAGCGGCCGTGGGGATGGCGCTGGATTCGCCGACCTGAACGGACGAGCAGCATTGCGCGGGCAGATCCAGCCAGCGCGATGCGGCGGACTGCAGGGCCTGCAGCGATCCCGTGGTCATCAACCGGACCTGGCCCTCCGCCGCGGGCAAGGGTCCTGTTTCGCTGGCCAGGGTGCCCAGGCGGTCCAGCACGCGCCGCGTCTGGCGGGCCACCGGGGCACCGGTGTCGATGAACTGGATGTCCGGCCCCAGCAGCGTGCGCAACTGCTCGCGGGCGAATATGTAGTGGGTGCAGCCCAGCACCAGGGAATCCATCTCGCCCGTCTTCTGTCCGAAGCTGCCCAGGGCATTCACATACCTGGCGCACAGGCGCGCGACCTCGGTGGCCATGGGGTCGGCGGGAACGGGCTGCTCCGTGCTTTCCTCGATGGCCTTGGCCAGTCCGTCGCAGGGCTGGACATGGAATTGCACGCGCTGGCCATGGTCGGCCACCAACCGGGCAAAGCGCGCACTACTCACCGTGCCGCGCGTGGCCATCACGCCCACGTGGCCGGTCTGGCTCGATAGCGAAGCGGGCTTGATGGCGGGCTCCACACCGATCAGGGGCAGTTCGGGCATTTCAGCGCGCAGCATGTCCACGGCAGCGGCCGTGGCCGTATTGCAGGCGATCACCAGTACCTTGATCTGGTGCTGCTCGCACAGGTGGCGCGCAATGGTGCGCGTGCGCTGCTGCACGAAGGCGTCGCCGCGTGCATCGCCATACGGTGCATAGCCGCTGTCGGCCAGGTAGATGAAGCGCTCATGCGGCAGCTCATGGCGCAGCGCCTGCAGCACGCTGAGGCCGCCGATGCCGCTGTCGAAGACGCCGATGGGAGAGGCCGGGGAGGTCATGTGGAGATGCGGATAAAGGCTTTTGGAGGCGGCGCCCAGTATGCCCGCTCGGGCGCGTTCATGCTCGGGCCATGGCTTGCTGCTGCAGCCATTGGGCATGTGTCAGGCGGTACAGGCAATGCCTGCGCAGCGCATGGCCTGCCGGCACCTCCGGATGGTCGAAGTCATGGGCGTCGCGCTCCATGCCCAGGCGCTGCATCACGGCCTGCGAACGCAGGTTGGACAGCGCGGTGAACGAGACGATGGACTCCAGATGCAACGCGCCGAAGCCGTACTCCAGCGCCGCCCGCGCGCCTTCGCTGGCCAGGCCCTGGCCCCAGAAAGGCCGGGCGAGCCGCCAGCCGATTTCCACGCAGGGCGAGAACGGCAAAGACGCGGCGGGAGTGTGCAGCCCGATGAAGCCCATGAACTCGCCACTGGCAAGGTGCTCTGCCGCCCAGAAGCCCCAGCCGCGTTCCTCGATCAGTGCCTGGATCCTGTCTGCCATGGCATCGCTTTGTTCACGGCTGAGCAGTGCCGGAAAGTGCTCCATGACCTGTGGGTCGGCATTCAGCGCGGCAAAGGGCTGCCGGTCGCCGGCCTGCCACTGGCGCAGTATCAGGCGCGGTGTCCGCAGGGTCGCTACAGGGGAATGTGTGGTGGTCATGGTTGGAGAGGGCGCTGCAGTACCAGCAGATACGCGGCTGCATGGCCGTGGAAGGAGTGGGGGATGAAGCCTGCCTTGCCTGCCAGCTTTTCCACGCTGGTGCGGCGCTGGAAATGCGGGTCGAAGACCAGCTCGGCCACGGCCAGCAGGCCGCCGGGGCGCAGGCTCTGGAACACGTCGGCCAGCGCGGCCTGGCGGTCCGGGATCTCTCCCAGCACGGCGGCCATCACGGCGCGGTCGTGCTGCTCGGCTGCCAGCTGCCCCTGGCCCAGCGCCGCCGCCTGGGTGCGCACATTCTCCAGCCCCTGCGCGCACGCCTTGGCCGCCACCTGTTCGAGCATGGCCGGCTGCAGGTCCACGGCCAGCACCTGTCCCTGCGCACCGATGGCACGTGCCAACGGCAGGGTGACGCGGCCCGGGCCGCAGCCCGCGTCCAGCACTTTCATGCCTGGCTGGATCTGCAGTTGCCCGACGATGAAGGCGGCCTTGTTGCTGGCCGCGAAGGGATTGTCGAGCTCGACCATCCAGCGCAGCCAGGACGGGCAGGGCAGGACATGGCGGCGGGAGGACAGGCGCCACGCCAGGCTGGTCGCGGCCAGCAGGGCGATGAGGACGAGCGCGATGGTCATGTTGAATGGGCAGTGTTGCAGGCAGCGGGCAGTCTGTCACAAATGCCCGCGCCAATGAAAAGACCGCCCGAAGGCGGCCTCTTTGCGCTTGGCGCCGGCCTCAGGCCGAGGCAATCTCAATGGTCTTGAACTCGCCGGATGCGATGCGCTTTTGCCATTCGGCAGGGCCGGTGATGTGGGCGCTGGTGCCGCCGGCATCCACGGCCACGGTCACGGGCATGTCCACCACGTCGAATTCGTAGATGGCTTCCATGCCCAGGTCCTCGAAGCCCACGACCTTGGCGTTCTTGATGGCCTTGGACACCAGGTAGGCGGCGCCGCCCACGGCCATCAGGTAGGCCGACTTGTGGTTCTTGATGGACTCGATGGCCACCGGGCCGCGCTCGGCCTTGCCGATCATGGCGATCAGGCCGGTCTGCTCCAGCATCATGTCGGTGAACTTGTCCATGCGGGTGGCCGTGGTCGGGCCTGCGGGGCCCACGGCTTCGTCCTTGACCGGGTCCACCGGGCCGACGTAGTAGATCACGCGGTTGGTGAAGTCCACGGGCAGCTTCTCGCCCTTGGCCAGCATGTCCTGGATGCGCTTGTGGGCGGCATCGCGGCCCGTGAGCATCTTGCCGTTGAGCAGCAGTGTGTCGCCGGGCTTCCAGCTGGCCACTTCTTCCTTGGTCAGGGCGTTGAGGTCCACGCGGCGCGACTTGTTGTAGTCGGGCTCCCAGTCGATCTTGGGCCACAGGTCCAGCGAGGGGGCGTCCATGTAGACCGCGCCGGAGCCGTCCATCACGAAGTGCGCGTGGCGCGTGGCCGCGCAGTTGGGGATCATGGCCACGGGCTTGGAGGCCGCATGCGTGGGGTACATCTTGATCTTGATGTCCAGCACGGTTGCCAGGCCGCCCAGGCCTTGCGCGCCAATGCCCAGGGCGTTGACCTTCTCGTACAGCTCCAGGCGCAGTTCCTCGACCTGGTCGAGCTTCTCGCCGCGCGCGGCCTTGGCCTGCAGCTCGTACATGTCCAGGTCTTCCATCAGGCTTTCCTTGGCCAGCAGCACGGCCTTCTCGGCGGTGCCGCCGATGCCGATGCCCAGCATGCCCGGCGGGCACCAGCCCGCGCCCATGGTCGGAACGGTCTTGAGAACCCAGTCCACCAGGTTGTCGCTGGGGTTCATCATGATCATCTTGGACTTGTTCTCCGAGCCGCCGCCCTTGGCGGCCACGGTCACGTCCAGCTTGTCGCCGGGCACGATCTGCACGTTGATGACGGCAGGCGTGTTGTCCTTGGTGTTCTTGCGCGCGAACAGCGGATCGGCCACGACCGAGGCACGCAGCGTGTTGTCGGGGTGGTTGTAGCCGCGGCGCACGCCTTCGTTGATGGCGTCTTCCAGGCCGCCCGTGAAGCCTTCCCAGCGCACGTCCATGCCCACCTTCAGGAACACGTTGACGATGCCGGTGTCCTGGCAGATCGGGCGGTGGCCGGTGGCCGACATCTTGGAGTTGGTCAGGATCTGGGCCATCGCGTCCTTGGCCGCCGGGCTCTGCTCGCGCTCGTAGGCGCGGGCCAGGTGGGCGATGTAGTCGGCGGGGTGGTAGTAGCTGATGTACTGCAGGGCGCCTGCGATCGAATCGATCAGGTCCTGCTGGCGGATCGTGGTGGTCATCGGTGGGGTGTCTTTTTGATCGGGGGAACAGGGGAGGGGAATCCCGGGGGCGATTATCGGCGCTGCGCGGCGGAAAGTGCACGCAAGGGGTGCAGTCTTGTACAAGAGTCGAGGGGTTTGCCTGGACAAGCCCGCCTCGGCGACACCTCAGTGGGGGATGGATGCGAGAGGTTCCCATTTGCGGAGTTACCATGGGCGGGTTTTTGCCATTGCGGCCCCGCCAGCCAGACATCCCCGAGCCACGCAACGCGCGGCCCGCCGACCTGCCTCCAGCCAACTGCGCCGCGTTGTTTTCACCAAGGAGTCCACACCAATGACCGCGACCCGCCAGGAAAAAGACACTTTCGGACCCATAGCCGTCCCCGCAGACAAGCTTTGGGGCGCGCAGACGCAGCGTTCGCTGCAGAACTTCGACATCAGCGGCGAGCAGCAGCCGCGCGAGATCATCCACGCGCTGGCCCAGGTCAAGAAGGCCT
Source organism: Delftia sp. (assembly GCF_059499305.1). Classification (NCBI taxonomy): domain Bacteria; kingdom Pseudomonadati; phylum Pseudomonadota; class Betaproteobacteria; order Burkholderiales; family Comamonadaceae; genus Delftia; species Delftia sp. The sequence continues at coordinate 152,767 of NZ_JCABYI010000009.1, forward strand.
CGGCCACCGTCAACCACAAGCTGGGCCTGCTCGACGAGAAGAAGACCCGGGCCATCCTGGCTGCCGCCGACGAGGTGATCGCCGGCAAGCACCCGGACGAGTTCCCGCTGGTGGTCTGGCAGACGGGCTCGGGCACGCAGACCAACATGAACGTCAACGAGGTGCTGGCCAACCGCGCCAGCGAAATCCTCGGTGGCGAGCGGGGCGAATCGCGCCTGGTCCACCCCAATGACGACGTGAACAAGAGCCAGTCGAGCAACGACGTATTCCCGACCGCCATGCACGTGGCTGCCGTCACGGCCATCGAGCAAAAGCTGCTGCCCGCCATTGCCCTGCTGCGCAATACGCTGCAGGCCAAGAGCGAGGCCTATGCCGACATCGTCAAGATCGGCCGCACCCATCTGCAGGACGCCACGCCGCTGACGCTGGGCCAGGAAATCTCGGGCTGGGTGGCCCAGCTGGCCCATGGCGAAAAGCATGTGCGCGCCGCGCTGCCGCACCTGTACGAGCTGGCGCTGGGCGGCACGGCCGTGGGCACGGGCCTGAATGCGCCCAAGGGCTATGCCGAGGGCGTGGCGGCCGAGCTGTCCCAGCTCACCGGCTACCCGTTCGTGACGGCGCCCAGCAAGTTCGAGGCCCTGGCCTCGTGCGACGGCCTGGTCCACGCCCACGGCGCGCTCAAGACGCTGGCCGCCAGCATGATGAAGATCGCCAACGACGTGCGCTGGCTGGCCTCCGGCCCGCGCAGCGGCCTGGGCGAGATCTCCATCCCCGAGAACGAGCCCGGCTCGTCCATCATGCCCGGCAAGGTCAATCCCACGCAGAGCGAAGCCGTGACCATGCTGGCGGCCCAGGTCTTCGGCAACGACGTGGCCATCAACTTCGGCGGCGCCTCGGGCAACTTCGAGCTGAACGTGTTCCGCCCCATGGTCTCGCACAACTTCCTGCAGAGCGTGCGCCTGCTGGCCGATGGCATGAAGAGCTTCAACGACCACTGCGCCGTGGGCATCGAGCCCAACCGCGAGCGCATCACCGAGCTGGTGCAGCGCTCGCTGATGCTGGTGACGGCGCTGAACCCGCACATCGGCTACGACAAGGCGGCCTACATCGCCAAGAAGGCGCACAAGGAAGGCTCCAGCCTGCGCGAAGCCGCCGTGGCTTCCGGCCACCTGACCGGCGAACAGTTCGACGCCTGGGTGATCCCTGCCAAGATGGTCGGCAATCTGTAGGACCTGCTGATGCAATCAAAAAGGGGAGCCGATCGGCTCCCCTTTTTTTGCTTCATGGCCTGGCTCAGTTGTCCGCCTGCGGGCGGCGCACGGTGCGGAACACATACTTGAGCGCGTCGCCGATGGTGCTTTCCCAGACCGGCCATTCATGCTTGCCGTTGACGATGCGCAGCTCGGCAGGCTGCTTGTTCCTGCGCAGTTGGGCGTAGAGCTGGGCGGCGTCGGACTCGATCATGAATTCATCGTCGTCGCCCGAGTTGATGTACATGGGCACGCTGATCTTGCGGGCGAGAAAGCTGTCCCACAGCACAGGGTAGTTGTAGCTCTTCCAGACCGTGGTGCTGTACTGGCCGCCCGTGTTGGGTTCGGCAAAGACCTTGACCGAGCGTGCCGAGGAATCGGCGGGCGGCTCTGGGTTGTAGATGGCAGGGCTGAGCAGGGCGGCGGCCTGGAATTTCTCGGGGTACTTGAGCACGTAGCGCAGCGCGCCGTAGCCGCCCATGGACAGGCCGCCGATCACGCGGCCATCGCGGCTGGTGAGGGTGCGGTACTTCTTCTCGACATGGGGGACGAGGTCCTGGAAGAAGGCCGTCTCCATGGGCTCCTTGAGGTCCACGTACCAGGTTGTTCCCGCGTCGGGCATGACGATGATGGCGGGCGGGATCTCCCCGTTCTGGATCAGCTGGTCCACCGTGCGCAGCAGATTGCCCTTGACGGGCCAGTCGTTGCGCTGGCCGTCGTTGCCGTGCAGCAGGTACATGACGGGATAGCGCAGCCTGGACTGGGCGTCGTAGCCCGTGGGCAGGTAGACGTTGTAGGTCCAGCTGCGCTGCAGCGTGGCGCTCTTGAACTCGGCGGCCTCGATGGAGCCGGCCTGGGCGGCCGGGCCGGCCAGCAGCGCGGCGGCCGCCAGCGTGCCGGAGGCGGCCTGGCGCAGGACGATTGACAAGGAAAGTTGGCGCATGTTTTTTGTCTCCTGTGGTCCGTGGCAAGGGCCCACGGCTGCGCCAATGTAATCGAGGCCCTGGCCCCGCCTGCGCTCCGCGCGGCCGGGCCGTCGCCTCGGGGACCATGGTCCTCAGCCGGGCGCACGCTGCGCGTGGCGCAGCGCGCTGCGAAAGCCCAACTGCCCCACCACGCACGCCACGACCAGGGCCAGCGCGGCCGACAGCGCCGGGTTGCTGCCCAGGCTGGCGCCCAAGGTGCACAGGCCGCCCACGGCCATTTGCGTGCTGCCGTAGACACCGGCGGCCGAGCCCGTGAGGCGCGGATGCACGCTCAGCGCGCTGGCCAGCGCCGCAGGGCTGGTCAGGCCCGAACCCAGCGCGAACAGCACCATCAGCCCCACCACGATGGCCGGCGTGAGCTGGTTGAACAGGGCCAGCAACAGCAGCATGGCCGCGCTGGCCAGGCTCAGCAGATTGCCGTTGAGCATCAGCCGCTCCAGGGGCCAGTGGCGTATCAGCTGGCGGGCCAGCGCATTGCCCACGGCCATGCCGCCCATGAGCAGGCCCAGGTAGATGGCCACCTCATGCTTGGTGGAATGCAGCTGCTCGATGAACACGAAGGGCGCCGCCGCCAGGAAGGCATAGATGGACGTGGTGGCGCAGCCGCCGCCCACGGCAAAGCCCACGAAGGCCGGCGAGCGCAGCAGGCTGCGGTAGTCGTCGCGGATGGTGCCCAGGTGCAGGCGGCCCGTGGGCTGGCCGGTTTCGGGCAGCAGCTTCCAGATGGCGAAGGCCGTCACGCCGCCGACCACGGCCAGCGTGCCGAAGATGGCGCGCCAGCCCAGGGCGTCGTCGATGGCCGAGCCGATGGCCGGCGCGATGCCGGGGCCGATCATCATCATCAGGTTGAGCAGCGCCAGGCTGCCCACGGCGTTCTCGGGCGTGCTCGAATCGCGCGCAATGGCGCGGCCCAGGGCCAGGCCCGCGCAGCCGCCCAGCGCCTGGAGCAGCCGCGCGCCGATCAGCCAGGGGGCGGACGGGGCGAGAAAGGCCGCCAGGCTGGCCAGCGCATAGAGGATGAGCCCTGCCAGCAGCATGGGGCGGCGCCCCAGGCTGTCCGACAGCGGGCCATAGATCAACTGGCCCACGCCCAGGCCCAGGATGTAGACCGTGATGGTCAGCTGCATCTGGCTGGCGCCGGCCTGGAGCTGGCGTGCCGCATCGGGCAGGGCGGGCAGGAACATGTGCATGGCCAGCGTGCCGACGATGGTCACGACCACCAGCAGCCATAGCGGCGCCTTGCGGCTGGCCGCTGCATGGTCCTGGGCGGGTGGCAGCGAAGAGTGCTCGGCAGCCATCTCAGGCAGCCTGCTCGTCGGGCAGGTCCGTGTCGCAGGCGGGCTCGGCGGCCATGGCCTCCAGCAGGCGCTGCAGCGTGGCGTAGGCCGCGTCCAGCTCCTCGGGCGGCACGGCGCCCAGCACCTGGGCGCGGGCCTGCTGCAGCAGGCCCTGCACGGCTTCGACCTGGGCATGGCCGGCTGGCGTGAGCTGGATTTTCCTGACGCGGCGGTCGCTGTCGTCCACGCGCTCTATCCAGCCCTGGGCGGCCAGGCCGTCCACCAGGCGCACGACCGAGGAGCTGTCCAGCGCCAGGGAATGGGCCAGATCCTTCTGGCGCATGGCTTCAGGCGAACGCGCCAGATGCATCAGCGGCATCCATAGCGCCTGGGTCAGGCCCATGGGCGCCAGCAGCCTGTCCAGCGTGCGGCGCCATTGCTTGTTGACCTGGCCCAGCGTGAACATGAAATGCCGCTGCACGCTGGCGGCATCGGCTTGCGCGGGCGGGGACTGGTCGGGAAGGGAAGACATCGTGGCATTCAAATAGTTGGTATTCCAATTATCTGCATGTCAACGATATCGTTTCCCCGAGCCGCCTGATACATCCGCAGGCGTCAGGGTTTTGGCCCCCGCAGGGGAGGCGGGGCCTACATGCCCAGGGACTTGAGCAGTTCGTCGGTGTCCGTGCTCCCGGCCGGTTCAGGCGCTGCGGCGGGGGCGCTGGCGTTGGCCTGCGCCATGAGGGCGTCCGGGTCGGGGCGCTCCTGCGGTTCGAAATCCACCACCTTGATGAACTCCGTGCGGTCCATGGCCAGCTCGAGATAGAAGATGTTGTTGTTGCCCGTGTAGAAGGTCACGCGGCGCGCCTCGGGAGAGTCGAGGTTGGCATCCACGCTGAGGTTGACCTGCTTGTTCAGGCGGATCATCTTGGGCTGGCTTTGCGTGATGTAGGTCTGAAGCTCGCGCTGGACCTTGCTGGTGAAGTCGCCCACCACCTGGTTCATCAGCTCGCCCATGACGTTGCTGACATCGTCGGAGGTGTAGGAGCTGGCAAGGTCCTCTTCACCCATGCCCATGCTCAGCATGTAGCTGCGGTACAGCTCCATGGCGGCGGCGGCCGAGAAGTTGATGATCACCAGGCCCGAAAAGCCGCCGTCCACCAGGACAAAGCAGCCGATGTCGGGCTTGAGGCTGGTCTTGGTGATGCGCTGCACCATGCCCGAATACTGGATCTGGCACTGCGTGGCCACCTGGAGCACGCGCGAGACGGAGTTGCAGAGGCTGATCAGCACGTCTTCCGTGCCATGGACGATGGGATGTTGGGGCTGGTTCATGAGGTCAACGGGACAAAATTGTGAGCGATTATGGGTGCAAGTCCGTTGTTTGCGACTGTTTGTAACATTGAAAGTCCAATGTGCCCCCTCCTGGGGCGGGGCTTGGCAGGCGGCCCCGAAAGCCGCGCTCAGCGAATCGCCTGCGTGGACTCGCGCACGATGCAGCGCCCCTGCATGACCACCTTGCGCACGGGCAGCTCGGGCGCATGCAGCCGCTCCATCAGCAGGCTGAAGGCCGTTCGGCCCATGGCGTCGATCGGCTGCTCGATCACGGTGATGGCGGGGGCCACCAGTTCTGTCCAGCGCTCGTTGTCGAAGCCGGCGAGCGCCACATCGCCGGGGATGCGCAGGCCTGCGGCGCGTATCGCGCGCAGGCAGCCTTCCAGCAGCAGGCCGTTGCTGGCCACGAAGGCGTCGGGCCGCTGCGGCTGGCGCAGCCATTGCGTGACTTCGGCCTCGGCGGCATCGCTGGTCGGGGGCAATTGGCGCAAGTCGGGCTCCAGGCCTGCATCGCGCATGGCGGCCAGATAGCCGTCGCAGCGCTCGCGCGCCGTGCTGCTGGTGCTGCCGAAGACGCCTGCAATGCGGCGGCGGCCCTGTTCCACCAGATGCCTGACCAGGGTGGCGCAGGCCTGGGCGTTGTCCAGCACCACGCTGTCATGGAAGGCCGGGGCGCCCGCCCGGTCCACCAGGACAACGGGAAACTCCAGCTGCATGCGCTCGAGCTTGTGCAGGCTGGCCTGGGTGGGCGCAAAGATCAGCCCCGCGATGCGCTCTTCCTGCATGAGCTGCAGGTACATGGCTTCGCGCTGCGGGTCTTCGTCGGTATTGCACAACAGCACGCGCCGGCCCTGGCGATAGGCCTCGGCCTCGACCGCGCGGATCAGGGCCGTGAAAAACGGGTTGCGTATGTCGGCCACCAGCACGCCCATGGGCCCTGCGTCGCGCGCGCGCAGCCGGCGTGCCATCAGATTGGGCCGGTAGCCCGTGGCCTGCACGGCGGCCGCGACCCGAGCCCGGACCTCCTCGCTGACCGAGCCGCCCGCCAGCGCGCGCGATACCGTTGATTTGGAAACCCCGGCCGCACGGGCCACATCGTTGATGCTGATGCTCAATGCAATCGTTCCCGTTGGTTGTGGTGTGCCGCAGAGGATAACTCCAAAGAAATGCCGGGGTATGGCCGGATGGTGGCCAGGTTATGTTGCAGTGCAGATTGACCGATGGTTGGGAACGTTCCCACAATCCGCGCCATGAACAATGCCCATTCATCCCTCCCGGCGGTTGCACCCACCGCTCCTGCGGGCCTGCAGATCGCCGTGCGCCTGGGCGCCAGGGTGCGCGACAAGGCCGACGCCATTGACCAGGCCGCCCGGCTGCTCCAGGACAGCGGCTGCGTGGCCCCTGGCTATGCCGCCGGCATGCAGGCGCGCGAGGCCCTGGCCGAAACCTTTCTGGGCCACGGCGTGGCCATTCCCCACGGCCGCGCCGAAGACCGGGCCCTGGTGCTGCGCGACGCGGTGGCCGTGCTCCAGGTGCGCGAGGGCCTGGATTGGAATGCCGGCCAGAACGTGCATCTGGTCGTGGCGGTGGCGGCACGCTCCGATGCCCACATCACCTTGCTGCGCCGCCTGGCCGGCCTGCTGCAGACACCCCGGCTGCAGGCGCTGTTCACCACCGGCGATGCGCAGCAGGTCATCGATGCACTCCAGGGGCAGGCGGACCCGGCACCGCCTGCCGCCCGCCCGGCGGCAGTGGACCTGGCCGAGGCGTGCGAATGGACCATTGCCTATCCCAACGGCCTGCATGCGCGGCCTGCCACGCGCTGGGCGGAGGCGGCGCGCGGCTTTGCCTCGCGCATGCAGGTGCGCCATGGCGGCGAGGTGGCCGATGCGCGGCAGATGGCCAGCCTGCTGCAGCTGGGACTGCGCGAAGGCGACAAGGTCACCGTCTCGGCAGAGGGGCTCGACGCCAGGGCCGCGGTCCAGCGCCTGTGCGCCGTGGCCCAGGCCCTGGTGGCCCAGGAACGTGCCGATGCCGACGCCGCTGCGCGCAAGGCGGCCGAATCGCCCGCCACGGGCTGGCTGCCGCCGCTGGCGCGGCCTGCCTTTGTGGGCCTGGGCGCCAGCCCGGGGCTGGCCGTGGCCCGCATCCACCAGTGGCGTGTGGAGGCCGCCGAGATCCCCGACCTGCCCGAGCCGCTCAGCGTGGGCGGTGCGCGGCTGCATGCGGCGCTGGCCGAGACGCAGGGCCAACTGCGCGCCCTGCATGACGACACCCGCCACCGCCTGGGCGAAGGCGATGCGGCCATCTTCAGCGCGCAGGCCGAGTGGCTGGGCGACACCGGACTCATCACGCGCGCCTGCCAGTTCATGGTCCAGGGCCACGGCGTGGCCTGGGCCTGGGACCAGGCCGTGGAGGAGGGCGCTGCCCGTCTCCAGGCGCTGGACAACCCTGCGCTGGCCGCGCGTGCCGCCGACCTGCGCGACGTGGGCCGGCGCGTGCTCGTGCAATTGCAGCCCTCGCTGGCAGCGGCGGGGCCGGATGGCCTGCCGGAAGGCGGCTGCATCCTGGTCGCGGCCGATCTTTCTCCCTCGGAAACCGCCCAGCTGGACACGGCGCGCGTGGCCGCGCTGGTCACGGCGCAGGGCAGTCCCACCTCGCACACGGCCATACTCGCGCGCACGCTGGGGCTGCCGGCCGCCGTGGCGGCAGGCGGCGGCGTGCTGGGCATGGCCGATGGGGCCCTGGCCATCGTCGATGGCGCCAATGGCCGCATCTACCTTGATCCCTCGGAGCAGGACCTGGCTTCGGCGCGTGCCCACATGGCCGAGCAGCAGGCACTGCAGGAACGCGTGGCCGCGCAGCGCAGCCTGCCTGCCATCACCACCGATGGCGTGCGCATCGAAGTCTGCGCCAACGTCAACCTGCCCGGGCAGGTGCCGCTGGCCCTGTCCCAGGGCGCCGAGGGCGTGGGCCTGATGCGCACGGAATTCCTGTTCCTGGAGCGCGGCAGCACGCCCGGCGAGGACGAGCAGTACGAAACCTACCGCGCCATGGCGCAGGCGCTGGAGTGCCGGCCGCTGATCGTTCGCGCGCTGGACATCGGCGGCGACAAGCAGGTCGCCCACCTGGAGCTGCCGCGTGAGGACAACCCCTTCCTGGGCGTGCGCGGCGCGCGGCTGCTGCTGCGCCGCCCCGACCTGCTGGAGCCCCAGATGCGCGCCCTGTACCGGGCGGCCCGCGATGGCGCAAGGCTGTCCGTGATGTTTCCCATGGTCACCAGCGTGCAGGAACTGCTGGCGCTGCGCGCGGCCTGCGAACGGCTGCGCGCCGAACTGGACGCCCCGGTCCTGCCGCTGGGCATCATGATCGAGGTGCCCGCCGCCGCCGTGCAGGCCGACGCACTGGCCCGCCATGCCGATTTCTTCTCCATAGGCACCAACGACCTGACCCAGTACGTGCTGGCCATGGACCGCCAGAACCCGCAGCTGGCGGCCGAGGCGGACAGCCTGCATCCGGCCGTGCTGCGGATGGTGCGCGCCACCGTGCAGGGCGCTGCCACCCGCGCACGCCCCGTGGGCGTCTGTGGCGGACTGGCCGGCGACCCGTTCGGTGCGCTGCTGCTGGCCGGGCTGGGGGTGGGCGAGCTGTCCATGACCCCCAACGACATCGCCGGTGTCAAGGCCGGCTTGCGTGCGGCCAGCCTGCGGCAGCTGCAGGCGCTCGCAGGCAGGGCGCTCGGCTGCGAGGATGCCGCGCAGGTGCGGGCACTGGCCAAGGAGGTGATGGCATGAACGCCCCGCAAGCCATCACCGTGACCCTGAACCCGGCCATAGACCAGCTTGTGACCCTGGATGCGCTGCTGCCCGGCCAGGTGCAGCGCGCGCTGGGCAGCGTGCAGGCGCCGGGCGGCAAGGGCATCAATGTTGCCGCCGCCTTGGCGGGCCTGGGCGTTTCCACGGCCGCGCTGGGCGTGCTGGGCCGCGACAACGCCGGCATGTTCGAGGCCTTGTTCGCGCAGCGCGGCATTGCCGACGCCTGCCTGCGCGTGCCGGGCCAGACGCGCACCAACATCAAGCTGGTGGCCGACTGCGGACGCCAGACCACGGACATCAACCTGCCAGGCCTGGCCTTGGCCGAAGCGCATCTGGACGCCGTCATGGCCGCGCTGGCCCGGTATCTGCGGCCCGGCCTGGCCGTGGTGCTGTCGGGCAGCCTGCCGGCCGGCCTGCCTGCGGACAGCTGGGCCCGGCTCCAGGCCCAGGCCGTGGCCGCCGGTGCCGATGTGCTGCTGGACACCAGCGAGGCCCCCCTGGCCGCCGCCCTGGCGACGGCCCCCCATGTGGCCATGCCCTGGGCCATCAAGCCCAACCGGGAGGAGTTGCAGGCCGCCACCGGCCAGCGCCTGGACGGCCGCGACGCGCTGCTGGCCGCCGCGCGCAGCCTGCTGGACCGGGGGCTGGGGCTGGCCGTCGTGTCCATGGGCGAGGAGGGCGCGCTGTTCGCCAGCGCGCAAGGCGCGGTGATCGCGCGGCCGCCGCAGCGGGCACGCGGCAGCTCCGTGGGCGCGGGCGATGCCATGGTCGCGGGCATGGTGGCCGCGCGGCTGCGCGGACTGGATCTGGCAGACACCGCACGCCTGTCCACGGCCAGCGCGCTGGCCTGGCTGCAGGCCGCGCCCGCGCGCGAAGTCGATGCCAACCGCGTCCAGGCACTGGCTGCCAGCGTGCTGCTGGAGCCATGCCAGTGGCCGTGATCCCCCATTCTTCAGGAGCTCTCATGAACCCTCTTTTTGTGGTGATCGCAGCCGCCGGGCACGACGCCGAAGCGCTGCTGGCCGCCGAAGCCCTGCGCCATGCGGCCGGACAGCGACCCTTGGCCGTGGAAGTGCGTGCCAGCGGCGGTGTGATCGGGCTGCATGCGGCCGATGCCGCCGCGCAGGCCGGGCAATTGCTGATCGTGGCGGATGCCGGCACCCATGACGATGCAGATACCGCCGCCGATGCCTCCCGCTTCGTGCACGCCGCCGTCGAGCGCTGCAGCCTGCGCGAGGCGCTTGATGATCCGGCCGGCGTGCTTGCACGCTGCGCTGCCGCCAGTCCCGCAGAAGAGCGCATGGGCGAGAACATGGGCAAGCGCACGGGCAAGCGGATCGTGGCCGTCACCTCCTGCCCCACAGGCATCGCCCATACCTTCATGGCGGCCGAGGGCCTGCAGCGCGGCGCGGCGGCGCTGGGCCACGCCATGCGCGTGGAGACACAAGGCTCGGTGGGCGCGCTCGATGCGCTGACGCCGCAGGAGATTGCCGAGGCCGACCTGGTCATCATCGCCGCCGACCGCGAGGTCGATCTTTCGCGCTTCGCGGGCAAGCCGTTGCTGCGCAGCGGCACCAAGCCGGCCATACGCGACGGCTCGGGGCTGATCGCCAAGGCGCTGGCCGAAGCCACCGTGCATGGTGCCGCCGTGGGCGCTGCTGCAGGTGGCGCCGCGCCCACGCCGGCCCGGACCCAGGGCGGTGCCTATCGCCACCTGATGACCGGCGTGTCCTTCATGCTGCCCTTCGTCACGGCGGGCGGCATTCTGATCGCGATGGCCTTTGCGCTGGGCGGCATCTATGTCCATGACGATGCGCACCAGGGCACGCTGGGATGGACGCTGTTCCAGATCGGCGCCAAGGGCGGCTTTGCGCTGATGGTGCCGGCGCTGGCCGGCTATATCGCCTATTCCATTGCCGACCGGCCCGGCATTGCGCCGGGCATGATCGGCGGGATGATCGCGTCCAGCATGGGCGCGGGGTTCATCGGCGGCATCGCGGCCGGCTTCATCGCCGGCTACGGCGTGGCCTTCATGGCGGCGCACATCCGGCTGCCGCAGGCGCTCAAGGGCCTGCTGCCCATGCTGATCCTGCCCGTGCTGGGCAGCCTGTTCACGGGGCTGCTGATGTTCTATCTGGTCGGTGCGCCCGTGGCCGAGCTGCTGCAGTGGCTGAGCGCCTGGCTGCGCGGCATGCAGGGCGCCAGTGCCTTGCTGCTGGGCCTGTTGCTGGGCGCGATGATGGCCTTTGACATGGGCGGGCCGGTGAACAAGGCCGCCTATGCGTTTTCCACGGGAATGATCGCGAGCCAGGTCTACACGCCCATGGCCGCAGCCATGATCGCCGGCATGACGCCGCCGCTGGGGCTGGCCCTGGCCACGCGCCTGTTTGCCGACCGCTTCACGCGCGAGGAGCGCGGCAGCGCCGCCTCGGCCGGCGTGCTGGGCCTGGCCTTTGTCACCGAGGGGGCCATTCCCTATGCGGCCCGCGATCCGCTGCGCACGATCCCGGCCCTGGTACTGGGCTCGGCCGTGGCCGGTGCCGTGTCCATGCTGGCGGGGGTGGAACTGAAGGTGCCGCATGGCGGCATCTTCGTCGCGCCCATTCCCAATGCCGTGACCCACGTGGCCATGTATGCGGTGGCGCTGGTGGCGGGCGTGGTGGTCACGGCCATCGCCCTGCGCATGTTCAAAAGGCCCGCCGAAGCGGGCCTTTGAAGCAGGAAGCCGGGGGAGCGCCTGGCGCGGCTCCCCCGCAGCGTTCAGCGGGCTGCGGCGCGGGCCTGTTCCAGCCAGCCGTCGAAGGTCTTCTGGTGGGCCTTGATCCAGCCGTCCACATGGCGGGTGATGTCCGAAGGCTTGCTCTGGCCCTGGCTCATCATGTGGTTCTGTGCGCTGATGTCACCCACGGGGACCTGCATCAGCTCGAACAACTTGGCGGCATCGGGATGCTTGTCGGTGAAGGCCTTGTTGGCGATGATCTGCTGCTTGTTCACCACGAAGCCGTAGTTCTTGCCGTTGGGCAGCTTGGTGTCCAGCTTGGCCTGCTCGCCGGGCAGCGAGGAGAAAGGCACCTCCAGCCATACCACGTCCTTGCCGGGCTTGAGCACGTTGCTCACCCAGTAGGGCGTCCAGGTGTAGTAGAGGATAGGCTTGCCGGCCTTGTAGCGCGAGATGGTGTCGGCGATCAGCGCCGAGTAGGTGCCCTGCTTGTGGGTCACGGTGTCGCGCAGCTTGTAGGCCGTCAGGTGGTGCTCGATCACGGCCTCGCAGCCCCAGCCCGGCGTGCAGCCGGTGAGGTCGGCCTTGCCGTCGCCGTCCGAGTCGAACAGCTTGGCGATCTTGGGGTCCTTGAGCTGGCCGAGGTTGGTGATCTTGTATTCGTCGGCCGTCTTCTTGTCCATCAGGTAGCCCTGGGCGGCGTTGTCCGAGTACACGCCCTTGCGGAACAGCTTGGCGTCGCCGCCCGCGTTCTTGTAGTAGTCGGCGTGCAGCGGGTTCCAATGCGTGGCCAGGAAAGTGGCATCGCCATTGGCAATCGCCACGTGGGCCGTGGGGTACTCGACCTCCTGGAAGGGCTGCACGTCGTAGCCCAGCTTCTCCAGGGCCTTCATGACGATGAGGGTCTGGAAGCTCTCTTCGGCGATGGAGCTCTTCAGTGGCAACACCTTCACGCCCTTTCCGGGCTGTTCGTCGGCCGACCATGCGCTGGCGCAGGCCAGCGCAATGCCTGTGGCGATGGCGCCGGCGCGCAGCCAGTGGCGCAGTGCGTTGGCCTGCAGTCGGTTGGGGTTCAGGGCTTGGATCATCCTCGGGTTCCTCCGTTGTGTGATGAAAGGGGAGCGGGCGGCCAGCGGGGCTGGCCGTTTTCGGGAAGGCGACGCGGCAGAAGGCCCGTCCGCGCCGCAGGCAAGGCGTTCAGCTGGTGCTGCCGCGATGAACTGGCTTGCTGCCGGCGCCCAGCAGGCGGGCAATGCAGCCAGCGGGGCCGCTGTGCCACCAGCGCGCGCCGCCACGGGTGGTCTGTCCCATGGCCTGGGTGATACGGTCCAGCACGATGGCCAGCAGCACGATGCCCAGGCCGCCCACGGTGGCCAGGCCCATGTCCAGGCGGCCGATGCCGCGCAGCACCATCTGGCCCAGGCCGCCCACGGCGATCATGGAGGCGATCACCACCATCGACAGCGACAGCATCAGCGCCTGGTTCACGCCGGCCATGATGGACGGCATGGCCAGCGGCAGCTGCACCTTCCACAGCAGCTGCCAGGGCGAGGCGCCGTACGCGCGGCTGGCCTCGATCAGGTCGGGGCGCACCTGGCGGATACCCAGGTTGGTCAGGCGGATCAGCGGCGGCAGCGCGAAGATGATGGTCACGATCACGCCGGGCACGTTGCCGATGCCGAACAGCATCACCACGGGCACCAGGTAGACGAAGGCCGGCGTGGTCTGCATGGCGTCGAGCAGCGGGCGTGTCCAGCGCTGCGCACGGTCGCTGGAGGCCAGCAGGATGCCCACGGGCAGCCCGATGACCATGCAGAACACCAGCGAGGTCAGCACCAGCGACAGCGTCACCATGGCCTCGGGCCAGATGCCCAGCATGGCGACGACCACAAGCGAAACGGCGGCGCCAATGGCCATGGCGCGGCCCGCGAACTGCCAGGCCACCAGGGTCAGGATCAGGATCAGCAGCGGCCAGGGCAGGGCCAGCATGGCATCGGTGATGCCCGACAGCGTGCCGTCGATGGGCGTGCGCACGGCCTGGAAGAAGGGGCGGAAATGGTGGACCACCCATTCCAGGCCGCTGTTGATCCAGCCCTGCACGGGCAGGCCGTCGGTGGTCAATTGGTGCCAGAGGCTGGCATGGGCGTCTTCGGGAACGCCCGAGCCGGCCGAGGCGCCCAGCCAGTCACCGCCTGCAGCATCATCGCCGCTGGCGGCGCCCCAGGGATCGGCCGGGGCATCGGGTGCCGGCGTGGCGGCGGTGGCCCAGGGATCGGCGCTTGCAGAGGCTGCAGAGGCTGGGGAATCGGTGGAAGCAGGGGCTGCGCTCGCATCGGCCCAGGGATCGGTGGCGGCAGCGGCGGTGTTCGGGTTCAGGTTGTTGTTGGCATCGCTCATGCGGCATCTCCTTGTCGTTGTTCGATCGGCTCCACGGTCGGCGCGACGGTGGGGGCGACGGTGGGGGCGTTGGAGGCCGGGAAATGCGGGTTGAGCGTGACGGGCGGCACGATCTCCTGCGGCGGCGGCACGGGCGGCGTGTCGCGGTCCAGGAAGCGCAGCATGGTGGTGCGGCTGACCACGCCCATGAACTGGCCGTCGTCGCTGGTCACCGGCAGCGCGCAGGGCGCGGCGGCCACGGGCCCGAACAGCTCGGCCACCGGCGTGCCTGCGGACAGCGGCTCCACGTTGGGCAGGAAGGCGTGGCTCAGGCCCAGCATGCCCGGGCGGCCATGCAGTGCGTCGCGCAGCGACTGCGAGGACACCACGCCCAGGAAGCGGCGGCGCGCGTTGACCACATAGGCGTAGTCGCGGTCGGAGTCTTCCAGCAGGCGCTGGGCGGCACGGCAGCCGCGGTCGCTGTGCTCCGACACCACGGTCAGGGCCTGGCGCGCAATGTCCCCGGCCTTGAAGACCGAGGCCGCATCCACGCCGCGCACGAAGCTGCGCACATAGTCGTCGGCGGGGCTGCGCAGGATCTCGTCGGGCGTGCCGACCTGGATCACCTGGCCATCCTTCATGATGGCGATGCGGTCGCCGATGCGCATGGCCTCGTCCAGGTCATGCGAGATGAAGACGATGGTGCGGCGCTGGATCTGCTGCAGGCGCAGCAGCTCGGACTGCATCTCGGTGCGGATGATGGGGTCCAGGGCCGAGAAGGCCTCGTCCATCAGCAGGATGGACGGATCGGACGCCAGCGCCCGGGCCAGGCCCACGCGCTGCTGCATGCCGCCCGACAGCTCGTCGGGATAGCTGGCGCCCCAGGCGCCCAGGCCCACCTGCTCCAGCGCGGCCTGGGCCTGCTTCTGGCGCTCGGCCTTGTCGGCGCCGGCCAGCTCCAGGCCGAAGGCCGTGTTGTCCAGCACCGTCATGTGCGGCATCAGCGCAAAGGACTGGAACACCATGGAGATGTCCTTGCGGCGCAGCGCGCGCAGATCGCGCTCGCTCAGGGCATTGATGTCCTGGCCATCGACCACGATGCGCCCGGCCGTGGGCTCGATCAGGCGGTTGAGCATGCGCACCAGGGTGGACTTGCCCGAGCCCGACAGGCCCATGACGACGAAGATCTCGCCGGCCTCGATGGTGAAGTCGGCGTCGAACACGCCGATGGACTGGCCCGTGCGCTCCAGGATCTCCTGTTTGCTCAGGCCTTGTTGGACGAGCTCGAGTGCGGTCCTGGGGTCGTCCCCGAAAACCTTGAACACATGATCGATGATGATCTGCTTGGCCACTGTGGCGTTCTCCTTTTGGGTGAGATGGAACACAGTCCAGCGTCCTCGACGGGCGAAGACGCTGGCGCGCAAGCCAAAAATGAAGCCCTGATGCCGTTCGCTGCAGGGGACGGCCGTCCCCCGTTGCTGGAATTCAAACAGGTGCGAAAGCACCCGAGACGGCTCGGATGGCACGCGAAGCGGTGCGCAAGAGCCAGAGGTCGAGAGCAGCCGGCGGCAAGCGCGCGCGGTGTCTCAGGCGGGCATCGTGGCTGAAGATCAGCCAGCGCGATGCCCCACAACATCAGGACCGAGTTTCGGCCCGGTTGACGGGGCTGTGCCGGGAGCACAACGATCCGCCGGAGGGATCGGCAGGCCGTGAAGACGGTGCCGATGACCTGCTTGGCAGGTTGTAAAGAAGCCGAAATTATATAAAACAGGTTTTACTGCGTCAAAACGCATGAGCCGGAAAAGGCCTGTTTCGGGCTGTTTCAAGCCCTTGAGGGCTGCAATCCGGTCAGTATTTGCTCACTTAATGAGAGCATAGAGATCATGATTCACAAGGCATATGCTGTCATCGATGAATAAAATCGGTCAAGCGTCAGCTTGAGGAAAGCTTCAGGCCCGATCTGCGGCAAAAAGCGTGCCCGGCGCCCGCCCATGAAAAAAGCCCCGCAGCGGCTGGCGCTGCGGGGCTTCGGTGTGGGATGCCGCCGGCTCAGTGGTTGCCGGCCGTGCTGTTGATCAGCTTGTCGGTGTAGGCGATGGCCAGGGCACTGGCCAGGAAGGTGACGTGGATGATGGTCTGCCACATCAGCACTTTCACGTCGTAGCTGCCTGCGTTGATGAAGGTCTTGAGCAGGTGGATGGAGCTGATGCCGATGATGGACAGGGCCAGCTTCACCTTGAGGATGGAGGCGTTCACGTGGCCCAGCCACTCGGGCTGGTCGGGGTGGCTGTCCAGGCCCAGGCGGCTGACGAAGGTTTCGTAGCCGCCCACGATGACCATGATCAGCAGGTTGGAGATCATCACCACGTCGATCAGCGCCAGCACCACCAGCATGATGATGGTTTCGTTGAGCGCGCCGATGGGCGCATCGTGCTTGTAGCCGATGCTGGTGATCAGCGCCTGCAGCGCTTCCTGGTTGCCGAAGGCGGCCTCGATCAGGTGCCACAGCTCCAGCAGGAAGTGCCAGACATAGACGCCCTGGGCGGCGATCAGGCCCAGGTACAGCGGCAGCTGCAGCCAGCGGCTGGCGAAGATCAGGGAGGGCAGGGGACGCAGGGGGGAGCCGGGGGCTCGGTTGGAGTTTTGCTGGCGGGCCATGGTGGTCGGTCGCGCTTGTCTTGCGTGGGGGCGTGGATGGGAGGGGACAATGGCCGTGGAAAACGGGCGCGCGATTTTAGCGGCGAAACAGGCCATTGCCGGTGACAGCCAGGAACTGCGGGGAATCCCCAGGTAGACGCGCCCAAGGGTGTTTCAGTCAGTGGCATGTAAGACCGGCCCCCGACAGTCACACCACAATTTTTATTTGGCCAGCCCAGGAGACAAGCAAGCATGAGCACCGCAACAGCATCCCCCATTGAATCGGTACTGGTGGAGAACCGGGTCTTCCCGCCGCCGGCAGACTTTGCCGCCAAGGCCCGCATCTCCGGCATGGAGCAGTACAAGGCGCTGTGCGCCGAGGCAGAGAACGACTACCAGGGCTTCTGGGCCCGCCTGGCGCGCGAGAACGTGGTCTGGTCCAAGCCCTTCACCCAGGTGCTGGACGACAGCAATCCCCCCTTCTTCCGCTGGTTTGCCGATGGCGAACTCAATGCCAGCGCCAACTGCCTGGACAAGCACATGGGCACGGCCGTCGAGCACAAGACGGCCATCATCTTCGAGGCCGATGGCGGCGAGGTCACCAAGGTCAGCTACCGCGAGCTGCTGGAGCGCGTCTCGCAGTTCGCCAACGCGCTCAAGGCCCAGGGCGTGCAAAAGGGTGACCGTGTCCTGATCTACATGCCCATGACCATCGAGGGCGTGGTGGCCATGCAGGCCTGCGCGCGCATCGGCGCCACGCACAGCGTGGTGTTCGGCGGCTTCTCGGCCAAGGCGGTGCAGGAACGCATCGTCGACGTGGGCGCCGTGGCCGTGATCACCGCCAACTACCAGATGCGCGGCGGCAAGGAACTGCCGCTCAAGGCCATCGTGGACGATGCGCTGGCGCTGGGCGGCTGCGAGGCCGTGCGCCATGTCTTCGTCTACGAGCGCACGGCCACGGCCTGTGCCATGACGGCGGGCCGCGACAAGACCTTCAGCGAGATCCTGGCCGGCCAGAGCACGGAGTGCGCGCCCGTGGCCGTGGATTCCGAGCACCCGCTGTTCATCCTCTACACCAGCGGCTCCACCGGCAAGCCCAAGGGCGTGCAGCACTGCACGGGCGGCTACGTGCTGTGGGCCAAGCAGACCATGGAGTGGACCTTCGACCTCAAGCCCAGCGACGTGTTCTGGTGCACGGCCGACATCGGCTGGATCACGGGCCACACCTACGTAGCCTACGGCCCGCTGGCCGCTGGCGCCACGCAGATCGTGTTCGAGGGCGTGCCCACCTTCCCCAATGCGGGCCGCTTCTGGCAGATGATCGAGCGCCACGGCTGCACCATCTTCTACACGGCGCCCACGGCCATCCGCTCGCTGATCAAGGCCGCCGACAGCGATGCCGCCGTGCATCCGAAGAACTGGAACCTGTCCAGCCTGCGCCTGCTGGGCAGCGTGGGCGAGCCCATCAATCCCGAGGCCTGGATGTGGTACCACAAGCATGTGGGCGGCGAGCGCTGCCCCATCGTGGACACCTTCTGGCAGACCGAGAACGGCGGCCACGTGATCGCCCCCATGCCGGGTGCCACGCCGCTGGTGCCGGGTTCGTGCACGCTGCCGCTGCCGGGCATCATGGCCGCCATCGTCGACGAGACCGGCCACGAACTGCCCAACGGCGCAGGCGGCCTGCTGGTGGTCACCAAGCCCTGGCCCAGCATGATCCGCACCATCTGGGGCGACCCCGAGCGCTTCAAGAAGAGCTATTTCCCGGCCGAACTCGGCGGGCAGACCTATCTGGCAGGCGACGGCGCCGTGCGCAGCGAGGACCGGGGCTACTTCCGCATCACCGGCCGCATCGACGACGTGCTCAATGTCTCCGGCCACCGCATGGGCACGATGGAGATCGAATCGGCCCTGGTCGCCAAGACGGATCTGGTGGCCGAGGCCGCCGTCGTGGGCCGCCCCGACGATCTGACCGGCGAGGCCATCTGCGCCTTCGTGGTGCTGAAGCGGGCACGCCCCACGGGCGAGGAAGCCAAGCAGATCGCCAAGGAGCTGCGCGACTGGGTGGCCAAGGAAATCGGCCCCATCGCCAAGCCCAAGGACATCCGCTTCGGCGACAACCTGCCCAAGACGCGCAGCGGCAAGATCATGCGCCGCCTGCTGCGCTCGATTGCCAAGGGCGAGGCCATCACCCAGGACACGAGCACGCTGGAGAACCCGGCCATCCTCGACCAGCTGGCCGAGACGAACTGAGGTCCGACACGACCGCCATGAAGAATCGGAGCCCTGGCTCCGGTTTTTTCTTGGCCGGACTGCGGGCGGCGCCCTGTCTTGCAGTCCTATTTTGTGTGGGCCGACAGCTCAGGCATGATGGTTGCGGTACAACCGAAGCTGTTGCTTTCACCACTGCCGAGGGAGGCCTTTCACCATGAATCTGAGAACCTTGTCGCTGCTGATCACCGTGGCCCTGATCGCGTTGCTGGCGGCATTCAACTGGAACACGCTGGCCGCGCCATCCGTCGTGTCGCTGGGCGTCACCGATGTCCAGGCGCCGCTGGGCGTGCTGATGCTGGCGCTGACCTGCCTGCTGGGCGTGTTCTTCGTCGCCTATGTGCTGTGGCTGCAGGGCTCGGTGCTGATGGAGGCGCGCCGACACGCCAAGGAAATGCAGGCCCAGCGCGACCTGGCCGACAAGGCCGAGGCCTCGCGCTTCACCGAGCTGCGCACCGTGCTGGAAGACCTGCATGCGCGTGACAAGGAGGTGCTGATGGCGCGGCTGGATGCGCTGGAGGCCCATCTGGTGCAGCGCGCCCAGGAGTCGGACAACAGCACGGCCGCCTATGTGGGGCAGCTGGAGCAGCAGGTACGCCTGCACCAGCAGCCCGGCACGGGCGCTGCGGACTACAGGTAAGGGGGCCGGGCCCGGATTCACCGGCGGACCATGAAAAAACCGCGCGACTTGCGTTGCGCGGTTTTTTTTTGCGGGCCCTGAGGCGGGGCCCCGAAGGAAAGGCGGAGCCTACTTCAGCGACATCACCCAGGCGGCCAGCTTCTTGGCATCGGCTTCGTTGACCTGGGGGTTGGCGGGCATGGGAACCGGGCCCCAGACGCCGCTGCCGCCCTTCATGATCTTGCCTGCCAGCTTGTCCACGGCGTCCTTCTGGCCGGCGTACTTGGCGGCCACATCCTTGTAGGAGGGGCCCACCAGCTTCTTGTCCACTGCGTGGCATGCCATGCAGTTCTTGGAGGTGGCAAGTGCCTGGTCGGCCATGGCGGGGGCCACGGCGGCGACGGTCAGGGCAAATGCAATCAATGTCTGCTTCATCATGAGTTCCTGGGGTGTTGTCGGGAATAATTATGCGAACCATTGTAGTGGGCGCGCATGCGTGATGCGTTACCTCGTGTGAAGCGCTTTGTGGCGAAGGAGAAGTGATGTATCTGTTGGGAATTGCGGTCCTGCTCACCCTGCTCAAGCTGGCCGATATCGAACCTGTCGCCACCTGGTCGTGGTACGTCATCCTGGGCGCCTATGGCTTGACGGCGGCCTGGTGGGCCTGGGCGGACATGTCGGGCTACACCAAGCGGCGCGCGGCCGACAAGATCGAGCAGCGGCGCCTGAAGCGCATCGAAAAGAACAAGGAAGCCATGGGCACGGGCACGCGTTCGCGCCGCTGATCGGATCTGAATTGCGCAGCAGGCTTCGCCGCAGGCGATGCCTGGGGTCTGCAAAGGGGCGGTCCACGCCGGCCGGGGCATTCCTGCGCCCCAGCGGTGCGGCGGGTGCTGCGCCATAATCTTCGCCCAGACCCTGGCCTTCCCCACAGGACCAGGGACGGACCGAGACGACAGACAACTGGATTGCCCATGCCCGCATACCGTTCCAAGACTTCCACCGGCGGCCGCAACATGGCTGGTGCGCGCGCCCTGTGGCGTGCCACCGGCATGAAGGATGGCGACTTCGACAAGCCCATCATCGCCATCGCCAATTCCTTCACGCAGTTCGTGCCCGGCCACGTCCACCTCAAGGACCTGGGCCAGCTGGTGGCGCGCGAGATCGAGGCCGCAGGCGGCGTGGCCAAGGAATTCAACACCATCGCCGTGGACGACGGCATCGCCATGGGCCACGACGGCATGTTGTACTCGCTGCCCAGCCGCGACATCATCGCGGACTCGGTGGAGTACATGGTCAACGCCCACTGCGCCGACGCGCTGGTGTGCATCTCCAACTGCGACAAGATCACCCCCGGCATGCTGATGGCCGCCATGCGGCTGAACATTCCCGTGATCTTCGTCTCGGGCGGCCCCATGGAAGCGGGCAAGACCAAGCTGGCCAATCCCACCACGCACACGCTGGAGTTCAAGAAGCTGGACCTGGTCGATGCCATGGTGATCGCGGCCGACTCCAACTACACCGACGAGCAGGTCGCCCAGGTCGAGCGCTCGGCCTGCCCCACCTGCGGTTCGTGCTCGGGCATGTTCACCGCCAACTCCATGAACTGCCTGACCGAGGCCCTGGGCCTGTCCCTGCCCGGCAACGGCACGGTGCTGGCCACGCATGCCGACCGCGAGGAACTGTTCAAGCGCGCCGGCCGCCGCATCGTCGAGCTGGCCCGCGAGTACTACGAGCAGGAAGACGCATCCGTGCTGCCGCGCTCGGTGGGCTTCAAGGCCTTCGAGAACGCGATGACGCTGGACATCGCCATGGGCGGCTCCACCAACACCATCCTGCACCTGCTGGCCATTGCCCGTGAAGCCGAGATCGACTTCACCATGGCCGACATCGATCGCCTCTCGCGCCAGGTGCCCCAGCTGTGCAAGGTCGCGCCCAACACGCAGAAGTACCACATCGAGGATGTGCACCGCGCCGGCGGCATCTTCGCCATCCTGGGCGAGCTGGCTCGCGCCGGAAAGCTGCACACCGACGTGCCCACCGTGCACGCCAAGACCCTGGGCGAAGGCCTGGCGCAGTGGGACATCACCACCACCCAGGACGAAGCCGTGCGGCACTTCTACCTGGCAGGACCGGCCGGCATCCCCACCCAGGTGGCCTTCAGCCAGAACACGCGCTGGCCCAGCCTGGACCTGGACCGTGCCGAAGGCTGCATCCGGTCCTACGAGCACGCCTTCTCCAAGGAGGGCGGCCTGGCCGTGCTGACGGGCAACATCGCCCTGGACGGCTGCGTGGTCAAGTCGGCCGGCGTGGACGAAAGCATCCATGTGTTCGAGGGCACGGCCCACGTGACCGAGTCGCAGGACGAGGCCGTGCAGAACATCCTGGACGACAAGGTCAAGGCCGGTGACATCGTCATCGTGCGCTACGAAGGCCCCAAGGGCGGCCCCGGCATGCAGGAAATGCTGTACCCGACCAGCTACATCAAGTCCAAGGGCCTGGGCAAGGCCTGCGCGCTGCTGACGGACGGGCGCTTCTCGGGCGGCACCTCGGGCCTGTCCATCGGCCACTGCTCTCCCGAAGCTGCCGCTGGCGGCGCCATCGGTCTGGTGAAGAACGGCGATCGCATCCGCATCGACATTCCCAACCGCAGCATCAACGTGCTGGTCTCCGACGAGGAACTGGCCCGCCGCCGCGCCGAGCAGAATGCCAAGGGCTGGAAGCCCGCCCAGCCGCGCCCGCGCAAGGTCTCGGCCGCGCTCAAGGCCTATGCCAAGCTGGTGATGTCGGCCGACAAGGGCGCCGTGCGCGACCTGTCGCTGCTGGACGACTGACACCGGGCTGCACCGCCGCCCGGCGGTGCGCACCCGATGAAAATGAAAAGGGATGGAAGGCCTTGCGGCTTTCCATCCCTTTTTCTTTTCTCTTCTCTCAGGCCCTTGAGGGCTCTTGTTTCATCGTGGGGCGACCGGCTTGCCGTTTCATCGTGGCTGCCGGTTCGGGTTTTCATCGTGGAGCAAACAGCCCACTCTCATTTATGGGAAGTGCCTGAAAAATTGGCGCGGCCAAAACAAGGGACAGCGAGCAAGGGCCGCCCCGCCGCGAGGCTGTCGTCCCCCTCCCGCGAAGCGAGAGAGGGGGAAGGCGCGAAGCGCCTCAGGGGGAGCTTCATTCAGGCCGGTTCGCCCATCTTGCTTTGCAGGTAGTTGGGCAGGCCGATCTTCTCGATCAGGCCCAGTTGCTTCTCCAGCCAGTAGGCGTGGTCTTCTTCGGTGTCGCGCAGCTGGGCCAGCAGCAGGTCGCGACTGTTGTAGTCGCCGTGGCGCTCGCACAGGGCCATGGCCGAGCGCAGGCTGTCACGCACGCGGTATTCGGTGGCCAGGTCCTTGCGCAGCATCTCTTCGACGGTCTCGCCGGGCGTGAACTCATGCGGGCGCATGTCGGGGCGGCCGCCCAGGAACAGGATGCGGCGCAGGATGGCGTCGGCGTGCTGGGTTTCCTCTTCCATCTCATGGCCGATGCGCTCGAACAGGCGCAGCAAGCCCTGGTCCTCGTACTGGCGCGAGTGGATGAAGTACTGGTCGCGTGCGGAAAGTTCGCCGCGCAGCAGCTCTATGAGGCATTCGATGACTTCTGGCTGGCCTTGCATGTTCTTCTTCTCCTGACTGTGTTGAACACCGCAAGTATCGCGTGAACCCCCGGATCGGCCAAAACGCCTGCCGCAATTCCCCGCGGGCCGCGCATTGCATGCATGCGCGACGCAGAAGCATTCGCATCGCCACCGGTCTGGGTGGAGGCGGGGCCTAGGGTAAACGCTGTATTGCTATGTCGAATAATAGTTATTTATCATAACGATTATGGATCCGAAGCATCGGTGTCCAACCTCCCATTTCCCTTTTGCACAAGGAAGCGCAATGAGCACCGAACGTACCGAAGAACAGACCGTGTCCTGCACCGTCGAAGGCCGCGTGGCCTGGGTGAAATTCAACCGCCCCGAAAAGCGCAATGCCATGAGCCCCCAGCTCAACCGCCAGATGATGCGCGTGCTCGACGACCTGGAGTTCCGTGACGACGTGGGCGTGGTCGTTCTGGCCGGTGAGGGCACGGCCTGGACTGCCGGCATGGACCTGAAGGAATACTTCCGCGAGACCGAGGCCACGGGCCTGGCCGGCACCCGCAAGGCCCAGCGCGAGAGCTATGGCTGGTGGCGCCGCCTGCGCTGGTTCCAGAAGCCGACCATCGCCATGGTCAACGGCTGGTGCTTCGGCGGCGGCTACGGCCCGCTGTTCGCCTGCGACCTGGCCTTTGCCTCGGATGACGCCAAGTTCGGCCTGTCCGAAATCAACTGGGGCATCCTGCCCGGCGGCGGCGCCTCCAAGGTGGCGGTGGAGCTGCTGTCCTTTCGCCGCGCCATGTACCACGCCATGCTCGGCGAGAACATCGACGGCCGCACGGCGGCCGAGTGGGGCCTGGTCAACGAATCCCTGCCGGCCGACCGCCTGCAGGCCCGCGTCACCGAAGTGGCCGAGGCCCTGCTGCAGAAGAACCCCATCGCCCTGAAGGCCACCAAGGACGCCATCCGCCGCGTGCGCGACATGAGCTACGACAACGCCGAGGACTATCTGGTGCGTGCCCAGGAAGCCGCCAACAGCTTCGACAACGAAGGCCGCAAGGAAGGCATGCGCCAGTTCCTGGACGACAAGACCTACAAGCCAGGTCTCGGAACCTACGACTTGAGCAAGCAAGTCACCCCCTGAGGCGCTTCGCGCCTTCCCCCTCTCTAACTCGCTTCGCGAGGGAGGGGGACGACACCCTCAGTGCGGGGCGGCGCGGCCGGCTTAGGCCCTTCCTCGGTGTCCCTCGCTTGGGCAGCGTCCACCACGCGCGGTAGGCCTCCCAGCTTTAATCATTGGAGACAAGAATGACAACGACAGAGATGGCGGCCGCCGTGCGGCCCGACATCGGCAGGCTGCTGAGGCCGCGTTCCATCGCCATCGTCGGCGCCTCGGCCACGCCGGGGGCGCTGGGCGCATCGGTGCTGGGCAATCTGGAGCGCAACGGCTTCGCTGGCGACATCCACCTGATCAATCCCAAGCGCAGCGAGATCGCCGGCCGGGCCTGCCTGGCTTCGGTGGACCAGCTGCCCGAGGGCGTTGACGTGGCCGTGCTGGCCATCCCCCAGCCCTTTGTGCTGGACACGGTGCGCGCGCTGGCGGCGCGGCGCGTGGGCGCGGTGGTGATCTTCTCGGCCGGCTTTGCCGAGGCAGGCGAGCGCGGCATGGCCGAGCAGCGCGAGATCGCACGCATTGCCGCCGAGGCCGGCATGGTGGTGGAGGGTCCCAACTGCCTGGGCTGCATCAACTACCTGCAGCGCGTGCCGCTGACCTTTGTCGAAGTGAATATCGACGCGCAGCAGGTCGATGCCGCGCGGCCCGCCATTGGCGTGGTCTCGCAAAGCGGCGCCATGATGACCGTGCTGTGCACCACGCTGGCCAGCCGCGCGCTGCCGCTGTCGCACGCCATCTCCACGGGCAACGAGGCCGCCAGCCATGCCGAGGACTATGTGGACTTCCTGCTGGAGCAGCCTTCCACGCGCGTGGTCGCCATGATCGTCGAGCAGTT
The DNA here is from genome assembly GCF_059499305.1 of Delftia sp. Lineage (NCBI taxonomy): Bacteria > Pseudomonadati > Pseudomonadota > Betaproteobacteria > Burkholderiales > Comamonadaceae > Delftia > Delftia sp. The sequence goes on from NZ_JCABYI010000009.1 coordinate 177,674, forward strand.
CCGCCAGCCCGGGCGCATTCTGGCCGCCGTGGCCCGTGCGCGCAGCCTGGGCAAGTCGGTGGTGCTGCTGCATCCGGGCAAGAGCAGCGCGGCGCGCGCCTCGGCCGCCACGCACACCGGCGCCATGGCCGGCGACTATGCGCTGATGCGCACCAAGCTGGAACGCGCAGGCGCGGTGTTTGCCGAGACACTGGAGGAGCTGGGCGACATTGCCGAGATCGCCATCCGCTGCCCGGTGCTGCCATTGGCTGGTGCAGCCGGTGCAGCAGCTGCAGCGGGAGTTGCCGTGCTGGGCGAGTCCGGCGCCTTCAAGGCGCTGACGCTGGACTGGGCCGAGGAGCTGGGCCTGGCCCTGCCCGCCATCGGCGACGACGACTCGCCCGCGCTGCGGGCTGCGCTGCCCGAGTTCGTGGGCGTGAGCAACCCACTGGACCTCACGGCCCAGGGCCTGGTCGAGCCGGACCTGTATTTCCGCACGCTGGATGCGCTGTTTGGCGATGTGCGCTTTTCCACCATCATCGTCGGCCTGATCCAGGGCGACCCGGTGACCTGCGGCATCAAGATGCCGCCCGTGCTGCGCGCCGTGCGCGAGCTGCGGCCGGCCAAGCCCGTCATCGTGGCGGGCCTGGACGAGGGCGCGGCCGTGCCTGCCGAGTTCATCGCCGAGATGCGTGCGCTGGGCGTGCCGTACTTCCCGAGCACCGAGCGTGCCCTGCGCGCCGTGCAGCGCCTGACCGCCTTCAGCCAGCGCAGTTTCGAGCGCACCGATGCCCAGCCCGTCGCGCTGGCCCTGCCCGCAGGCCGCACGGTGGTGCCCGAGTACGAATCCAAGGCCGTGCTGGCCCAGGCCGGCGTGCCGTTTGCGAAGGGCCGCCTGGCCACCTCGGCCGAGCAGGCCGTGGCGATTGCGGCGGAGATCGGCTGGCCCGTGGCGCTCAAGGCGCAGTCGGCCGACCTCAGCCACAAGAGCGATGCAGGCGGCGTGATCCTGAACATTGCCGATGCGCAGGCCATGGGCGAGGCCTGGAGCCGGCTGCATGCGAATGTGGCCGCCTATGACAGCGCCATTGCGCTGGACGGCGTGCTGGTCGAGGCCATGGGCCGGCGTGGCCTGGAGATGATCATCGGCGCGCGCAACGATCCGCAGTGGGGTCCCGTGATCCTGGCGGGCCTGGGCGGCGTGACGGCCGAGATCATGCGCGACGCGCGCCTGCTGGACGCCGACCTGTCCACCAGCGAGGTGCTGCGCGAGCTGGACCGCCTGCAGGGCGCGCCGCTGCTGCACGGCTACCGTGGCGCCCCGGCGCTGGACCGCCAGGCGCTGGCCGAACTCATCGTGCGCCTGGGCCAGGTGCTGCGCGGCATGCCGGCCATCCGCGAGATCGACCTCAACCCGGTCATCGTGCTGCCCGAAGGGCAGGGCGTGGTGGCGCTCGATGCGCTGATGCTGGTCGAGCACAGCGCCGGCTGATGCCCGCGCAAGGGCTGGCGCGGCGCGCCGGCCCTTTTCATGCGCAGCCCTGTCTCGCTTTCCCGCTTTCTTTTTTCCGCTTTCCCTTCCTCCACAGGAGGTCTCCATGAGCCTGCCTTACCCGCCGGGCCGCGTGTCCACGCCCGCGCCGGCCGAGTCGAACGGACTCGGCTATGCCTACTACGTCACCATCATCCTGCTGCTGGCCTACACCCTGTCCTTCGTGGACCGCCAGATCCTGGGCCTGCTGGTGCAGCCCATCAAGAAGGATCTGCAGCTGTCGGACTGGGTCTTCAGCATCGTCCACGGCTTTGCCTTCGCCATCTTCTACACCTTCGTCGGCATCTTCCTGGGGCGCCTGGCCGACCGCTGGAACCGCCGCAACCTCATCGTCATCGGCATGGCGATCTGGGTGGTGGCCACGGCGGCGGGCGGCTATGTCACGGGCTTCGTCTCGCTGTTCGTGGCGCGCATGTTCGTGGGCGTGGGCGAGGCGGCACTGTCGCCGGCGGCCTATTCCATGCTGGCCGACTACTTCCCGCCCGAGCGCCGCGCACGCGCCATGAGCATCTACACCTCGGGCGTGTACATCGGCTCGGCCACGGCCTTCATCGTGGGCGGCCTGGTCATCCAGGCCACCAGCCAGGCCGGCGAGGTGGTGTTCCCGCTGCTGGGCAGCTTCAAGCCCTGGCAGGCGGCCTTCATCTTCGTGGCTCTGCCCGGCATTCCGCTGGTGGCGCTGATGTACACCGTGCGCGAGCCGCTGCGCCGGGGCCTGCAGGCCCGGGCCGCGTCCGCCATAGTGGCCGCGCCCGCGGGACCGGCGCCCGACCTGTCCCATGTGTTGCGCAACAAGCGCGCCTTCCTGCCGCTGCTGCTGGCGCCGGGCATCACGGCCATGATCACCTTCGGCGTCACGGCCTGGCTGCCGGCCACCTTCATCCGCCAGTGGGGCTGGACGCCTGGCGAGATCGGCCCGGCCTACGGCGTCATCATCCTGACCTTCGGCATTGGCGGCATGCTGCTCAGCGGCTTCCTGGCCGACTACCTCACGGCGCGCGGCAAGCAGGTGGGGTCGATCGTCATCTCGCTGGTGGCCACCGGCGTGCTCGTCATCACCGGCCTGGTGCTGGCCTTTGCGCCCACGCCCACGGTGGCCCTGGTGGCCGTGGCGGCCACCACCTTCTTCCTGGGCATGCCGGTGGCGCTGGCGCCGCCGATCCTGCAGGCGGTCACGCCCAACCAGCTGCGCGGCCAGGTGACTTCCATCTACCTGCTGCTGATCAACCTGATCGGGCTGGGCCTCGGTCCCTTCCTCGTGGCCTTCTTCACGGACTTCGTCTTCCATGACGAAAAGCTCGTGGGCCTGTCGCTGGGCCTGGTGTCCGCACTGGCCGCGCTGCTGTCCGTGCTGTGCCTGGCCAGCGCCATCGGTCCCTACCGCCGCCTGGTCGCGGCCACGGAGGGCCGGGCATGAGCGCGCAGGCATCACATTGCTCGCACTACCAGCCGCCGCTGCAGGACATCCGCTTCGTCCAGCAGCACTGGCTGGGCGCCGAGGGCGACTGGCGCCGCATGCCGGCCCACGAAGCCCTGGACCAGGAGACGGCCGACATGGTGGTCGAGGCGGCCGGGCGCTTTTGCTCCGACGTGCTGGCCCCGCTCAACGGCCCGGCCGACCTGCAGGGCTGCCGCTTGCAAGAGGGCAGGGTGCGCACGCCCGACGGCTTTCCCGCCGCCTATGCAGCCTTCGTGGAGGCAGGCTGGCCCGCACTGGCCTGCGCCCCCGACGCTGGCGGCCAGGGCCTGCCCCAGCTGCTGGACGCCGCGCTGCACGAAATGCTGGCCTCGGCCAACCATGGCTGGACCATGTATCCGGGCATCCTGCACGGTGCCTATGCCTGCCTGCACGCGCATGGCGACGCGCACCTGCGCGCCACCTACCTGCCGCACATCGTCAGCGGCCGCTGGCTGGCCACCATGTGCCTGACCGAGCCCCAGGCCGGCTCCGACCTGGGCCTGCTGCGCAGCCAGGCCCGGCCCCGCGGCGATGGCAGCTATAGCCTGGACGGCAGCAAGATCTTCATCTCGGGCGGCGACCAGGACATGAGCGAGAACATCGTCCACCTGGTGCTGGCGCGCCTGCCCGATGCGCCTGAGGGAACGCGCGGCCTGTCGCTGTTCCTGGCGCCGCGCGGCATTCCCCGGGACGACGGCAGCTTTCTGCCCAACGCCATCCACTGCGATGGCATCGAAAAGAAGATGGGCATCAAGGGCAGCGCCACCTGCGCCATGCGCTTCGAGGGCGCGCAGGCCTGGCTGGTGGGCCAGCCCCACCAGGGCCTGGCTGCCATGTTCGTGATGATGAACTCGGCCCGCCTGCACGTGGGCCTGCAAGGCCTGGGCCATGCCGAGATGGCCTGGCAGCTGGCGCGCGCCTATGCGGCCGAGCGACGCCAGATGCGTGCCCAGCCCCGGCCTGCCGATGCGCAGGGCCCCGCCGACCCCATCGCCCTGCAGCCGGCCGTGCAGCGCATGCTGGCCGACCTGCGCGTCTGGACCGAAGGCATGCGCGCCATTGCAGGCTGGGTGGCGCACCAGCTGGACCTGGCCGAACAGGCGCCGGATGCCGAGGAGCGCGCCCAGGCCCATGCGCTGGCCTCGCTGCTCACGCCCGTGGTCAAGTCCTTCTTCACCGAGCGGGGCTTTGCGCTGGCCAGCGAGGCGCTGCAGGTCTTCGGCGGCTACGGCTATGTGCACGAGTACCGTATCGAGCAGACGCTGCGCGATGCCCGCATCGCCATGATCTACGAAGGCACGAACCAGATCCAGGCGCTGGACCTGCTGCAGCGCAAGGTGGCCTCCAGCGGCGGTGCCGCGCTGGCGCCGCTGCTGAAGGTGCTGCGTGAAGAGGCCGATGCCTGCGACGCCGCGGGCATGGAGACCGGCTTTGCAGGCGCGCTGCGCAGCTGGGCCGAGCGCATGCAAGCGCTGACGGGCGAGCTGTGTACCGGCGCTGCCGGCGACAGGCAATTGCTGGCGCGTTGTGCCGAGGACTACTTGCGACTGGTCGGCACGCTGTGCATGGCCTTTGCCTGGGCACGCGCGGCGCGCGTCAGCCTGCCGCTGGCCGATCCGGCGCTGCGCCGCTCCAAGGCGGACAGCGCGGCCTGGTTCCTTGCGCATGGCCTGCTGGATGCGGAGCACTGGCTGCGCCGTACCGAGGCCGCTGCCCGTACGCCGCTGCCAGCCGCCGTGGCTTGAGCGGGCTGCCGGGGCTTTTATGATGGAACGCCGCACCGGCCCTGCAGAACCGCAGGCGCCGGTGCGGCCTTGCCTCGTTGCGCCTTCTTCCTCTTCCGGATCCGTGTCCATGGACAGCTCCTTCGAACCCGCCGTCGACCAGTCGCGCCTGCAGCGCTTTCTGGGCTACCGCCTCACGCGCGCGGAAATCCACATCCACAAGCTGTTTGCGCGGCGCGTGGCCGAACTGGACCTCAAGCCCAGCGAGTTCTCCATCCTGGTGCTCATCCACTCCAATCCCGGCATCTACCTGCGCCAGCTGGGCGAGGCGCTGGACATCTCGCCCTCCAACCTGGTGCCCGTGGTCGAGCGCCTGGTGCAGCGCGGCCTCATCGGGCGCCAGCCCGATCCGCGCGACCGCCGGCTGCAGCAGCTGCACCTGACGGACGACGGCAGCGCACTGCAGGCGCGGGCCGAAGGCGTGGTGGTGCAGCTGGAAGACGAACTGGAGCAATTGCTCACCGCCACCGAGCAGCGCCATCTGCTGTCTGCCCTGGACAAGCTCACGGCCATCCATGAAGGCCCGCAAGGCTGAGCGGGCGGGACGCCATCTTTCCAACCCCTGGCCGGCGCCGGCCATGCGGCGCTGCGGCACAATGCCGACCATGCTGATGTACCCGCAGATCGATCCCGTGGCCCTGCAGATCGGGCCCCTCGCCGTGCACTGGTACGGCCTGACCTATCTGGCCGCCTTCGGCCTCTTCCTCTGGCTGGGCACGCGCAGGCTGCGCCACCCGCCCTTCGTGCGCATGCAGGGCGACCGCGCCTGGACGCGCAAGGACGTGGAAGACATTCTTTTCCTGGGCGTGCTCGGCGTGGTCGTCGGCGGGCGGCTCGGCTATTGCCTGTTCTACAAGCCCGGCTACTACCTCAGCCATCCGCTGGAAATCTTCTACGTCTGGCAGGGCGGCATGAGCTTTCATGGCGGGCTGATCGGCGTCATCGGCTCCATGGTCTGGTTCGCGCGCTCGCGCGCACGCTCGTGGCTGGAGGTGGCCGACTTCGTCGCGCCCTGCGTGCCCACGGGCCTGGCGGCGGGCCGTGTCGGCAACTTTATCAATGGCGAACTGTGGGGCCGCTTTGCCAGTCCCGAGCTGCCCTGGGCCATGGTCTTCCCGCAAAGCGGCTCCATGCTGCCGCGCCATCCTTCGCAGGTCTACCAGTTCCTGCTCGAGGGCCTGCTGCTGTTCGTGCTGCTGTGGCTGTATGCACGCAAGGAGCACAAGCCGGGCCAGGTGGCGGCGGTCTTCCTGACCGGCTATGGTGCCTTCCGCTTCATTGCCGAGTACTTCCGCGAGCCTGACGACTTCCTGGGCCTGCTGTCGCTGGGGATGAGCATGGGCCAGTGGCTGTGCGTGCCCATGGTGATCGGCGGCATTGCCATGTGGCTGTGGGCGGCGGGGCGTCCGGCCTATCCGGCCCATGCGGGCAAGCCGGCCTGAACCTGGCTGGACACAATGCGAAGCGGGCCCTGGGCCCGCTTTCTTTTTGGCGTGGCGCGCGCGTGCTGGGGATTGCCCGAAGACAAGAACGCGACATCGGCGTACACGCGCTGGCGTACAGACTCCCATAATGTGAGCAGCAAGGGATTGTCATTGGCCCGTTGGCGGCATGACAGTCCCGTGACCGCTTGATATGGAGGAGTGTCTGAATGGGTCTGGCTACCGACTGGATTGCCCGCAATGTGTCCCGCTTTCGCAGCACCGAGGCCGCTGCGCCTGCAAAAAAGGCCGAAGGCGATGCAGCCAAGGCTCCCGCGCCGCGCGGCACGGCCCAGCGCCTGCAGGCCACCCTGCGCCGAGGCCAGGAAGTGCTGTCCCCGCGCGAGCTGCGCAAGCTCATGGAAGACCTACAGGCGGCCGCCGACGCAGCGCTCAGCGATGTCGAGGGTGGCCGCCACGCGCAGCAGCTGATGGACTGGTATGCCCAGGCCGAGCTGCCGGCGCGCCAGGATTTCTGGGCGCTGATCGTCGAGCAGTTCGGCCCCGACACCGACGCCTTGATGACCGCACGCAAGCGCTATGACACGGCCACCAGCGACGCCGAGCGCGGCCATGCCGAGATGGATCTGCGCCGCGCGCTGATGTCGCCGCGCACGCGGCTGCTGCAGCGGTTTGCCCAGCCGCAGGGCGGCATGGGCTTTCTGGTGGACCTGCGTGCCGAACTGCTGGCCCTGCCCAAGGCGGAACAGCAGCGCTTTTCCGCGCTGGATGCCGAGCTGGAGCATCTGTTTTCCACCTGGTTCGACGTGGCCCTGCTGGAGCTGCGCCGCCTGAGCTGGGACTCGCCGGCCTCGCTGATCGAAAAGCTCATCCAGTACGAGGCCGTGCACGACATCCGCAGCTGGGCCGATCTCAAGAACCGCCTGGACAGCGACCGCCGCTGCTACGGCTTCTTTCACCCCCGCATGCCCACCGTGCCGCTGATCTTCGTGGAGGTGGCGCTGGTGGACAAGATGTCCGACAGCATTGCCCCACTGCTGGACGAGACCGCCGCAGCCTCCGACCTGGGCCGCGCCACCACGGCCATCTTCTACTCCATCAGCAACACCCAGACCGGCCTGCGTGGCGTGAGCTTCGGCGACTCGCTGATCAAGCATGTGGTGGAGACGCTGACGGGCGAATTCCCCCGGCTGCGCCATTTCGCCACGCTGTCGCCCATTCCGGGCCTGCGCGCCTGGATCGCCAAGCACGGCGACGCCATCCTGGAGAAGATGGACGAGCGCCAGCGCAAGGCCTTCGAGCTCAAGGCCGGCGGCATGGGCGCCGAGCACCTGCTGGCGGCGCTGGATGCGCCGCAGGATCTCAAGCCCGACGCGCCCGTGCGCCGCGCCCTGCTGTTCTGCGCTGCCCACTATCTGGGGCGCGAGACGGCCAAGGGCCGGCCGCTGGACCCGGTGGCGCGCTTTCACCTGGGCAACGGCGCGCGCGTGGAGCGGCTCAACTGGGCGGCCGACCTGTCGGCCAAGGGACTCAAGCAGTCGCTGGGCCTGATGGTCAACTATCTCTACGACCTCAAGCGCCTGGACAAGCATCGCGGCCTGCTGGCGCAGGGCCGCATACCGGTGTCCTCGGACATCGAAGCCCTGTGCAAATGAAAAGGGGCGCGGCGCAGGCCGTGCCCCTTTTCTTGCACAGGGATTGCTGCGCCTGACAACGAAGACAGCCTCAAAGAGGCGACAAGGAGACAAGTCATGCAAGCTTCCCACCCCACGGGGCGGCGCGCGGTGTTGCGCGCGGCCGGGGCCTCGATGGCCGCGCTGGCCCTGCCCATGGCAGCCCGCGCGGCGGCGGACTGGCCGTCCAAACCCGTGAACCTGGTCGTGCCGTTTCCGGCCGGCGGGGGCACCGATGCCTTTGCCCGGCCGTTCTCGGCCCAGTTCGCCAAGAGCGCGGGCAAGACCCTGGTGATCGACAACCGTGGCGGCGCAGGCGGCACCCTGGGCGCCAGCTACGCGGCCAAGCTGGCGCCGGACGGCTACAACTTCTTCATGGGCGGCACCCACCATGTGATTGCGCCGTCCATGTACCCCCGCCTGGACTATGACCTGGAGCGCGACTTCGTCGCGCTGGCCCTGCTGGCCAGCGTGCCCCAGGTGCTGGTGGTCAACCCGCGCAACGTGCCGGGCAAGACCGTGCAGGAGCTGCTGGCCGACCTGCGCAAGCGGCCGGGCAAGCTCAACTACGCCTCGGCGGGCGCGGGCACATCGCACCATCTGGCCGGAGAGCTGTTCAAGCTGCAGACCAATACCTTCATCACCCACATTCCCTATCGGGGCGCAGGCCCGGCGCTGCAGGACCTGATCGCCGGCAATGTGGACATGATGTTCGACGGCCTGGGCTCCTCGGCCCAGCACATCAAGAGCGGACGCATCCGTGCGCTGATGGTCTCGGGCGACAAGCGCAACCCCGCCTTCCCCGACGTGCCCTGCGCGGCCGAGTCCGGCCTGCCCGACTACACGGTCACCACCTGGTACGGCCTGTGGGCGCCCAAGGGCACGCCGCAGGCGGTGCAGGCCCAGGTCATCGACCAGGTGCAGCGCATAGGCTCGGCCGAAGAGATCAAGTCCATCTGGGCGCGCAACGGCGCCGACTACGGCGGCATGAACCAGCAGCAGTTCGCGGCCATGGTGCATGGCGAGATCGCGCGCTGGGCCCAGGTGGTCAAGGCCTCGGGCGCCAAGCTGGAGTAGCGGACGAGGGGCCGGTCAGGGCGGGGGCAGGGCGGCGGCATGCGCGTGCATGTCACCACCCTGTCACGGGCCTTGGCTACGGTCCATCCCTTCTGAGATCCATCCTGGGAGGGAATATGAACAAGGCAGACAAGGTCCGCTCGCCCGCATCCGTGCTGCTCGCGTTGGTCCTGTCTTTCGGCACGGCCACGGGCCTGGCAGGCTGCGGCGGCAGCGACGACGGCCCCGAGACCATCGGCTCGCTGCGGCTGATCGGCGACTACAGCATCAAGACCAAGACACTGTTCGACGGCGTGGAGTTCGGCGGCATCTCCGGCCTGGACCGCGCGCCCGATGGCAGCTACTGGGCCATCTCCGATGAGCGCGGCGGCGAGCGCGGCACGCCGCGCTTCTACAACCTGGGCATTCAGTTCGATGACAAGGCCATCCAGGCCGTGACCATCCGCAAGATGGTCACGCTCAAGGGCCGCGACGGCCAGCCCCTGCCCGGCACGCGCCGCACCGTGGACCCCGAAGGCATCCGCGTGGCGCCCAACGGCAACCTCTACGTGTCCAGCGAGGGCAACTTCAGCACCGACCCCGCCAGCCTGTTCCAGCCCTTCGTGCGCGAGATCAGGGTGGACGGCAGCTTCGTGCGCGACTTCGAGACGCCTGCGGCCTTCAACTACGTGGACAACACCACCAGCGGAGGGCGCAACAACAAGCTGTTCGAGGCCCTGGCCGTCACGCCCGACGGCAGCGTGTTCACGGCCAACGAGGATGCGCTGGTGGAAGACGGCCCCCTCACCACGCTGGCGGCGGGCAGCGTGGTCCGCGTCCTCAAGCTCGATCCGGCCACGGGCAAGTCCGGCGCGCAGTACGTCTACCAGCTGCCGAAGATTCCGCTGGACAAGGCCGCCAGCGGCAGCTTTCCGCCGGACAACGGCCTGCCCGAGCTGCTGGCCGTCTCCAACCACGAGTTCATCGCCATCGAGCGTGCCTTTGCCGATGGCGTAGGCAACACCATCCGCCTGACGCGCGCCACCATCGAGCCGGACACCACCGATGTGCGCAGCTTCAAGAGCCTGGTCGGCGCCAGCTACAAGCCCATGAAGCGCGAGCTGCTGCTGGAGATGCCCGTGACCTACCAGGGCGTCAAGCTGGACAACATCGAAGGCATCTCCTGGGGCCCGCGCCTGGCCAACGGCAACCGCACCCTGGTGCTGGTGGCCGACAACAACTTCGCGGACAACCAGGTCACGCAGTTCCTGGCCTTCGAAGTGCGGCCCTGAGCCCTCTTCGGGCTATCTCGGCTTGCGCGGGCGTTCATAGCCTGCGCTTGCGGGCGCGCCCAGCACCATGTCGGTGAAGGCGCTGCCGCCTGCGCAGATGTGCTGGCGCATGGCCTCGGCGGCCACCTCCGCCTGGCCCGCGCAGATCGCAGACACCACGGCCACGTGCTCCTGCTGCGAGCGCGCCAGGCGGCCCGGCTTCTCGAACATCCGGCCCCGGTAGGGCGTGATGCGCAGCCGCAGCAGCCGGGTCTGTTCCACGATGAAGTCGTTGCCGCTGGCCTCGTATATCAGTTCGTGCAGCTGCATGTTGGCCTGCACATAGCCTTGGGCATCCTGCGCCTGGGCGCAGGCGGCGGTGTGCGCCAGCGCCGCCTGCAGCCGCTCGCGCAGCTGCGCATGGATGCGCGTGGCGGCCAGCCGGGCCAGCACGCCTTCCAGCTCGGCCAGGCCTTCCATCATGGCCACCAGCTCGCGCGCATCCAGGCGCCGCACATAGATGCCCGAGCGCGGAACGATCTCCACCAGCCCCTTGGCCACCAGCAGCAGCAGCGCCTCGCGCACGGGCGTGCGCGAGGCGCCGAAGCGCTCGCACAGGGCCGGCTCGTCGATGGCATCGCCGGGCTGCATGGCGCCTGAGCGCAGCTCGTCTTCCAGCGATTGCCGTATACGCTCCTGCAGGCTGGACGTGGCCGGGGTTTTCTCCAATGGCTGCTTGGCTGGAAGCATTTTCTAATTCAAATATATCTGATTGACTGACTGATACATATGACGCCCAGACTCGACATCCAGGATCACCTGGCCACCATCACGCTGCAGCGCCCCGAAGCGGCCAACAAGCTGGCCCCCGAAGACCTGGGCACGCTAGTCGCGCATGTGGAGCTTATCAACCGCCGCGACGATGTGCGCGTGGTGGTGCTGCGCAGCGAGGGCAAGTACTTTTGCAGTGGCTATGATATATCAGAGATCCAAGGCAGCCAGACCGAGGGCAGCAGCTTCGGCGAGATGGTGGACGCCATCGAGCAATGCCGCGCCGTGACCGTGGCCGCCATCCACGGCGGCGTCTACGGCGGTGCCACCGACATGGCCCTGGCCTGCGACTTTCGCGTGGGCAGCACGGCGGCCGAAATGTTCATGCCGGCCGCGCGCCTGGGCCTGCATTTCTACGCGGGCGGGCTGGAGCGCTATGTCTCGCGCCTGGGCCTGGACACGGCCAAGCGGCTGTTCCTGACCTGCGAGCGCATCCAGGCCCCGGAGATGAAGGCCTGCGGATTCCTCACCCATCTGGCCGAACCCGCCGCCTTCGACGCGGCCGTGGCCCAGCTCACCGGCACGCTGGCCGCCATGGCGCCCATCCCTTTGTTCGGCATGAAAAAGCACCTGAACCTGATCGCGCGCGGCCACCATGACGTGGCCGAGATCACGCGCGAGGTGCAGCGCAGCATCGCCTCCGAAGACCTGCAGGAGGGCGGCCGGGCCTGGCGCGAGAAACGCAGCCCGGAGTTCAAGGGGCGCTGAGCAGCATCCTCCCGCATACACGCAGATTGCCCGTGGTGCTGCCTACCGCCCACAGCCCACGGAACCGGCGCGGCCCAACTCGGGGACACCGAGGAAGGGCCGCTCCCGCACCGAGGGTGTCGTCCCCCTTTGGGGGAAGGCGCGCAGCGACTCAGGGGGTATCAATAAACAGGAGACAAGCCATGTTCAAGCGTTTTGCACTGTCGTTGCTGCTGGCCGGATTGGCCGGTGGCGCGATGGCCCAGTCCTATCCCGCCCGGCCCGTCACGCTGGTCGTGGGATTTCCGCCCGGCGGCGGTGCCGACGCGGTGGCGCGCATCGTGGCCGACAAGGTCGGCAAGATCCTGGGCCAGCCCCTGCTGGTGGACAACCGCCCGGGCGCCGGCACCACGCTGGCGTCCGAGCATGTGGCGCGTGCAGCGCCCGACGGCTACACGCTGCTGCTGGGCAGCGCCAACATCTATGGCTCGGACCAGCTGCTCTACAAGAGCGCTCGCTATGAGGGCGCGCGCAATTTCACGGGCATCACGCGCTGGAGTTCGGCCCCCATGCTGCTGGCCGTGCGCAAGGATTTTCCGGGCCAGAGCGTGGGCGATCTGGTGGCGCTGGCGCGCAGCCAGCCCGACAAGCTCAGCTATTCCTCCTCGGGCGCAGGCGTGATCACGCACCTGGCCACGCTGTCGTTTGCGGGCGCCAGCGGCGGCCTGCGCATGCTGCATGTGCCGTTCAAGGGCGGGGCGCCATCGATACAGGCCGTGGCCGCTGGCGATGTGGACCTGACCTTCGGCACGCCGCCCTCCGTGCTGCCGCTGGCCCAGGCGGGCAAGCTGCGAATGCTGGCCGTGAGCACGGCCGAACGCTCGCCGCTTTTCCCCGAGCTGCCGGGCATGAAGGAGTCCGGCGTGCCGGGCTTTGACTACACGTTCTGGTTCGGCCTGTTCGCCCCGGCGGGTCTGCCCGAGGACGTGGCGAAGAAGCTGTTCGATGCCAGCACCAAGGCGCTGGAAGACCCCGATGTGAAGGCCAGGCTGGCCAAGCAGGGCAATCTGGCCGCGCCCTCGGCATCCCTTGAGGAATTCCGTACCTGGGCCCTGAAGGAAGGTCAGGAATCGAAGGCCCTGACCCAGCGTTCCGGAGCCGGATTGCAGTGAATATGAATGATCAAGCCATGAATGAACAAGCCACGGGCCTGCCGCTGCAAGGCCTTACCGTCATCGACCTCACGCGCGTGCTGGCCGGCCCCATGTGCACGCAGATGCTGGCCGACCTGGGCGCGCGCGTGATCAAGGTGGAGCAGCCCGGCACGGGCGACGATGCGCGCGGCATCGGGCCGTTCGTGGACGGGGGCTCGGCCTATTTCCTCTCGGTCAATCGCAACAAGGAGTCGATTGCGCTGGACCTCAAGCAGCCCCAGGATCGCGAGGTCTTCGAGCGCCTGCTGCAAGTCGCCGATGTGCTGGTCGAGAACTTTCGCCCCGGCACCATGGACAAGCTCGGTTATGGCTGGGAGACCCTGCATGCACGCCATCCCCGGCTGGTGATGACCTCGGTCTCTGGCTTTGGCCAGACGGGTCCCTACAGCGGCTTTCCCGCCTACGACATGGTGGTGCAGGCCATGAGCGGCATGATGAGCGTGACCGGCCACCCGGACGCCGGGCCCTGCCGCGTGGGCGTGTCCATCGGCGACCTGGGCGCGGGCCTGTACGCGGTCATCGGCACACAGGCGGCCTTGATGCGCCGCTCGCGCACGGGGCAGGGCGAGCGCGTCGATGTCTCCATGCTCGACTGCCAGGTGGCCTTGCTGGAGAACCCCGTGGCCCGCCTGGGCGCGCTGGGCAGCGTGCCGGGGCCAATCGGCACGCGGCATCCCTCCATGGCGCCCTTCGATGTGTTCGCGGCGCAGGACGGCTGGTTCGTCATCGCCGTGGGCAGCGATGCGCTGTTTCGCAAGCTCTGCGGCCTGCTGCAATTGCCCGAACTGGCCGAGGACGCGCGCTTTGCCGGCAATGCCCTGCGCTGCGAGCACCAGGCCGAGCTCAAGGCCGCGCTGCAGGCGCGCCTGCGGGACAGTCCCAGGGCGCATTGGCTGGGGTTGCTCACTGATAATGGCATCCCGGCGGGGGAGTACAACAGTGTGGCCGACATCGTCGAGCACCCCCAGGTGCGCGAGCGCGGCATGCTGGCCCAGGTGCAGACCCCCAGCGGCCAGACGCTGCGCGTGGCGGGCAATCCCTTGCAGGCCTCGCTCGGCCAGCCCCTGGTGCGCAGGCAGCCGCCCGCGCTGGACGCGGACCGCGAGCGCATCCTGCGCGAGCTGTCCGTGGCGCCGCCTTCGCCAATCCATGAACGTGCCTGAGATTTCCCGGTCCCCAGCGGATTCTTCCTTCTTCTTCACAGCCATGACCAACCGCAATCTGTTCGCTGCCTTGCGCGCCGCCTTTCCCCAGGATCTGCAAAAGTGGGCCGTAGAGGCCATAGGCGCTGACGGCGCCAGCCTGTTCTACAGCTGGGCCGACCTGGACCGTGGCAGCGCGCGCATGGCCAACCTGCTGCAGTCGCTGCAGCTGCCGCCCGCCAGCCGCATTGCCGTACAGGTGGACAAATCGGTGGAAGCGCTGATGCTCTACCTGGCCACGCTGCGCAGCGGCCATGTCTTTCTGCCGCTGAACACCGCCTACCAGGCCGCCGAGATCGAGTACTTCGTGGGCAATGCCGAGCCCGCCGTCGTGGTCTGCACGCCGGCCAATTTCGGCTGGGTGTCCAAGATCGCCTTCACCTCGGGCGTGGCCCATGTCTACACCCTGGGCGACGACCGCAGCGGCACGCTGCTGGAGCGCGCCGCCCACCATGGCGACGAGCATGAGGTGGTGGAGCGCGGCGAGGACGATCTGGCCGCCATCCTCTACACCAGCGGCACCACGGGCCGCAGCAAGGGGGCGATGCTCACGCACGGCAACATGCTGTCCAACGCCGAGACGCTCAAGGACTACTGGGGCTGGCAGGACGGCGACGTGCTCATCCACGCGCTGCCCATCTTCCATGTGCATGGCCTGTTCGTGGCCATCCATGGCGCGCTGCTCAACGGCAGTCCCATGATCTGGCTGGCCAGGTTCGAACCCGGCACGGTGATCTCGCGCATGCGTGATGCCACCGTCTTCATGGGCGTGCCCACGCTCTACGTGCGCATGCTGGCCGATGCGCGGCTCACGCGCGAGGCGGCGGCCCACATGCGGCTGTTCATCTCGGGCTCGGCACCCATGCTGGTGGAGACGCACCGCGACTGGCAGGAGCGCACCGGCCACGTCATCCTGGAGCGCTACGGCATGAGCGAGACCATCATGCTGACCTCCAACCCCTACCGTGCCGATGGCCGCAACGGTGGCCAGTCCGAGCGCCGCGCCGGCACCGTGGGCTTTGCGCTGCCCGGTGTGGGCGTGCGCATCGTGGACGACGCAGGCCAGCCCGTGGCCGTGGGCGAGATCGGCAACATCCAGGTGCGCGGCCCCAATGTGTTCAAGGGCTACTGGCGCATGCCCGAGAAGACGGCCGAGGAGTTCACGGCCGATGGCTGGTTCCGCACGGGCGACGTAGGCAAGCTCGACGAGCGGGGCTATGTCAGCATCGTGGGCCGCAGCAAGGACCTGATCATCTCGGGCGGCTACAACGTCTATCCGGCCGAGATCGAAGGCTTCATCAACGAGCTGCCCGGCGTGGCCGAAAGCGCCCTGGTCGGCGTGCCGCACCCCGACTTCGGCGAGGTGGGCGTGGTGGTGGTGGTGCCGCGTCCTGGCGCTTCGCTCGAGCCCCAGGCGGTGGTCGATGCGCTCAAGGGCCAACTGGCCAATTTCAAGATTCCCAAGCGCTGCTTCGTGGTGCAGGAGCTGCCGCGCAACACCATGGGCAAGGTGCAGAAGAATCTCCTGCGCGACCAGCACAAGCAGTTGTTCGCCTGAGTGGTCGCCAAGGCGCGGGTCGCGCCCTGGCCTGATTGAAAAAGCAAAAGGCATCGGCGCCGCCGATGCCTTTTTTTGTGCAGCGAAAGCCGAAGCTGCCGCTACCCTTCAGCGCAGTACCAGCACGGGAATGTGGGTGTGCGTGAGCACGTGCTGCGTCTCGCTGCCCAGCAGCAGGCGCTGCAGGCCCTTGCGGCCGTGCGAGGCCATGACGATGAGGTCGCAGTCGCGGCGCTTGGCCACGTCTATCACGCTTTCGGCCACCAGGTCGGACTTGACGATCTCCGTGGTCACGTGGACCTTGAGCGCCTGGCCCTTGGCGTGGATGGCATCCAGCACGGTCTGCGCGTTGGCCGTCCACTGGCCTTCGATGCGTTCGATCTGCTTGAGATCCACGGTTTCGCCGCCTTCGAAGTAGCTGCGCGGGTAGTGCTGGACCACCTTGACGACGATCACACTGGCGCCGCACAAGGCGGCAAGGCCCAGGCCGCTGTCCACGGCCTTGTCGGAAAGCTCGGAACCGTCGGTGGCGATCAGGATGCGGTTGTACATGCGTGCTCCTTTCGTGTGTGCTGATGGGTGGGACGAAGTCAGCATAGACCCAACCATGAGTTAACGGTTGATTAATGTCAATACGCTTATCATGCCCCCCGATTACGCTAAGAACCATGCCCCACACCATTGCAGCCCCATCCAGCGAGGCGGCGGTGGCGGCGCCTGATTCAGGTCTCTCGCCCTCGCAGCAGGCCACGGCCCGGCTGCTGGATGATCCGCAGGAGTGGAGTTCGTTCGGACGGCCCGCAGGCCCCGCAACTCCCGCCGACCCTTCCAAAGAACCCACCGATTTCCCTGCCTGGGATTCGCACGTCGTTCTGGAGGGCATGCACTGTGCCGCATGCGCGCTGACCATCGAGGATGCGCTGCGGGCCGTGCCCGGGGTGGAGAAGGCCGAAGTCAGCGCAGCCACGCGCCGCGCGCGAGTCACCTGGCGCCACGAGCAGGTGCTTCCATCCCAGTGGATGGAGGCCGTGCGGCGCGCCGGCTACCAGGCGCTTCCTGCGCGCGATGCCTTTGCGCGCGAGCGCCGCCAGGCCGAGAGCCGCCGTGCGCTGTGGCGCTGGCTGGTGGCCGGCTTTTGCATGATGCAGGTGATGATGTATGCGTGGCCCGCCTACGTGGCCCGCCCCGGCGACCTGTCGCAGGAGATGGAGACGCTGCTGCGCTGGGCCTCCTGGGTCATCTCGCTGCCTGTGGTGCTGTTTTGCTGCGGACCCTTCTTCTCCAGCGCGCTGCGCGACATACGCCAGCGCCGCGTGAGCATGGACCTGCCCGTGGCGCTGGGCATGCTGATCACCTTCGTGATCAGCTCGCTGGGCACCTTCGATCCTTCGGGGCCCTTCGGCGAGGAAGTCTTCTACGACTCGCTGACCATGTTCGTCTTCTTCCTGCTGTCCGGCCGCTGGCTGGAGCTGCGGCTGCGCGACCGCACGGCCGGTGCGCTGGAAGCCGTGATGAACCGCCTGCCGGATGCCGTGTTGCGCGAGAACGCGGCCGGCCACTTCGAGCGCGTGGCCACGCGCCGCCTGCGTGCCGGCGACCTGGTGCGCGTGCTCAGCGGCGAGGCCTTCCCGGCCGACGGCACCATCGTGCGCGGCCGCACCCATGCCGACGAGGCCCTGCTCACGGGCGAGTCCACGCCCGTGCTGCGTGCCGAGGGCGACAGCGTCACGGCCGGCAGCTACAACCTGGACGCCGTGGTCGATGTGCGCGTGGACGGCGTGGGGGCCGACACGCGCTTTGCCCAGATCGTGGGTCTCATGGAAAGCGCCTCGCTGCAAAAGCCGCGCCTGGCCCAGCTGGCCGACAAGGTGGCGCGGCCCTTCCTGGTCGTGGTGCTGCTGGCCGCGCTGGGCGCTGCCATCTGGTGGTGGCCCACCGATCCCGGCAAGGCCATGATGGTGGCCGTGGCCGTGCTCATCGTCACCTGCCCCTGCGCGCTGTCGCTGGCCACGCCCGTGGCCATGCTCACGGCCGCCGGCACGCTGGCGCGCAGCGGCGTGCTGGTGCGCAACCTGCAGGGCCTGGAAGCGCTGGCCGCCGTGGACACCCTGGTGTTCGACAAGACCGGCACGCTCACACGCGACGGCCTGGCGCTGTCCTCGTTCGAGCCTGCGCGCGGCGAGGATGCCGACGAGGTGCTGGCGCTGGCGGCGCTGCTGGCGCGCCAGTCCATGCACCCTGCCTCGCGCGCCATCGCGCAGGCCGGCGCCCATGCCGCGACGCACTGGAAGCTGGACACCATGCAGGAAGTGGCAGGCCTGGGCCTGGACGCCTGGGTGCAGGGCCCGGGCGGACGCCGCCATCTGCGCCTGGGATCGGCCCTGCATGCGGGCGTGGCGGGCGAGCAGCCCGTGCAGGGCGTGTTGCTGGCCGAGCAGACCGAACAGGGCTGGCATACGCTGGCGCGCTTTGTACTCAGCGAGGACGTGCGGCCCGAGGCCGCCGCCGTCGTGCAGGCGCTCGGCAAGCAGGGCATCGCCGTGATGCTGCTGTCCGGCGACCGAGAGGACGCCGCACGCGCCATGGCGGCGCGCGTGGGCATCACCCAGGCCCACGGCGGCTGCAGCCCGCAGGACAAGCTGGAGCGGCTGCAGCAGGCGCAGGCAGCCGGCCACCATGTGGCCATGGTGGGCGACGGCCTCAACGACGGCCCAGTTTTAGCTGGAGCGCATGTCTCTTTTGCTTTTGGTAGAGCAGTGCCGCTGGCACAATCGCGCGCAGATTTCGTTGTTCTGGGCGACAGCCTGGAACTGGTGCTCCAGGCATGTCTGTTGTCGCGCCGCACACTGCAGGTGGTGCGCCAGAACATGGCCTGGGCTGCCGCTTACAACGCGGTGTCGATTCCACTGGCCCTGGCGGGCTTCATGCCTGCCTGGGTGGCCGGCCTGGGAATGGCACTGAGTTCGCTGCTGGTGGTGCTCAACGCCGCGCGCCTTGCGCGCAGCCTTCCACTGGCCTTGACGAATCACACGGGCACGCCTGCTGCGCCCGCAGCGTCCGTCACCATGCCGACGGGCTCCACCGCAACGGTGGGGAGGTTCTGACTATGGACATTCTCTATTTACTGATCCCGCTGTCGGTGGTGCTTGTGCTCGCCATCCTCGCGGCCCTGTGGTGGGCCGTCTATCGCGGGCAATTCGAGAGCGTGGAACAAGAGGGCGAACGCATTCTTCGGGACGATTGACGTGGGTCAACACGCCCGACAGCGAAGAAAGTAACACTTTGATAGCAATCTAAGGGGTGCACGATGGATAGTTCAAATAACAACGCTGTCTATTACGACGATACCGTCGTAAGGCAGTTCTCTATCATGGCCGTCGTCTGGGGAGTGGTGGGCATGGCTGTCGGGGTGTTGATCGCCTCGCAGCTGGCCTGGCCGGAACTCAACTTCGGCATTCCATGGCTGAGCTACGGACGCCTGCGTCCGCTGCACACGAACGCCGTGATCTTTGCCTTTGGCGGATCGGCGCTGTTCGCAACCAGCTACTACGTGGTGCAGCGCACCTGCCAGACGCGGCTGTTCATGCCCAAGCTGGCCAGCCTGACTTTCTGGGGCTGGCAGATCGTCATTCTCGCCGCCGCGATCAGCCTGCCGCTGGGCTACACCCAGGGCAAGGAGTACGCCGAGCTGGAGTGGCCGATCGACCTGCTGATCGCCGTGACCTGGGTCTCGTATGCCATCGTGTTCTTCGGAACCATCGGCATCCGCAAGGTCCGTCACATCTATGTGGCCAACTGGTTCTTCGGCGCCTTCATCATCGCCGTGGCGCTGCTGCACATCGTCAACAGCGCGGCCATTCCGGCCGGCTGGATGAAGAGCTACTCGGCCTACGCCGGCGTGCAGGATGCCATGGTGCAGTGGTGGTACGGCCATAACGCCGTGGGCTTCTTCCTGACCGCAGGCTTCCTGGGCATGATGTATTACTTCATTCCCAAGCAGGCTGGCCGTCCGGTCTACAGCTACCGCCTGTCCATCGTCCACTTCTGGGCGCTGATCTTCACCTACATGTGGGCGGGTCCTCACCACCTGCACTACACCGCGCTGCCCGACTGGACGCAGTCCGTGGGCATGGTGTTCTCGCTGATCCTGCTGGCTCCCAGCTGGGGCGGCATGATCAACGGCGTGATGACGCTGTCGGGCGCATGGCACAAGCTGCGCGACGACCCCATCCTGCGCTTCCTGATCGTGTCGCTGTCGTTCTACGGCATGTCCACGTTCGAAGGTCCGATGATGTCCATCAAGACCGTCAACGCGCTGTCGCACTACACGGACTGGACCGTGGGCCACGTTCACTCGGGCGCCCTGGGCTGGGTGGGCCTGATCACCATGGGCTCGCTGTACTACCTGATCCCGCGCCTGTTCGGCAAGACCAAGATGCACTCGGTGGGCGCCATCGAGCTGCACTTCTGGATGGCCACCATCGGCATCGTGCTGTACATCGCCGCGATGTGGATCGCCGGTGTGATGCAGGGCCTGATGTGGCGCGCCGTCAATCCCGATGGCACGCTGACCTACACCTTCGTCGAAAGCGTCAAGGCCAGCTATCCGTTCTACGTGATCCGCGTGGCCGGTGGCCTGCTGTACCTGGGCGGCATGCTGGTCATGCTGTGGAACACCTGGAAGACCGCGATCTCCGGCCGTTCCGTGAAGGTGGCCGTGCCTGCTGTCGTGGCCCACGCCTGAGCGTCTAGGAGCATTACTCATGTCCGATCACAACCATAGCGCTCCCAAGAGCTTTTCCCACGAGAAGGTGGAAACCAACAATTTCCTGCTGATCGTGCTGACCCTGCTGGTGGTCGCCGTCGGCGGCCTGGTGGAAATCGTTCCGCTGTTCTTCCAGAAGTCGACCACGGAAGCGGTGGCGGGCCTCAAGCCCTACACGCCGCTGCAGCTGATGGGCCGCGACGTCTATCTGCGCGAGGGCTGCTACAACTGCCACTCGCAGATGATCCGCCCCTTCCGCGCCGAGACCATGCGCTACGGCCACTACTCGGTGGCGGGCGAGTTCGTCTACGACCACCCCTTCCAGTGGGGTTCCAAGCGCACGGGTCCCGACCTGCACCGCGTGGGCGGCAAGTACAGCGACGAATGGCACCGCATCCACCTGAACAACCCGCGCGACGTGGTGCCCGAGTCCAACATGCCTGCCTACTCCTGGCTGGAGAAGAACAAGGTGGATGACACCGTGGTCGCCCAGCACATGAGCGCGCTGCGCAAGGTGGGCGTGCCCTACAGCGACGAGGAAATCAGCGGCGCCGCCGAGCAGGTCAAGGGCAAGACGGAAATGGACGCCGTCATCGCCTACCTGCAGGTGCTGGGCCGTTCGGTCAAGTAAAGGAGAGCGACATGGACATCACCACCATGCGCATCGTGGCCACGCTGGCCTCTCTGGCCTGCTTCATCGGTATCTGGTGGTGGGCGTTCGCCCGCCGCAACCAGGCCCGTTTCGAAGAGGCCGCCCAGCTGCCGTTCGAGCAAGACTGAGTCCCTCCACCAGAACGAGAACTTCCCATGAGCGATTTCGTAAACAACTTCTGGTCGATCTATGTCACGGCGATCACGCTGGGCGGCATCATCGGCTGCCTGCTGCTGCTGTATCTCACCGCACGCAAGAAGGTGGTCCCGTCGGCCGACAACACCACGGGCCACGTCTGGGACGAGGACCTGCGCGAGCTGAACAACCCCATGCCCAAGTGGTGGATGTGGCTGTTCATCATCACCTCGGTGTTCGGCTTCGCCTACCTGGCGGCCTATCCGGGCCTGGGCTCGTTCGCGGGCAAGCTGGGCTGGACGCAGCTGGGCGCCTATGAAAACGAGATGGCCAAGGCCCGCGCGGACCTGGAGCCGCTGTACGCCAAGTTCACGAGCATGAGCACCGAAGACATGGCCAAGGACCCCCAGGCCATGGCCATCGGCGAGCGCCTGTTCATGAACAACTGCGCGCAGTGCCACGGCTCGGATGCACGCGGCGGCAAGAGCTTCCCCAACCTGACCGATGGCGACTGGCTGCATGGCGGCACGCCCGACAAGATCAGGGAAACCATCACGGCGGGCCGCATCGGCATCATGCCTCCCATGGCCGCTGCCGTCGGCACGCCCGATGATGTGCGCAACCTCTCGCACTATGTGCTGAGCCTGTCGGGCAGCCCGCACGACTCGCTCAAGGCTTCGCTGGGCAAGTCCAAGTTCACGGCCTGCGCCGCCTGCCATGGCATGGACGGCAAGGGCAACCAGGCCCTGGGCGCGCCCAACCTGACCGATGACATCTGGCTGCACGGCTGGGGCGAGGCCGCCATCACGGCCATGATCAACAACGGCAAGCACAACGAGATGCCTGCCCAGAAGGACAAGCTGACCGAGGCGCAGATCGCGGTGCTTGCCTCCTATGTCTGGGGCATGTCGCACAAAGACGGCGCAGTCCGTCAATAAGGACAGGGGGCGGCGCTGCGGCGCCGCCTTTTTGCCTTTTGAGTTTTCAGATATTCCAAAAAACCAAGGAACCCACCATGAAGCCCGAGAACGGGGATGATGCCGGGAAGCCTCCCCGCAAAGTCATTCCGATCACGCCTGCCGACCCGGACCCGAGCCAGCTGGTGTCGATGTTCGAGTCCGAGAAGAAGGTCTACCCGCGCTCCATCAGCGGTGTCTTCGCACGCTGGCGATGGGCTCTGGTGTTTCTCACCCAACTGGTTTTCTATGGCCTGCCCTGGCTGGAATGGGGGCAGCGCCAGATGGTGCTGTTCGACCTGGGTGCGCGGCGCTTTTACCTGTTCGGGCTGGTGCTGTACCCGCAGGATTTCATCTACCTGGCGGGCCTGCTGATCATCTCGGCGCTGGCGCTGTTCCTGTTCACGGCCGTGGCCGGTCGCCTGTGGTGCGGCTTTTCCTGCCCGCAGACGGTCTACACCGAAATCTTCATGTGGGTGGAGCGCAAGGTCGAGGGCGACCGCAGTGCGCGCATGCGCCTGGACAAGAACGGCTGGACCTTTGAAAAGCTCTGGAAGAAGTCGCTCAAGCAGTTGCTGTGGATTGTCATTGCCCTGTGGACCGGCTTCACCTTCGTGGGCTACTTCGTGCCCATCCGCGAGCTGGGCGGCGAGCTGCTGGCGCTGCAGGGCAGCTGGCAGGTCTTCTGGGTGCTGTTCTACGGCTTCGCCACCTATGGCAACGCCGGCTACATGCGCGAGCAGGTCTGCAAGTACATGTGCCCCTATGCGCGCTTTCAGAGCGCCATGTTCGACCGCGACACCATGATCGTCAGCTACGACACGGGCCGGGGCGAGCCGCGCGCGCCTCGCACCAAGAAGGTGGACTACAAGGCCCAGGGCCTGGGCGACTGTATCGACTGCAAGATGTGCGTGCAGGTCTGCCCCGTGGGCATCGACATCCGCAACGGCCTGCAGTACGAATGCATAGGCTGCGGTCTGTGCATAGACGCCTGCAATTCCATCATGGACAAGATGGAGTATCCGCGCGGCCTCATCCGGCTGACCACGCAGAACGCCATGGCCGGCCTGTGGCGGCGGGCCCAGGTGCTGCGCCGCATCTTCCGTCCGCGCGTGCTGGTCTACTCGGCCGTGCTGATCGGCCTGAGCATGGCCATGATCGTGAGCCTGGCGCTGCGCCAGTCGGTCAAGGTCGACGTGATACGCGACCGGGCGTCGCTGTCGCGCATCGTCGCGGGCGGCAAGCTGGAAAATGTCTACCGCCTGCAGATCATGAATGCCACCGAGCAGGCCCAGCGCTACCGCATCAGCGCCCATGGCCTCGACGGGCTGGAGCTGGCGTCCGAGCAGGAGGTCGAGGTCGGCCCGGCCGAGACGCGCGGCATTGCGGCGCGGCTGCAGATTCCCTACGGTTCCGCCGAGCCGGGCTCGCACACCGTATTCTTCGATATCGATGCCGTGCATTCAGGCGCGGGACGCGCGTCCGAAAAGGCCGTCTTCCTGGTGCCCCGGTGATATGTCTGGCCGGCGCCGCCCAGGCTGCGCCGGCTGTTTGAAAGAAAGAGGTTATCCATGTCTTCCAGTCCCGCAGTCTCCGCGCCCGCCACGGCCCCTTCGCATCCGGACGCCGGCAAGCCCTGGTGGAAGTTCGCCCATGTCTGGCTCGTGGTGGCCGGCCCGGCCGCCGTCGTGGTGGCTGGCGTGGTCACGGCCGTCATTGCGATCAATGGCGCCGATCCCGTGATCGATCCTGACTATTACCGCAATGGCATCACCATCAACGAGCGTGCCGATGGCGTGCGCGAAGTGCCCAAGAGCCTGGCGCCCGCGGTCACCGGCCGCAACCACGCGGCCACGCCCGCGCAGGACCATCCCACGGACCGCTGAACGCAGGAAAATGCCGTGCACAAGGCCGCAGTCGCGGCCTTTTTGCATGGTGGATGGCATCTCCAGCATGCGCGAGGGCCAAGGGTTTCCTACAGGCAGTGCAGGGTGCGCAGGGCTTGGCACGGTGCGAGGGCGGCGCGCACAATGAAAGCCACCCCTCGACAGCTCAAGGAGATCGCTGATGTTGGCCCAACGCTGGATGTGGATTGCCTGGCCGGCCTTTCTGGCCGCCGCCGTGATGGAGATGCTGGTATTCGCCTTCGTGGACCCGCTGGAGCTGCACTGGCTCGGCGACCTGGGCTGGTCGCGGCAGGGAATCTACACGCTGGCCTTCTTCGCCTTCTGGGGCGTGACCATGCTGTCCAGCCTCATGACCACCATGCTGGGACGCTCCACGCACGATCTCAACGACGGCGTGGTCTCCGAGCCGGACCCAAATCTGGCCATGCAGGGCCTGGGGCGCGATTGAACCTGCGTGCACTGCAATGGCAATGAACAAGGCCCGCGATCGCGGGCCCTGTTCATTGCCGGGGGGCGGGGCCTTGCGGCGTCACTGGCACTGCTGGCTGTTGACGATGCGCTTGAGCGCGTCCGTGTCCAGGATGCGCAGATGGCGCTGGCGCACCTCGATGATGTTTTCTTCGGCAAACTTCGAGAAGGTGCGGCTCACCGTCTCCAGCTTCAGGCCCAGGTAGCTGCCGATTTCCTCGCGCGTCATGCGCAGCACCAGTTCCGACTTGGAAAAGCCCCGGGCGTGGAGGCGCTGCACCAGGTTGAGCACGAAGGCGGCCAGGCGCTCCTCGGCACGCATGCTGCCCAGCAGCAGCATCACGCCATGCTCGCGCACGATCTCGCGGCTCATGACCTTGTGCACATGGTTTTGCAGGGCCGTGACCTCGCGCGACAGGTCCTCCAGCTTGTCGAAGGGCATGACGCAGACCTCGGCGTCTTCCAGCGCGACCGCATCGCAGGTGTGGTGGTCGTTGACGATGCCATCCAGGCCGATGATCTCGCCGGCCATCTGAAAGCCCGTGACCTGGTCGCGCCCGTCCTCGGTGGCCACGCAGGTCTTGAAGAAGCCCGTGCGGATGGCGTACAGCGAGGTGAAGGACTCACCGTTGCGAAACAGCAGGCCGCCGCGCTTGACCTTGCGGCGCGTGGCCACGATGTCGTCGATGCGCTGCATCTGCTCGGCATCCAGGCCCATGGGCATGCACAGCTCGCGCAGGTTGCAATTGGAACAGGATGCTTTGATGGTCTGAAGGTTCATGGAGTAAACATCAGCGGCGCAGCAGTGCGCCGGCGGTGACCTCGTGGATGGCGATGAGTTGGATCAAATTGTCGCAGCACTGCCGCGAACAACTCTTGATATGAGTCAAGGACGCGGCCAATGGGCTGCGGCACAGTGGACGACATTAGAGGAAAAAACCCATGACCGCTGTCACCCCAGAGCTGCTGCGTCGCTTCGACGTACCGGGGCCCCGATACACCTCGTTCCCCACGGCCGATCGTTTCGTGGAGGCTTTCGGTGCTGAAGACTATATCCTGGCACTTGAGCACCGCAAATCGAGTACCGCAGCGCGGGCCATGCCTTTGTCGCTGTATGTGCATGTGCCGTTCTGCGAGTCGCTGTGCTACTACTGCGCCTGCAACAAGATCGTGACGCGCCACCACGATCGCGCGGCCGTCTACCTGGACTACCTGGCGCGCGAGATGGCCTTGCACACGGCCCATTGCGGCAAGGGCCAGGCCGTCAGCCAGCTGCACCTGGGCGGCGGCACGCCCACCTTCTTCTCGGACGATGAACTGCGCACGCTGATGGCCCTGCTGCGCGAGCATTTCAAGCTGGAGCCGGGCGGCGAATACTCCATCGAGGTCGATCCGCGCACCGTCAGCGTCGAACGCCTGGCCGTGCTCAAGGAACTGGGCTTCAACCGCCTGAGCTTCGGCGTGCAGGACTTCGACGAACAGGTGCAGATCGCCGTGCACCGCGTGCAGCCGGCCGAGCAGGTGTTCGCGCTGGTGGCAGCGGCACGGCAGCTGGGCTTTGCCTCCATCAACGTGGACCTGATCTACGGTCTGCCCAAGCAGACGCCCGAGTCCTTCGAGCGCACGCTGGCCCAGGTCAATGCGCTGCGGCCCGACCGCATCGCGCTCTATGCCTATGCCCACCTGCCCGAGCGCTTCAAGCCGCAGCGGCGCATCGCGGCCGAGGACCTGCCCCAGGGCGCCGACAAGCTGGCCATGCTCTCGCGCTCCATCGCGGCCTTCATGGACGGCGGCTATGTCTACGTCGGCATGGACCACTTCGCCTTGCCCGAGGACGCGCTGGCCGTGGCCAAGCGCCAGGGCCGGCTGCATCGCAACTTCCAGGGCTACAGCACCCAGCCCGACTGCGACCTGATTGCGCTGGGCGTGTCGGCCATCGGCAAGGTGGGGGCCAGCTACAGCCAGAACGCCAAGACGCTGGAGGAGTACTACGACGCCATCGACGCCGGCCACCTGCCCGTGGTGCGCGGCCTGGCACTGTCGCGCGATGATCTGGTGCGGCGCGCCGTCATCATGGCCATCATGTGCCAGGGCGCCGTGCTGTTCGAGCCCATGGAGCAGGCCTGGCTGCTGGGCTTTCGCGAGTACTTCGCCCCCGAGCTGGCGGCGCTTCAGGACCTGCAGGCCAAGGGGCTGGTGCAGATCAGCGACGAGGGATTCCAGGTCACGCCCATGGGCTGGTACTTCGTGCGTGGCGTGGCCATGCTGTTTGACCGATATCTGCAGGCCGACAAGAACCGGGCGCGGTTTTCGAGGATCATCTAGGCCCCATGCTGTTGTCGCTGCTCTGGACCGCTTTGATCATGGGGCTCGTCGGCGGGCCCCATTGCCTTGCCATGTGCGCCGCGCCCTGCGGCGTGGTCACGGGCGGGGCGGGGCAGGGCACGGTACAGGGTGGTGGGCAGGTGGTCGCCGTCCATGGACTGCAAAGCCGGCTGTGGCTGCGCACGGCGCTGTTCCATGGCGGGCGGCTGGCCGGCTATGCCAGCCTGGGCGCTGCCTCGGCGCTGGCCATGGAAAGCCTGTCCTGGCTCACCAGCCAGACCACGGCGCTGCAGCCGTTCTGGACGCTGACCCATGTCGCCGTGATGGCCTGGGGCCTGGCCATGATGGTGCAGGCCCGCCAGCCCGCCTGGCTGGAGTCTGCGGGCCGCGCCGCCTGGCGGCGCGTGCAGCCCTGGGTGTCCGCCCCTGGCGGCACGCTGGCGGCGGGCTATGCCTGGGCGCTTATGCCCTGCGGACTGCTGTATTCGGCCGTGCTGGTCGCCGCGCTCAGCGGTGGCCCCTTGCAGGGCGCATCGGCCATGGCGGCCTTTGGCGTGGGCAGCGGGCTGTGGCTGGTGGCCGGCCCCTGGCTGTGGCGGCTGGGCCGCCAGCGCCTGAACGGCCTGCGTGCCGAATGGGGCACGCGGCTGGCCGGCCTGATGCTGGTGGGCGTGGCCGTGTGGGCGCTGTGGATGGACCTGATCTACAAGCCCAGTCTCTGGTGCCGATGAACAACAGCGGGGGACAGACTTGGTCCTGAGGGTCGCGGATTGCCTGCAAGGCCCTCAGAACTGGAGATAATGCCCGAATCATCGGCTTACATTTGCCGATTCCTTCAGCCTCGGGGCCGTTGCCGCGCGTGAACCATTCCGTCCTCATCGATATCCGAGACCTCCGTCCGGGCATGTTTGTCCAGCTCGATGTTGGATGGCTGAACCATCCCTTTCCGGTCAGCAGCTTCAAGATCACCTCCAGCGCACAGATCCAGACCCTGAAATCCCTGGGCCTGGAGGCGGTGCGCTGCGTTCCGCACAAAAGCGACGCCTGGCCGGCCGAGGTGCGCACTCCGCCGCCGCAGCCGCTGCCCGCTGTGGCGGCCGCCGCAGCCGAACCCGCCGAGGAACCTGCACCCGCAGCGCCGCTGCTGCTGTCCGTGCCCAACTGGCGCGGCCGGCTGGAGGACTGCAATGCGCGCTTTCAGAAGGTGGAGCGTGGCTATGTGGCCATCGAAACCACCCTTGCCAGCGCGCCCGAGCAGGCGCGCATGCCCACCGAAGCCCTGGTCGACGGCTGCCTGGCCGAACTGGCCGGCCCGCAGGACGTGGCGATTCACCTCCTGTCCGATGGCGTGGGCAGCAACCAGAGCGTGCATGCCGTCAACGTGACCGTGCTCGGCCTGCTGCTGGGCCGGGCCCTGGGCCTGGAGGCTGCGCTGCTGCGCGACCTGGGCCTGGCGGCGCTGCTGCACGATGCCGGCAAGCCGGTGGCCGGCGCCGAGGGCATGCACGGCCTGGCCCTGGAGTCTTCCGTGCCCGACGCGCTGCGCGACCGCTACGAGCGCCATGTGGGTGAATCGGTGGCCATCGCCATGCGCATGGGCCTGTCGGCCCAGGTCACCACCGCCATCGCACAGCACCATGAGTGGGCCGACGGCACGGGATTCCCGCTGAGCCTGGTGGCCGAGGACATGGAGCTCACGGGCCAGATCCTGGCCCTGGTCAACACCTATGACCGCCTGTGCAATCCCGGCGATGCGCAGACGCCGCACACGCCGCACGAGGCGCTGTCCATGCTGTTCAGCCGGCTGCGCGACAAGTTCGCCGCGCCCGTGCTCAATGGCTTCATCCGCATGATGGGCGTGTTCCCGCCGGGCTCGGTGGTGGAGCTGACCGATGGGCGCCATGCCATGGTCATGTCCGTCAATGCATCACGGCCGCTCAAGCCTTCGGTGATGGTCCATGACGCCAGCGTGCCGGCCGCCCAGGCGCCCGTGCTGGCGCTGGAGCTGTTTCCCGCGCTGGGCATACGCCGGGGCGTGGCTCCTGCGCAGTTGCCGCGCGACGCGCTGGACTATCTGTCGCCGCGCCGGCGTGTCTGCTATTACTTTGAACGGGCGGTGGAATTGGATCCGCCGAAGGTGGCGTCTTGAACAAGCAAGCGCTCAACCGCGCCTGGCCCCGCCTGCTCGATGCCCTGCAGGAGGCGCTGTGGCTGATCGATGCCCGCAGCCTGAAGGTGCTGCGCGCCAACGCCGCCAGCGAATCCGTCACCGGCTATGAGACCGATGCCGCCGTGGGACTGCCCGTGCAGGTGCTGGCCGCCACGCCGCAGCAGCAGGCGTTCTGGAGCGACCCCTTCAACTGGCAGGCCGGCGCCCAGTTCATTTCCGAGGTGCGCCGTGCCGACGGCCAGCTGGCGCCCGTGGAGATGCGCGTGCGCGCGCTCGACGGCGAGGTGCTCCTGGTCAGCATGCTGGACCGGCGCGAGCAGGCGCTGCACGAGGCCGAATTCGAAAGCCTGCTGGGCGAGTTGCGCGCCACGCTGGAGTCGGCGGCCGACGCCATCCTGGTGTGCGATCCCGATGGCCGCATCCGCGCCTTCAACCACCGATTCGCCACGCTCTGGGGCATTCCCGAGGCGTTGCTGGTGCGCCGCAACGACGCGGCCATCCTCGATCACCTGGCCGGCCAGGTGCGCGATGCCGAGTCCTACGCGCAGCAGTTGAAGCTGCTGTCGGCCCAGCCCCTGATGGAAGCGTCCGACGTACTGGACCTGCGCGACGGCCGCATCCTGGAGCGCCGCGCCGTGCCCCAGCTGCGCCGGGGCCTGCCCATGGGGCGCATTTTCTCCTTCCGCGACATCACGGCCGAGGCCCAGACCCAGGCGGGCCTGGAGCTGGCTGCGCGGGTCTTCGAGTCCAGCCTGGACGGCATCTTCATCGCCGATGACCACATGGACGTGGCACGCACCAACCCGGCCTGCGAACGCTTGCTGGGCGGCATGCCCGTGCAGGGCCGCACGGTGGAATCGCTGTTCGAAGCCACCGAAGACCCATCCGACACGCTGGGCGACCTGGCCCGCATACAGTGGCATCAAGGCGGCTTCTGGGAGGGCGACCTGTGGCTGCGCCAGGCCGGCGGTGCGCGCTGCGCCGTGCGCCTGTCCTGGGTGCCGCTGCGCAATGCGCAGGGCGACGTGGTGCAGAGCATCGGCTTCATGCGCGACCTCACCCAGCAGCGCGTGGCACAGCAGCGCATCGAACAGCTGGCCTACAGCGACGCGCTCACCGGCCTGCCCAACCGGCTCAATCTCACGGAGCGCGTGGATGCGGCCATCGAGGCCGCACGCGCAGGCGGCACGGTGTTCAGCATCCTGTTCATCGACCTGGACCGCTTCAAGATCATCAACGACTCGCTGGGCCACCAGTTCGGCGACCGAGTGCTCAAGCTGGTCGCACAGCGCCTGAGCGACTGCATGCGGCCGGTAGACATCCTGTGCCGCCTGGGCGGCGACGAGTTCGTGCTCTACCTGCACGGCTGCAACGCCGAGCTGGCTGCCGCGGTGGCCAAGCGCATCCTGCAGGAGATGGAGCGGCCCTTCCTGCTCGACGGCCTGGGTTTTTCCGTGCAGTGCAGCATCGGCGTGGCCCAGTACCCGGCCGACGGCCTCACGCTGGACGAGCTGATCCGCCAGGCCGACACGGCCATGTACCGCGTCAAGGAGCGGGGCCGGGGCCATTTCAGCTTCTACCAGCCGCAAATGAGCGCGGGCCTGCTGTCGCGCATGAAGCTGGAGCATGCCATGCGCCAGGCGCTGGAGCATGGCCGCATGGCCGTGTACTTCCAGCCCCAGGTGCACATAGACAGCGACCGCATCGTCGCGGCCGAGGCGCTGCTGCGCTGGACCGACCCCGAATTCGGCGTGGTCTCGCCCGGTGTCTTCATTCCGCTGGCCGAGGAGTCGGGCTACATCGTCACGCTGGGCGCCTGGGTCATGGAGCAGGCGGTGCAGGAGGCTGCGCGCTGGCAGAAGCAGGGCATGCCGATCAAGGTGTCGGTCAATGTCTCGGCGCTGGAATTTCGCCAGTCGGGCTTTGTCGAGCGCGTGACCGAGCTGCTGCGCCGCTATGGCCTGGAGCCCCATCTGCTGGAGCTGGAGCTGACCGAAAGCATCCTGCTGCAGGATGCACAGGACATGGCGCTGCGCGTATGCCAGATCGCCGATCTGGGCGTGGGCATGGTCATCGACGACTTCGGCACCGGCTACTCCAACCTGGCCTATCTGAAGAAGCTGCCCATCTCCAAGATCAAGATCGACCAGAGCTTTGTGCGCGGCCTGCCCAGCGACGAGGGCGACCAGGCCATCGTCGGCGCCATCATCAGCCTGGGGCTGGCGCTGGGCGTGGAGATCGTGGCCGAGGGCGTGGAAACGCACGAGCAGCTGACGGCCATCCACCGCATGCAGGGCCACTACTTCCAGGGCTTTCTGTGCGCGCCGGGCCTGCCGCGCGAGCAATTCGGCGAATGCCTGCAGGCCCAGCGCGCCGGCATCGGCGCCATCGCCTACCGGCAGAGAATGGCCCAGGTGGCAAGCGCTCAGCTGCCCGCGCTCAAGCCCTTCCAGAGCATGTAGGCGGCCAGGCCGAACAGCAGCGTGGCGAAGATCCGCTTGAGCTGGGCCACGGGCAGCCGGTGCGCGGCCCGCGCGCCCAGCGGTGCGGTCAGCACGCTGCAGCAGGCCAGTGCCAGCAGGGCCGGCAGCCACAGGTAGCCCAGCGAGTATTCGGGGCGTCCCGCATCACCGGCGCCTGTGAAGATCAGGCCTGCCGCATTCACCACGGCAATCGGAAAGCCCAGCGCCGCGCTGGTGCCCACGGCCATGTGCATGGGCACCGAGCAGCGCATCATGAAGGGCACGCTGATGAAGGCCCCGCCCGCACCCACCAGCCCCGAGATGAAGCCCAGGCCCGTACCCGCACCGTACAGCCCCAGCGGCCCCGGCAGGGCGCGCGTGGCCGTGGGCTGGCTGTTGCTGCGCAGCATGCGCAGCGCCATGTAGCCGATGAACACGCCAAAGAACAGCGCCAGGTACTTGCCGCGCAGCAGTGCGAAGACTCCCAGGCTGGCCAGCAGCCCGCCCGTGATGATGCCCGGCGCCAGGCTGCGCACGATGTCCCAGCGCACGGCGCCGCGACCGTGGTGGGCGCGCAGGCTGGAGATCGAGGTGAACACGATGGTGGCCATGGCCGTGGCGATCGCCATCTTCACGGACAGGTCCGGGCCGACCCCGCGCTTGTCGAGAAAGTAGGTCAGAAACGGCACAAGCACCATGCCGCCGCCCACTCCCAGCAGGCCGGCCAGGAAACCGGAGCACAGGCCCAGCAGGGCCAGTTCGAGAAACAGCAGATCAGGCATGCGGCGGCAGATCGGTAGTGGAGGGGCGGGCAACAAAAAACCCGGCGCACCGTGGAGGTGCGCCGGGTTGGAATCAGGTGTCTGCAAAGACCACCGGGCCGTCATCCTGAACCGGGGTTCAGGGGGGCAAGGGCAGCCAGACGTTGGGTTCATCTGACGCGAGACGATCACGCTCGAATGGCAATGTACCAAGCCCGGGCTCATAGAGCATTGGTCCAAGGAACTATAAAGCCCGGCGGGTTTGCAGACGCCTCCATTCTAAGGCCGTTGATCAGGCCCGCGATCAAGTTCTTTGAACGGCATGGGCTTTTCATTGACATGGGCGATGCAATGAAAACAGCCTCCGAAGAGGCTGTCGTGCGGGGCAAGGAAAGGCAGCGGCGGCCCAGGCTCAGATCAGCCGCGCATCGCCCTCCAGGGCCTGGTCCAGGCGCAGCACCAGTTGCTCGGCAAGGGCCTGCTGGCGCGCACGCTCGGCCAGTTCCTCGGGGCTGGGCTCGGGCGGCTGGGATGGGGCGTTGTGCTGGGAAGCGGCCTCGTCATGCAGGGACTGCATCTCGGCCTGGGCCGTGGCCATGGCGCTTTCCTGGGCTTCGCGGTCCAGCACGTCGAAGGCCATGTTCAGCGCGGACAGCACGGCCACGCGCTCGCGGGAGCGGACCTTGCCGCTGTCGCGGATGCGGGTCATGGCCGTGTCCACACGGCGCACGGCTTCGAGCAGACGCTCTTCCTGGCCATCGGGGCAGGTCAGCACATAGCTTTGCTGCAGGATTTGCACTTCGATCTGCTTCATGGGCGTTCGGGGCGTCGGCGGTTGCGAAGGGGTCAGGCCCCCTGGTTGGAGGGCAGGCGCTCGATCAGGGCATCGACGCGGGCCCGGGCGGCGTTGAGCCGCGAGCGCAGCGAATCACGCTCCTGGGTCAGGGCCGCCACCTGCTCGGCGAGCAGCGCATTGGTGCGTTGCAGTTCCTCGTGGCGAACCAGCAGGCGCTCCACGCGCTCTGCAATGTGGTCGAGGGAAGTCTGGGAGGTCATAGACGCTGAGATTGTAGGACGTGCGAACGAAGTGAGCACATTCCGTGGAAGTATCCGAGGAAACCTGGTAACAGGCAGGCGTACACGGCTTGACGTCAGCGCCTTGCTCGGGTATTGGAGAGCGAGCGCCAGACTGTCTCACAAAATCGTAGCGCCATCTGTAGGACTCGTCTGCTTCGGCGGGATGTATTGCGTAAGCATTGGTTGCGGCCGCGGTGCGGGCGCGCACTACAATGCGCCGCGCGGAGCGAACACATGAACATTGACCTTGGCCAGGGCGGGGCACGCTGCCCGGCGCTGCTGATCACTTCCACGGCTTCGGGCCAGGGCAAGACCACGCTGACGGCTGCGCTGGCGCGGCTGCATGCGCGCCAGGGGCGCCGCGTGCGCGTGTTCAAGTGCGGCCCCGACTTCCTGGACCCGCACTGGCACGAGCTGGCCAGCGGCGCGCCCGTGCACAGCGTCGATCTGTGGATGACGGGCGAGGCCGACATGCGTGCGCGCCTGCACGCCGCCGCCTGCGAGGCCGACCTCATCCTGGTGGAAGGCGTCATGGGCCTGTTCGACGGCACGCCCTGCGCGGCCGATGTGGCCGAGCGGCTGGGCCTGGCGGTACTGGCCGTCATCGACGCCTCGGGCATGGCCGGCACCTTTGGCGCGCTGACCCATGGCCTGCAGCACTATCGGCCGGGCCTGCGCTGGGCCGGCCTGCTGGCCAACCGCGTGGGCAGCGCCCACCATGCCGATCTGCTGCGTGCCGGCCTGCGCGATCCCTCGCTGTGGCTGGGCGCGCTGGCGCGCGTGCAGGGCAAGGGCGCCGCCTCGCTGCTGCCCGAAAGACACCTGGGCCTGGTCGCCGCACATGAACTGGACGATGCGCTGGTGCGCCTGGACGTGGCCGCCGACGCGCTGCAGGCTACGCCGCTGGGCCAGTTGCCCTGGCAGGCCGGGCCGGGGCAGGGCGCCAGCTGGCAGGACTGGTCCGTGGATTTTGAGCTGCCTGCCGAACGCACCGAGCAGGTGCAGCCCTGGCTGGCGGGCCGCACCGTGGCCGTGGCGCGCGATGCGGCCTTCAGCTTCATCTATGCGGCCAACCTCGACTGCCTGCGTGCCATGGGCGCGCGGCTGGCGTTTTTCTCGCCGCTGGCCGGCGAGCGCCTGCCGGATTGCGATGCGCTGTGGCTGCCCGGCGGCTATCCCGAGCTGCACCTGGATGCTCTGGCCGCCAATGCCGCGCTGCGCGGCGACATCGCCGGCCACGTGGCTGCCGGCCGCCCGGTCTGGGCCGAGTGCGGAGGTATGCTGGCGCTGTGCGAGCGACTGACCGACACCGCGGGCCGGACCACGGACCTCTGGGGCCTGTTGCCCGGCCATGCCTGCATGCAGCCGCGCCTGGCCGGACTGGGCATGCTGCAGCTGCCCACGCCCTGGGGCCTGCTGCGCGGCCACACCTTTCACTACAGCCGGCTGGAGACTTCCATGACCGAGGCCGGGCGCAGCAGCCGTCCGGGACAGGACGCCCATCCCGACCGGGGCGAGGCGCTGTACCGCCACGGCAGCGTGCATGCCAGCTATTTCCATGCCTGGTTTGCCTCGCAGCCGCGTGCCGTGGCCGCGCTGCTGGGCGCCGACATTCATCCGGGGACCGCGTGATGACCGAGCCCATCTCCACCGTTTCGCTTCCCCGCAGCCAGCTCATTGTGGGTGGCCAGAAAAGCGGCAAGTCGCGCCGCGCCGAATTGCTGGCGCGCGCCTGGCTCGATGGCGCACCGGACCGCGAGGCCGCGCTGATCGCCACCGGCCAGCCCTGGGACGACGAAATGCGCGAGCGCATCGCCCGCCACCGGCGCGACCGCGCCGAGCGCGTGCCCGGCATGGCCACGCTTGAGGAGCCGCTGGACCTGGCCGCCATGCTTGCGCGGCACAGCACGCCGCAGCGCCTGCTGGTGGTGGACTGCCTGACGCTGTGGCTGACCAACTGGATGATGCCGGCCCAGCCTTCCGAGGAACTGGCGCGTGGATGGTCGGGCCAATGCGCGGCCTTTCTTGACGCCTTGCAGGGCGCGCCCGGCCCGGTGATCCTGGTCGGCAACGAGATCGGCCTGGGCGTGATCCCGCTGGGATCGCAGGTGAGGGCCTTCGTCGATGCGCTGGGTGTGCTCAACCAGCGTGCGGCGCAAAGCTGCGAAACCGTCACGCTGATGTGCGCCGGCCTGCCGCTGGCGCTCAAGGGCCCGCAGCCGTGAGGCCATGGCGTCCCGCCCTGTGGGGCCTGGCGTTGGCACTGGCGCTGTCTGCGGCGCAGGCTGCCATCCGGGTCACGGACGGGCGGGGCGTTCCGGTGGAGCTGCCACAGCCGCCGCAGCGCATCGTCAGCCTGCTGCCCTCGCTGACCGAGACCGTGTGCGAGCTGGGCGGCTGCCAGCGCCTGGTCGGCGTGGACCGCTATTCGAACTGGCCGGCCCATGTGAAGACCCTGCCCGTGATGGGCGGCGGAATCGATCCCAACATCGAGGCCATCGTCGCGCTCAAGCCCGATCTGGTGCTGGTGTCCATGGCCTCGCGCTCGGTGGCGCGGCTGCAGGCATTGGGCCTCAAGGTCGTGGCGCTGGAGCCGCGCACCCATGCCGATGCGCAGGCCGTGCTGCGCACCGTGGGCCAGTTGCTGGACCTGCCGCCCGAGCAGGGTGCCGACCGGGTCTGGGCCGCCATCGAGGCGCGCATGCAGGAGGTGGAGCGCAGCATGGCCCCCGCGCTGCGCGGGCAGACCGTGTACTTCGAGGTCAACCGCGGCCCCTTTGCCGCAGGCGAGTCTTCGTTCATCGGCGAGACCCTGGCGCGCCTGGGCATGCGCAACATCGTGGGTGCGCAGCTGGGGCCGTTCCCGCGCATCAACCCTGAATTCGTGGTGCGCGCCGATCCGGACTTCATCCTGGGCGGCGACCGCAGCCTGGGCACATCGGGCGAGCCCTATCCGGGCTGGGGCCGCCTGCGTGCCATGCAGGCCGGGCGCGTCTGCCGCTTTGTGCCGGCCGAGCTGGACGTGCTGGTGCGCGCCGGCCCGCGCATGGCCGAGGGCGCTGCGCTGATGGCGCGCTGCCTGAACGGGGCCGCACGGTGAGGCCGGCCCGCAGGCACCACAGCGGCTTGGCGGCGCCGTGGATGGCACTGGCCCTGCTGGTCGTGAGTGCCCTGCTCATGCTGCTGGGCGCGGGCGTGGGCAGCACGGGCTGGGAAAGCGTGTGGGCGGCGCGCAGCGATCCGCTGTCCTGGCAGATCGTCACCGAGATCCGGCTGCCCCGCACGGCGGGCGCCTGGCTGGCCGGCGGCCTGCTGGGGCTGGCCGGGGCCATCGCCCAGGGCGTGTTCCGCAATCCGCTGGCCGATCCCTATCTGCTGGGCAGCGCCTCGGGCGCCTCTCTGGGCGTTGCATTGAGCATGGCGGCGCTGGGCGCCTCGCCCTTCGCACTGGCGGGCCTGGCGCGCCTGGGTGTCACGGGTGCGGCCTTTGCGGGCGCGGCCCTGGCCGTGCTGCTGACCCTGGTGCTGGCCCAGGGCGTGCACAACACCATGCGCCTGCTGCTGGCCGGCGTGGTGGTGGGGGTGGTTCTGGGCGCGGCCGCATCGCTGGTGCTGCTGATGAACCCGGACATCATGCAGGCCATGCAGGCCTTCATGCTGGGCAGCACCTCCTTCATCGGCTGGGGCGCCTGCGCGCTGATGCTGGCCGTGCTGCTGGCCACCGCCCTGGGTGCCTGGTGCCTGGGCCGCGTGCTCGACGGCCTGTCCCTGGGCGAGGCCACGGCCCACAGCCTGGGCCTGCCGCTGGCGCCGCTGCGCATGGTGCTCATCTTGCTGCTGGCGCTGGCCACGGGCACGGCCGTGGCGCAGACCGGGCTCATCGCCTTCGTCGGCCTGGCCGCGCCGCATCTGGTGCGCTCCATGGTGCGGTCCATGCACCGCTGGCTGCTGGTACTCAGCGCCGGCATGGGCGCCGTGCTGCTGCTGGCCGCCGACCTGCTGGCGCGCTGGCTCATCGCCCCGCAGGAGCTGCCCGTGGGCGCGCTCACGGCCTTGCTGGGAGGCAGCTACCTGCTGTGGCTCATGCACCGCCGCCACGCCCTGCGCGGCGGGGAGGGCGCATGACGGCCCCCGCCCTGCAAGCGCGCGCCCTGAAGGTTCGCCTGGGCGATCGACAGGTCTTGGGCGGCCTGAGCCTGGCCCTGCCCGCCGGCCGCTGGACCGCCATCGTCGGCCCCAATGGCGCAGGCAAATCCACGCTGCTGCGCGCCCTTGCAGGCATGGAATCCGGCGCTGGCGTGCAAGGCGAGGTGGAGCTCCTGGGCCGCCCGCTGCGGCAATGGAGTGCGCGCGAACGGGCCTGCTCGCTGGCCTGGCTGGGGCAGAACCAGCCCGTGGCCGGCGACATGCGGGTCCAGGACGTGGTCATGCTGGGCCGCCTGCCGCACCAGGGCTGGCTGGCGGCGCCCAGCCAGGCAGACCATGCCGCTGTGGAGCAGGCGCTGCGCCAGACCCAGGGCTGGGACTGGCGCATGCGCAGCGTGGGCAGTCTCTCGGGCGGGGAGCGCCAGCGCGTGCTGCTGGCGCGCGCCCTGGCCGTGCAGGCCCGTGTGCTGCTGATGGACGAACCCCTGGCCAACCTCGACCCGCCGCACCAGGCCGACTGGCTCGAATGCGTGCAGGCCCTGGTCGCCCAGGGCCGCACCGTGGTCAGCGTGCTGCATGAGATATCGATGGCCTTGCAGGCCCAGGACCTGGTCATTCTCGACAAGGGGCAAGTGGTGCACCAGGGGGCCTGCGCCGACGCGGCCACGCATGCGGCGCTGGAGGCCGTGTTCGAGCACCGGCTGCGCATCCGCGCCATCGACGGGCAGTGGCTGGCCCTGCCACGGCTGCGGGGGCAAGCTGCGGCTCCCTGATCGCCTGTCGGAAAAAATGTCTCTCCATGCGCCGTATCTGAGTCGCTGGGCTCTGACCATCGATGGCCAGCCCCTGTCCACGCCGCGCGGTGTGTTGCTGCCCGTGCGCCAGGGCGGCACGCCCGCCATGCTCAAGATTGCGCTGGAGCCCGAAGAAGTGGCCGGTGCCCGCCTGATGGCCTGGTGGAATGGCGACGGCGCCGCGCCTGTGCTGGCCCAGGAAGGGCCGGCCTTGCTGATGCTGCGCGCCACAGGACCCGAATCGCTGGTGGAGATGGCCCGTGGCGCGCGCGATGAGCAGGCCACGCGCATCCTGTGCACCGCTGCCAAGCGCCTGCACCTGCCGCGCGCCAAGGCGTTGCCACCCCTGGTGCCGCTGACGCAGTGGTTCCATGCATTGCTTGCACAAGGCCATGGAACCGCCAGCCTGCTCGGCCTGTGCGCCACCACGGCACGCGAGCTGCTGGCCGCACCGCGCGACGTGACCGTGCTGCATGGTGACCTTCACCACGGCAATGTGCTGGACTTCGGCCCCCTGGGCTGGCTGGCCATCGACCCCAAGGGCCTGCACGGCGAGCGCGGCTTTGACTACGCCAACATCCTGAGCAATCCCGACCGCGCCAGCGCGCTGGCGCCGGGGCGGTTTGCGCGCCGCATGGCCACCATTGCCGAAGTCTCGGGCATAGAGCAAAGGCGCCTGTTGCAATGGGTGCTGGCCTGGTCGGGGCTGTCTGCCGTCTGGAGCATGGAAGACGGTGATGATCCTGGCGCTGCAATGGCTGTGGCGCAAATGGCGGCTTCGGCCTTGGCATGCTGATTTTCAGACTGCGATACATCTCTTTTTCTGTCGCAACAGGGTGAAATAGCGCTTCACAAAAAAAGGGTGGAGGAATTTTTCGATGCTTGCCGATGCACTGGAGATGTTTGAGCAGCAGGGATTTGTCATCTGGCCAAGACCCATGGAGAAGGGCCTTCTCGACAGCTTGGTGGCATCTGTTGAAGCCATCCAGCGCCATGCGCAGGCCAGAACACTGGATCCGGCGTTGGACGAGCTGTTGGTATACGAGAAAGATCTGTCGGCCAGCAAGCGCGCCGGCTTGGATGGTGCCCTTACCGGAAACTCGATCTTCATTGTTGGAGATCCCGCCCGCTTTGATGAAGTCTTTGCAGAGACACTTCACGATGCCGCGCTTGTCTCGGCGGCAACGACGCTTCTTGGCGTGGACGAGGCAGTGGTCCATTTCATGAACGTGACCATCAAGAATCCCGGATTCGGACGGTCGATCTCCTGGCACCGCGATTATCCCAATGGGTATTTCTGCACCAGGGATTCCAGCTTTGTCCGTCTGATGATCTGCCTGGATGGCATGTCGGTGGAGAGCGGTGCCACCTGCTTCGATGCGGGCACTCATCGCATCTCCGACCAGGAGGCGCAGCAGCAGAAGGTGAGTGGCACCTGGCCCACTCCCGATCCGGCCGACACCGTCACCGTGCAGTGTGACCCAGGCCAGATCGTGGCGATCCACCCGAAGGTGCTTCATGGCGGAGGCATGAATACCGGCTCTGGAATGCGGCGCAACGTCATCCTGCAGATTGGCACTCTGGGTGCAGAGCCCATGACACACGCCGAAGAATCTCTGACCGGCATCGTCATCGGCGCGAAAGGCTGCAGGGAACACCTGAATCGCTGAAGGCGTATCGGGGACGAGGCCAAGGCCATCGTGGACCGCGTGGTGAGGGGCATGATGCCTTCGCCCATCCTTCGCTCATCCCTCGTCCAAGGGCATCTGAAGGGCGCAGGCCGGCCTGGTTGTCCTGCCAGCGGAATTTTTCTAACATACAGAAATCTGTACGAAAGATCTTTGCAAAGGATCTGTGCGAGAAATCTGTACGAAATTCCTGCTCTGGGGGCCGTCATGAAGACCACGCTTGACCTCAACGATGCATTGCTGACCGAAGCAAAGACCTATGCGGCACAGCAGCACACCAGCCTGACGCGCCTGATCGAGGAGGGCCTGCAATTGCGCTTGCGCAAGGCCCAGGCGCCTGCCCGGCGCGTGCGCCTTCCCGTCTACCACGGCAAGGGCGGACTGGCACCGGGGCTGGACGCACTGAGCAACCGCGCGCTGCTGGATGCCGCCGGTCAGCAGTATCAACCATGACGCCCGATGTCAACCTGCTGGTTGCGGCATCGCGCAGCGACCACCCCCATCATTCGGTGGCCCGCGACTGGCTGGAGCAGGCCATGGCCGATGCCAGCCAGGGCGTGCTGCTGAAATTGCAGCCCATGGTGGTGGCGAACTTTCTGCGCCTGGTCACGCATCCGAAGATCTTCGTCAACCCGACTCCTATGGTCGAGGCTTTGCGCTTCGTTGACGCATTGCTGGCATCGCCCGGCGTCGAGCAGGCCGTGCTGGGTGCCGAATGGCCGGCGTTAAGGCAACTGTGCGCCGACAAGGCGCTTTCCGCCAATGACGTACCGGACGCTTGGCTGGCCGCTGCCGCCATCCACCAGGGCGAGCATGTGGTCAGCTTCGATGCCGATTTCAAGCGCCTGCTGCCGCGCTCCCAGTTCACCCGGCTGGCGCCCCAATAATTCCGTTTCATTTCAGACTCCCCCAACCCATGACCCGCATCGCCCTCATCCACGCCCTCAGCCATTCCGTCGCTCCCATCAACGAAGCCTTTGCGCGCGACTGGCCAGAGGCGGTACGCATGAACCTGCTGGACGACAGCCTCTCGGCCGACCTGGCGCGCAACGGGCGCGGGCTGGACGCCGCCATGCACGAGCGCTTCCAGCGCCTGGCGCAGTACGCCGTGGACACGGGCGCGCAGGGGATCTTGTTCACCTGCTCGGCCTTCGGCCCCTGCATCGAGGCCGTGGCCGCGCGCCATGCGCCGCTGCCCGTGCTCAAGCCCAACGAGGCCATGATCGAGGAGGCCGTGCAGGGCCAGCAGGGGGCCTTGGGTTTGATCTCCAGCTTCGCGCCCACGCTGCAGTCCATGCCGCCGGAGTTCCCGGCCAGCATCGAATTGGTGCCTGCCCTGGCCGATGGCGCCATGGACGCGCTCAACCGCGGCGACACCGCCACGCATGACCGCCTGGTGGTCGAGCAGGCCAGGGCCCTGGCTGCGCGTGGCTGCACGCGCATTGCACTGGCCCAGTTCAGCATGGCGCGTGCCCGCGCCGCCTGCGAGGCCGCCACGGGCCTGCCCGTGCTCACCACGGTGGACAGCGCCGTGCGTGCCCTGCAGCGCCGGCTGGGCGTGCGCCTCGGTTAAAGTGGCGCTCCGCTGCGGCGCACGCCCGCCGCAGCGTGTGCAACTTTTGAGGACACAGACCCATGCAGATCGAACAGGCCCCGACGGAAAAGCCCTATGAAAAGCCCGAAGGCGAACGCCGTGGCCTGGTGCTGGTGAACACCGGCGACGGCAAGGGCAAGAGCACGGCGGCCTTCGGCCTGGCCCTGCGCGCGCATGGCCGGGGCAAGTCCGTCAAGATCTTCCAGTTCATGAAGGTGCCCACGGCGCGCTTTGGCGAGCACCGCATGTTCGAGCAGCTGGGCATGCCCATCGAGGGACTGGGCGACGGCTTCAGCTGGAAGAGCCAGGACCACGAACGCTCTGCCCAGATCGCACGCGAAGGCTGGGAGCGCGCCCGCACGGCCATTCTCTCGGGCGATCACTTCCTGGTCGTGCTCGACGAAATCACCTATCCGCTGATCTACGGCTGGCTGCCGC
The DNA here is from genome assembly GCF_059499305.1 of Delftia sp. Lineage (NCBI taxonomy): Bacteria > Pseudomonadati > Pseudomonadota > Betaproteobacteria > Burkholderiales > Comamonadaceae > Delftia > Delftia sp. The sequence continues at coordinate 219,720 of NZ_JCABYI010000009.1, forward strand.
TGGAGCCCGTGCTGCAGGCCCTGGCCGACCGCCCGCGCCATGTGCACGTCATGCTCACGGGCCGCCGCTGCCCCGAGGAAATCATTGCCGTGGCCGATACGGTCACGCGCATGGAACTGGTCAAGCACGCCTTCCAGGCCGGCATTCCCGCCCAGCGTGGTATTGAGGACTGATGCCGCCTGCAGGCCCGGCCTGCGGCGGACAATGGCGGCATGAGCAGCGAAACGCATTCCCGGGCGCCAGATACCATTCCCGCCCAACCCTTTGCCGAGGCCGAGCGGGCAGCCGTCTACCGCGCGATCCATGAGCGGCGCGACATGCGCCATTTCTGCGGAGGCGAGGTCGCGCCCGATGTTCTGCTGCGCCTGCTGCGCGCCGCCCACCATGCGCCCAGCGTCGGCTTCATGCAGCCCTGGCGCTTCATCCGCGTGCGCGATGCGCAGTTGCGCCAGGGCATACACGCCGTGGTCGAGCAGGAGCGCCTGCAGACCGCCCGCGCCCTGGGCGAGCGCGAGGAAGACTTCATGCAGCTCAAGGTCCAGGGCGTGCTGGATGCGGCCGAGGTGCTGGTCGTGGCCATGCCGCCCGGGCGCGATGCCCATGTCTTCGGTCGCCGCACCTTGCCCGAGATGGATGTGGCCTCGGCCGCCTGTGCCATCCAGAACCTGTGGCTGGCCGCGCGTGCCGAGGGGCTGGGGCTGGGCTGGGTCTCGCTGTTCGATCCCGAGGTGCTGGCCGCGCTGCTGCAAATGCCCGTGGGCAGTCGGCCGCTGGCCGTGCTGTGCCTGGGCCCCGTGTCCGCCTATTACGCCGAGCCCATGCTGCAGCAGCAGAAATGGGCCAGCCGTGCGCCGCTGCAGGACATGCTCTACGACGACCTGTGGGGCCAGCGCGCCGCCGGGGCGCCGCCGCAGGCATGAACGACAGCCATTTCTGGCAACTGTCGGGCGCCGCGTTCAGTCCGCTGTGGTGGAGCTGGCAGGCGCTGTCGCAGCCTGTGCCCGACCCCTGGGCCCGCCACGCCCTGGCCGCCGCGCTGGCTGTGCCCGTGGCCCTGCTGATCGACCGGCTCTGGGGCGAGCCGCCCGTGTGGATGCACCCCGTGGTCGCCATGGGCCGGCTGCTGGCTGCGGTTGGGCGAAGAATTGCCCCACGCGAAGAACATGTGCGCGACTGGCCACGCTTTGCGCTGGGCGCAGTCGCCTGGTGCCTGCTGGCGCTGCTGTTCTTCGCCATCTACGCGTTCATCCAGTGGCTGCTGCCGCCTATGCCCTGGTGGCTGGGGGCGCTGGTGCTGGGGGTGCTGCTCAAGCCCTTGCTGTCCTGGCGCATGCTGCGCGACGAGGTGCTGGCCGTGGAAGCCGCACTGCAGCAATCCCTGCCTGCAGGCCGCGAGCGCCTGACCTGGCTGGTCAGCCGGGACACGGCGCAGCTCGACGCAGGCCAGGTGCGCGAAAGCGCCATCGAAACCCTGGCCGAGAACCTCAGCGACTCCGTGCTGGCGCCGCTGTTCTGGTTTGCCGTGGCCGGCCTGCCGGGCGCGGCCCTCTACCGTTTTGCCAACACGGCCGATGCCATGTGGGGCTATCCGGGCTGGCGCGGGCATGGCGATGACCGGCGCCACTGGCAATGGGCCGGCAAATGGACGGCGCGTGCCGATGACCTGCTCAACTGGATACCGGCGCGCCTGACCGCCTTGCTGCTGACCTTGTCCGGCCTGGCCGCTGGCCGACGTCCGGGCTGGGGTGCGCTGCGCCAGGACGCGCGCATCACCCCGTCGCCCAACGGCGGCTGGCCCATGGGCGCCATGGCAAGGCTGCTGGGTGTGCGCCTGGGCAAGCCCGGCGTCTACGTGCTCAACCCCGCAGGCTGCGTGCCGCAGGCGGCCGAGCTGCAGCAGGCCGTGGCGCATGCGGGCCGCGTGGTCGCCATGCTGGTGGCTGCAGGGCTGGCCGCCGCCCTGGTCCTTGGATGGGCGATGGCAGGAAAGACACCATGAAACCGATCCCAGTCACCCACGGCGGCACGGATGCGCTGGGCGTGCCCGCGCACGATTTCTCCACCAACCGCAATGCCTGCGGGCCCAGTCCGCAAGCGCTGGATGCGCTGTCCCAGGCCCACGCGGCCCAGTACCCCGACCCGCAGTACACGGCGCTGCGTGCGCGCCTGGCGGACTTTCATGGCGTTACGGCCGGGCGCATCGTCATCGCGGCCAGCGCCAGCGACTTCATCCACCGCATCACCATGCATGCAGCGCGCGAAGGCGCGGCCGTCGCCAGCCTGCCGGCACACCATTACGGCGACTACGCCCACGCGGCCCAGGTCTGGCGCCTGCGCCAGGCCGTGCGCGACGGTATCACCGAGGCCGGCCCCGGCCTGCACTGGGCCTGCGCGCCATCGAGCCCGCTGGGCCAGCCCGAAGATGTCTGGCCCCTGTGGAGCGAGCCCGCACCGCCCGGCACCTGGCGCGTGATCGACTGCGCCTATGCGCCCCTCAGAATGGAGCCGGGCATGGAACCCGCCGTGCCCTTCCCGGTGCGCGATGCCTGGCAGATGTGGACTCCCAACAAGGCCCTTGGCATGACCGGCGTGCGCGCGGCCTACGCCATTGCGCCCGAAGCCGTGCCGCACGACGAGATTGATGCCTTGCGTGCCCTGTCACCCTCCTGGCCCGTGGGCGCCCATGGCGAGGCCATGCTCACGGCCTGGACCGCACCGGCCACCCGGCAATGGCTGGCGCAAAGCCTGCAACGGCTACGCGATTGGAAGGCGCAACAGATCGATCTGGTGCAGCGCCTGGGCTGGCAGGTGCTGCCCGGCTCGCAGGCCAATTACTTTGTGGCGCGCTGGCCGCAGGCACGGCAGGGCGACGCCATGCAGACGCGTCTGGCCCAACTGCGCGTGCAGGGCATCAAGCTGCGCGACTGCGACAGCTTCGGCCTGCCCGGCTGCGTGCGCATGGGCGTGCTGGCGCCTGCATCCCAGAACGCCTTGCTGGCTGCCTGGCAGCCAATGGAGAAACACCATGCAATCGAGTGAACCCGCCGCCGTGAACCTGCCCTTGCCCGAGCCCGGCCAGCGCCCCGCGCTGTGCGTGATGGTGCTGGGCACCAGCAGCGGTGCCGGCAAGAGCTGGGTGGCCACCGCGCTGTGCGCCTGGTACCGCGCCCAGGGCTACAAGGTGGCGCCCTTCAAGGCGCAGAACATGAGCAACAACGCGCGCGTGGTCTGCGCGCCGGGCGGTGCCTGGGGCGAGATCGGCACGGCACAGTACCTGCAGGCCCTGGCCGCAGGCTGCGCGCCCGATGTGCGCATGAACCCGCTGCTGCTCAAGCCCGAGGCCGACATGCGCAGCCAGGTCGTGCTGCTGGGCCGGGTCAGCGAGGAACTCTCGGCCTTGCCCTGGCGCGGCCGCAGCGCCCGCGTGTGGCCGCAGATCGCCGAGGCGCTGGACAGCCTGCGTGCCGACAACGACGTGGTCGTCATCGAGGGCGCAGGCTCGCCGGCCGAGATCAACCTGCATGCCAGCGACGTCGTCAACATGCGCGTGGCGCGCCACTGCGGCGCGCATTGCCTGCTGGTATCCGACATCGACCGCGGCGGCGCCTTCGCCCACCTCTACGGCACCTGGGCCCTGCTGCCTCCGGAAGAACAGGCGCTGATCCGCGGCTTCGTGCTCAACAAATTCCGGGGCGACGCCAGCCTGCTGGCGCCCGCCCCGCAGATGCTGCAGGAGCGCACCGGCGTGCCCACCGTGGCCACCATCCCCATGCAGTTCCAGCATGGCCTGCCGGAGGAGGATGGCGTCTTTGACGACCGTGGCTCTGGAGGAGGCGTGGGGCGCGCCGTGCACACCACCATCGCCATCGTCGCCTACCCGCGCATCAGCAACCTCGACGAATTCCAGCCCCTGCTGCAGGTGTCGGGCCTGCGCGTGGTCTGGGCGCGCACGCCGGCCCAGCTGGCTGGCGCGGACTGGATCATCCTGCCGGGCTCCAAGGCCACGGCTGCCGATCTGGCCTGGATGCGGTCCCAGGGCCTGGATGCTGCCGTCGCCGCCCATGCGGCGGCAGGCCGGCAGGTGCTGGGCATCTGCGGCGGCCTGCAAATGCTGGGCGAGGCGCTGATCGACCTGCACGGCGTGGACGGCAACGCAGCCGGCCTGGGCCTGCTGCCGCTGACGACCCTGTTCGCGCCCGACAAGACCGTGCTGCCCGCCAGCGTGCAGCTGCCGCCGCTGCCAGGGGCTTTGGCGGCGCTGTCCGGCGTGCAGGCCCGGGTCTATGAAATCCACCATGGCCAGACCAGCGTGCGCCCCGACATGGTGGCTGCCGGCAGCGCCGTGGCCGAGCCTGTGCCGGGCCTGCTGTGGCACAGCCCTGACGGCCGCATCGCCGGCTGCTATTGGCACGGCCTGTTCGAGAACGCGGACGTGCTGCGCGCCCTGTGGGGTGCCGAGGTTCCCACGCTGGACAGCGTCTTCGCGCGCATGGCCGACGGCGTTCAGCGCTGGTTTGCCACCCAGGCTTGACCCAGGTCGGCGACCGCTTGCGCGTTGCGCGGCAACATGTAGGCCATGGACTGCATGCGCAGCCGTGCTGTACCGATAAATGGGGAGCTGGAAAACACGCATGCTTGGGCCTTGACTTTTTCACGAGGAATGGAGTGAAGCTATGAAGAATCCATGGATCCGTCCCCTGCAGCTGTGTATTGGCGCTGCCGTCCTGGGCATGGCCGGCCTGGCCACCGCCCAGCCCGGCCCCGGGCCTGATGGCACGCCGCCTCCGCCCCCCGCCGCGGAAAAGGCCAAGCCCCATCACCACCACAAGAAGCACGCCGAGCACAAGGGGCCCGCCAAGCGCGGCTATGACCGCCGCGACCCTGCCCAGCACGAGGCCGCCGCCGTCCAGGAGCAATCGCGCCGAGGCGGCGTCCAGTCGGGCGACAACTTCCAGCGCAATGCCGTGGCCCGCTGCGATGTCTTCAAGAACGAAGGCGACCGCCGCTCCTGCGTGGAGCGCGTCAAGGACGGCCAGGTCAGCGGCTCCGTCGAAGGCGGCGGCGTGCTGCGCGAGTACACGGAACAGGTTCCTGTAAGGCAATAACAGCGTCTGCTGTTATTCACCTGAGAAAACCCGCCGGGCCACGAAGCCGGCGGGTTTTTTTGTGGGCGAATGCAGGCTCCCGCGTCAGCAGCCTGTGGTGTGGTCCGTGCTGCAGGCAGCCGGTATCGAACCTCGACCGCAGAGACCTGGCCCGCCACCACGCCCCTGTCCACCGGATTTGACCTGGGTCATACAAACCCATTCCACCCGCCCCGGACCGGCGCGCACCGGCAAGGCATTTCTATGATGGCGCCGTACTTCCCATATGGAAAAGGATTCAACCCATGCAAGCCTTCCGGATCGTGGTCATTGGTGCGGGGCAGACCGGCACTCCCTTGCTGCAGCAATTGCTGGACGCGCCCTTCGTGCAGTTGCTCGGGGTGGCCGACCTGGACCTGGACCAGCCCGGCATCGCACTGGCGCGCGCGCGTGGCGTGCCGGTCACTACACGGTTCATGGATCTGGTGGATGCAGCGGTCGACATCATCATCGACGTGACCGGCTCCCCCCAGGTGCGCGAGTCGTTGCGCAGCAAGATGGTGGAGACCGGCAACACGCACACGCTGATCATGCATGAGGCGATTGCGCTGCTGATGATGTCGCTGTCGGCCGGCCGGCTGGTGACCAGCAAGCACAGCGATCTGGAGTATTCCTGAACGCAGGCGGCGGATAGGCAGGACAGCTATCCGCCCCGTCCTCCCGTGCCTGGCGGATGACGGGCTGCCGCAGCAGGCGCTACAGCTACAGCCACTCCTTCATCCACCCCAGCCCCTCGCTGGTAGCGTGCGCGGCCGCGCCGCGCGCGGGGCGATATTCGCAGCCTATCCAGCCGTCGTAGCCCAGCTGGTCCAGCAGGCGGAACAGGTAGGGGTAGTTGACCTCTCCCACGTCGGGTTCGTGGCGTTCGGGCACGCCTGCGATCTGCAGGTGGCCCACGCGGCCCGTGGGCAGGTACTGGCGGATCTTCATGGCGAGGTCTCCCTCGACGATCTGGCAGTGGTAGAGATCCATCTGGACCTGGACATTGGGCTCGGCAATGCCGGTCAGCAGGGCGTGGGCCTGGTCCTGGCGGCTCAGGAAGAAGCCGGGCATGTCGCGGCCGTTGATGGGCTCCAGCAGGATGGCGATGCCGTGGGGCGCGGCCAGCCGTGCGGCGTGGCGCACGTTGGCGATGTAGGTGGCGCGCAGGGCATCGTCGCTGGCGCCTTCGGGCTTGAGGCCGGCCATCACGTGGATGCGTGGGCAGCCCAGCGCGCGGGCATAGGCAATGGCGCGTTCCATGCCCTGGGCGAATTCCGCCTCGCGCCCGGGGATGCAGGCCAGGCCGCGCTCGCCCGCGTTCCAGTCGCCGGGCGGGGCGTTGAACAGTACCTGCCGCAGGCCGTGGTCCTGCAGGCGGCGGGCCAGTTGCTCGGGCGCGAAGTCGTAGGGGAACAGGTATTCGACGGCCTGGAAGCCGTCGCGCGCGGCGGCCTCGAAGCGGTCAAGAAAATCCAGGTCGTTGTAGAGCATGGACAGGTTGGCGGCGAAGCGGGGCATGAAGGCTTTCCTGAAAACGGATGCTGAGTGTGGCATCAGGCGCGCTGCAACGCGCCGAAGGCCTTGGTGAAGAAGTCCGTGGTGCCGAAGTTGCCGGACTTGAGCGTGAGGTGCAGCCCCTGCGGCGCCAGGGGCGAGGCGGCATGGCACCAGGGCACGCCAGGGTCGATCTGCGGCCCTATGCGCATCTGCTCGATGCCCAGCGCCTGCACGCAGGCGCCCGAGGTTTCGCCACCGGCCACGACGAGCTGGCGCACGCCCATCTCGACCAGCCCCCGGGCGATGGCGGCGATGGTCTGTTCGACCAGTGCGCCGGCCTGCTCCACGCCCAGGCGGCCCTGCACGGCCTTGACGGCCGCGGATTCGGCCGTGGAGTAGATCAGCACCGGGCCGCTGGCGATGTGCTGGCGGGCCCAGGCCAGGGCCTTGCCGGCTTCGTCCTCGCCGGCGGCGATGCGCAGCGGCTCCAGCGCCAAGGCAGGGCGCCCCGAGGCGATGAAGTGCGCCACCTGCGCATTGGTGGCCACCGAGCAACTGCCCGAGACGACCGCCTGCAGGCCGGTGGCGGTGGGCAGGGCAGCGGCCTGGGCCGAGGGCTGTATGCCGAAGTTCGCGGGCAGGCCGATGGCCACGCCCGAGCCCGCCGTGACAAGCGGCATGCCGGCCAGCGCCGGGCCCAGGCGCAGCAGGTCGTCGTTGGAGACGGCGTCGACGATGGCCATGCCCGTGCTCTCTGCCTGGAGTGCGGCGATGCGCGCGCGGATGGCGGCTTCGCCCTGCGCGACGGCCACATGGTCGATCAGCCCCACCTTGCGCCGTGTCTGCGCCTGCAGCACGCGCACCAGGTTGGCATCGGTCATGGGCGTGAGCGGGTGGTTGCGCATGCCGCTTTCGCTGAGCAGCACATCGCCCACGAACAGGTGGCCCTTGAAGACGGTGCGCTGGTTGTCGGGAAAGGCAGGCGTGGCAATGGCGAATTCGCAGCCCAGCGCGTCCATCAGCGCATCGGCCACGGGGCCGATATTGCCCTGCGGCGTGCTGTCGAAGGTGGAGCAGTATTTGAAGTAGATCTGCGGAGCCCGGCCATCGGGGCCCTGGCCTCGCAGCCACTGCAGTGCCTGCAGCGACTGGGCGACGGCGTCGGCCGGCGCGATGGTGCGCGACTTGAGCGCGACCACGACGGCGTCCACGCCCTCGTCCACCGGGCCGGCGGGCACGCCAATGCTTTGCACCACGCGCATGCCTGCGCGCACCAGGTTGTTCGCCAGGTCGGTGGCGCCCGTGAAGTCGTCGGCTATGCAGCCCAGAAGAAGGGTCATGGGGATTCCGATGGAGCCGGAGGCAGGGTGATGCCCGGGAAGATCTTGATGACGGCGCTGTCGTCCTCGCGGCCATGGCCGGCGGTGGATGCCTGCATGAACATCTGGTGGGCCGTGGAGGCCAGGGGCAGCGGGAATTTGCTGTGGCGCGCGGTGTCCAGCACCAGGCCCAGGTCCTTGACGAAGATGTCCACGGCCGACAGCGGGGTGTAGTCGCCGGCCAGCACGTGGGCCATGCGGTTCTCGAACATCCAGCTGTTGCCGGCGCTGTGGGTGATGACCTCGTAGAGCGCGGCGGCATCGACGCCTTCGCGCAGGCCCAGGGCCATGGCCTCGGCCGCTGCGGCAATGTGCACGCCGGCCAGCAGCTGGTTGATGATCTTGACCTTGCTGCCCGCGCCCGCGCTGTCGCCCAGGCGGTAGACCTTGGCGGCCATGGCGTCGAGCACGCCTTCGCAGGCGGCATAGGCCTCGGGGCGGCCTGCCGTCATCATGGTCATCTGCCCGGACGCGGCCTTGGCCGCGCCGCCGGAGATGGGCGCGTCAATGTAGTGCACGCCCTGCGCCTGCAGCCTGGCCTCCAGCGCCACGGACCAGTTGGGGTCCACGGTGGAGCACATGACGAAGACGGAGCCGGGCTGCAGCGCGGGGGCGATGCCGCCTTCGCCGAACAGCACGGCCTCGGTCTGCCGGGCGTTGACGACCACGCTGACGATGATGCGGCAAGCGGCGGCCATGTCGGCCAGCGTGGCGCAGGCTGTGCCACCTTCGGCGGCAAAGGCGGCTGCGGCCTCGGGGCGGATGTCGTGGACATGCACGTGGTGCCCGGCGCGGCGCAGGCTT
>NZ_JCABYI010000009.1:228625-453615 GCF_059499305.1 Delftia sp.
GGCCTCGGGGCGGATGTCGTGGACATGCACGTGGTGCCCGGCGCGGCGCAGGCTTTGCGCCATGCCGGCGCCCATGGCGCCCAGGCCGATCACGCCGACGGCGCGTGCTGCGGGCTGTGGTGTGGAGGTGTCGTTGCTCATGGCTTGGCCGGTGTCAGGTCATCGGCGATGTAGGCGCGCACGATGGCCGCAAAGTCCTCGTCGCCGCGCAGGCCCAGCCGGTTGGCGCGCGCGGTATCCCAGCGGCCGGGCCAGCTGCCGACGATGCGCTCGACCTTGTCGTCGGGCTGCCAGCTCACGCGGTTGGCCACTTCGTCGCCAGCCACTTCACGCAGCGCGCGCACCATGTCGCCCGCGCTGACGGACACGCCGGGCAGGTTGATGGGCCGGCGGTCGGCGACGGCACTGGCATCGAGTTCGCAGCCTGCGACCAGGGCCTCGACGGCGCGGCGCGGGGACAGCAGCCACAGGCGCGTGGTGGCACCCACGGGGCAGTTGGCCGCGTCGCCGTTGAGGGGCTCGCGGATGATGCCGCTGGCAAACGACGAGGCGGCCGCATTGGGCCGGCCCGGGCGCACGCTGATGGTGGGCAGGCGCAGCACGCGGCCGTCGACAAAGCCGCGCCGCGTGTAGTCGGCCAGCAGCAGCTCGGCAATGGCTTTTTGCGTGCCGTAGGAGGACTGCGGGTTCAGGGCCGTGCCGTCCAGCACGGTGTCGGGCAGGTCGCCCCCGTAGACGGCCACCGAGCTGGTGAAGACCACGCGCGGCATGTGGCCCACGGTGCGGCAGGTCTCCAGCAGGGCGCGCGAGGCATCGAGGTTGATGCGCATGCCCAGGTCGAAGTCGGCCTCGGCCTGGCCGCTGACCACGGCGGCCAGATGGAAGATCACGGCCGTGTCCTGGTCTATGGCGCCGCGCAGCACCTGCGGGTCGGCAATGTCGCCCACCAGGGAGCGCACGCGCGTGTCGTCAATGGCGTGGGGGGCCACCACGTCGAGCAGGTCGATCTGGTGGATGGGCCAGCGAATGCCGGCCAGCGTCAGCGCACCCTGTTCGAGCAGCTTGCGGGCCAGGCGCTGGCCCAGGAATCCGGCGCCGCCGGTGATCAGTACTTTCATGTGTCTTGGGGCTTGGAGCTTGAAGGATGGGAAGAAGGGCCGGTCAGCGGTTGACCATCTTTGCGGGGGTGAGCCAGACCGCGAGGGCGCCCACCACGAGCACCCCCGCCAGCACGAACATGCCGGCCTGCGTGGACTGGGTCAGGTCCTTGAGGTAGCCGATCATGTAAGGGCTGGCGAAGCCCGCGAGGTTGCCGACCGAGTTGACGATGGCAATGCCCGCCGCCGCTGCCGTGCCCGACAGGAAGGCCGTGGGCAGCGACCAGAACAGCGGCGCGCAGGTCAGCACGCCGGCTGCGGCCAGCGACAGGAAGATCAGGGAAAGAACGGTGTTGTCGGCGAAGAAGGCCGTCATCGCAAAGCCCACGGCGCCCATCAGCGCGGGCACGATCAGGTGCCAGCGGCGCTCGCGGCGCTTGTCGGCGCTGTGGCCCATGAGGTTCATCACCACGATGGCGCACAGGAAGGGGATGGCACTGAGCAGGCCGATGTTCAGCGCGCCCGTGACGCCCGTGGACTTGATCAGCGTGGGCATCCAGAAGGTCAGCCCGTACTGGCCGGCGACGAAGGCGAAGTAGATCAGGCACATCCACCAGACGCGGCGGTCGGCGAAAACGGCCTTGAGCGAATGCTTCTGGGCACCTGAGTGCCGCTGGTCCAGCTCGATCTCGCGCGCCAGCAGCTGCTTTTCGGAGGCCGTCAGCCACTTGGCGCTGGAGATGCCGTTGTCCAGATAGAAGATGGTCACCACGCCGATCACCAGGGCGGGGATGGCCTCGATCAGGAACATCCACTGCCAGCCGTGCAGGCCATGGTCGCCGTGGAAGGCCTGCATGATCCAGCCCGACAGCGGGTTGCCGAAGATGCCGGCCACGGGGATGGCCGACATGAACAGCGCCACGATCTTGGCGCGCCGGTAGGCCGGGTACCAGTAGGTCAGGTACAGGATCACGCCGGGGTAGAAGCCCGCCTCGGCCAGGCCCAGCAGAAAGCGCAGGATGTAGAAGCCCGTGGGCGTTTCCACATACATGAACATGGCCGACAGAATGCCCCAGGTGATCATGATGCGGGCGATCCAGACGCGCGCGCCCAGGCGGTGCATGAGCAGGTTGCTGGGCACCTCGAAGAGGAAGTAGCCGATGAAGAACACGCCTGCGCCCAGGCCGAACACGGTCTCGCTGAAGCCCAGGTCCTGGGACATCTGCAGCTTGGCAAAGCCCACGTTCACGCGGTCCAGGTAGGCGATCACATAGCACAGCATCAGGAACGGCACGAGGCGCCAGAACACCTTGGCGTAGGCGCGCGCCGTCTCTGCAGAGTCGGTCTGGGCAGGGTGGGCCCCGGCCTGGCCGGATGCGATATCCGTTGTCGTCATTTCAAGTCTCCCTTGGGTTCGCCGCTTGATTCGCCGCTTGGTGCGCCGCCTGGCGGCTGCGCGGCTGTGGATGGGCTGGGTGGTGGAATGCGGCCGTGGGCGCCGCTGTGCAAATCAGTAGCGCGCCCCGAAGGTGGTGCGCAGCTCGTCGATGGCGGCCGCGTCCAGGGGCTGCGGCCGGGGATGGGTCATGAGCCAGAGCCTTGCGGTTTCCTCCAGCTCTTCCAGCACATGGCTGGCCTGCTCCACCGAGCGTTCCCAGACCACGGGGCCCAGGCGCTCGAACAGGGCGCCGCGCACCTGGCCGGCCAGCGCGGCCACCTCGGCGGCGGCCTGCGGATCGCCGGGCCGGCGGTAGCGGATCAGCGGGATGCGGCCCACCTTCATGACCTGGTAGGGGGTGATGGGCGGCAGTACCTCGTCCTCGCGCCAGACGCCGGACAGCGTCAGCGCCACCAGATGCGTGGAATGCGTGTGGATGACGGCGCGCGCCTCGCCGTCATTGCCGTAGATGCCCCGATGCAGGACCAGGGTCTTGGAAGGCTTGGCGCCGCTGACCCAATGCCCGCCGGCATCGACCTTGGACAGCTCTGCCGGGTCGAGCCGGCCCAGGCAGGCGTCGGTGGGGGTGATCAGCCAGCCGTCATGCAGGCGCGCGCTGATGTTGCCGGCAGCGCCGACGGTGTAGCCCCGCTGGTAGAGGCTGGCGCCGGTGGCGCAGATCTGCTCGCGGATGCGGGATTCGTCGCTCATGGGTGAACGCCCAGGCAAAGGCCGGGTGTGCCTGGTGCAAAAAGAGATGTGACTGATATTGTCATCAGGTCATCATACAAATTTTGCGCAAAAACCCAAACAAGGTGAAAACCCTTGGCCATGCGCCAAGGGGTGGTTTCGGAGGTTCAGGGCTTGGCGGCCAGGATGTCGCGGGCCAGGCGTTCGCCGTCCTGCTCCCAGAAGCTGGCGTCGGCGCGGTGGATGCGGTCTATGGCGTTGCCCATGTGCGTGGCGGCGGCCTTGCGCGCGGCCTTGGGGTCGCCGGCCTCGATGGCCAGCACGATGCTGTGGTGCTCGCGTTCCACGGCCTTGCCGAAGTCCTCGCGCCGCGCCTCGTTGGCGCGCGTGATGCGCATGGCACCGCGCAGGAACTGCGACAGGTAGTCCAGCGTGCTGATGAGGAACGGGTTGCCCGAGGCCTGGGCAATGGCGCGGTGAAACGCCATGTCTTCCTCCACGCCGTCACGGCCCAGCCGCACGGCCTCGGCCAGGGCGCTCTCCGCATCGTGGATGCGCTGCATATCCTCTTCGCTGCGCCGCCGCGCCGCGAGTTCGGCCACCTCGGTCTCCAGTGCGCGGCGCACCTCGGTGATCTGGATCAGCGCATTCCTGCCAGCCGCCGGCAGGCCTTCGAAGTCCAGTGGCTCTATGCCTGCCGCCTTCACGAACACGCCGCTGCCCTGGCGCGATTCCACCAGGTTGCGCGACTTGAGCTGGGACACCGCCTCGCGCACCACGGTGCGGCTGACCTCGAGCTGCTGCACGAGCTCGGCCTCGGTCGGCAGCTTCTGCCCCGGCTGCAGGTTGCCGGCGCGGATGCGCGCCTCCAGCTGCCGGGCAACCTGGTCCGCAAGCTTGAGACCGGGCTGAATGGCAGAGAAGGAAACCGTCATGGAGGGAGTGGGGGGCTGGGGAGACACGTGTGGCAGCGATTGTCTCAGAACGGCCAGGGCTTCAGCGCCGGGGAGTGTGGTGACGCCTGGGCGCTGTCTTTCGGCCAAGCCTTCAGTCCCGGGGAGGAAAAATCCCGTTCAGGACAATGCACCATTGCATGCTCAGGAATGGATCGCGTATGGGAACAGGTTGGTTGTTCCCTGTGACTCCGACCGATGTGGTACTGCTCAGCGAGGTATCGGCTGTACCGCCCTCCCGGTAGATGCCTGCGTTCTGGGCTTGAGCCAGCATCCTGTTTGGGCCCGGCGTGGAATGGGTTGCCCCTTGGGTGCTGGCGGGCATGTTCGAGACGGTATGCGTGTGCGCGGGCAACTGGGACGGTGTGAGTGTCAGCTGTTCTCTGCCGCCGGCCTCTCCCAAGACGAAGGAGGAAAGTCCGGGGGCGCCGCCTGTGCCGATGGGAACGCGTCCGCGCAGGTCGGGAAGCTGGAAGTTGTTGACGCCATTGCCGCCATACGTCGTGCCAAGTATCGAAAACAAGGCGGCGTTCTGGTTGATGGGAAGGGTCTGACCCGCCGCTGGAGCCGTGTTGCTGGGGCAGAAGTTGCCGCTGAACAGAAAGAGCTCTCCTATGTAGGCTTCAGGCGCGGCATGGGCCGTCGGAATGAGGGGGGTGGAAAAGGCGAAGGCCAGCGCGAGGGCGGTTTTGCGCAGGAAGGGAGTGGAAGGCAGGGGCATGGCGAAATCCTGTGGGTCTGTGCACAAAGGCTGTATCAACGGGCGAGCATGAAGCAGATGCGGTCCAGCGTCTCCTGTTCAGGGTCCACCCAGCCGGGGGTCAGAACGATGCCGGCGAACGGGTCCCCCGTTGCCGCGATGGCCACGGCCCGGCCCTTGTTGGTGCGACTGTCCAGCAGCAGGGTGTAGCTGCCCGGGGCTACGGCGGGGTTGAAGGCGATCGTGAAGGGGCCGCTCGCGCCATTGCGTGCTGCTGCATAGCCTTCACCACTGCGGATAACGGCCTTGGTGGCGTCGCCCGGATCGGGTGCAACGCAGCCGTGGCGCACTTCGGCCAGACCTGTGACACCACCCATGCCCGTCGGTCCCATGGGACCCTGCGGGCCCACCGAGCCTTGGAGGCCGTTGCATACATAGCTGGTGCTGGTGATCTCTGCTGCATCCAGTACGCCGTTGCGGTTGGTATCCAGGCCCTGGGTGATGCGCTGACCGCCAGTGGCACAGGTGGCGCCAGCAGCTTCTACCTGGGTCACCATCAGGGATTCCCGGCCATCGGTGCCCGCCGCGCCGACCGCTCCCGGGCTACCTGGCGCGCCTGCCGCGCCTGTAGTGCCGGCAGGTCCGGTGGCACCGGCAGGGCCGGTAGCGCCCGTGGCTCCCGTAGCGCCGGCCGGTCCGGTGGCACCGGCGGGGCCTGTGGCGCCGGCAGCACCTGCCGGTCCTGTAGCGCCGGTAGGGCCTGCGTCGCCCCTGGGTCCTTGCGCGCCCTGCGTGGAGGCGGGATCGCAACGGCCCAGACTGCCGCTGGCGTCATGGCATACGTGGCTGGTGGATGTGGCGGGTGTGCCTGGCAGCCCGGGCAGTTGCACCTCTCCTGTGGGCTGTACGCGCAGTGCCGGGGTGTTGGGTGTGGAGTAGATGATCACGCCGCCACCCGCGGGGGGCGTGAGGCTGATGTCCGCTGCCCTGGCAGGACCGGCAAGCAGGGCGAGGACGGCGGTGGTGGCAAGGGCCACCGGACCGGCCGAAGTGGGGGGCAGTGGCCGACGGACAAAAAGAGGGGAAGGCATTTGACGGATGGCTCCTGTCGGCTAGGCCTCCGGCAGGGGCGCGGTACTTGGCGGCGCTGCCAGGGCTGTCCGGGTGTGCGAGGTGACCTGGCCTGATGTTGCGCAGGTCCAGGGCAAGATGATGGGTAAGGTGGCTGGATTGGTACCGATTCTGCGAAATTGTGGATTTTTGCAAAATCACTGAAACTTGGTAAATTGAAATTGACTATTTGCCAGGACTGTGGTTTTCCAGTGCAGCCTGGCAATGGTCCGTTGCTGCTTGCATGGGCGCAATGCAGGTTTGCTGCTGTTGCAAGCCGCGTCTGCAGGATTCTTGCGGGCCTGCGCGGCGCGCGATACTTGCGCTTTTGCCATCTGCCTTGCCGGGCCGAGCCCTTTTTCCATGCGAACCCCCACTACCGACTCTGCGGCCGCCGTGCCCGCCATCGCCTCGCTGGCCGATGCCGCCTTCACCCAGCGCGTGCAGCACGCCATAGACCACAAGACCAAGCCGCTGGGCGCACTGGGGCGGCTGGAGCAGCTGGCGCTGCGCATTGCCTGCATCCTGGGTCAGGACAGGCCGGTGCTGCAGCAGCCGCAGATGCTGGTGTTTGCGGCCGACCATGGGCTGGCTGCGCGCGGCGTGTCGGCCTATCCGGTGGATGTGACCTGGCAGATGGTCGAGAACTTCATGGCCGGCGGCGCCGCCGTCAGCGTGCTGGCGCGCCAGCATGGGCTGGCGCTGAACGTGGTGGACTGCGGCGTGGCACGCGACTTTCCCGCGCGCGAGCAGGACCCTGACGACAAGCTTCCCCAGCCCGGCCAGCCGCGCCTGTGGCGCCGCAAGCTGGGCTACGGCACGCGCGACTGCAGCCAGGGCCCGGCCATGACGGCCACCGAATGCGCCATGGCCCTGCGCAACGGCGCGGCCCTGGTGCGCCAGTTGCCGGGCAATGCGCTGCTGCTGGGCGAGATGGGCATTGGCAATACCTCCAGCGCATCCTTGCTGCTGGCGCGGCTGTGCGGCGAACCGCTGGCCGAGGTCACGGGCGCTGGCACCGGCCTGGATGCGGCCGGGCTGGCCCGCAAGATCGGGGTGCTGCAGGAGGTGCTGCAGCTGCACGCCCAGGCCACGGAACCGCTGGACGCGCTGGCGGCCATGGGCGGCTTCGAGGTTGCCACCATGGTGGGCGCCGTGCTGCAGGCCGCCGCCGAGCGGCGCGTCATCGTGGTCGATGGCTTCATCACCACGGCCGCCGTGCTGGTGGCCAGCCGCCTGCAGCCGGCCGTGCTGGAGCGCTGCGTTTTCTCGCACCGCTCGGGCGAGCCCGGCCATGTGCGCATGCTGGCCCACCTGGGTGCCGAGCCGCTGCTGGACTGGCAACTGCGCCTGGGCGAAGGCTCGGGCGCGGCCCTGGCCTGGCCGCTGCTGGTGTCGGCCTGCGCCATGCTGGGCGAGATGGCCAGCTTTGCGCAGGCCGGGGTGAGCACGCGCTCGGAGGAGGCATAGCCGCTGGAGCCGCGCCGCGGCTAGCGCGGTAACGCAGCTGCCGCCAGCTTGCCCAGCCGCCTGACCAGCGCGCCGAAGCGCGCGGCATCGGTGTTGCCATAGCCGATCACCAGGCCGTTGTCCTGGGGCAGCGGTGCCAGGGCGAAGGACGACAGGGCGCCCGGGTTCATGCCGGCGCGCCGCGCCTGCTCCACGATGGCACGGTCGGACAGGTCCGGCGGCAGCCGCACCGTCAGGTGCAGGCCGCCGTGGCCGCCCAGCACCTCATGCTCCACGCCCAGTTGCGTGGCCAGCGCCTCGCGCAGGGCCGCCTGGCGCTCGCGGTACAGGCGCCGCATGCGGCCCAGGTGGCGCGAGAACTGGCCGCTTTCCATGAAGTCCGCCATGGCCAGCTGCTCCAGGCGGTGGCCGCCGCGCAGCATCTCCTGCACGGCGGATGCCGCGCTGGTGGCCAGGGCCTGCGGAAGCACCACAAAGCCCAGGCGCAGTGCCGGGAACATGGTCTTGCTGAAGGTGCCCACGTAGAGCACGGGCGCGTCCGGCACCTGGCCCTGCATGGCGGCGATGGGCGTGCCCTGGTGGCGGAATTCGCTGTCGTAGTCGTCCTCGATGATCCAGGCCCCCGCGCGGTGCGACCGCTCCAGCAGGTCCAGCCGGCGCGCCACCGACAGCACGGCGCCCGTGGGATATTGGTGCGACGGCGTGATCTGGATCAACCGTGGAGGATGGCTGTCCCACAGGCCGGGGGCGATGGCTGCGCCATCGGCATCCACGCGCAGTGTGCTGACGCACAGGTCTCCTCCCGCAAAGGCCGCCTTGGCGCCCCGGTAGCCGGGCTCCTCCAGCCAGGCATGGTCGCCCGGGTTGGTGAGCAGTTGCACGCACAGGTCCAGCGCACCCTGGGCGCCTTCGGTGACGATGATGCGCGAGGCATCGCAGCGCACGCCGCGCGAGATGCGCAGGTGCTGCGCAATGGCCTGGCGCAGTGCGGGCTCACCCGCAGGGTCGCCATAGTCCAGCGTGGCGCTGGCGGGAAGGCGCAATGCGCGGTCCTGCGAACGGCGCCAGGCGGGCAGGGGGAACCTGTCCAGGGCGGGCGTGCCCGGTGTCAGCGGCAGGCTGCGGTCAATGGCATGGCGCGTGGGCACGATGCGGTCCAGGCGCCGTGCCGTGCGGGGTACGCAGGGGGGCGCGGCGGCGGCCTCGGCGGCTGCCGCGGAATGGGTGGACACAGCCGCCACGCGCGTGCCCTGCCGGTCGGCGACCACATAGCCTTCGGCCGCCAGTTGCTCGTAGGCGATGAGCACGGTGTTGCGCGAGACTCCCAGATCCTCCGACAGGGCGCGCGAGGCCGGCAGGCGGTCGCCGGCCGGCAGCCGGCCCGCCAGGATGGCCTGCTTCAGGCGCTGGATCAGCTGGCGCTGGCGGGGAGCCGCTCCAGGGCCGGATTGCAAGGGACTGGTCAGCAGGTCGGAAGCGTGCATGCAATGGACGGCGTGGCACCATGAAATAAGGGGGATATGGTGCTTTCAATGATGCCACGCTGGCGCTATCGTGGCCCTGCCAAATGACCTGACCAGGAATCTCCCATGCCCCCCGCACTCAATGCCCACTCCCAACCCGTAGGCCACGACCTGCCCGGATGGACCCCGCGCCAGCGCCCGCCCCGCACGCCCATGCAAGGCCGCTACTGCCGGCTGGAGCCGCTGTCCGCCGCGCGCCATGCAGCCGATCTGTTCGATGCCTTCAGCCAGGCGCCGGACGCCAGCGACTGGACATACATGTCGGTGGGCCCCTTCGCCGACGCCCAGGCCTATCTGCGCTTTGCCGAGGCCGCCCAGGCCAGCGAAGACCCGCTGCACCACGCCGTCATCGACCTGGCCACGGGCCGTGCCATCGGCTCGCTGGCGCTGATGCGCGTGGACACGGCCAGCGGCGTGATGGAAGTGGGCTTTGTCTGCTACTCGCGCCAGCTCAAGCGCACGCGTGCGGCCACCGAGGCGCAGTTCCTGCTGATGCAGCGCGCCTTCGACGAGCTGGGCTACCGCCGCTACGAGTGGAAGTGCGACAGCCTGAATGCGCCGTCGCGTGCCGCAGCGGCGCGCCTGGGCTTCCGGTTCGAGGGGGTGTTCCGCCAGGCCGTGGTCTACAAGGGCCGCAGCCGCGACACGGCCTGGTTCTCCATCATCGACAGCGAATGGCCGGCGCTGCGCGCGGCCTACCAGCGCTGGCTGGAGCCGGGCAACTTCGATGCGGGCGGCGGGCAGGTTCTTTCGCTGTCCAGCCTGATGGAGCCGGGAGCGCAGCCGGCTCAGGAGCCTGCCGGCGTGGCGTAGTAGGCCTGCAGCACCTCGATCAGGGCCTGCGCATGGCGCGGCAGCCGGCCCTGGTCGCGCACGAGGATGCGGCGCTCGCGCACGCTCCAGGCATCGGTCAGCTCGATCAGTGCCAGCCGCATGCTGTCGCTGTTGCGCCGTGCGGCGCTCTCGGGAACGATGCCGATTCCCACGCCGGCGCCGATCATGCGGCACATGGCGTCGAAGCTGGACAGCTGAATGCGCAGCTTCATGGGCTTGCCCAGGCGCTCGGTCACACCTGCCAGAAATGTCTGCAGCGTGCTGCCCTGCTGCATGCCGATGGCGTCCTCGTCCAGCGTCTCGGCAAACGCAATGCGCTTGCGCCGCGCAAAGCGGTGGCCGCGCGGCGTGGCCAGCACCAGCCGGTCGGTGCTGAAGTGGATGGTCTGCAGGCCCAGCGTGTCCACCTGGCCGGCCACGATGCCCAGGTCGGCCCGGCCGTCGAGCACGCCGCGCGCGATCTCGGCGTTGGGCCGCTCCTGCAGGTCCACGTTCACGCGCGGGTGGTCGGCAAGAAAG
Source organism: Delftia sp. (assembly GCF_059499305.1). Lineage (NCBI taxonomy): Bacteria > Pseudomonadati > Pseudomonadota > Betaproteobacteria > Burkholderiales > Comamonadaceae > Delftia > Delftia sp. The sequence goes on from NZ_JCABYI010000009.1 coordinate 238,960, forward strand.
GCGGGCAGGATCTCGGGCAGGAAATCGGTGACAGCCGTGGTGTTGGCAAACACCCGCACATGGCCGCGCAGGCCGGCGCCGTACTCCTGCAGGTCGTGGCGCAGCTGCTCGGACTGCAGCAGCATGCCGCGCGCGTGGTGCAGGAAGGCTTCGCCGGCCGGCGTGGGCCGTACGCCTCGCGCCTCGCGGTACAGCAGGGGCATGCCCGCCTGCTCCTCCAGCGCCTTGATGCGCAGGCTGGCTGCGGCCAGGGACAGGTGCTGCCTTTGCGAGGCGCGCGTGAGGCTGCCCAGTTCGGCGGCATGCACGAACAGGCGCAGGTCCGTCAGGTCGAAGTGCATGAGGGGCATGAAGGGCGAAGAGGGCATGGGCGGGGTCAAGGCTTTGTCAATTCCGAAGGCCGGGTCAGGAAATGCGCGATTGTGCGCTGGCCCGGCACGGGCAACCATGCGGGCTTGCGACAAGAACAAATGGAGACATGACCATGCCGGATTCTTCCTTTCCCCTGCCGTCGAGCCTTTTGCGCCGCCGAAGCCTGGTGGCCGCCGCACTCGCATTGCCCCTGCTGGGCCATGCCCAGGCCTGGCCTGCGCGGCCCATCGTGATGATCGTCCCGCAGGCGCCGGGCGGCACCAACGACATCGTGGGCCGGCTGGTCAGCCAGAAGCTGGCCGAGGTGCTGGGCGCCAGCGTGGTGGTCGAGAACCGGCCCGGTGCGGGCGGCAACATCGGCACCCAGGCCGTGGCCAAGGCGCCGCGCGACGGACATACCCTGCTGATGACCATCAGCAGCAGCCAGGCCATCAACCCCGCGCTGTACCGCAAACCGGGTTTCGATCCGGTGAAGGACTTCCGGCCCATCGGCCTGATCGGCTCCGTGCCCAATGTGCTGCTGGCCCATCCCGGCTTTGCGGCCAAATCCGTGCCCGAGCTGATCTCCATGGCCCGGGGCCGGCCCGACGAGTTCCGCTATGCCTCGGCCGGCAACGGCACGCTCAACCATCTGCTGGGCGAGATGCTCAACAGCATGGCGGGCATCCAGCTGCAGCATGTGCCCTACAAGGGCGTGGCGCCCGCGCTCAACGATGTGCTGGGCGGGCAGGTACCGCTGCTGTTCGGCAGCCTGCCGTCAACGCTGCCCCATATCCAGGCCGGCCGGCTGCGCGCGCTGGCCGTGAGCGGCGCGGCGCGATCGCCGCTGCTGCCTGATGTACCCACCATTGGCGAAACGGTGCCCGGCTACAACGGCACGCTGTGGGTAGGGCTGTTTGCTCCTGAAGGCGTGCCCGCGCCGGTGCTGGCGCAGTTGCAGGACGGCATGGCCCGCGCGCTGGCGGCCGGCGATCTGCGCGGCAAGCTCGAAGCCTCCGGCGTGGAGCTGGCCGGCCCGGCCGACAAGCCCGTGTCACCGGACCGGATGGCGGCCCTGCTGCGCGAGGACATCGCCAAGTGGGCGCGCATTGTGAAGGACTCCGGCGCCTCGCTGGACTGAGCCCCGGCCCCTTCAGCCCTGCGGCTCCATGGCCAGCGCGAACAGCTCGCTGCGAAAGTGGATGCCCAGCCGTGCAAATGCGCGGTTACGGTAGGTCTTGACGGTGGGCAGGCTGAGGGACAGGTCGCAGGCAATGCCCTCGTGCGTCATGCCCTGCAGCAGCCGGGCGCAGACATCGAGTTCGCGCGGCGTGAGGCCGGGCTGTGCCTGCAGCAGGCGCATGCGCAGGGCGGGCAATGTCTGGCGCTGTCTGGGCTGGGGGGCTGGGGACGCCGATGCCGCAGCCACGGCAGGCTGCGCCTGCGTCAGCGCGATGTGCTTGTGCGCCAGGGCCAGCAGCACGGGCGCCATGCTCTCGAAGCAGCCGATCTGCGCATCGCCCAGCGCCCTCTGGTGCTGGTGGCGGTAGAAGTTGACGGCAAACACACCGCCGTCGTCCTGGTGCTCGACGATGGACACGCGCTCGGCCATGCCGTGCGCGTCGTAGACCAGGGCGCGGTGCTCGCCTTCCACCTCCTGGGCCGTGATGTGGCACAGCGCCGTGCTGCGTGCCGGGCCGGCGTCGCCGTGGTTCCAGGTGCTGTCGCGCAGATAAGGACCCGAGAGATAGGCCCACCAGCAGTCGCGCGTGGTGTCGCGCGCCTCGCTGCTGGCCGACAGGAACAGCTGCGGCCGGCTGCGCGGGCCCGTGCGGTAGACCGACCAGGAGGCGGCGGGCAGCAGCGGGTTCATGGCCTCCAGCACCTGCCGGGCGAAGCCGGGCTCGCCCAGGCTGGCGACCATGTGGCCGATGGCGTGGCTGGGCGCGTGGCCGGACGCATGGGCGCCCAGGGCGCTGGCGTCAGGGGTGTCGGAGGGGGCGGTCCAGTGTCTCAAGGGATGGCAGGGGCGGGCAGGGCGTTGTCATCTTCCGGGATGACGGCCGGCCCGGGCAATGGTGCTTATGCTAGGTCCCGATTCCATCCTCCGGAGCCCCAGAACCATGCCAGACAACGTGCCGCACCCTGCGGCCCTGCCCGATCCGCGCTTTCGCTTCTTCGCCGACCTGAGTGTGCAGGTGGGCCCGCCGCAGGAGGTCGGTGCCACCGTCCACGGGGGACGCCGGCTGATCCCCATCCTGGGCGGCACGGCCCAGGGCGACGGCTGGAGCGCGCGCGTGCTGCCCGGAGGCGCGGACTTCCAGCGCATCGTGCACGGCGGGCTGGCCGAGCTCGATGCGCGCTATGTGCTGGAGACCGATGCCGGCGACCTGATCTATGTCTGCAACCAGGCGCTGCGCAGCGGCGACCCGGCGCACATGGCAAAGCTGGCGCGCGGCGAGCCCGTGGACCCCGCGCACATCTATTTCCGCTGCGCGCCCCGCATGGAGACGGCCAGCCGGGCGCTGGCCTGGATCAACGAGCGCCTGTTCTTCGGCACCGGCGCGCGCCATCCCGACCGCGTGCAGATGCGCTTTCACGAGCTGCTCTGAGGGGGCCTTCCCCGCTTCGATACCTACAACACAGGAGACACAACACATGAACAACCCTGCATCCAAGGCGCGCCGCGCCGCCGTGGCCTGCACTCTTACCGCTGTGCTGGCCACCGGCCTGGCTCCCTGGGCCGCGGCCAGCGCCCAGCCTGCTTTTCCGAGCAAGCCCGTGCGCCTGCTCGTCGGCTTTCCTGCGGGAACGGGGCCGGACATCGTGGCACGCCTGCTTGCGCAAAAGCTGTCCGAGCAATGGGGCAACCTGGGCGTGGTCGTGGACAACAAGCCGGGCGCTGGCGGCCTCATCGCCGCCAGCGAGGCGGCACGCGCCGTGCCTGACGGCTACACGCTGATGCTGGGCGAGACCGGCCAGCTCAGCATTGCCCCCAACACCTACCAGCGCCTGCCCTACGATCCGCAAAAGGACTTTGTGCCCGTCAGCCAGGTCGTCACCTCCGACTTCGTGCTGCTGGTCAATCCGCAGAAAGTGCCGGCCCGCAATGTGCTCGATTTCGTGGCCTGGGCGCGCCAGCGCAAGGAGCTGTTCATCGCCACCTTCGGCGCCGGCACGCCAGGCCACTTCGGCGCCTTCATGTTCGGCAATGCCGTGCAGCTCAGGCCCGAGCCCGTGCACTACAAGAACACCAACGATGCCCTGGGCGGCCTGTTCAGCGGCGACGTGCAGGCCGTCTTCGCCACGGCGGCCCTGGCCGCGCCCCAGGTCAAGGCCGGCAAGCTCACGGCCCTGGGCAGCACGGGCGCCACGCGCACCCCGTCCATGCCCGATCTGCCGACCATCGGGGAGCAGGGCTATCCGTCACTGCAATTCAATTCCTGGTTCGGCGTGGTCGCGCCCGCGAAGACGCCGCCCGAGATCGTGGCCAGGCTGCAGGCCGACATCGTGCGCGCCCTGCAGCAGCCCGACAGCCGCAGCCGGCTGGAAGAGGCCGGTTTCCGCGTGACGGGCACCACGGGCGACGAACTCGCCCGCATCATGCGCTCCGACACGGTCACCTGGGGCAAGGCCGTGGCGGCCACGGGCTTCAAGGCCGATTGAAGCTCAGCGCTTGCCCGCAGCCGGCGCAGGCGTCTTGGGCGAGTAGTCGCAGTACGGCGCCACCACGCATTCCCAGCAGCGCGGCTTGCGGGCCTGGCAGACATAGCGGCCCAGCAGGATGAGCCAATGGTGCGAGTCCACGGCGTAGGCCGCCGGCACGCGCTTCATGAGCTGCATTTCCACGGCCAGCGGCGTCTTGCCCGGCGCCAGGCCCGTGCGGTTGCCCACGCGGAAGATGTGCGTGTCCACGGCCATGGTGGGCTGGCCAAAGGCGACGTTCAGCACCACGTTGGCCGTCTTGCGGCCCACGCCGGGCAGGGCTTCCAGCTCCTCGCGCGTGCGCGGCACCTGGCCGCCGTGGCGCTCGACCAGGATCTGGCAGGTCTGCATCAGGTGTTTGGCCTTGCTGCGGTACAGGCCGATGGTCTTGATGTAGCCCTCCAGCCCTTCAAGTCCCAGGTCCAGGATGGCCTGGGGCGTATTGGCCACGGGAAACAGCTTGCGCGTGGCCTTGTTCACGCCCACGTCCGTGGCCTGGGCCGAGAGCAGCACGGCAGACAGCAGCTCGAACACGTTGGTGTATTCCAGCTCGGTCTGGGGCGAGGGGTTGGCGGCCTTGAGTGTGGCGAAGAAGGGTTCGATGCTGGTGGTTTTCATTGTGGGAAGGGCGTGTCCATCGATGTGGCGAGCATTGTCGTGCAAGTGTGATTTCTAGGACTGTTCTGGTTTTTGATGTCTGCGAGGGCCAGATCGTCTGGTTATGCCGTTGCGGCGTTGACGTGCTGGGGCCGCATGGCAATAGTGGGCCGGATCGATTCCGCCGACACCACACATACAGACAACACGCCACCAGGAGGGGGCGACCGCATGGCCACTCGCAAGATATCCGTTTCTCCCGCGATCGCGGCGGCGCAGACCCTGCTGGGTGATGTCCGCGACCTGATCGAGGCCGCGCGGCTTCGGGTGGCTTCCACCATCAACAGCGAAATGACCCTGCTGTACTGGCATATCGGCCAGCACATCCATGACTGCGAATCCGAGGTGCGGCAGGCCGGCTGCAGCGACAAGGTCCTGCCCTCCCTGGCCGGGCATCTGGTCCAGGGCTATGGCGGCAGTTTCTCGGAAAAGAACCTGTGGCGCATGGTGCAGTTCTCCACCACCTTTCCTGATGAGCCCCTGGTCATCTCGCCCACGCGGCAGTTGAGCTGGGCGCATTTCATCGCGCTGATTCCGCTCAAGGACGCCCTGCAGCGCGAGTACTACGCCAGCATGGCGAGCATTGAGCGCTGGAGCGCCCGCACGCTGCGCAGCCGCATCGATTCCCGGCTGTACGAGCGCACCGTGCTGTCCTTCGATGCGGACACGCTGGTCGCGCAGGAGCCCACGCAGCGAGCCACCGAGCGCATGTCGCCAGCGCTGTTCATGCGAGACCCCTACATCCTCGACTTCCTGGGGCTGCACGATGCCTGGCAGGAGGGCGACCTGCAGGCGGCCGTCATCCGCGAGATGGAGGCCTTTTTCCTGAAGTCGGGCATGGGCTTCAGCCTGGTGGCGCGACAAAGGCACATGCAGATGGATGACCAGGATTTCCAGCTTGACCTGCTGTTCTACCACCGCAGGCTGCGGCGGCTGGTGGCGGTGGAACTGAAGGTGGGCGAATTCGCGGCCGAGGACAAGGATCGGATGGAGCACTACCTGCGCTGGCTGGATCGGCATGAGCATGAGCCGGGCGAGGATGCGCCGCTGGGCATCATGCTGTGCTCAGGCAACAGCTCGGAGCAGATCGAGCTGCTGGAGCTGGGCCGCGGCGGCGTCCAGATGGCCGAGTATCTGCCCGGCCTGCCTGCTCGCCATGTGCTGGCCCAGCGGCTGCGGGAGGCCACGCGCCGGGCGCAGTGGCACTGGGCACAGTGCCACCTGGAAGTCGGGCAGGGCTGAGCACGGGCCTGGGCCTGCAGTCCATCCCTTCCGTCTTTCTCTGCTTCTTCTACTTCGTCTTCCTACCCGGGAGGCAGCAGCTCCCGCAGATGCTCCACGAAGGCCCGCACTCCCTTGGACAGCGTGCGGCCTGCCAGCGTCTGCAGCTCGATGGCGCGTGCATTCATGCCGCGTTCGCGTATGGGCACCGCATGCAGTTCGCCACGGCGCACGCGCTCGCGCATGGTGACCTCACCACCCAATGACAGGCCGCCGCCATGCAGCACGAAGTGCACCAGGGTCTCGAACTGGCCGCTGACCAGGGCAGGCTCGAACACCAGGCGCCGGTGGCTGCAGGCAATGTCGAACAGCTGGCGCGCGGTGTTGGCGTCCTCGGGCAGGGCAATGGCATGGGGATGCATCTGGGCCAGGGTGATGCTGGCATGCCGGGCCAGTGCGTGGTCGGGCCGCATGATGGCGACCACGGGCGAGACCTGGCGGTGCCAGACCTCGATATCGCGTGCCGCCGCACGGCTGTAGGTCAGGCCGACATCGGCCTCGCCGCCCAGCACGGCCTGGGTCACGGCGGCAGGTGCTTCCACGCGCAGGTGGAACTGCATGCCCGGGTACTGTTCACGAAACAGCGCCATGGCGCGCGGCAGGAATTCGATGGCAAAGCCGCCCGAGCTGCACACGCGCACCACGCCCCGGCGCAGGCCCTGCAGGGCCTCGATATCCGAGACCACGCGGTCGGCCTCCAGCGCACCGCGGCGCGCGTGGGCGGCCAGCAGCTCGCCTGCCGGGCTGGGCGCCATGCCGCGCGGGCGGCGCTCGAACAGCGGCACGCCCAGCATCTCTTCCAGACCGGCGACCTGGCGGCTCACGGCCGAGGGCGAGACGTTGAGCCGCGCGGCGGCATCGCTGACCGAGCCGCTGCGCACCACTTCGAGAAAGTAGCGCAGGGCCGTGTCCTGAAGGCGGTTGGAAAGCATGTGGCTCCCAGTTATGGTTTGCGGAAAACGCAACGATAAGCCGAGAAAATGGCGATTGTCGAAATATTTGCGCCTGCTTATGCTGACTTCGTTCTGTCACGAAAACGAGGAAATCCATGGAGTCAAGCACAAGCGCCGCTGCGCTGCAGCCGGGTCTGGCCACCGGGGGCGGTGCCGTGGTGGAGATGTCGGCCGTCGCGCTGTCCAAGGCCATCCACGGCCGCGAGCTGTCCTGCCTGGAAGTGCTGGATGCCTACTGCGCCCAGATCGACCGGCTCAACCCCGTGGTCAACGCGCTGGTGGCTCCGCTGGACCGGGACTGGCTGCGCGGCCGCTCCCGCGAGCTGGATACGCTGCTGGCGCGCGGCCAGAGCCTGGGGCCGCTGCACGGCTTTCCGCAGGCGCCCAAGGACATCATGCCGGCCGCAGGCATGGTCACGACCAAGGGATCGCCGATCTTCGCGAACCAGCTGTCGCAGGCCGATTGCGTGGTGTTCGAGCGCATGCGCGCAGGCGGTGCGCTCTTCGTGGCACGCAGCAATTCGCCCGAGTTCGGCCTGGGCGGGCATACCTACAACCCGGTCTACGGGACCACGCGCAATGCCTTCGATCCTTCGCGATCGGCAGGCGGCAGCAGCGGCGGGGCGGGCGTGGCCGTGGCGCTGCGCATGCTGCCCGTGGCCGATGGCTCGGACATGATGGGCTCGCTGCGCACGCCGGCCGCCTTCAACCATGTCTACGGACTGCGCACCTCGGTGGGCTGCGTGCCGCATGGCCCCTCGGAAGAGGTGTTCTTCCAGCAGTTCAGCGTCGCCGGTCCCATGGCGCGCGACATCCCCGACCTGGCCCTGCTGCTGTCCGTGCAGGCAGGCTTTGATGCGCGCCTGCCGCTGACGCGCCGCAGCGAGCCGCCCAAAGACTGGACCGCCCAGCTGCAGCGCGACTGCAAGGGCCTGCGCATCGGCTGGCTGGGGGACCTGGGCGGGCACCTGCCCACCGAGCCTGGCCTGCTGCAGACCTGCCGGGCGGCGCTGCAGCATTTCACGGCCGCAGGCTGCACGGTGGAGGAGGCCGTGCCGCAGTTCGATTTCGAGCGCCTGTGGCGCGCCTGGATCGACCTGCGCAGCTTCAGCGTGGCCGGCGCCAACGCCGCCTTGTACAACGATCCGGCCAAACGCGCCCTGCTCAAGCCCGAGGCCGTCTGGGAAATCGAGCGCGGCCTGGCGCTGCCGGCCATGGCCGTCTATGACGCGGCGCGCGTGCGCTCGGCCTGGTATGAAACATTGCGCCGCCTGTTCGACAGCTACGACTTTCTGGTGCTGCCCTCCGCCCAGGTCTTTCCCTTCGACGCAGCGCTGGACTGGCCTCACGCCGTGGACGGCCGCGAGATGGACACCTACCACCGCTGGATGCAGACCGTGGTGCCTGCCACCATGGCCGGCCTTCCGGCCCTGGCCGCGCCTGCGGGCTTCGGGCCGCAGGGCTTGCCTGCCGGGCTGCAGATCATCGGCCCGGCGCAGGCCGACCTGGCCGTACTGCAGATCGGCCATGCCTATGACCAGGCCAGCGGCTTGTCGCGCGTGCGCAGCCCGCTGCTCGACTGAAGACTGACGACTGAATTGCCGCATTGAGCTTGTTCCCAGGTTCCCGTTCCCTCGTTCCCCAGGAGATCCGTGCCATGGCCTTGTCCCGTTCCCGTTTTCTGTCGTGCCTGATGGCCGGCGCCGCTGTGCTTGCCTTGCCCTTGGCGCATGCCCAGGCCCAGTCCTACCCGGATCGCCCGATCAAGCTGGTCGTGCCCTTTGCGCCCGGCGGCGCCACCGACATCCTGGGCCGCCTGCTGGCCACATCGCTGGGAGAGCGCCTGGGCCAGCCCGTGGTGGTGGAAAACCGTCCCGGCGCGGGCACCGTGGTGGCTGGCGCGCTGGTGGCCAAGGCGCCGCCCGATGGCTACACGCTGCTGCTGGGCGCCAGCACCACGCTGACGCTGAACCCCGTGATCCGCAACCCGCTGCCCTACGATCCGCTGCGCAGCTTCACGCCGCTGGGCCTGGTGGCCGACATGGGGCTGGTGCTGGTGGCGCACAACGAAACGCCTGCACGCACCCTGCCTGAACTCGTGGCCCTGGCCAAGACCGATCCGGACAAGCTGTCCTACGGCTCCTTCGGCACGGGGTCGTCGGTGCACTTCGGTGGCGAAATGCTCAAGACCGCCACGGGCATGCGCATGGTGCACGTGCCCTTCAACGGCAGCTCGCCCAGCCTGACCGCGCTGATGGGCGGCCAGGTGCAGGTGGCCGTGGACACGGTGGTGGCTACCATGCCGCTGATCAAGGCCGGCAAGATCCGCCCCATCGCGGCCCTGGGCCCGCAGCGCCTACCCCTGCTGCCCCAGGTGCCCACCGTGGCCGAAAGCGGCTACCCCGGCTTTGCCATGGACACCTGGTTTGCCTTCCTCGCACCGGCCGGCCTGCCCGCTCCCATCCAGAAGAAGCTGGAAAAGGCGCTGGCTGACACCATGGCCGAGCCGGCCATGAAGAAGAAGCTGGTGGACATCGGCCTGTCGCCCGCATGGGGTCCGGGCAGCGCGCTGCAGGAGCGCATCGAGCGCGAACTGCCGCAGATGCGCGCCGTGGCCGCCAGGGCCGACATCAAGGTGGATTGAACGCAGCTGCCTTCCGGGAAAGAGGGGGCAGAGATGGCGTCGTCCCCCTTGGGGGGGCGCCGTGCAACGGGAAGGCGCGAAGCGACTCAGGGGACTTCTAATCGTGCAGGAAAGCTGCGGCAGGATTGGCGACAATGCAGGCTTCGCCTTTTCATCGCATCGACAACGAGAATCCTGCCCATGCAATTCGCCGACCGTCTGAACAACGTAGAAACCTCCGCCATCCGCGAGCTGTTCAAGCTGCTGGGCAAGCCCGGCATCATCAGCTTCGCGGGTGGTTTCCCGGACAGCGCCATGTTCGACGTGGCCGGCATCAGCGCCGCCTCCCAGGCAGCGCTGCAGCAGGAGCCGGGTGCCGCGCTGCAGTACGGCGCCACCGAGGGCTACCAGCCGCTGCGCGAGCAGATCGCCGCCTTCATGGCCGGCAAGGGCGTGCGTGAGCTGGCCCCCGAGCAGCTGGTGGTCACCACGGGCAGCCAGCAGGCGCTGGACCTGCTGGGCAAGACCATGATCAACCCCGGCGACAAGGTCATCGTGGAAGGCCCGACCTTCCTGGCCACCATCCAGTGCTTTCGCCTGTACGGCGCGCAAGTCATCAGCGCGCCCATCGATGCCGAAGGCGCCCAGGTCGATGCGCTGGAAAAGCTCATTGCCGAGCACCGCCCCAAGCTGGTCTACCTGATTCCCACCTTCGGCAATCCCAGCGGCGCCATGCTGAGCCTGGAGCGCCGCAAGAAAGTGCTGGAGCTGGCCGTCAAGTACCAGACCCTGGTGGTGGAAGACGATCCCTACGGCGACCTGTATTTTGGCGAGGCGCCACCTCCCAGCCTGCTGGCCCTGTCCAGCCAGGTGCCCGGCAGCCGCGACTGGCTGGCCCATTGCGGCTCGCTGAGCAAGGTGCTCAGCCCCGGCCTGCGCATCGGCTGGCTGGTGGCCCCGCCCGAGCTGCTGGCCCGCGCCGTGATGTGCAAGCAGTTCAGCGACGCCCACACCAGCACCTTTGCCCAGGCCACGGCCGCGCAGTACCTGAAGTCCGGCGCCATGCCCGCCACGCTGGCCCATGTGCGCGAGGTCTATGCGCGCCGCGCCAAGGCCATGGGCGATGCGCTGCGCGAGCACCTCGGCGATGCCGTGGAATTCCTGCAGCCCCAGGGCGGCCTGTTCCTGTGGGTGCGCCTGACCGGCAAGGGCGGCGCGCTGGCCGATGCCGGCGAGCTGGCCAAGCGGGCCATCGCCCAGGGCGTGGCCTTTGTGCCGGGCGCGCCGTTCTTCGCGCAAAACCCCGATGCCACCAGCTTCCGCCTCTCGTTCGCCACGGCCGACGAGGACAAGATCCGCGAAGGCATCGCCCGCCTGGCCCAGGCGCTCAAGGCGTGAGCGTGGCTGGGGACAACGAGCGCAGCGGCGAACGCGACGAGGCCCAGGCCCTGCAGGCGCGCGTGATGGAGCTGGAGATCAAGGCCAGCTACACCGACGACCTGCTGGAGCAACTGAACCTGACCATCTACCGCCAGCAGCAGCAGATCGACCGGCTCCTGGACGAGCTGCGCGACCTGCGCCGACGGGTGCCGGAGGGCGGGCCTGCCGGCGATGCGACCCATCTGCGCGACGAGCTGCCCCCGCACTATTGAGTGCGCAGGGCTGCATGCGAATGCCCAGGCCAGGCCCTGCCTGGGCATCTTTTCATTCAAGCGGCTTGTTGGCCACGTGCTTCATCTTGCCCAGGAACAGGCGCAGGAAAAAGCCCGCCATGATCAGGATGAAGACGATGACGCCCAGGCTCATCAGCCCGTAGTCGGTGGAAAAGAGATCGATCATCAGCTTCACAAGTCCTCCTGTGGTTTGTAGGTATCGGTGGGGTCCCGATCCGACTATCGCCGTGGCATGGCGTGGAGGGCTTGTGATGGGTCAACGCGGCGGCGGGGCGGGTTTGCGGCAGCGCAAAGGCCGGGTGCCCGGCTACCGCGGGCCAGCGTGCCAATGTTCCGTGCTGGCCGCTTTCAGATCTTCCCAATCGTCGGGCGGATGGCCGCGTCCGAGCATTTTTTCGAAAACTGCATAGGGGTCGGATGCGCTGCCCGACGAGCGAAGGGTCTGCTCGTCGTTGACCCATGCGAAGACGATCACCCTGGAGCGGGAGTCGTACCGGAAGAACAGCCTGAACCTTCTGCCGATCTTGGCCCGCCGCCAGTGGCGGTGGCTGGCTCCCAGCGTATTGCCCTGGCGGTATTCGTCGCGTGAGGGATCGCCGGGAATCACTTCCAGCATCAACTGGCTCAGAGCCCTGAACAGTTTGACGTTGGCATTGGAGCCGAAGTCTTGCGGACTGTTGTGCTCTGCGCGTCGGGCGGCCTGGTGCAATTTGCGCAACTGTTCCACCACGCAGTCATGGAACAGCAGGGTCCAGCCGTGGCGCTGCATCAGATCACCACATCGCCCTGGATATCGTCATCCAGGTCCACCGTACGACCTGCGAGCGCAAGCATGTCGCGGGCCAGGTCGTCGGGCAGGCTCTGGAGCCTTTGGCCGGACTGGATATCGGCAGCCAGCAGATCGAGGAAGGCCGCTATGGCGGGGTCCTGATGCTCTTCTTCGGCGCGGCTGACAACGACCAAGCCATCCTCGCGCAGTCGGAATGCAATCTTGCCGCCCGCATCGACGCCCAAGGCCTGGCGTATGGGCTTGGGCAGCGTGACCTGGCCCTTGGAGGTGAGGGTGGCCAGTTCATGGATGTCGGGCATGGCGCAATCCTTCACAAATGACTTGGGAGATGAGTGTAAGGAATTTTCCTTACATTCGTCGATGCCAAGGACATCACCCTCGCATGAACGGCAAGGGCACCTCCGCAGGAATCGGGCAGGCATAGGGCCTGCCGCCGCGGCGCTCGAGCAGCTCCGCCTTGGCCTCGGCCATGCGCTCGGGCCGCTGCAGCAGGGCGATGGCGGTGGCGGCCATCACCTGGGCGGCGCGCACCATGCCGGCGTGGGCCAGGCCGGACTGGCCCTGCGAGACCATCTGCCAGGAATGCAGCGGCGTGCCGAAGGCGTAGCAGGCCACCCAGGCCTGGACGGTGGGCGTGATCCAGCTCACATCGGCCACGTCGGTGGAGCCGAACAGGGTGTCCTCCACAGCGGGATCGTAGGGCGCCAGGCCCTCGAACACGGCCGGCACCTTGCCGCGCAGCACGCTGGCCAGCGGGCGGCTGACCTGGTCTACGTCATTGCTGTCCAGCGTGGCCTGGAAGTCGCCGGCCAGGCTGTGCAGTCCGGGGTCCACGCGCAGCGGGCCCAGGGCCTGCATCTGTTCGTACATGACCTGGTTCAGCGTGCGGTTCTGCAGCAGGTTGGAGCAGGCCTTGTCGAAGACGATCTCCAGCCGGCAATCCGTCATCAGCGCTGCGCCGCGCGCCACGTTCTGCACGCGCTCGTACAGTGCGGCCGCCTCATGGTTGCGTGCGGCCCGCACCAGGTACAGCACCTCGGCGCGCGCCTGCACCACGTTGGGCGACAGGCCGCCCGAGTCGGTGATGGCGTAGTGCACGCGCGCATCGGTGGGCATGTGCTCGCGCAGGTAGTTCACGCCCACGTTCATCAGCTCCACGGCGTCGAGCGCGCTGCGGCCCAGGTGGGGGGAGTGCGCGGCATGCGAGGCCTTGCCGTGGAAGACGAACTTCGCCTGGATATTGGCCAGCGTGCTCTGGCTGAACACGCCGGAGAAGCTGGCCGGGTGCCAGGTCAGCGCCGTGTCCACATCGTCGAAGACCCCGGCGCGCGCCATGAAGGTCTTGCCCGATCCGCCTTCTTCGGCCGGGCAGCCGTAGTAGCGCACGCGCGCCTTGGCGCCGCTGCGGCGCAGGTGCTCCTGCAGCGCGATGGCCGCGAAATGCGCCGAGGTGCCCAGCAGGTGGTGGCCGCAGCCGTGGCCGGCCAGGCCCGGGCTGTCGGTGGACGGCGTGCAGACCAGGGCGCCGCTTTGCTGGTTCAGGCCCGACAGTGCGTCGTACTCGCCCAGGAACGCCAGCACCGGGCCCTCGTCGCCCCATTCGGCCAGAAAGGCGGTGGGAATGCCGGCCAGGGCGCGTGTGATGCGAAACCCGGCCTGCTCCAGCGCATCGATGTGCAGCTGGGCCGAAGCCGTCTCGGCATAGCGCAGCTCGGCCAGCGACCAGATGCTGTCGGCCAGGGCCGCCATGCGCGCGGACTGCTGCTGGAAGAAATCCTGGAGATGATCGACCGCGCTCATTCCGGCTTCACTCCTGCCTTGTCCAGCAGCGCCTTGTTGCGCTGCAGTTCGCTGGCGATCTGGGCAGGGAAGCGGCCCTGGTCCATCTCGGTGACCGATGCTCCCAGCAGCTTCAGGTGCTTTTGCACCTCGGGCAGGCGCACGGCCTTCGTGGACGCTTCCTGCAACTGCCGGACGATGGCGGGCGGCGTGCCGGCCGGCACGACCAGGCCGAACCAGCTGATGCCCAGCTCGTTGAGCTGCGCATAGCCCAGCTCCTTGAAGGTGGGTACATCGGGCAGATCGGGCGAGCGGCTGTCGCCCGACAGTGCCACGGGGATGAGCTTGCCACCCTTGATCTGGGGCATGGCCGAAGGCAACTGATCGGTCATCACCTGCACCATGCCCGCCAGGGCGTCGTTGAGCGCCGGGCCGTTGCCGCGATAGGGCACGATCTGGATCTGGGTCTTCATGGTCTCGTTGAAGGACGCCACCATCAGATGGCCCAGCGTGCCCAGGCCCGGCACGCCCGCACTGTAGGCGCCGGGCTGGGCGCGCAGCCTGGCCAGGAACCCCGCGAAATCCTTGACGCCCATCTTGGGATGGACCATGTAGACCGATGGCATGGTCACCAGGTTGGCCACGGGCAGGAGCCTGCCTTCCAGCCTGGCGGCGCGCGTGTACAGCGAGGGGTTGATGGTGGCCGTGCTCACCGTGGCCATGCCTATGGTGTATCCGTCTGGCGCCGCCTGGGCAATGCTTTCGGTACCGATCAGGCCGCCCGCGCCGGCCTTGTTGTCCACCACCACGGGCTGGCCCAGCGTGCTGCGCAGGCCTTCGGCGATCACGCGCGCGACGATGTCGGTGGAGCCGCCGGCCGCAAAGGGCACGATGAGCTTGACGGGCTTGCTCGGATAGGCGTCGGCCGCATGGGCCGTGCGGGCCAGGGTGAGGCCGCACAGCGCGGCGCAAAGGCCCGCGCCCAGGGAAAGCAGGGTGCGGCGCGGCAGGTGAGAGAGAGGCTGTAAGAGGGGCTTGGCTTGCATGGCATGGACTCCATCGACGGGGAGTGAGCCGCAGCCTGGGCCGTGCCGGCTCCCGATGCAGGCGACTATAGAAATCCTGCCGCCCGCGTGGGCCACGGTATTTGTGCCAAGCTATAAGCCGTTCCGATAGCTTGCCCTTTGCCGCCTGTGGCGCGCCAGGGCCTGCCTGGGGAAAACACCAAGATTCCCATGAGCCACGATTTTGACGACCGCGAAGGCCTGGACGACGCGGCCACGCCCCAGGGCCGGCTGCTGTTCTCGCGCCTGACCAAGCATGTGCGCCTGCGCCAGCTGCAGTTGCTGGTGGCGCTGCAGCAATGCGGCTCGGTGGTGCAGGCCGCCGCCACGCTGCACATGAGCCAGTCGGCGGCCACCCAGGCGCTGGCCGAGATGGAGCGCGTGCTCGACATCCGCCTGTTCGAGCGGCATGCGCGCGGCATACGCCCCACGCTGGCCGGCCAGACCCTGGTGGACACGGTGCGCGGCGTGCTGGCCGCGCTGGAGGAGGTGGCGGAATCGCTGGCCGCCATTCGCCGGGGCGCCGCGGCCGCGCTGCGCCTGGGCTCCATTCCGGCGGCGGCCCTGGCCATTCTTTCGCCCCTGCTGGCGCGGTTCTATGCCGAACACCCCGAGGTGCATGTCGATGTGCACGAAGACGCCAGCACCCGGCTGCTGTCCCAGCTGCTGGGCGGCGGGCTGGACGCGGTGTTCTGCCGCGAGCCGGCGCTGCTGCCCGGCCCCTTCGTCTTCGAGCCGCTGCTGGCCGACACGGCCGTGGTGGTGGCCGCACGCTCGCATGCACTGGCCGGGCGCCGTGGCGTGCCGCTGCAGGCCTTGACCGGCGCGCGCTGGGTACTGCCCACGGCCAACATCGCCGTGCGCGGGATTTTCGAGGCCGAGGTGCTCCAGGCACTGCCCGATGCGCCCTGGTTTCCCGTCTCCACCGTTTCCCTGCCGATACTGGAAGGCCTGTTGAGCCAGCCCGGCGCCGTGGCCCTGGTGCCGTTGAGCATCGCGCCGGGCCTGCAGACCCATGCGCGCGTGTGCCGGCTCGACGTGCAGCTGACGGGCCGGCTGGCGCCGCTGGGCGTGGTCCGCCGCCGCGACCGGGCGCCCGCCCTGCTGGACCAGATGCTTTCGCTGTGCGCGCAGGTTCTGCCGGCACCCCCGGCGCGCTGAAAGCGGGCGGCATGGCTTCTTGCGGCCCCCGGTTGCGGCCACAATACTGTCCGCGCGAAAACACGGCAGCACGGCCGGACCAGACAACAGAAAGCACGCAGAGGACCGCATGATCAATTGGTCGCTAGACGCCGATACCGTCACCCACAGCATCCAGCTGGCGCTGGCGCCGGTGTTCTTCCTGACGGCCGTGGCCGGCATGATAGGCGCCGTGGCCGGGCGGCTGGCCCGCATCATCGACCGCGCCCGCAAGCTGGAGGAACTGCTGCGCACGCCGCAGGAGGAGGAATTCATCGCGCGCAGCCTGACCGAGCTGCACTTTCTGCGCAAGCGCGGCCGGCTGGCCAATGTCTGTATAGGGCTGCTGACCGTCTGCGGCTTTTGCATCGGCCTGACCATTGCCTTGCTGTTCCTGGGCGAGGCCTACGGCATCAACGGCCATGGCTATGCGGTGCTGGGCTTTCTGTTCGGCGTGCTGATGTTTCTCTCGGCCCTGGCCTGCTTTCTCTGGGAAACCATCATGGCCACCAGCCTGCTGGACTTCCACACCCTGACCCGCGTGCGCGCGGCCGTGCGCACCATACAGCGGCCGGAACGCAACGACCAGGCCCAGGCTGAGCCGTCCACCCCGGCAGACGACACCGGCCGCCAGCCCTGAGCCGGGCGCGGACGGCGCCGCCGTCGCCCCCTCACTCCATCGGGTCAAGACAGGCGGCTGCCGCCTGGATCACGCAGTCCGTCAGCCGCTGCAGGCTGGCCTGCGCATTGCGCGCATGGGCCCAGTACATGGGAATGTCCAGATCGTTGCCGGGCAGCAGCTCCACCAGGCTGCCTTCGGCCAGTTGCGCGCCGATCATCAGCGGCGGGTGCATGCCCCAGCCCATGCCCAGCTCGCAGGCCCGCGTATAGCCCTGGTTGGACGGCAGAAAGTGGCGCGGCGTGCTGCGCCGGCCTTCCGCGCCCAGGCGCTGCAGCCACTGGTCCTGCAGGCTGTCCTTGCGGCCGTAGCTCATCATGGGCGTGCGCGCCATGGCCTCGGGCGTGATGCCGTCCTTGAGGTAGCGGCGGATGAAATCGGGACTGGCGGCCGCCACGTAGCGCATGCGTCCCAGCGGCCAGGTGTTGCAGCCCGGAATGGCCGAGGACGTGGCCGTGACGGCGGCCATCACCTC
The DNA here is from genome assembly GCF_059499305.1 of Delftia sp. NCBI lineage: Bacteria > Pseudomonadati > Pseudomonadota > Betaproteobacteria > Burkholderiales > Comamonadaceae > Delftia > Delftia sp. The sequence continues at coordinate 256,169 of NZ_JCABYI010000009.1, forward strand.
GCCCTCGCGGATGCGCTTGGCCGTGTGGTCCTGGTCGTCGATGCTGATGTCCAGCAGCTCGTTGCCGTCGCGCGTGAAGGCGGACATGGCGTCCATGAACCAGGTGGACAGCGAGTCGGCATTGACGGCCAGCTTGAGCGTGGGCAGGGCCGTCTGGCCCTCGGGCACCAGTTCGGGGTTCTTGCGGCGCAGGTCGTTTTCCAGCAGGGCAACCTGCTCCACATGCAGGCACAGGCGGCGGCCTGCCTCCGTGCCTGAACAGGGCTGGCCGCGCAGCACCAGCACCTGGCCCACGCGCTCTTCCAGCAGCTTGATGCGCTGGGAGACGGCCGAGGGCGTGACGTGCAGCTTGCGCGCCGCGCGTTCGAAGCTGCCTTCGCGCACCACGGCTGCCAGGGCTTCGAGTCCGGCGTAGTCGAGCATTTAGATATTCTTCATTTGATTGAGTAAATGTAATTTTACTTAACCTTTTGTGAGCCAGACAATCCCTGCCCATGTGGACTGCAAATGTTTCTTCTTCCTGGCTGGCGGGCTTCACGGTCTGCCTGTCGCTCATCGTCTCCATCGGAGCCCAGAACCTGTATGTGCTGCGCCAGGCCGTGCACGGCCAGCATGTACGCGCCTGCGTGGCATGGTGCGTGGTCAGCGACGTGGTGCTCATCGGCCTGGGCGTGGCGGGCATGGCCCGGCTGCTGGGCGACAACCCCGATCTGGCCCGCTACCTGACCCTGGGCGGCGCCCTGTTCCTGCTGGCCTACGGCCTGATGGCGCTGTGGCGCATGGCCATGGCGCCCGATGCGCAGCTGGCCGCCTCGGGCGGGCAGCTGGCGCCGCGCGGCCTGCTGGGTGTGGTCTCCACGCTGGCCGTGATCACCTTGTTCAACCCCCATGTCTATCTGGACACGGTGTTGCTGATGGGCTCCATCGGCGCGCGCCAGGAAGGCGCGCTCAAATGGGTGTATGTGATTGGCGCCGCTTCGGCCAGCCTGTCATGGTTCGTGCTGCTGGCCTTTGCAGGCCGCCGCCTCAGGCGCCTGTTCGAGAAGCCGCGTGCCTGGCGGATTCTCGATGGCCTGACGGGCGTGATGATGCTGGCGTTGGCCTGGTGGGTGGCCGGCAGCGTCTGGGCGCCGGCCGGGGCCTGAGCCGGCCTGGGCCGGCCTGGGCCGGCCAGAAGCGGCAGGCTCAGCCCGCCGCCTGCTCCGGCTCCGGTGCCCAGGTGCCCACGGCCTCGATGAGGTTCCAGCTGTTGCACTCGATGCAGTAGTGGCCGGTGGTGCCGGTCTTCTGGCTCTCGGCCTCGATCACCACGCGGTGACCATGGCGCTGGGCCGGCGACAGCGGACGGATCTTGTCGTACTTGAACTGCTCTGCCAGATCGCCGCGAAAGGCGATGGTGATGCGGTCGCGCTTGGGGAAATAGTCGTTCTCGTACTTGTCGAGGGTGCGGATGGCCACCAGATTGGCCATGCTGTCCGGATGCGGTGCGCTCATTGAAGTCTCCCTGCCTGTGATGGCGTTCTATGTTCAAAACGATCTGATGACGGTGGTCAGGCATCCGTGGCTTGCGGCTGCAGCGGTAGCTGCAGCCCGGTCTTGACGCGTTCCAGCGCTATCGAGGTGGTGTAGCGCCGGATGTTGTCGTCCCCCGCAAACAGCCGAGCCGCCAGCGCCTGGTACTCCTCCATATCGGCAGCCGTGACGATCAATGAATAGTCGGCTTCACCGGTCACGTAGTAACACTGCTGTACCGCGTCCTCCCGATCCACGCGTGCGCGAAAGGCCTGCGACAGATCGGGGCGCTCGTTGACCAGCTGCACGTTGATGAGCACGGTCAGCGGCCGGCCTATGCGCGCCGGATCGACCACGGCCACGTTGGCCGCGATCACGCCCAGCTCCTGCAGCCGCTTGATGCGCCGCTGCACGGCCGGCGCGGAAAGGTGCACGCGCTCGGCGATGAGGCGCTGTGGCGTGAGGTTGTCGCGCTGCATCACGTCGAGAATGGCGCGGTCGAAGGAGTCCAGGGCGATGGCGGGCATGGGCGGCTGGCGGCGAGAAGAGGAAAAGAGCGAATATTGCGTGAAGCGGCTCAAAAACGAGCTGTTTGCGCGGTGCGCTTGCAATATCGTACGCGCCATGACAACAAACATCACATGGAACCGCGCTTGGCCGCTGCTGGCCGTGCTGGGCTCGGTGACGGCGCTGGGCGTGGGAACGTCACTGGCCAAGCAGCTTTTTCCGGTGCTGGGCGCCCAGGGCACCTCGGCATTGCGCGTGGGCTTTGCCGCGCTGATCCTGGTGGCCATCTGGCGGCCCTGGCGCTGGACGCTGGCGCGGCCTCAGGCCTGGGCGCTGCTGCGTTTCGGCGTGGCGCTGGGCGCCATGAACCTGCTGTTCTACATGGCGCTGCGCACCATTCCCTTCGGCCTGGCCGTGGCCATCGAGTTCTCGGGGCCGCTGGCCGTGGCCATCTACCACTCGCGCCGGCCCGTGGATTTTGTCTGGCTTGCGCTGGCGGTGGCGGGGCTGGCCCTGATCCTGCCCATAGGCGGTGCCAGCGTCGGCGCCCTGGTGCTGGAGCCCGTGGGCATTGCCTGCGCCGTGGGCGCGGCCATCTGCTGGGCGCTGTACATCCTGCTGGGCCAGCGGCTGGGCAGCATTCCCAGCGGCCAGGCCGTGTCGCTGGGCCTGGTGTTCGCCGCCATGGTGGTGGTGCCCTTCGGCGTGGCCGAGGCGGGGGCCAAGCTGCTGCAGCCATCCATACTTCTTTTCGGGTTGATGGTTGCGGCCATCTCCAGCGCCTTGCCCTACACGCTGGAGATGATGGCGCTGCGCCGCCTGCCGCCCGCCACCTTCGGCATCGCGCTGGCAACGGAGCCCGCGATAGCCGCCCTCATGGGCATGCTGCTGCTGCATGAGCAACTGGTGGGAACGCAGTGGCTGGCCATTGCCTGCATCATGGGCGCGGCCATGGGCAGCGCCATCACGCGGCCGGCTGCTGCGGCCAAGGCGCCGGCGGAGGTGGCCTCCGCAGGCTGAGGCAAGGAATGCCAGCCACAAAAAAAGCGCTGCCCCGGCAGCGCTTTTTTTTTCGCAACGGTCGCAGCCGGCAAGGCTGCGGCCACCTCGCATTCAGAACGCGGGAACGACGGCGCCCTTGTACTTCTCGACGATGAACTTCTTCACATCAGGCGTGTGCAGTGCGTTCATCAGCTTGGCGATGTTGGGATCGTTGGCGCGGTCCTGGCGCGACACCACGATGTTGGTGTAGGGCGAGTCGGCACCTTCGATGAACAGCGCATCCTTGGTGGGATTGAGCTTGGCCTCGATGGCGTAGTTGGTGTTGATCAGCGCCAGGTCCACATCGCCCAGTGCGCGCGGCAGCAGCGGGGCTTCGAGTTCCTTGAACTTGAGCTTCTTGGGGTTCTTGGCCACATCCAGCGGCGTGGGCGTCAGGCTCTTGGGGTCCTTGAGCTCGATCAGGCCCTGCTTGGCCAGCAGGATCAGGGCGCGGCCGCCGTTGGAGGGGTCGTTGGGGATGGCAATGGTGGCGCCGTCCTTCAGATCCTTGACGTTCTTGATCTTCTGCGAGTAGCCGCCGAAGGGCTCCACATGGACCTTGCCATTGGGCACGGCCACCAGCGAGGTCTTGCGGTCCTTGTTGTAGCTGTCCAGGTAGGGCTGGTGCTGGAAGAAGTTCACGTCCAGCTGCTTGTCCTCGACGGCCGCATTGGGCTGCACGTAGTCGCTGAATTCCTTGATCTGCAGATCGATGCCCTGGGCCTTCAGCGCGGGCTTGATGTGATTGAGGATTTCTGCATGCGGCACGGCCGTGGCACCGACCTTGAGCACGTCGGCGGCCTGGGCTGTCAGTGCCAGCGTGGCAATCGCGATTGCGGAGAGGGCTTTCTTCAACATGACCGGAGGACTTTCTTCAACGGGTTGCGATAAAACGCCGCCGGCCCGGGAGAACGGCTCCGCGTCGGGCTTGGCGGCAGGCAGGCGCATAGTCTAGTGCTGCGCCAGGGGCCGCGTTGAACATTTTTGATATTTGGTTATAAGGCTGTGGTTTTTTATGCGGATTCTTGCGATGGCGCAGCGCGTACCATCGCCGCCATGGACTCCGAAATGCTGCAAAAGCTGGTGCAGGTGCAAATGCCCTATGGCAAGTACAAGGGCCGGCTGATCGCCGATCTTCCCGGCAACTATCTGAACTGGTTCGCACGCGAGGGCTTTCCCAAGGGAGAGCTGGGCCAACTGCTGGCGCTGATGCAGGAGCTGGACCACAACGGCCTGTCGCACCTGCTGCAGCCGCTGCGCGACGGGCGGCGCTGAAGCGCAAGGCCGCTGAACCGGGCCCTGGCCCGGCACAGGCTCAGGGCGGAAAGCCTTCCACGGTATCCCGCAACTGAACGAGTACGGCCTCCAGTTGCGGCAGAGGCACCGAACCCAGTCCCAGGCGCAGCGCATGCGGGGCATGGGGTGTCGTTGCGTAGGCGTGGGCCTGCGATACGGCGATGCCGCACTGTGCCAGCGCCGTGGCCACCCGGTCCATCCTCAGCTCCCCGGGCAGGCGCAGCCAGAGGAAGAGCGAGCAGGGGTGGGCCAGCATCTGCATTCCTGCCAGCGCCTTGCGCGCAATCGCCTGCCGGCGACGTGCCTCCTGCCGCATGCGTTGTTCCTGCTGCCGCACGGAGCCGCTGGCCATCCAGCGCGTGGCCATGGCCGTGACCAGGCCCGGCATGCTCCAGTGGCTGGCGCGCACCACGGCCTTGACGCGGCCTGCCCATGCCTGGGGCACCACCATGAAGCCGAAGCGCAACCCGCTGGCCACGCTTTTCGAGAGGCTGGAGACGTGAATGCAGCGCTCTGGCGCAAGCGTTGCGAGGGCTGCGGGCGCCTTGCCTGCCAGAAAGGCATAGGCAGCATCCTCGATCAGCAGGCAATCGTGGCGCCTTGCGATCTCCACCAGGCGCTGGCGCTGCGCCAGCGGCATCACCCATCCCAGGGGGTTGTGCAGCGTGGGCATGGCATGGATGGCGCGTATGCGCCGGCGTGCGCACAGCCGCTCCAATGCATCGAGGTCGGGACCCTCGTCAAGGGCAGGGACCGGCTGTAGGTCCAGGTCCTGGAGCTCGGCCAGCATCCTGAAGCCCGGGTAGGTCAGCGCGTCCACGGCCACCGCATCGCCGGGCCGCAGCAGCGCACGCACGGCAATGTCCAGTCCTTGCTGCGCGCCGTTGACCAGGAAGATGCGTTCCGGCTCGGCAGCCAGGCCGCGTTCGCGGGCAAGGAAGTCGGCCACGATGCGCCGCTCGTGCAGCCGGCCGCCGGGCGGCTGCTGGTGCATGAGCGCAGCCAGGTCGCCCGAAGCAGCCAGCTCGCGCAGCATGGAGCGCAACAGCCCGGCCTGCCCCGGCCAGGTGGGATGGTTGAAGGACAGGTCGGCCGTGTCCGAACTCAGGCGGGATTCGTCGCTGCCATCCCATTCGCGCTGCTGCGGCCGATCCCGCACAAAGGTGCCGCGCCCGGTTTCGCCGATGACCAGGCCGAGGGAGGCCAGCCGCGCATACACCTTGCTGGCGGACGCCACGGCCATGCCATGGCGGGCCGCGAGGTCGCGGTGCGTGGGCATCAGCGTGCCGGGGGCGAGCCGGCCGGCGCGGATGTCTTCGGCCAGCCGTTCAGTCAGCAGAGCAACGCGAGAGGCAGCCATGGAGTGTAGTTAGGACAATTTTTTGATTGTTCCAGTCTAGGTCATCACACTGGCGAGACGGGCATTCCCGGGCCTTGCCCTCCCGCTCCAGACAGGAAATCCATGCATCTTCCCCGCACTTATCTCCCCGTGCTCGACTATCTGCAGCGGCAGATCGAAGGGCGGCTTGCCGCAGACGAGGCCACGCACATGCGCTATCCGACCGCGATCTCGCAGATGCTGGGGTTTCGCATAGTGGCCGTCGGCGAAGCCATGGCCGTCGTGGAGTTCGACGCCGATGCGCAGCGCCATGGCAACCAGCAGGGCACGGTCCATGGCGGGATGCTGTGCGAACTGGCCGATGCTGCCATAGGCACGGCGCATTCCACTTTGATGGAGCCAGGCCAGAGTTTCACCAGCATCGACCTGAAGGCGGCCTTCCTGCGCCCGGTCTGGCGCTCCAGGCTGTGCGCGCGGGCGTGGGCCGAGCACCGTGGGCGCACGATCAGCCACTACCGCTGTGAAATCGAGCGTGATGATGGCAAGGCCGTTGCGAGCATCGCCAGCGCCGTGATGACGCTGCGTGGAGAGCATGCGCAAGGCCGTTGAAGCAGCCGCTGGACAAAACAGAAAGGCCGCGACAGGCGCGGCCTTTTGCAAGGAGCAGGCGGTTTACTTGGCGGCGGCGCGGGCGGCTTCTGCCTTGGCCTTGGCTTCATCGGCCTTGCGCTGCAGCTCGGCTGCCTCGGTTTCGGCGGCCTTGGCCTTGGCTTCGGCCTCCTTGGCGGCAGCGTCCTTTTCAGGGGTCATGGCGCCGGCCAGCGCATTGCCGGCCATGGAGCCGGCAACGGCGCCCACGGCGGCGGCGCCCAGCGTGCCCATCATGCCCGGGCCTGCAGCACCTGCAGTGGCAGGTGCCGCTGCCGGAGCGGCGGCTGCGGCGGGCGCGGCCGGCGTTGCTGGCGTGGCAGGAGCTGCCGGGCTGGCAGGCGTTGCCGCCTTGCTGGCGGTGGGCGCCGCAGGCGCTGCGGGCTGGGCAGGGGCCTTGCCGATCGACGCCGGGCGCACGGACTTGCCGCCGCTGCCCATGCGCTTGGCCTGGGCCAGCGTGGGCACGGTCAGCGAGGCAATGGCCAGGGCGATCACGGAGGCAGTGGTGCGGAACGAAGTCTTCACGAAGGTTTTTCCAATCATGGTGGTCATGTGCACGGTCGGCGCAGGCGGGCCTGCGCCGGTCGGAGCGCCACAGGCCGCCCGTCTGCGGGCAGGCCTGCGGCCTTGGGTGTCACATGGGGATGGGGCAGGAGATTCCAAGCACCGGCATGCGGATACGCCGGTGTGCAGCCTGCTGTTGTAGGAGAGCCACCGGCGCTGAGGCGGTGGCCTATGGGGCTGCATCAAGCATTGTAGAAAAGACCGGGGCCTGCCGGAAAAGCAAGCCCACAAAACATTCTCAGCTATTGATTGCGGAGCAGTGCAGCGGCCTGCGCCAGCCCCCGCCGCCGGTTTTCAGCGCAGCACTTCCAGCAGGCGGTCCAGGCCGCCTTCGGTGATGGAGACCTTGGCCTCGTTGCGCACGCGCGGCTTGGCGTGGTAGGCCACGGACAGGCCTGCGACCTGCATCATGGGAATGTCGTTGCTGCCGTCGCCCACGGCGATGCACTGGTCGGGGCGAATGCCCAGCAGCGAGGCGACTTCCAGCAGCGTGCGGCGCTTTTCGGCGCCGTCGCAGATGTCGCCCCAGGGCTGCTCGATCAGGCCGCCGGTCAGCGCGCCATCGCGCATCTCCAGCACGTTGGCACGCACGAAGTCGATGGCCAGCATGCCGCGCACATGTTCGGCAAAGTAGGTGAAGCCGCCCGAGACCAGCAGCACCTTCAGGCCCGCAGCCTGGGCTGCGCGCACCAGGGTTTCGGCGCCCGGGGAGAGCTTCAGGCGCTCGGCCAGCACGCGGGCCATGTCGGTCTCGGTCACGCCGACGAGCTTGCCCACGCGCTGGCGCAGGCTGTCCTTGAAGTCGGTGATCTCGCCGCGCATGGTGGCTTCGGTGATGGCCGAGACCTCGGCCTTCTTGCCGGTGGCGTCGGCGATCTCGTCGATGCACTCGATGGTGATCAGCGTCGAGTCCATGTCGAACGCGATGAGCTTGTAGTCGGCCAGCTTCAGTGGCGGCTGGATGCCGCGGATCAGCAGTCCGGGCGCGAATTCGGTGACATCGGTCATGGGTGGGGCAGCAAAAAGGGACGGGCCGCCGGGCTGGCGGGTATCAGGCGCGAATCATATCCAGAGCCAGGGCCGCGCGGCGCAGTCACTGGCCTTGGCACTGCGGCGCGCCACGGCTTGTGCCTGGATGCGCCCTCAGGGCGCAGGTGGGCGGCGCAGGTAGATGGCATCCGACCAGGTGGCCAGCCATTGGGGACGGAACACCACGAAGATGGCCGTCACCATGCCGGTGACCACGGCATCGCCCCAGGCCATGAGCCAGCGCGCAATGCGCGACAGGTCCTCGTTGACACCGGGAAGCGAGTGGCCTGCGGCCTGGGCCAGCAGGGCCGAGATGAAGACGCACAGCACCGTGCCCGCAAAGCCGCGCGCGAGAATGAAGACAAAGATCTGGTGCGGCAGCCAGCGCCGCAGCGCCGCGCCCCAGAGCATGGCCAGCGTGGCGGGCACGATGCCCTGCCAGACCGAGATGCCCAGCGCATCTCCCCAGCCCAGGGCCGGCGACAGCAGGGCGGCCAGCCCGCCCACGACGAGCAGCAGCGGCACGGCCAGAGGCCAGCCCAGCATGAGCACCACCAGCGGCGCCGAGGACCACTGCAATTGCAGCGGCATGCGGTGCAGCGTGGGCAGGGCCCAGATCCAGGGCAGCAGCACGAGCACGCCCAGCAGCGGCGTGACCAGGGGCGAGGCCATGCGGTCCAGCGGCCCGCCCGGGCCCGGGCGGCCGGCCAGCATGCGCCAGGGGCGCAGCCACAGCGCGGCGGCCAGGGCCAGCAGGGCGATGCTCGCTTCGAGGAACATGGCTAGGACAACCCTTCTATGCGGGCTGGGCCGCCTTTGCCTCCACCAGCGGCTGGCCCAGGCTGCGCAGCACGTCGCGCACCATCTGGGCGCGGTCCTTGGGGTTGTCCAGGGCGCGCTCGATGCGCAGCTTCTCGTTGCCGGCCAGCTTGATGTGCTTGTTCTTCTGGATGAGGTGGATGATGGCCATCGGGTCCACCGGCGGCTGGGGCTTGAAGGTGATGTTGATGACGCCGGGCGCCGCATCGACCTTGACCACGCCGTAGGGCTGGGACAGCACGCGCAGGCGGTGCACGTCGATCAGCGTCTGCGCCTGGGGCGGCAGCTTGCCGAAGCGGTCCACGATTTCTTCGAGCAGGGTGTCGATCTGGTCGCTGGTGCGGGCCGTGGCCAGTTTCTTGTAGAAGGACAGGCGCAGGTGCACGTCGCCGCAGTAGTCGCCCGGCAGCAGGGCCGGCGCGTGCAGGTTGATGTCGGTGGAGGCCGACAGCGGGCTGAGCAGATCGGGCTCCTTGCCGGCCTTGAGGCTGCGCACGGCCTCGGACAGCATCTCGTTGTAGAGCTGGAAGCCCACCTCCATCATGTTGCCGCTCTGGTTCTCGCCCAGCACCTCGCCGGCGCCGCGGATCTCCAGGTCGTGCATGGCCAGGTAGAAGCCCGAGCCCAGTTCCTCCATCTGCTGGATGGCCTCCAGCCGCTGCTGGGCCTGCTTGGTCAGGCTGTCCAGGTCGGGCACCATCAGGTAGGCATAGGCCTGGTGGTGGCTGCGGCCCACGCGGCCGCGCAGCTGGTGCAGCTGGGCCAGGCCGAATTTGTCGGCGCGGCTGATGAGGATGGTGTTGGCGCTGGGCACGTCGATGCCCGTCTCGATGATGGTCGAGCACAGCAATATGTTGTAGCGCTGGGCCACGAAGTCGCGCATCACGCGTTCGAGCTCGCGCTCGGGCATCTGGCCGTGGGCCACGGCAATGCGTGCCTCGGGCAGGATTTCCTCGAGCTTTTGCTTGCGGTTCTCGATGGTCTCGACCTCGTTGTGCAGGAAGTAGCACTGGCCGCCGCGCTTGAGCTCGCGCAGCACGGCCTCGCGGATCACGCCCGTACCCTCGTTGCGCACAAAGGTCTTGATGGCCAGGCGCCGCTGGGGCGCGGTGGCGATGACGGACAGGTCGCGCAGGCCTTCCAGCGCCATGCCCATGGTGCGCGGGATGGGCGTGGCCGTCAGCGTGAGCACGTCCACCTCGGCGCGCATGGCCTTCATGGCTTCCTTGTGGCGCACGCCGAAGCGGTGCTCCTCGTCGATGATCAGCAGGCCCAGGTTCTTGAACTGCGTGGACTCGGACAGCAGCTTGTGCGTGCCCACGACGATGTCCACCGAGCCGTCGGCAATGCCCTTGACGGCCGCCGTGATCTCCTTGCCCGAGCGAAAGCGCGAGACTTCGGCCACCTTGATCGGCCACTTGGAGAAGCGGTCCACCAGGGTCTGGTAATGCTGCTCGGCCAGCAGCGTGGTGGGCGCGAGGAAGGCCACCTGCTTGCCGCCCGTGATGGCCACGAAGGCCGCGCGCAGCGCCACCTCGGTCTTGCCGAAGCCCACGTCGCCGCAGACCAGGCGGTCCATGGGCTGGGGGCTGATCATGTCCTGGATCACGGCGTGGATGGCGGCGCGCTGGTCCGCCGTTTCCTCGAAGCCGAAGTCGTTGGCGAACTGCTCGTAGTCCTGGGGCGAGTAGCGGAAGGCATGGCCCTGGCGTGCGGCGCGGCGTGCGTAGATGTTCAGCAGCTCGGCTGCCGAGTCGCGCACCTGCTCGGCCGCCTTGCGCTTGGCCTTTTCCCACTGCGTGCCGCCAAGCTTGTGCAGCGGCGCGTCCTCGGGTGAGACGCCCGTGTAGCGGCTGATCAGCTGCAACTGGCTGACGGGCACGTAGAGCACGGCGTTGCCCGCGTACTCCAGGTGCAGGAATTCCTGCACGGCCGGCGTGCCGTCCGGGTTCTTCTGGCCCATGTCCATGTGGACCAGGCCCTGGTAGCGGCCGATGCCGTGGTCCGAGTGCACCACGGGGTCGCCCACCTTGAGTTCGGACAGGTCCTTGATCAGCGCCTCCACATCGCTGACCTGCTCCTGCCGGCGGCGCCTGCGGCCCGTGGGGCTGGTGGCGAACAGCTCCGTCTCGGTGACGAAGTCCAGGCCTTCCTCCACCCAGGCAAAGCCGTTCATCAGCCCGGCAGTGGCAATGCCCACCTTCTCGCCCGCATCGCCCTGGAACTCGGCCAGCGAGTCGAAGACCGGCGGGTTCACGCCCGAGGCGCGGAAGAAGTCCAGCAGGCTTTCTCGGCGGCCATCGGACTCGGCCAGCAGCAGGATGCGGTGGGCGCTGGCGGCAATGTGCCTTTGCAGCCGCGCCAGCGGGTCCTCGGCGCCACGCACCACGGACAGGTCCTCCAGCTTCTGGAAGATGGCGCTGTCGGCCACGTCCTCGGTGCCTGGGCGCAGCGCGAGCTGGGCGTGCTCCTTGGCGCGCGTGTAGAACTGGTCGGCGGACAGGAACAGCACCTCGGGCGGCAGGGCCGGGCGCTCGGGGTCGCCCTGCACCAGGCGGAAGCGCTCCTTGGTGTCCTGCCAAAAGCGCTGGAAGGCCGGCTCCAGGTCGCCATGCATCACCACGGTGGCATCGGCGCCCAGGTAGTCGAACACGGTGGCCGTTTCGTCGAAGAACAGCGGCAGGTAGTACTCGATACCGGCCGTGGCAATGCCCTGACCCATGTCCTTGTAGATGCGGCTGCGCGTGGGATCGCCCTCCAGCAGCTCGCGCCAGCGCTGGCGGAACTTGGCGCGCGCGTCCTCGTCCATGGGGAACTCGCGGCCGGGCAGCAGGCGCACCTCGGGCACGGGGTAGAGGCTGCGCTGGGTGTCGGGGTCGAAGGTGCGGATGGAGTCGATCTCGTCGTCGAACAGGTCCACCCGGTAGGGCTGCAGCGAGCCCATGGGAAACAGGTCGATCAGGCCGCCCCGCACCGCGTACTCTCCATGGCTGACCACCTGGGAGACATGCTGGTAGCCGGCCAGCGTCAGCTGGGCCTTGAGTTTGGCCTCGTCCAGCTTCTGGCCGCTCTTGAACTCGAAGGTGTAGCCGGCCAGGAAGGAGGGCGGCGCCAGCCGGTACAGCGCGGTGGTGGCGGGCACCAGCACCACGTCGGCGCCATGCTCCTTGTCGCGCTGGTTGATGCGCCACAGCGTGGCCAAGCGCTCGCTGATCAGGTCCTGGTGGGGAGAGAAGCTGTCGTAGGGCAGGGTCTCCCAGTCGGGGAACAGCGCGCAGCGCAGGCCCGGGGCGAAGAAGGCCATCTCGTCGATCAGCCGCTGGGCATCCGAGGCGTCGGCCGTGACGATGGCCGTCACCCGGCCTGCCGCCTTCTCGCGCTCGCCCAGGCGGGCCAGCAGCAGGGCGTCGGCGCTGCCCACGGGGCGGGGCAGGGTGAAGCGTTTTCCGGGAGTGAGCTTGGGCAGTTCCATGGTGCTTGGACGTGGGCGCCGCAGCGCCTGGGCGAAGTAACGACAAAACCCCTCGGCACGCGCAGAGGGGTATCGAACCATTTTAGCCAGCACGCATGGCGGCCATGCAGGCATGCCCGCATGTCCATGGTGGCGCATGGCCGTCACTACAATGCGCCACCATGACAGATCTGCTTGCGGCGGCTGCGCCCGCGTCCCTGGAGCCGGCCCGCCTGTGGGCCTTGATCCCCTGCGCGGGCACGGGCTCGCGCGCCATCGCACCCGATGCGCCTGCGCCTGAACTGCCCAAGCAATACCACCTGGTGGCCGGTGCGCCCATGGTGGCGCACACGCTGGCCGCCTTTGCGGGTGCAACGCGCGTACACCACACGCTGGTGGTGATCGCGCCCGGCGATGATTTCTGGCGCCAGGGCCTGCCGGGCCCGTCGCCCACGCGCTACTCCACGGCGGCATGCGGAGGCGCCACGCGGGCCGAATCCGTGACCAACGGCCTGAAGGAGCTGCTGGCGCGCGGTGCGGGCGCGCACGACTGGGTGCTGGTGCACGATGCCGCGCGCTGCCTGGTGACGCCCGCGCTCATCGATGCCCTGATCGACGCCTGCGAGCACGATGCCGTGGGCGGCCTGCTGGCGCACAAGCTGCCCGACACGCTCAAGACGGCCGTGGCCGGGCCCAGCGGGGTGCGCGTGGCGGGCACGGTGGACCGCAGCGACAAATGGCTGGCGCAGACGCCGCAGATGTTCCGCATCGCGCCGCTGCTCGATGCGCTGCAGCACGCCGGCTCGGCCGTGACCGACGAGGCCAGCGCCATGGAGGCCGTGGGCCAGCGCCCGCGCCTGGTGCCCGGCGGCGCGCAGAACTTCAAGGTCACCTATCCGGACGATTTCGCGCTGGCCGCCGCCGTGCTGTCGCAGCGCGAGCGCAGCACCACGCTGGAGCGATACCGGGGCCAGCGCGACCATCCGCAGGCGTCGGGCAATCCATTTTTCTGAACCTGGAATGTTTCACATGAATTTTCGTATTGGCGAGGGCTGGGACGTGCATGCCCTGGTGCCCGGGCGCAAGCTGATCCTGGGCGGCATCGAGGTGCCGCACGAACTGGGGCTGCTGGGCCATTCCGATGCCGACGTGCTGCTGCACGCCATCACCGACGCGCTGCTGGGCGGCGCGGCGCTGGGCGACATCGGCCGGCATTTCCCCGACACCGACCCCGAATTCCGTGGCGCCGATTCGCTGGTGCTGCTGGTGGAAGCGGCGCGCCGCGTGCGCGCCACGGGGCTGGAGATCGGCAACATCGACAGCACCATCATTGCCCAGGCCCCCAAGCTGGCGCCGCACATTCCCGCCATGCGCGAGCGCATCGCCACGGCGCTGGGGCTGGCGCTGGACCAGGTCAACGTCAAGGCCAAGACGGCCGAAAAGCTCGGCCCCGTGGGCCAGCAGCAGGCCATGGAGGCGCGCGCTGCCGCCTTGCTGTTCCGCGCCTGACCGGAGGGGGCCATCCCCATGCAAAAGGCCCGGGCGATCGGTCAACGATCGCCGGGGCCTTTGTATCTGCCGAACGTATCTGCCGAACGCGCGCTGCGGGCTCAGTCCTCTCCGTCCAGGGCGCCGTCCTGCGCACGCGGGGGCAGCTGGCGCTTGATCTGCGGGCGCTGCAGACGCTGCTCGGGCTCGGCACCCTTGGCCACGCCCGAGGCACGCTGCAACTGAACATGGGCAACCAGCCCGCCCGTGGAGGAGTTGGACAGCGCAAACACGCCGCCCATGCGCTGCACCGTCTTGTCCACGATGGACAGGCCCAGGCCCGCCCCCGCTGCGGCCGTGCGCGCGGAGTCGCCGCGGAAGAAGGGCTGTGTCAGGCTGGCGAGCTGCTCGGGCGGCACGCCACGGCCATGGTCGCGGATGCGGATCACCACCCAGCTTTCGCGTTCCGATGCCGTCACATCCACGTGGGTGGTTTCGGTCTCGGGCGTCTTGCCGTAGCGGCGTGCGTTCTCGAACAGGTTGGAGATCACGCGCGCCAGTTCCACCTCGTCGGCCAGCACATAGACGCCTTCGGGCACGGCCATGCTGATCTGCAGCTCGCGGTGGTCCTGCACCGCATAGACGCAGGAGGACACCACGGCATGCAGGTTCACCGGGTTGAGGGTGACATGGTCGGGGCGGGCGTAGTCCAGGAATTTGTCGATGGTGGCGTCGAGCTGCACGATGTCGGCCACCATGTGCTCGCGCGCCACGTCGTCCACCACGCTCATCTCGGTCTCCAGCCGCAGGCGCGCCAGCGGCGTGCGCAGGTCGTGGGAGATGCCGGCCAGCATCACCGCGCGGTCCTGCTCCAGCTGGGCCAGTTTCTGCGCCATGCGATTGAAGCCGATGTTGACCTCGCGGATCTCGCTGGTGACGGCTTCCTCGTCCAGCTGGCTGGCGTCGAAGTCGCCATCTCGCACGCGGTTGGCCGCATAGCTCAACTGCTTGAGTGGCCGGTTGATCAGGCGCGCGATGGCCGCCGCCCCCGCCAGGGACAGCAGGCCGGCCGTGATCAGCCAGATCAGCCAGGTGCGCCCGCTGGCCGGCGTGAAGCGCGAGCGGTCCATCAGCAGCCAGGTGCGGTCGCCATTGATGGTGAAGCCCACCCACAGCCCCGGTTCGCCATTGACGCTGCGCGCCACGATGGTGCCGTAGCCCAGGCGGCGCGTGAGCTCCTCGGTCAGGCGCTTGCCCAGCGTGCTCTGGTCCAGCAGCTCGAAGCTGTCGCCAGGCTCGCGCGGCAGAATGCGCACGCCTTCCTGGTCGGCCATGGTCTTGATCAGCGAGACGCGGTTGATGGCATCCGAATGCACCAGGGCCGCGCGGCTGAGGTTGACCAGCGAGGCGATCTGCTGGGCGGTGTGCAGCGTGCGCGGCTCGAATTCGAAGGCGCGCAGCGTCTGCAGCCACGCCAGGATGCTGCCCACCAGCAGCAGGGCCAGCAGGCAGAAGGTACGCCAGAAAAGATTGAGTCCCAGCGGAGAGCGCGCAGTCATGCGCCGCTCGTAGTCGAGCGGCGCAGGGCTGGTGGCGTCATGGGGCGGGACGGTGAAGGAACTCATGGAAGCGGTTCGTCATTCTAGGGGCCGGCTGCGAGATTACGCCTGTGCCGGCCAGCCTGCGTTACCGGTTGTCTCGGGCGACAGGGTGAGGTTTTGGCGCTGCGCATTGTCAACGGCACATAAAACGTTACGGCCCCAACCCAGGGACGCCGAGCAAGAGCCGCCTCGCGGCGAGGGCGTCGTCCCCCTCCCGCGGAGCGAGAGAGGGGGAAGGCGCGCAGCGCCTCAGGGGGTGATGCATTTCAGTTCGCGCCGTCCGGTACGAACACATAGCCGACGCCCCAGACCGTCTGGATATAGCGCGGAGCGGCGGCATCTTCCTCGATCAGCTTGCGCAGGCGCGAGACCTGCACGTCCAGGCTGCGGTCGAAGGGCTCGAACTCGCGGCCGCGCGCCAGCAGGGCCAGCTTCTCGCGCGACAGCGGCTGGCGCGGGTGGCGCACCAGGGCCTTGAGCATGGCGAATTCGCCCGTGGTCAGCGGCAGTTCCTCGCCGTTCTTTTGCAGCACGCGCGTGCCCAGGTCGAAGGTGAAGGGGCCGAAGCTCACCACCTCGTTGTCGCCGGAAGGCGCGCCCGGCGCTTCCTGCGGCGGGCGGCGGCGCAGCACGGCATGGATGCGGGCCAGCAGTTCGCGCGGGTTGAAGGGCTTGCCCAGGTAGTCGTCGGCGCCCACTTCCAGGCCCACGATGCGGTCCACATCCTCGCCCTTGGCGGTCAGCATGATGATGGGCGTGCGGTCGTTGGCCGAGCGCAGGCGGCGGCAGATGGACAGGCCATCTTCGCCGGGCATCATCAGGTCAAGCACGATCAGGTCCACCGTTTCGCGCAGCAGGATGCGGTTCAGCGCCTTGCCATCTTCGGCAATCATGATCTCGAAGCCTTCCTGCGTCAGGTAGCGGCGCAGCAGGTCGCGGATGCGCGCATCGTCATCCACCACCAGGATCTTGTCGGTGCGGTTGGTCGTAGTGGCCATGTTCATCCTCGGTCGGTCATTTGTAACAGCCGCCATTGTTACCAGCTTGCGCCGAAAAGTCTGGACAAACCCCCGAAATATTGCCGTGTGTTACAGATGTTGCGTTTAAATTTAGAACGGAAAATGTGTCTTTAGAATATTTAACTATGGGTTTTCCATGTTGATGCATTTATCGTTGCAATAATGTTGTCAATGGAGGAGCCGGCAGGCCTGCTTGGCTCCACACCTGTCACCATCTGGCGGCATGCCGTAGCGAAAGGGCGGCATGCAGTTGTATCCCTGAACTACCTTTCATTTCAAAGGGTGAACGCATGAGCAAGCTTTCCAAACAGCTGTCCCGCCCCTGGGTCAAGTCCGTGGTCGCGGCCACTGCGCTGGCCTGTGCCAGCGGTGCCTGGGCGCAGAACGCCGGCACGGCGCCGGCACAGCCTGCCAACGTGGTGCAGTTGTCTGCAGAAGGCTCGGTGGACGTGGTGCAGGACCTGCTGACCGCCACCTTGTCGGCCACGCGCGAAGGGCGTGATGCCGCCGCGGTCCAGTCCCAGCTGCAGAAGGTGGTCGAGGCCGCCATGGCCGTGACCAAGCGCAGCGCCCAGCCGGGCCAGATGGATGTGAGCACCGGCAGCTTCGGCATCTATCCGCGCTATGGCAAGGACAACAAGGTGGAAGGCTGGCAGGGCCGCGCCGAGATTCTTCTGCAGGGCCGCGACTTCGCGCGCATCACGCAGACGGCGGCCCAGGTGCAGGACATGACGCTGTCGCAGGTGGGCTTCGGCCTGTCGCGCGAGGCCCGTGAAAAGGTCGAAGGCGAGGCCCAGGCCAAGGCCATCGAGCAGTTCAAGCAGCGCGCCTCCACGCTGTCCAAGAGCTTCGGCTTTGCCAACTACAGCCTGCGCGAGGTCAACGTGAGCAGCAGCGATACCTCGGTGCCCATGCCGCGTCCGCGCATGATGGCCATGTCCGCCAAGGCCGCTGGCGCGGAAATGGATGCCGTGTCCGTGGAAGCGGGCAAGGCGCAGGTGATGGTCCACGTGTCGGGCTCGGTGCAGATGTACTGAGCAGGCGTGGGCCGCCCATGAAAAAAGGAGCGCCGTGGCGCTCCTTTTTTGACGTGAACCGGTGCTGGCGCGCTTACTGCGCAGCCCAGCCGCCATCCATGTTCCAGGCCACGCCGCGCACGTTGGCTGCGGCGGGCGAGCAGAAGAACACGGCCAGTTCGCCCAGTTCCTCGGGCGTGGTGAACTGCATGGAGGGCTCTTTCTCGCCCAGCAGCAGCTTCTTGGCTTCTTCGTTGCTGATGCCGTGCTGCTCGGCCTTGGCGTCCACCTGCTTTTGCACCAGTGGCGTCAGCACCCAGCCGGGGCAGATGGCGTTGCAGGTGATGCCGGAGGTGGCGTTCTCCAGCGCCGTGACCTTGGTCAGCCCGACAATGCCGTGCTTGGCCGCCACGTAGGCAGACTTCTGCGCCGAACCCACCAGGCCGTGCACCGAGGCCACGTTGATGATGCGGCCCCAGCCCTTGCCGCCATCGGCCGCCTGCATCATGGGCAGGACCAGGCGCGAGGTGTGGAAGGCGCTGGACAGGTTGATGGCGATGATGGCGTCCCAGCGCTCGGGCGGGAAGTCTTCCACGCGCGCCACGTGCTGGATGCCGGCATTGTTCACGAGGATGTCGATCTGGCCGAAATTGCGCACGCTGTACTGGACCATGTCCTCGATGTCCGCCACGCGGCTCATGTCGGCGCCGTGATAGGCGACCTGGGCGCCGGCGGCCTGGCCTGCGGCCAGCACTTCGGCACGGGGGCCGTCCACATCGCCGAAACCATTGAGCACGATATTGGCGCCCTGGCGGGCCAGCGCCTTCGCGATCCCGAGGCCGATGCCGCTGGTCGAGCCGGTCACGAGGGCGGTCTTGCCTTTCAACATAGAGAGTCTCCGAATGAATGTACGATGCAACACAGCCATTATCGGCGCCGGCTCCGCGAATGCGTTTCCATGAATCATCCTACGCTGAACTACGTATCCTGCCCGGGGGTTGCCGGGCGTGCCTCACCCTGGAGCCGTACTGCCAGCCCGGCTGCTCAAGAGAATGCTTCGCACCGCATGGCTTATTGGGAATGGAATCGCACCGGCGATCCGCACCATCCCCATGTCGTGGTCTGCGTGCACGGCCTTTCGCGCCAGGGGCGTGACTTCGACGCGTTGGCCGAGCGGCTCAGCGAACGTGCCCGCGTGATCTGCCCCGATGTGGTCGGGCGTGGCGAAAGCGACTGGCTGCAGGATCCGACCGCCTACCAGGTGCCTCTTTACGCAGCCGACATGCTGGCCTTGCTGGCCCAGGTGCATGCGCAGGCGCCTGTCGAACAATTGGATTGGGTGGGCACCAGCATGGGCGGGCTGATCGGCATGGCGCTTGCGGGCCAGCCGGGGCTGCCGCTGCCGGCGCCCATTCGCAGGCTGGTGCTCAACGATGTGGGACCTGTCATCGAGTGGTCTGCCCTGGAGCGCATAGGTCAGTACCTGGGCAAGGGCGTGCATTTTGAAAATCTTGAGCAGGCAGCCCATGCGCTGCTCTTGATTTCCGAAGGCTTCGGCCCACATAGCGAAGGGCAATGGTTGCGATTGACGCGACCTATGATGCGGCCGGCCGCCGATGGCGGCCTTGTCCTGCACTATGACCCTCAGATTGCGGTGCCCCTGCAGCACATGACGCGCGAGATGGCCCAGGCCGGCGAAGCGCTGCTGTGGCAGCTGTATGACCAGATCAAGGCACGCGTCTTGCTAGTTCGTGGTGCGCAGTCCGATCTGCTGACGGCGGCCACGGCACAGGCCATGGCGCAGCGCGGCCCGAAGGCGCATTGCGTGGAATTTGAAGGGGTGGGGCATGCGCCCACCTTCGTCGCAGCAGGGCAGGTGGCCTTGCTGTGCCGGTTCTTATGGGGAGAAGAGCGCTTGCCAAGCACCATGAATCTTGCCGAGCAGGCCAGGGAGAGTGACGAATGAAGACTGCCAGCAGCGAGGCCGCCGTGCAGGCGCCTTCGCCCGCCGCAGCCGCGCCGGGCCAGGTGCCGTCGGTGCTGCCGCACCTGATCACGGCCACGTCGCAGACCCTGCCCGAACAGGTCAACGCGCTGGCGCGCGCGCGCAGCTTTGCCGAGCCGCTGATCGCCACCGAGACCATGGAGTCCGGTGAGAACACCATGGCCCATGCCGATGCGGTGGCTGCCATCCTCAAGACCATCGGCGGCTCCGAAACCATGCAGGCGGCGATCTATCTGGTGCATGCCAGCGTGCACCTCAATCGCCCGCAGGAAGTGATCGCCAAGGCCTTTGGCGAGAATTTCGCCACCCTGGCCGTGGAAACCAACAAGCTCATGCGCGTGCAGGAGCAGGCGCGCGGCGCCGAGCTGGGCGGCCAGTACCTGGACGATGAGGCCACGCAGACCGAGAACGTGCGCAAGATGCTGCTGGGTTTCTCGCGCGACCTGCGCGTGGTGCTGCTGCGGCTGGCGTCGCGCCTGCAGACGCTGCGCTACTACGCAGCCAGCAAGCGCCCGGTCTCGCCCGGCATTGCGCGCGAGGCGCTGACGGTGTTTGCGCCGCTGGCCAACCGGCTGGGCATCTGGCAGATCAAGTGGGAGCTGGAGGATCTGTCCCTGCGCTTCCTGGAGCCCGAGACCTACCGCGAAGTGGCCCGCCTGCTCGATGAAAAGCGCGTGGAGCGTGAAGCCTATATGGAGCAGATGCGCGCACGGCTGGAGGCCGACCTGCGCGCGCACAGCATCAGCGCCACCGTGCAAGGCAGGCCCAAGCACATCTACAGCATCGTCAAGAAGATGCGAGGCAAGTCGCTGAACTTCGACCAGGTCTTCGACATCCGCGCCATGCGTGTCGTCGTGCCCACGATCAAGGACTGCTACGCCACCCTGTCCTGGGTGCACGAGCAGTTCACGCCCATCGAGGCGGAATTCGACGACTACATCGCCAAGCCCAAGCCCAACGGCTACCAGTCGCTGCACACCGTGGTGCGCGACGAGACGGGCCGCGCCATCGAGATCCAGATCCGCACCCAGGCCATGCACGACCATGCCGAGCACGGCGTGGCCGCCCACTGGGCCTACAAGGAGGCGGGCACCAAGGGATACGCGGGTGTCACGGCCAGCAGCGAGTACGACGCCAAGATCGCCGTGCTGCGCCAGTTGCTGGCCTGGGGCAGCGACCTGGCGGGCGCCCACCATCGGGGCCTGTTCGAGGACCGCATCTACGTGCTCACTCCCGATGCGGCCGTCATCGAGCTGCCGCAGGGCGCGACGCCCGTGGATTTCGCCTATTCGGTGCACACCAGCCTGGGGCACCGCTGCCGCGGTGCGCGCGTGGACGGCGCCATGGTGCCGCTGAACACGCCGCTGCAAAACGGCCAGACCGTGGAGATCACCACGGTCAAGGAGGGGCGCCCCTCGCGCGACTGGCTCAACGCCGACCTCGGCTACCTGACCAGCAACCGTGCCAAGGCCAAGGTGCGTGCCTGGTTCAATGCCCAGGCCACGCACGAGACCGTGGCGCGCGGCCGCGAGGCGGTCGAGAAACTGCTGCAGCGCGAGGGCAAGACGGCCGTCAAGCTGGAGGAGCTGGCCGTTCAGCTCGGCTTCAAATCGGCCGATGCCTTGTTCGAAGTCGTCGGCAAGGATGAATACTCGCTGCGCAACATCGAGACCGTGCTGCGACCGGCCGAGGCGGAGGAGGAAGTCGAGGAATTCTCCCCGGTGCGCAAGGCACGTGGCACGGACTCGCCCAAGGGCGGCGTGCTGGTCGTGGGCGTGGATTCGCTGATGACGCAGTTGGCCAAGTGCTGCAAGCCTGCGCCGCCGGACGACATCCGGGGCTTTGTCACGCGCGGCAAGGGCGTGAGCGTGCACCGCTGCGACTGCTCCAACTTCCGTGAAATGGCAGCGCGCAATTCCGAGCGCGTGATCGACGTGGCCTGGGGCCAGCCCAAGGCGGCGGCCGTGGCCTCGGCCGTCTACCCGGTCGATGTGTCCGTGGAAGCGGCCGACCGGCAGGGCCTGCTGCGCGATATCTCCGAAGTCTTTGCGCGGGAGAAGACCAATGTCATCGGCGTGCAGACCCAATCCGTCAAGGGAACGGCCTGGATGACCTTCACCGTGGAAGTGGCCGATTCCGGTCGCCTCAACAAGGTGCTGGGTATCGTGGCCGCCGTGGCGGGCGTGCGTTCGGCACGGCGGCGCTGAGCCTGTTCGGGTATTTTTGCCGGAGTCCTGGAAAACCCGTGCTAGAATCACTTTCTCGAACAAACACAGGCGCGTAGCTCAGCTGGTTAGAGCACCACCTTGACATGGTGGGGGTCGTTGGTTCGAGTCCAATCGCGCCTACCAATTTTCCATTGCCAGATGGAATGCAAAAAGCCTTCTGATCACTCAGAAGGCTTTTTTGTTTGGTTTTTTTGTTTGTGCGCCCGCCAACGATGGGGAGACTTGCCGGTCAAGGAGGCGGGCAGGGCCCGCGCTCCTCTGTCAGGAGGTCAGGTGCCGACTCCGGCCTGTGCCTGCAGGTAGTCGTTTTGCAGCAGGTACATGCGGATGGCGTTGCGGTACTGGCCGTTGGCGAAGAACTCGTCGATCAGCACGCCTTCCTGCACGAAGCCTATGCGCGCGTAGATGTGGATGGCCTTCTCGTTCTCCTGGTCCACATGGAGAAAGATCTTGTGCAGGTTGAGCGTCTTGAAGCCATAGTCCAGCGCCAGCCGCGTTGCCTGGGCTGCGATGCCCTGGCCCTGCTGCTCGGGGGCGATGATGATCTGGAACTCGGCGCGCCGGTGGATCAGGTCGATCTCCACCAGCTCGACGAGACCGGCGCGATCGCCCTGGTGCTCGACGATGAAGCGGCGCTCGGTCTGGTCGTGCACGTGGGCGTCGTAGAGTGCGGAAAGCTCGTCGAAGGTCTCGTAAGGCTCCTCGAACCAGTAGCGCATGATGGCGGCATTGTTGTTGAGCAGATGCACGGAGCGCAGATCTTCGCGCTCCAGGGGTCTCAGGCGGATGCTGTGATTCATGCGCTCATTGTGCGAGAGCCGCGGTATCCGGCTGCAGGCCACGGATTACCAGCCGGTAGATCAGGTCGGCCGCCGTGTCGTAGTCGTCGGCGGTCAGTTCCGGCCGGCCCAGCAGCAGCGCGAACTGGGCCTGCTGGTCGGCGTAGGCCTGGGTCACGGACCAGAGGATGAACATCAGGTGGGTGAAATCCACGCGGGCAATCTTGCCCTGCGCCACCCAGCGCTCGAAGGCCTGCACGTCGGCTGCCAGCGCCGGGCCTACCTGGCTCGATATGGCCTGCCCGAAGCGGGGCGCGCCGGCCATCACCTCGCGCGTGAAGACACGGGAGCCATGGGGCCGCTCGCGCGAGGACTGCAGCTTGGCCCGGATGTAGATGCGCAAGGCCTCCGCAGGGTCGTCGCCGCGCAGCAGGTCGGACATGCCGGCCAGCCACTGCGTCAGCACATCGCCCAGCACGCGCAGATACAGCTCCTCCTTGCTGGCGAAGTAGTACAGCAGGTTGTGGCGGCTGAGGCCGGCGTCGTGCGCGATCAGTTCCAGCGATGCGCCTTCGAAGCCGTATTGCGCAAAGTGCAGTTCGGCCGTCTGCAGGATGTTCAGCTCCTTGCGCAGCCGTGCAGCGGTGGGCTTGCGCGTGGCCGATCGGGCCTGGGGGGAGGGCGCATTGTCAGAAAGGTTTGCCATTGCGCAGATGGTAAGTGGAGATAAGTGGCGCCATTTTGGTGCGATTGTCTGGCATCTTTCTTGCTGACGACTTTCTGGGTGATTTTACTGATTGGTAAATTTTTTCACCCGCGTAAATTCCGTTCCACCCCCAGTGCGCCCGACAAGAGGCGTCACTTGCACATGCGAGGACCACGATGAAACCTCCGAAGACTGTGTTGCTGGATCCGGGGCCTTGCAGGAGTTCCTCCTGCGGGCCGCCTTGCGTTGTCCGAGATGGCCCGGCATGGCCCTGCATGCCGTGTCCCCCTTCACGCCCTCAATCCTGACTCTGGAGGATGCACCATGGATAGCCCCGCGCAACGCGCCTGCGGCATTGCTGCCGGCCGCCTGAACCTGGCCGACTACGCGGCCAATTTCTCCGACGCCCACCCCCCGCTGAACCGCGCCCAGGCCCTGATCGAGGCCGAGCGCTGCTACTACTGCTATGACGCGCCTTGCACTACGGCCTGCCCCACCAGCATCGATGTGCCGGCCTTCATCGCCCGCATCGCCCAGGACAACGTCCGTGGCGCGGCGCGCGAGATCCTGACGGCCAATCCGCTGGGCGGCATGTGCTCGCGCGTCTGTCCCACGGAGCAGCTGTGCGAGCAGGCCTGCGTGCGCAACACCCAGGAAGACAAGCCGGTCGAAATTGGTGCATTGCAACGCTATGCGACCGATGCCTTCATGGCCTCCGGTGGTGCACCGCTGTTCCAGCGTGCCGCCGCCACGGGCCGCAAGGTGGCCGTGGTCGGAGCTGGCCCTGCCGGCCTGACCTGCGCTCATCAACTGGCGCTGCAGGGCCACGAGGTGGTGCTGTTCGATGCCCGGCCCAAGCTGGGCGGGCTCAATGAATACGGCCTGGCCAGCTACAAGACTCCGGGCGATTTTGCGCAAAAGGAAATCGACTGGCTGCTGTCCGTGGGCGGGATCACGCCGCGCAACAACCAGCGGCTGGGGCGAGATTTCACGCTGGATTCGCTGCTGGCAGAGCATGACGCCGTATTCCTCGGCCTGGGCCTGGCGGGCGTCAATGCGCTGGGCGCGGCGGAGCCGCAGGCCGAAGGCTTGCGCAATGCGGTGGACTTCATTGCCGACATCCGCCAGGCGGCCGACAAATCCACGGTGCCGGTGGGCCGGCGCGTGGTGGTGATCGGCGGCGGCATGACGGCGGTGGATGCGTCCGTGCAGGCCCGGCTGCTGGGCGCCGACGAGGTCACCATGTTCTACCGCCGGGGCAAGGATGCGCTGTCCGCCTCCTGGGTGGAGCAGGAATGGGCGCAGACCCATGGCGTCAACCTGCGGCTGTGGGCCGCGCCCCAGGAGATCCTGGTGCAGGACGGCAAGGTCTGCGGCGTGCGCATGGCCTGCACCCGCATGGAGGGCGACAGGCTGCAGGTGACGCAGGAGGTGTTCGACGTGCCGGCCGACATGGTGCTCAAGGCCATTGGCCAGACCTATGTCGCCACGCCGGCGGGCGCGGCCATTGCCTTGCGTGACGGCCGTATCGACACCGACGACGAAGGCCGCACCAGCGTGCCGCGCGTGTGGGCCGGCGGCGACTGCCGCGCCGGTGGCCAGGACCTGACCGTGCAGGCGGTGGAGCACGGCAAGGTCGCCGCGCGAGCCATGCACCAGGCGCTGACCAGCGCCGTGGCGGCCGGGGTTTGAGCGGCTGTGCCCGCGCTTTTCAAGGAGCATCGACATGGCAGACATCAGCAGCCGCTTTCTGGGCATTTCCAGCCCCAATCCGTTCTGGCTGGCCTCGGCACCGCCCACGGACAAGGAGATCAACGTCACCCGCGCATTCGAGGCCGGCTGGGGCGGCGTGGTGTGGAAGACGCTGGGCGAGGACCCGCATGTGGTCAACGTGAACGGGCCGCGCTACTCCACCCTCATGGCGCAGGACCGGCGCGTGATGGGCCTGAACAACATCGAGCTGATCACCGACCGGCCGCTGCGCACCAACCTGGAGGAGATGACCCGCGTGAAGAAGGCCTGGCCTGACCGCGCGCTGATCGCCTCGCTGATGGTGCCCTGCGTGGAGGAAAGCTGGAAGCGCATCCTGCCCATGGTGGAGGACACCGGCGCCGACGGGCTGGAGCTGAACTTCGGCTGCCCGCACGGCATGAGCGAGCGCGGCATGGGTGCGGCCGTGGGCCAGGTGCCCGAGTACATCCAGATGGTCACGCAGTGGTGCAAGCAGTACAGCCGGCTGCCGGTGATCGTGAAGCTCACGCCCAACATCACCGACGTGCGCTTTCCCGCGCGGGCGGCCAAGGCCGGCGGGGCGGATGCGGTGTCCCTGATCAACACCATCAACTCGCTGATGGGCGTGAATCTGGACACCCTGGTCATGCACCCCAGCACCGACGGCCAGGGCTCGCACGGCGGCTACTGCGGCCCGGCCGTGAAGCCCATCGCCCAGAACATGGTGGCCGAGATCGCGCGCGACCCGCAGACGGCGGGCCTGCCCATCTCGGGGATCGGGGGCATCACCACCTGGAAGGACGCGGCCGAATACATCGCGCTGGGATGCGGCAATGTCCAGGTATGCACGGCGGCCATGGTCTACGGCTTTCGCATCGTGCAGGACATGTGCGACGGGCTGTCCAACTACATGGACGCGCACGGCTTTGCGCGCATCGAGGACTTCCAGGGCCGGGCCGTGCCCACGGTCAGGGACTGGAAGGACCTCAACCTCAACCACATCGACAAGGCCGTCATCAACCAGGACAGCTGCATCCAGTGCGGGCGCTGCCACGTGGCCTGCGAGGACACCTCCCACCAGGCCATCACTTTCAGCAAGGAGGGCGGTGTGCGCCGCTTCGAGGTGGATGACACCGAATGCGTGGGCTGCAACCTGTGCGTGTCCATCTGCCCCGTGCCCGAGTGCATCACCATGCGCAGCCTGCAGCCGGGCGAGGTGGACCCCCGCACCGGCCAGACGGTCACCGGGGAGTATGCGAACTGGACCACGCACCCGAACAACCCCATGCGCCAGGCCGTGACGGCGCAGGGCTAGAGGGGGCATTGCGGCAGGTCGGCGCACGGCCCGCATCCGGGCCGACCTGGCACGAAATGCGCTTGATGGAAACGGTCAGACCCTGGATCAGCAATGGATTGGTGATTTCTCTCTTCGAGAAGGAGCTTCGCAATGTCGCATGCCCCGCATTCCGGTGAGTCCGCAGGCAGCCTGTGGAACCACGACCTCGCACCCACGCTGCCTAGCCAGCGCACCTGGACCTGGTACCACTTCGCCGCCCTGTGGATAGGCATGGTGATGTGCATCCCGGCATACACGCTGGCCGCCAGCATGATCACGAACGGCATGTCGTGGTCGCAGGCGGTGATGACGGTGTTCCTGGGCAATCTCATCGTGCTGATTCCCATGCTGCTCATCGGCCATGCCGGGGCCAGGTACGGCATTCCTTTCGCTGTGCTGGCCCGTGCCTCGTTCGGCACCCACGGCGCCAAGCTGCCGGCCATGCTGCGGGCCCTGGTGGCCTGTGGCTGGTACGGCATCCAGACCTGGTTCGGCGGCATGATGATCTACACCCTGCTGGGCGTGCTGCTGGGCCATCCGCTGGAAGGCGAGAAGATCGCTGGCCTGGGCATCAATGTGGGGCAGCTGGTGTGCTTTCTGGTGTTCTGGGCGATCCAGTTCTACTTTGTGGTGCATGGCATCGAGTCCATCCGCAAGCTGGAGACCTGGACAGCGCCGCTCAAGATCCTGATCTGCTTCGTGCTGCTGGGATGGGTCTACCAGAAGGCCGGCGGCTTCGGCCCCATCATGGAGCAGCCTTCGCAGTACGCGCCGGGCGGCCCCAAGGCGGGCCAGTTCATGTCGGTGTTCTGGCCGTCGCTGACAGCCATGGTGGGCTTCTGGGCCACGCTGGCCTTGAACATTCCGGACTTCACGCGCTTTGCCAAGTCGCAGAAGGACCAGGTAGTGGGCCAGGCCATCGGCCTGCCCGTGCCCATGGGGCTGCTGGCCATGCTGGCGGTGGTGGTGACATCGGGCACCGTGGTGATCTACGGCAAGGCCCTGTGGGACCCCGTGGATGTCGCCAGCCGCATGACGGGCGCGGCCGTGCTGATCGCGCTCATCGTGCTGCTGATCGACACCGTGAGCGTGAACCTGGCGGCCAACCTGGTCGGGCCGGCCTATGACTTCTCCGCCCTGGCGCCCAAGAAGATCAGCTACCGCGTGGGTGGCTACATGACGGTGGCCATTGCCATCGTGATGATGCCCTGGAAGATCCTGGAATCGACCGAGGGCTACATCTTCACCTGGCTGATCGGCTACTCGGCCCTGCTGGGGCCGATCGCGGGCATTTTGATGGTGGACTACTTCCTGGTGCGCAAAAAGCAGCTGGTGGTGGAAGACCTGTACAGGGAAGAGGGCGCCTACCGCTACTCCAACGGCTGGAACTGGGTGGCCGTGGCCGCCTTCGCCCTGGGCGTGGCGCCCAACCTGCCCGGCTTCCTGCACGCGGCGTTCCCCGCTGCATTCCCGAACGTGGGTGATTTCTTCAAGCATGCCTATGACTACGCATGGTTCATCGGCCTGTTCATTGCCGGCGTGGTCTACCGCATCGGCATGGCAGGCCAGGTGACCAAGGGCGCGCCCGCGCTGAGCAAGGCATAGGCCGGACCAACCAACAGGAGGCATGACGCTATGGGTCAATCACAGGGTTCGGTATGGGTGCGTGGCGGCACGGTGGTGAATGCAGACCGGCAGGAGAAGGCCGACGTGCTGTGCGTGGATGGGGCGATTGCGGCCGTGGGGCCGGATGTGGCGGCCCTGGTGCCGGCCGGGGCGCAGGTGATCGATGCCTCGGGGCAGTTCGTCATGCCCGGTGGCATCGATCCGCACACCCACATGCAACTGCCCTTCATGGGCACGGTCACGGCCGATGACTTCTACACCGGCACGGCGGCGGCGCTGGCCGGTGGCACCACCAGCATCATCGATTTCGTCATTCCCGATCCGCAGGAGCCGCTGCTGGACGCCTACCGCAAATGGCGCGGCTGGGCCGAGAAATCGGCGGCGGACTACTCCTTCCACGTGGCCGTCACTTGGTGGAGCGACAGCGTCCATGCCGACATGGGCACGCTGGTGCGAGAGGAGGGCATCAACAGCTTCAAGCACTTCATGGCCTACAAGAACGCCATCATGTGCGACGACGAAACGCTGGTGAACAGCTTCAAGCGCGCGCTGGAGCTGGGCGCCATGCCCACGGTGCATGCCGAAAACGGCGAGCTGGTCTACCTGCTGCAGCAGGAAGTGGCCAAGATGGGCATCACCGGGCCCGAGGGCCATCCGCTGGCCCGTCCGCCCATGGTGGAGGCCGAGGCGGCCAACCGCGCCATCGCCATCGCCGGCGTGCTGGGCGTGCCCATCTACGTGGTGCATGTCAGCTGCACCGAGGCGGCGCAGGCCATTGCCGCGGCCCGTGCACGCGGCCAGCGCGTGTATGGCGAAGTGCTGGCCGGCCATCTGGTGATCGACGAAAGCGTGTACCGCGACCCCGACTTTGCCAAGGCGGCAGCCCATGTGATGAGCCCGCCCTTCCGTGCCAAAGGCCATCAGGAGTCCTTGTGGCAGGGCCTGCAGTCGGGCCAGCTGCACACCACGGCCACCGACCATTGCACCTTCTGCGCCGCGCAGAAAGCCATGGGCCGGGACAACTTCGCCAAGATCCCCAACGGCACCGGCGGCGTGGAGGAGCGTCTGGCCGTGATCTGGGATGCGGGCGTGAACACCGGCCGGCTGACGCCCAGCGAATTCGTGGCCATCACCTCGGCCAACACGGCCAAGCTTTTCAACATCTATCCGCGCAAGGGCCTGGTCGGCGTGGGCGCCGATGCCGATCTGGTCGTCTGGGACCCTGCTGCCACCCACACCCTGTCGGTCAAGACCCAGCATTCCAAGGGCGACTACAACATCTTCGAGGGGCGCACCGTGCAAGGCATGCCCAGCCACACCATCAGCCAGGGCGTGGTGGCCTATGCGCAGGGCGATCTGCGTGCCGAAAAGGGCAAGGGGCGCTATATCAAGCGCCCGGCCTTCGGCCCCAACTTCGACGCGGTGCAGCGCCGCGCCGCCACGCTGCAGCCCACGGCCGTGGTGCGCTGAAGCCCGCATGACAAGGAGACCGCAATGGATACAGATACCCAAGTGAAGCAGGACATCGCGCAGCTGCGCGTCAACGGAAGCCGGCTGTGGGATTCACTCATGGAGCTGGCGCAGATCGGCGCCACGCCCAAGGGCGGCGTCTGCCGCCTGACGCTGACCGACCTGGACCGCCAGGGCCGTGATCTGGTGACCCGCTGGGCGCGCGAGGCGGGCATGACGGTGACCATCGACAAGATCGGCAACGGATTCATGCGCCGGCCCGGGCGCGACAACAGCCTGCCGCCCATCATGACGGGCAGCCACATCGACACCCAGCCCACGGGCGGCAAGTTCGACGGCAACTACGGCGTGCTGGCAGGGCTGGAGGTGGTGCGCACGCTCAACGACCACGGCATCGAGACCGAAGCGCCCATCGAGGTGGCCTTCTGGACGAACGAGGAAGGCTCGCGCTTCGTGCCGGTAATGATGGGCTCGGGCGTGTTCGCCAAGGCCTTCACGCTGGAGCATGCCTATGCGGCCACCGACTCCGAAGGCAAGACCGTCAAGGGCGAGCTAGAGCGCATCGGCTATGTGGGCAGCCAGGAACCGGGAGACCACCCGATCGGCGCCTACTTCGAGTCCCACATCGAACAGGGCCCGGTGCTGGAGGACAACGCCAAGACCATTGGCGTGGTCACCGGCGTGCTGGGCATCCGCTGGTACGACTGCGTGGTCACGGGCATGGAGGCCCATGCCGGCCCCACGCCCATGGCCCTACGCAAGGATGCGCTGCAAGTGGCCGCGCAGCTGATGCAGGAAGTGGTGGCCTGCGCCCACCGCCATCCGCCCCACGGGCGCGGCACCGTGGGCATGGTGCAGGTCCATCCCAACAGCCGCAACGTGATCCCGGGGCAGGTCAAATTCAGCATCGACCTGCGCAACGCCACCGATGCCGACTGCGAAGCCATGGACGCCGACATCCGCGCAGTGGCCGACCGCATCAGCCGGGAGACGGGCCTGCCCATAGCGATCAACCTGGTGTCCAGCTACCCCGCCCAACCCTTCCATGCCGACTGCGTGGATGCGGTGGCGCGCGCCGCCAAGGCCCTGGGCTACTCGCACATGCCCGTCGTCTCGGGCGCCGGGCATGACGCGGTCTACATGGCGCGGCTGGCGCCGGCCGGCATGGTCTTCATCCCCTGCAAGGACGGCATCAGCCACAACGAGATCGAGGACGCCACGCCGGCCGACATCACCGCAGGCTGCAATGTGCTGATGCACGCCATGCTGGAACGCGCCAGGGTGGCGGGTTGATCCAAAAAACTGCGCAACTTGCCCGGAAGCCCTGTTTTGCACTGCTATACTTGCGGCTTCAACAAACGACAGGCGCGTAGCTCAGCTGGTTAGAGCACCACCTTGACATGGTGGGGGTCGTTGGTTCGAGTCCAATCGCGCCTACCAAACAAAGCAGTCTCACCAGGGGCTGCAAAAAAGAAATCCCGCTTCAAGCGGGATTTTTTTTGCCCCAACGGTTGCATGGCGGCCATTTGCCGTGTCGCATGCGTTGATCCCCATCAGGGTTACTGCTGCGCCGGGTGCTGCAGGTGCTGCCTAGAATCTGTTGCAGTGCAATAGCCGATTGCCCGCACGAGCCGGTGCAAGCAGGCGCAAACAGGTACAGCAGGTACAAGAGGAGAAGCATTGCAATGCAAGAGACGACAACAGCCGCCGCCCCCAGCGCCCAGCGCGTGATCAAGAAATACCCCAACCGCCGTCTCTACGACACCAACACGTCCTCCTACATCACGCTGACGGAAGTCAAGCAGCTCGTGATGGGCAACGAGCCCGTGGTGGTCAAGGACGCCAAGACGGGCGAAGACCTCACGCGCAGCATCCTGCTGCAGATCATTCTGGAAGAAGAGGCGGGCGGCGCGCCCATGTTCTCCGAGACCGTGCTGGCCAACATCATCCGTTTCTACGGCCACGCCATGCAGGGCTACATGGGCTCCTACCTGGAAAAGAACGTGCAGATGTTCACCGACTTCCAGAACAAGCTCGCCGAGCAGGCCCAGGGCACCTCGCCCGAGGCCTGGAGCCAGTTCATGCGCATGCAGCCGCCCGCCATGCAGAACATGATGAGCAGCTACATGGAGCAGTCGCAGAACATGTTCGCCCAGATGCAGGAGCAGATGCAAAAGCAGACCGAGCAGATGCTGGGCGCGCTCGGGATCAAGCGCAATAGCTGAGCTTGCAGGGATAAGTTCGGGGGCGGTTTACCAAGTTCGCGCAGAACTGGGACAATATCGCCCCTATGACCCCCACGAGCGACGCAACAACCATGACAACCCCTGCCGGCGCGGCCGCTCCGCGCGTGGGATTCGTCTCCCTCGGGTGCCCCAAGGCACTCACGGACTCCGAACTCATCCTCACCCAGCTCAGCGCCGAGGGCTACCAGACCTCCAAGACCTTCGAGGGCGCTGACCTGGTGATCGTCAACACCTGCGGCTTCATCGATGACGCCGTGCGCGAGAGCCTGGACACCATTGGCGAGGCGCTGGCCGAGAACGGCAAGGTCATCGTCACCGGCTGCCTGGGCGCCAAGGCGGGCAAGGATGGCGGCAACCTGATCCAGGAAGTGCACCCCAGCGTGCTGGCCGTGACCGGTCCGCACGCCACGCAGGAGGTGATGAATGCCGTCCACACCCATCTGCCCAAGCCGCACGATCCCTTCATTGACCTGGTGCCGGGCGCCTTTGGCGAGGCGGGCATCAAGCTCACGCCCAGGCACTACGCCTACCTGAAGATTTCCGAGGGCTGTAACCACCGCTGCACCTTCTGCATCATCCCTTCAATGCGCGGCGATCTGGTTTCGCGTCCGGTGGGCGATGTGCTCAAGGAGGCGCGTGCACTGTTCGAGGGTGGCGTCAAGGAGCTGCTGGTGATCAGCCAGGACACCTCGGCCTATGGCGTGGACGTGAAGTACCGCACGGGCTTCTGGGACGGCAAGCCGGTGAAGACACGCATGCTCGAACTGGTGCAGACGCTGGCCGAGATCGCCGAGCCCTATGGCGCCTGGGTGCGCCTGCACTATGTCTACCCGTACCCCAGCGTGGACGAGATCATTCCGTTCATGGCCACGGGCCGCGTGCTTCCCTATCTGGACGTGCCCTTCCAGCACAGCCATCCCGATGTCTTGAAGCGCATGAAGCGCCCCGCCAACGGCGAGAGGAACCTGGAGCGCCTGCAGCGCTGGCGCGAAATCTGCCCGGACCTGGTGATCCGCTCCACCTTCATCGCGGGCTTCCCCGGCGAGACGGAGCAGGAGTTCGAGCACCTGCTGCAGTTCCTGCGCGAGGCGCAGATCGACCGTGCGGGCTGCTTTGCGTACAGCCCGGTCGAAGGCGCTGCCGCCAACGAGATTCCCGGCATGCTGCCCCTGGAAGTGCGTGAGGAGCGCCGCGCGCGCTTCATGGCCGTGGCCGAGGAGGTTTCCACTGCGCGCCTGCAAAAGCGCGTGGGCCAGACCATGCAGGTGCTGGTGGACAAGTCCGTGGGCCTGGGCAAGAAGGGTGGCGTGGGCCGCAGCTATGCCGATGCCCCCGAGATCGACGGCCTGGTGCACCTGCTGCCGCCCGAGAAGGCCAGCAAGACCTACAAGGTGGGCGACTTCGTCAAGGCGCGCATCGTGGGCACGCAAGGCCATGACCTGGTGGGCCAGCCCGTGTAAGCCTGCCGTTCTGCCATCTCCCGAAAACGGGCAAGGTTCTCCTTGCCCGTTTTTTTGTCTTTTCCGGACCAGTGCCTGATATCGATCAAGGCGGCCGGACCTCTTCGCTGAAATGCTGTACCTACTTTGACGCAAAGAAAGGATGGCGCGAATGAACAGGACCATGAAGGCCGCCGTGGTGCGGGAGTTTGGCAAGCCGCTCACCATCGAGGAAGTCCCGGTGCCCAGGCCCGATCCCGGCCATGTGCTGGTGAAGATCGAGGCCTGCGGCGTCTGCCATACCGA
Organism: Delftia sp.; assembly: GCF_059499305.1. NCBI lineage: Bacteria > Pseudomonadati > Pseudomonadota > Betaproteobacteria > Burkholderiales > Comamonadaceae > Delftia > Delftia sp. The sequence goes on from NZ_JCABYI010000009.1 coordinate 289,374, forward strand.
TTTGCACGCGGCGCAGGGCGACTGGCCCGTCAAGCCCAATCCGCCCTTCATTCCCGGCCACGAAGGCGTGGGCTACGTGGCCGCCGTGGGCGCGGGCGTCACCCACGTGAAGGAGGGCGACCGCGTGGGCATTCCGTGGCTGTACACGGCCTGCGGCCATTGCGAGCATTGCCTGGGTGGCTGGGAGACGCTGTGCGAGCAGCAAAAGAACACCGGCTACTCCGTCAACGGCGGCTTTGCGCAGTACGCGCTGGCCGATGCCAATTTCGTGGGCCTGCTGCCCGGCAGCGTGGACCTGATCGAGATCGCTCCCGTGCTGTGCGCGGGCGTCACGGTCTACAAGGGCCTGAAGGTCACCGACACCAGGCCCGGCAACTGGGTGGTGATCTCGGGCATCGGCGGCCTGGGCCACATGGCCGTGCAATATGCCAAGGCCATGGGCCTGAACGTGGCGGCGGTGGACGTGGATGACGACAAGCTGGCGCTGGCCAGGCGCCTGGGCGCACAGGTCACGGTCAATGCCATGACCACGGACCCTGCGGCCTATCTGAAAAAGGAGATTGGCGGCGCGCACGGCGCACTGGTGACGGCGGTCTCGCCCAAGGCCTTCGAGCAGGCGCTGGGCATGGTGCGGCGCGGCGGCACGGTATCGCTCAACGGCCTACCGCCCGGCAGCTTCCCGCTGCCCATCTTCAACATGGTGCTCAGCGGCGTGACGGTGCGTGGCTCCATCGTGGGCACGCGGCTGGACCTGCAGGAGTCGCTGGATTTCGCGGCCATGGGCAAGGTCAAGGCCACCGTGTCCACCGACCGGCTGGAGAACATCAACGACATCTTCGCGCGCATGCATGAAGGCAAGATCGAAGGGCGCGTGGTGCTGGACCTGAACGCCTGACGCTTTGCCCACCCCAAAAAAAAACAGGCTTCCCTCGGGAAGCCTGTTTTGCATGGCGCACGCCTTACACCATGCGGCGGATCGGGCGCTTCTTCCAGACCAGCTTGTAGTAGGCGGTCTGCAGGCACAGCGTCAGGGTGTAGGACAGCGGAAAGGCCATCCAGATTCCCATCAGCCCGAAGCTGCGGCTCAGCCACCATGCCAGGGGCAGCTCCAGCACGGCGAGCACCGTGATGGTGATGGCCGTGGGAATGACCACATCGCCGCTGGCACGCATGATGGACGACAGGGCAATGAAGCAGCCCAGCAGCAGGCCGCTCCACAGCACGATGTACAGCAGCTCGATGGCCAGCACCAGCACCTGCTCGTCGGTGATGAACATGCCCAGCAGCGGCCGCGCGAACAGGCTGCCGATCAGGGCCAGGGCGGCGCCCAATGCCAGGTTCATGCGGATGGCCGTGGCCGTGATGGCGCCCAGGCGCTCGCTGCGTCCCGCGCCAATGGCCTGGGCTCCGAGGATGGAGGCCGTGATGGCCACCGAAATGACCGGGAACTGCGCAAACGAGTTGATCTGGTTGACCGCACCGTAGGCTGCCGTGGCGCTGGAGCCGAAGCCGTTGACCAGCGACACGACGACCAGCCCGGCCATGGACGAAGCGATCATCTGCACGCCCGTGGGAATGCCCACGCGCAGGATGCTCTTGAGCAGGGTCCGGTCAATGCGCATGGCTTTCCACAGCGCGGCATTGGGCGCCAGCGGGCTGGCTATGCGGCGCAGCCGCCAGCCCAGCCAGGCCAGGGCCAGGGTGAAGCCCAGGATCATGGATACGCCCGCGCTGGCCACGCCCAGGCGCGGCAGGCCGCCCCAGCCCGCAATCAGCGCCGGCGTGCAGACCAGGCCCGTGCCGGTGGAGATCAGCAGGGCCAGCATGGGCGAGACCGTGTCGCCCACGCCGCGCAGCAGCGAGGTGGCCAGCAGGAACACGAACAGCCCCGGCATGCCCAGCAGCACGATGCGCGAATACAGCGTGGCCTGCTCCATGATGTCGGGCGGCGTGCCCAGCAGACGCATCAGCGGCTCGGTGAACAGTCCGCCGAACAGGGCCACGACGGCGCCGAACAGCAGCCCTATGCACATGGCCGTGCCTGCGATGGCGCGCAGCTTGTCGTGCATGCGCGCACCGTAGGCCTGGCCTATCAGCACCGAGGAGCCTGCGCCCAGGCCGATCACGAAGGCGATGAAGAGAAACATCACCGGAAAAAAGGCCGCGACGGCCGCCAGGGCCTGCACGCCCAGCATCTGGCCGATGAAGACGCTGTTGATGGTGCCCGACAGCGACTGCAGGATATTGGCCAGGACCATGGGGCCCAGGAACACCAGGAAGGTGCGCCACAGTGGCTGGGTGCCGTGGGCGATGGGCGGCCCGGCGGGGCTGGATGCGGCAGGCGCAGCAGCCTGGGGCAGAGGTTCGTTAGGTTTCGTCATGTTGTGTCTGTTAATGCGACGAGAAAATGCAATGGAAGGCGGGGGCTTCAGTCCTGCCCTGGCGATGGCGGCGAGGACCAGGCAGCGCTGCTCAGTTGCTGCAGATAGCTTCGCACATCCTCGGGCCAGGTGGCGGTGTGCCTTGCAAAGGCGTCGGCCTGGTGTGCAAAGAGGGCGCGGCTGGCGTCCTCGAAATGGGGCAGGTCGCCCGCCATCTCGCTCATGAATCGGTAGGCGGCCTCGGTGGCGGCGCGCACGGCATCCTGTGCGGCATGCTTGCCACGCGCCTCGTCCACCAGTCTGCGCAGTGCGCCGGAGGCGCCGCCGGGCTGGCGGTTCAGCCATTCCCAGTGCCGTGGCAGCAAGGTGACTTCGCGTGCCACCACGCCCAGCTTGGGGCGGCCCACGCTGCGCGGTGCGGCGGCTTGTCCGGGTGTGGGCGATGCGGCCAGTTCGCTGCGCCAGTCCAGGTCCAGCCGCATGCCGCTGTGGTCGTCGAAAACCCACAGCGGCGGCGCCGATCCGCTGCCTTGCGGCTGCTGTTCATGGCTTTGCAGGAACTGCAGGACGGCAGGCCTGTCCCCCTGCAGCAGGCGGCCATGGCCCTGGAAGATGGTGTAGCTGGGTGCGGGCTCGGCGCCCGCCATGCAAGAGTCGGTAGTCATGTGCTGAATATTAGCCGGGTAAAATATTCAAGTCAATTAAACCCGGGTAAATATCTGCATGGATGCCGCGCACCCAAAGAAAAAGCCCCTGGCAGAGACTGCCAGGGGCTTCGCAGAGGGAACTGCAGGCGTCGGTCAGACGCGCTTACGGTACTCGCCGGTGCGGGTATCGATTTCGATCTTGTCGCCCTGGCTCACGAACAGGGGCACGGGCACTTCAAAGCCGGTAGCGATCTTGGCGGGCTTGAGCACCTTGCCCGATGTGTCGCCCTTGACGGCGGGTTCGGTCCAGGTGATTTCGCGTTCCACGGACGTGGGCAGTTCGCAGGAGATGGCCTTGCCGTCGTAGAACACGACTTCGGCCTGCATGCCGTCTTCCAGGTAGTTGATGGCGTCGCCCATGTTGGCGGCTTCCACTTCGTACTGGTTGTATTCGGCATCCATCCAGACGTACATCGGATCGGCGAAGTAGGAGTAGGTGCACTCCTTCTTGTCCAGGATCACGTTGTCGATCTTGTCGTCGGCCTTGAACACGACTTCGGTGCCCATGTTCGACAGCAGGGCCTTGAGCTTCATGCGCACGGTGGCGGCGCCGCGGCCACCGCGAGCGTATTCGGTCTTCAGGACGATCATCGGGTCCTTGCCGTGCATGATCACGTTGCCGGCGCGGATTTCTTGAGCGATTTTCATAGCTTGCTTGGCTGAGGTTGAAGCCGCTCAACAGGGCAGGCAAGCGAAGTCGCTGGGACGGTGCGCCTGCCGCAGTTCCGCGGCGGGTGCAACCCTGGTTGGTCGATGGCGGCCGGCTGGCGGTCGCCCGCAACGGCGCCTCCAGGGAGGCAAAACGTGCATTCTAGCTTTTTTCGGTCACGAAAGCTTGCAGCTGCTCAATCAATGGGGTCTGTTGCAGCAGCCGCAGGCGCGCCGCCTGCACGCATTCCTGCCATTGCCGCAGCAGCGCAGGCGTGATTGCGGGCAGGGTGCTTGCGGGTGTCATGCCGTTCCAGGCATGGTGGAAGACGCGCAGGCTGGCTGGTGCCTGCAGCCAGTCCAGGAAGGCGTCGAGCTTGTCGTGGTGGGCGTCGTCGTGCTGGGGATAGATGTGCCAGACCAGGGGCTGGCCGGCCCACAGCGCGCGTACCAGCGAATCCTCGCCACGCACCAGGTTCAGGTCGCAGGCCCAGAGCATTTCGTCGAACTGAGGTTGGGGGCAGGGCTGCAGCGCATGCCGGGTCACCGCGCCTTGTTCCGTGGCGGGCACGCTGGTCATGGCCTGCTGCACCGCGGCTGCCGCGCGCCCGGGCGTCACCAGCAGATGCGTGGCCTGTGGTGCGGGCGGCGCAGCATGCAGCTGGCACAGCCAGTGCGGCAGGGCAGGAGGCTCGTAGCAGAACAGCGAGATGGCGCAATCGCCGGTGCCCATGCCGTGGCGTGTGCGCCAGGCCTGCCGGCCCTCGGAAGCAAAAGTCGCCTGGCGCGCGGCCAGGTCCGGCTCGCGCAGCAGGCCGCCCGTGGCGGCCGTGAAGCCCGGGTAGAAGAACCAGCGCGTCAACCCCGCAGCCGGCCCCGACATCAGCGGCGATGGCAGGCGGTGGCAGCGCTCCACATAGTCCTCGGCCGACAGGTACTCCAGGTTGATCCACAGCGGCGCGCGGCGCGCGATGGCCGCCAGAAAGGGCGGCGGAATCTCGCAGCCGAAGGCCTCGATGACCACATCGCCCACGGCCTGCGGGACGTCCTGCGCCTGCGTAGGCCAGCCGTGCACGCTGAGCCCGGCCGGGTGGGGCCGGGGCGCCATCCAGGCCAGGGCGCTGGCGTCGTCCATCCACAGCCGCACGCGCTGGCCGCGTGAGGCCAGGTCGGCCGCCGCGCGCCAGCACACGCCGATGTCGCCGAAGTTGTCTATGACCTGGCAGAAGATGTCCCAGGTCCGTGCAGCGGCCTGTTCTGGCAGAGGGGCCGGGGGGATGGGGTTGAAGGCAAGCATCGGAATCAGGGTTCGCACAGGTGTTCGACCAGCAACTGGGCCACGGGCGGCAGGGCCTCCTGCGAGCGCACGCACAGCATCAGCTGGCGCTCGGCCCAGGGCTCGTCCAGCGCAATGCAGCGCAGCGGCAGGGCACCCAGGTACAGGCGGGCACTGCCTTCGGGCAGGATGCCGACGCCCAGGCCCGAGGCCACCATCAGGCACAGCGCGTCATAGCCCGTGACCTTCATGCGCAGCCGGGGCTGCAGGCCCAGGTCGGCCGCGGCGCGCGTGATCTGGTGGTTGAGCGCGCTGCCGGCGTGCATGCCCACCAGGTCATGGTCCAGCACCTGGGCCAGCCGCAGCGAGCGCCGGCGCGCCAGCGCATGGCCCTGGGGGACGATGACGATGAGGCGATCGCGCCGGTACGGGCGCAGGCGGATCTTCTCGCCGTAGCTGCCCTGGTTGAGGATGCCGATATCGGCCTCGTTGTCGGCCACGGCGCGCGCGATGTCGCTGCTCACCCGCTCCTGCAGGCGCACGTCCACATGCGGGTGCTGGTCCAGGAAGCGCTGCAGCTGGGAGGGCAGGAACTGGGTGATGGCCGAGATGTTGGCCATCACGCGCACATGGCCGCGCAGGCCGCTGCCGTACTCGCGCATCTGCTCGCCGATGCCGTCCAGGTCATTGAGCACGCCGCGCGCCATGTTCAGCAGTGCATAGGCGGCGGCCGTGGGTACGCTGCCGCGGTTGCTGCGGGTGAACAGCTCCACCTGCAGCTGGCTCTCCAGCTCGGCCAGCCGCCGGCTGGCGGCCGAGGGGGCGATGTGTTCGCGTGCGGCAGCGCGTGCGATGGCGCTTTCCTCCATCACGGCCACGAACAGGCGCAGCGAAATCGGGTCGAGTTTCATGGGGTGGCGATTATCGCCCGGCCCCGCCCGACCGGGTTCTGCCATGCCGGTTTGCGATGGCAGCGTCGCGCTTGAGCGTTTTGCGGCCGGCGCGGACGGCGGCAAGATCGGCGCCGCGGCAATGCCATCGGAGGCCGGCCGCAGGAGACAAAGAGGAAGCGCTAACCCATGACACAACAGACAAGGCAGGCCCCCACACCCGGCGCGCTCAGCGGCGTGCGCGTGGTCGAGATGGGGCAATTGATCGCCGGGCCGTTCTGCGGCAAGACGCTGGGCGAGTTCGGCGCCGACGTGGTCAAGATCGAGGCGCCGGGCGCGGGCGATCCGCTGCGCAACTGGCGCCTGATCAAGAACGGCACCTCGGTCTGGTGGCAGGTGCAGTCGCGCAACAAGCGTTCGGTGGCGCTGGACCTGCGCCAGCAGGAGGGCCAGGACATCGCGCGGCGCCTGATCGCCGAGGCCGATGTGCTGGTGGAGAACTTCCGTCCCGGCACGCTGGAGGGCTGGGGTATGTCGCCCGAGCAGCTGCATGCGCTCAACCCCGGGCTGGTCATCCTGCGCATCTCGGGCTACGGCCAGACCGGCCCCTACCGCGACCTGCCGGGCTTTGGCGTGATCGGCGAGGCCATGGGCGGCCTGCGCCACCTGACGGCCGAGCCAGGCCGCGTGCCGGTGCGCGTGGGCGTCTCGATTGGCGACACGCTGGCCGCGCTGCATGGCGTGATCGGCGTGATGATGGCCCTGTACCACCGCAAGGTGAACGGCGGTGCCGGCCAGGTCATCGACGTGGCGCTGCATGAGGCCGTGTTCAACGTCATGGAAAGCCTGCTGCCCGAATACAGCGCCTTCGGCGCCGTGCGCGAGGCCGCAGGCAGCGCGCTGCCGGGCATTGCGCCGTCCAACGCCTATCCCTGCCAGGACGGCTGGGTGCTGGTGGCCGGCAATGGCGACTCCATCTTCAAGCGCCTGATGGCCACCATCGGCCGCCAGGACCTGGCTGACGATCCGCAACTGGCCGACAACGCGGGCCGCGTGGCGCGCATTGCCGAGATCGATGCCGTCATCGGCGGCTGGACGCGCACGCAGAGCGTGCAGGCCGTGATGGACCAGCTGGCCGCCGCACGCGTGCCGGCCGGCAAGGTCTACACCGCCAAGGACATTGCCGAGGACCCGCACTACCGCGCCCGCGACATGATCCTCAGCCAGCACACGCGCGACGGCGACGACATCGAGGTGCCGGGCATCGTGCCCAAGCTCTCGCTCACGCCGGGCACGGTGCGCACCAGCGCCCCCCATGTGGGCGACGACACCGACGCGGTGCTGGCCGAGGCCGGCCTCACGGCCGAACAGATTGCGCTGCTGCGCAGCAAGGGAGTGATCCAATGAACGCCGTCCACACCACGGATGTCTGGCAGGGCGCGGGCCGCCGCGTTTTCTTCAACGAGGTCGGCACGCGCGACGGGCTGCAGATGGAGCAGGCCTTCGTCCCCACCGAGGACAAGATCGCCCTGGTCAATGCACTGTCGCAGGCCGGCCTGTCCAAGATCGAGGTCACGGCCTTTGTCTCGCCCACGGCCATTCCCGCACTGCGCGATGGCGAAATCGTCATGCGCGAGATCGAACGCCGCCCCGGCACCGTCTACACCGCCCTGGTGCCCAATGCGCGGGGCGCCGAGCGCGCCATCGAGGCGCGCACGGACGAACTCAACCTCGTCATGTCGGTCAGCGAGACCCACAACCTGTGCAACCTGCGCATGCAGCGCAGCCAGTCGTTCGCGGCGCTGGCCCAGGTCGTGGCCACGGCGCAGCAGGCGGGCGTGCCCGTCAACGTCTCGCTGTCATGCTGCTTTGGCTGCCCCATGGAGGGCGATGTGCCGCAGCAGGAAGTCTTCGGCTGGGTGCAGCGCTTTGCCGATCTGGGCGTGCAGGGCATCACGCTGTGCGACACCACGGGCATGGCCTTCCCGACCCAGGTGCGCGCCATGGTGGCCGCCTTCCGGCAGCGCTGGCCGCAGCTGGGCATGACCCTGCATTTCCACAACACGCGCGGCATGGCGCTGGCCAATGTGCTGGCCTCCATCGAGGCGGGCGGCGACCGCTTCGACGCCTCCATCGGCGGCCTGGGCGGCTGCCCCTATGCGCCGGGCGCCTCGGGCAATGCCTGCACGGAGGACATCGTCCACGCGCTGCAGCTCATGGGCTACGACACCGGCGTGGACCTGGCGCAGATCGTCGCGGCCGCGCGCAGCCTGCCCGCGCTGATCGGCCATGACACGGCCAGCCAGATCGCCAAGGCCGGCGCGCGGCTGGACCTGCACCAGCCACCAGCCGACTTTGCAGCCATCCGCGAACGGGCTTTGGCCAAGGGCTGAGGCCGGCGCGCATTCTCATTCACAAGAACCGAGCAAACCAAGGAGACAAAGATGAAGAAGATTCAACGCAGACAGATCGCAGCCGTGGCCATGGCCATCGCAGGACTGGGCCTGGGCGGCACGGCCGCGCTGGCCCAGGGCGGCTACCCCGCCAAGACCATCACCATGATCGTGCCGGCCGCAGCCGGCGGCACCACCGACCTGGCCGCGCGCATGGCGGCCCAGGCGCTGGCGCCGGTGATCGGCCAGTCGGTGGTGGTGGACAACAAGGGCGGTGGCAACGGCTCCATCGCGGCCAGCCTGGTCAAGCGTGCCGAGGCCGATGGCTACACCCTGCTCATGCAGTACTCGGGCTACCACGTGATCTCGCCCCACCTGACCAAGACCCGCACCTGGGAGCAGGGCGACTTCCAGCCCGTGGCCAATGTGCTGTCGGCGCCGCAGATCATCGTGGTGCGGTCCGAGCTGCCCGTGAAGACGCTGGCCGAACTCGTGGCCTATGCCAAGGCCAACCCGGGCAAGCTGAACTACGCCTCTTCCGGCAACGGATCGCTGCAGCACGTGACCGGCGCCATGCTGGAGCAGCAGGCCGGCATCAAGATGGTCCACGTCCCCTACAAGGGCACGGGCCCCGCGCTGCAGGACCTGCTGGGTGGCCAGGTGGACCTGACCTTCGGCACGGCGCCGCCCTTCATGCCCCATGTGCAAAGCGGCAAGCTGCGCGTGCTGGCCGTCACCGGCACGCAGCGCCTGCCCAGCCTGCCTGATGCGCCCACCACGGCCGAGGCCGGCTACGCAGGCGTCAACGCCACCTCCTGGTTTGCCGTGTTCGCGCCCGCCGCCACGCCCAGGCCCGTGATCGACAAGCTCACGGCAGACCTCAAGAAGGTCGTGGAGAACCCGGCCTTCAAGCAAAAGGCGCAGGAGCAGGGCGCCACGGCCGACTACATGAACCCGCAGCAGCTCGGCGCCATGGTCAAGACCGACTGGGCCAACTGGGCCCAGGTGGTCAAGTCCTCGAAGATCGAGGCCGAGTAAGAGCCCGAGGGCCCGCAGGCCCGCTGCGGCGGGCCCGGGCAGCGGCCACAATAGGCGCATGTCCGAACCCCATTCCGATGAACTGCTGGCCCAGGTGGCAGCGCTGCCGGGCCTGCCCGGCGTCTACCGCTATTTCGACGCGGCAGGCACGCTGCTGTACGTGGGCAAGGCCATCAACCTCAAGCGCCGCGTCTCCAGCTACTTCACCAAGAACCATGGCGGCACGCGCATAGGCCACATGGTGGGCAAGATCGCCCGCATGGAGACCACGGTGGTGCGCTCCGAGGCCGAGGCCCTGCTGCTCGAAAACAATCTGATCAAGACGCAGCAACCCAAGTACAACATCCTGTTCAGGGACGACAAGAGCTATCCCTATCTGAAGATCACCGGCGTGGCCGCGCGCGACGGCCGGGATGGCGAGCCGGCCCACCAGCTCTTTGCCCGCATGGCCTACTACCGCGGCGCCGTGGACAAGCGCCACCGCTACTTCGGCCCCTATCCCAATGCCTGGGCCGTCAAGGAAAGCATCCAGCTGCTGCAAAAGGTCTTCAGGCTGCGCACCTGCGAGGACACGGTCTTCGCCAACCGCTCGCGGCCCTGCCTGCTCTACCAGATCAAGCGCTGCTCCGGCCCCTGCGTGGACCTGATCTCGCCCGAAGCCTATGCGCTGGATGTGCGCAATGCCGAGGCCATGCTGCGCGGCGAGACCCAGGAACTGCTGCGCCAGCTGGAGGCCCGCATGATGGAGCACGCCGGGCGCATGGAATACGAGCAGGCCGCCGAGGTGCGCAACCAAATGACGGCACTGTCGCGCGTGCTGCACCAGCAGGTCATAGAAACCGCCGACGACCGCGACGTGGACATCCTCGCCGTGAAGGTGCAGGGCGGTCGCGCCTGCGTGAACCTGGCCATGGTGCGCGGCGGCCGCCACCTGGGCGACCGGCCGTACTTTCCCGCCAACCTGGGCGATGCCGCCTCGGTCTACGCCGGCGAGGAAGAGGCCAGTCTTGCCGAGTCCGCGCGCCCGGTCGAGGAGATCGTGCTGGAGGCCTTCATCGCCCAGCACTACACCGGCGTGGCCGTGCCGCCCGTGCTCATCGTCAGCCACCCGGTGGACAAGAAACTGCTGGCGCTGCTGAGCGAGCAAGGCGGCGTGCGCATCACCGCCGTGCAGCAGCCGCGCGAGCAGCGGCGCATCTGGCTGGAGATGGCGCAAAAAAACGCCGACATCCAGATGGCCCGCCTGCTGGCCGAAGAAGGCTCGCAGCAGGCGCGCACGCGCGCCCTGGTCGAGGCGCTGGACCTGGCCTGCGAGAACCTGGACGAACTCACCATCGAATGCTTCGACATCTCGCACACGGCAGGCGAGGCCACGCAGGCCTCCTGCGTGGTCTTCCATCACCACAAGATGCAAAGCAGCGAATACCGGCGCTTCAACATCGAAGGCATCACGGGCGGCGACGACTATGCCGCCATGCGCCAGGTGCTGACGCGCCGCTACAGCCGCGTGGCCGAGGCGCAAAGAGAGGCGGGCGGTGCCGAGCTCACCGGCAAGCAGCCGCAACTGCCGGACCTGGTGCTGGTCGACGGTGGCAAGGGCCAGGTCAGCATGGCGCGCGAAGTCTTCGAGCAGCTGGGGCTCGATGTCTCGCGCATCGTGGGCGTGGAAAAGGGCGAGGGGCGCAAGGTCGGCCTGGAGGAGCTGGTCTTTGCCGACGGGCGCGAGAAGATCTACCTGGGCTACGACTCGGCCGCGCTGATGCTGGTGGCCCAGATCCGCGACGAGGCCCACCGCTTCGCCATCACCGGCATGCGCGCGGCGCGCGCCAAGGTGCGCGTAGGCGGCGGCAAGCTCGAGGAGATTCCGGGCGTGGGCCCCAAGAAGCGCGCGCGCCTGCTGCAGCGCTTCGGCGGCGTGCGCGGCGTGTCGGAAGCCACGGTGGAAGACCTGTGCAGCGTGGACGGCATCTCGGCCGCGCTGGCTGAAGATATCTACCGTGCATTGCATTGAAACGACTGTCCCGCGGGCTGCACCGCAGGCCCGCAAACAGAACCTCAAACACCAAGGTACGTGACACAATGGCGGCCATGTTTCTCACAATCCCCACCTTGATGACCTGTACGCGGATCGTCGCGATTCCGCTGATCGTCGGGGTGTTCTATGCGCCTTTCGACGTGGCGACCCGCAACCTGGTCGCCACGGTCATGTTCATCGTCTTCGCGGCCACCGACTGGCTCGACGGCTACCTGGCGCGCAAGCTCAACCAGACATCGGCCTTCGGCGCCTTCCTCGATCCCGTGGCCGACAAGTTCCTGGTCTGCGCCTCGCTGCTGGTGCTGGTGCATCTGCAGCGCACCGATGTGTTCGTGGCCCTGATCATCATCGGCCGCGAGATCGCCATCTCGGCCCTGCGCGAATGGATGGCCCACCTGGGCGCGGGCAAGAGCGTGGCCGTGCACATGCTGGGCAAGCTCAAGACCACGGCGCAGATGGTGGCCATCCCCTTCCTGCTGTACGACGGCCGTGTGTTCGGCATGATCGACACCGGCGTCTGGGGCCAGGTGCTGATCTGGGTGGCGGCGGTGCTCACCGTCTGGTCGATGGTCTACTACCTGCAAAAAGCCCTGCCGGAGATCCGCGCGCGGGTCACGCACTGAGGGCCTTTCCGGCCGTTCCCGGGATCCTGCGCCAGACACGTCAAACTGTCTGGCGTTGCTATTTTTTTGGAAGCATTTGAATCAGGCAGGGCAGCCGCTGCGGCGTCGTGGATGCGAAGCGGTGAGGCACATTGCAGCACTGGCAAGGCCTGCGGCGGGCAAGTCCATTGTCAACCCTTGTCAATTCGTGAAGCCGCTAGCACCCGCTGCGCGCAAAAAACCGGCCGCAAAGCCAAAGCTGGCGCCAAAACCGCATAGAATCGTGCCCTGTCGTTGCGATGCACAGCGTGCATTGACACCTGGAAGGTCGATGGCTTTAATTCACCGATGCCTGCCCCGAGGCAAGCGTCGAACGGCAAGCCAGATTCCGTATCCGTCGCGCCGGGTTTCTGGTCGCGCCAAGTTGGTGGCCGCAGAGACATTCCATTCACTTATTTCTCCAGAGGCATCTTGTGAATAAAACCGAACTGATTGAGCACATCGCTAACAACGCCGACATCTCCAAGGCTGCGGCTGCTCGCGCACTGGATTCCACGATTGAGGCTGTGAAGAAAACCCTCAAAAAGGGTGGTACAGTGTCGCTCGTTGGTTTTGGTACATTCGCCGTTGGCAAGCGCGCCGCCCGCACGGGCCGCAACCCCCGCACCGGCGAGACCATCAAGATCAAGGCCGCCAAGGTTCCCAAGTTCCGTCCGGGCAAGGCATTGAAGGATGCCCTGAACTGACACCAGTCAAGGTGGGGTGCTTAGCTCAGTTGGTAGAGCGGCGCCCTTACAAGGCGTAGGTCGGCGGTTCGACCCCGTCAGCACCCACCAAGAACAAAAGGCGAACGAAAGTTCGCCTTTTCTATTTCTGCCACTGAAAGACAGACCATGTTCGAATCCATCCGCAAGCATTCCAAGTTCGTGATGATCTTGTTGTTCTTGCTGATCATTCCCTCGTTCATCTTCGTGGGGGTCAACCAGAACTACTTCACCGAATCCAGCGTGATCGTCGCGCGTGTGGATGGACATGAGATCAAACAGGCCGACTGGGAGAACGCGCACCGCATGGAAAGCGACCGCCTGCGCGCCGAGAACCCCAACGTCGACCCCAAGCTGCTGGATTCGCCGCAGGCGCGCTACGCCACGCTGGAGAAGATGGTGCGTGACCAGGTGCTGGCCGCTGCCGTGCAGAAGATGCACCTGGCCGCATCGGATGCACAGCTGGTGCGCACGCTGCAGGAGATTCCCGCGATTGCCGCGCTCAAGAAGCCGGATGGCTCGATGGATGCCGAAGCCTACCGCGCCCTGGTCGGATCGCAGGGCCTGACGCCTGAGGGCTTCGAGGCCAATCTGCGCCGCGAACTGTCCATGAACCAGGTGATGGGTGGCGTCACGGGCACGGCCTTTGCGACCGACGCCCAGGTCAAGCAGGCCATCGATGCGCTGTACCAGCGCCGCGAAGTGCAGGTGGCACGCTTCGAAGCCAGCGCCTACGCCAGCAAGGTCCAGCCCACCGAGGCCGACCTCAAGGCCTACTACGACGCCCACACCAGCCAGTTCCAGCAACTGGAGCAGGCCAAGGTGGAATACCTGCTGCTGGATGTGCCCAGCATCGAGGCCGGCATCACGCTGAGCGAAGACGATGTGCGTTCCTACTACAACCAGAACGCCGAGCGCCTGGCCGGTCCCGAGGAGCGCCGCGCCAGCCACATCCTGATCAACGCATCCAAGGATGCCCCCGCGGCAGAGCAGGAGAAAGCCAAGGCCAAGGCCGAGGAACTGCTGGCCGAGCTGCGCAAGGACCCCAAGCGCTTCGCCGAGCTGGCCAAGGCCAACTCGCAGGACGGCGGCTCCGCTGCATCGGGTGGCGACCTGGGCTACTTCGGCCGTGGTGCCATGGTCAAGCCGTTCGAGGATGCAGCCTTCGGCATGAAGGTCGGCGACATCAGCGACGTGGTGCACAGCGACTTCGGCTACCACATCATCTCGCTGGTGGACATCAAGAAGCCCAAGGCGCCGAGCTTCGAGCAGATGCGTCCCAAGCTGGAGGCCGAACTCAAGCAGCAGCAGGCCCAGCGCAAGTTCGCCGAACTGGCGGAAGGCTTCTCCAACGCGGTCTACGAGCAGTCGGACAGCCTGCAGCCCGTGGCCGAGAAGTTCAAGCTCACCGTGCAAAAGGCAGACCATGTGACGCGCCAGCCCGGCCCCAACGTCAAGGGCCCCCTGGCCAATCCCCGTTTCCTGGAGGCGCTGTTCTCCAGCGATTCGCTCAACAACAAGCGCAACACCGATGCGGTGGAGCTGGGTTCCAACCAGTTGGTGGCCGGCCGCGTGGTGGAGTACACGCCTGCCCGCACGCTGCCCATGGCCGAGGTCGGCGACAAGCTGCGCACCCTGTATGTGGCGCAAAAATCCGCCGAACTGGCCAAGGCCGATGGCGAAGCCAAGCTCGCCGCATGGAAGGCCAAGCCTGACGCGGCGCAATTGCCCGCAGCCAAGGTGATCAGCCGTGACCAGCCCGAAGGCCAGTCGCGCGAAGTGGTGGACGCTGCCCTGCGTGCGCCCACGGCCCAGCTGCCTGCGTGGACGGGTGTTGACCTGGGCGCGCAAGGCTATGCCGTGGTCAAGATCAACCGCATCGTCGAGCGTCCGGCCGATGATGCGCAGGCGGCTGCCGCGCAGAAGCAGGACTTCCTGCGAAGCTCGGCCGTGGCGGAAGCTATGGCATACTACGAGCTTCTCAAGAAACAGCTCAAGGTGCAGATCAAGGTCCCGCGCCCCTGATGAGGGAAATTTCTAGAAAAACAGAAATTTCAGAAATCAAGCAGTTTTTTGGAATAGAATAGCGTTCTTCTACGGTGGCTGTAGCTCAGTTGGTAGAGTCCAGGATTGTGATTCCTGTTGTCGTGGGTTCGAGCCCCATCAGCCACCCCAAATAAAAAAATCCCCAGAGCAGAAATGCTCTGGGGATTTTTGCTTTGGGCGGCAGGGGGACTGCTTGTGCCCGGCAGCTTGTCCCCGGCAGCTTCAGGTGCGCCGGACAAGGTCCCTGCCGGCTGCGGCTGCATGGAGGATGGCGCCATCCTGCCCTTTGCCCGCGTCCCCCGATGCGCCGTTGTTCCTGCTGCACCCGATCCGTCACGCAACGCCTGTTCCAAAGCATTTGTCTGCTGGTTTTTGGCATATAATCGAATGCTTCAACGGTGGCTGTAGCTCAGTTGGTAGAGTCCAGGATTGTGATTCCTGTTGTCGTGGGTTCGAGCCCCATCAGCCACCCCAAACAAGAAAATCCCCAGTGCAGAAATGCACTGGGGATTTTTGCTTTGGGCGCAAACTTTATCTTCCTCGGGCTGGAAGCTGACGGGATATTCGCATCGCCAATTGCGCTGCGGCTGGATTGCGGCCGCGCATGCTGCGGTGGATTTTCAGGCGCTTGGTGCGAGGCCTGCCTCCTGACTTCGGGACCTGCCGTATCGCCACCGTGGCCATGCCATGCCCGTTGCGCGGGCCGTCCCGCCGAGCTTGCGTGCACGGACGGCGGGCCGGGCTTGCTGGATGGGGTGTTGCGCTTTGCGCAGGTTTTTATAAGACAAGTCCTATATTTGTCCCATAACCTGTGTCAATAGGTGTTCTAAATTGCCTTTGCATTACGATTGCAAACATCAATAAAGAGCAATGGCGCAGGGCTTGCAGGCCTGTCGCATGGTTCCCCGGCAACGAGAAGCACGCTTGCATGAAAAACCCCGGTCACACGCGCAACGGCTGTCCAGGCGGCACATGGCAATGGCCCCGTGGCTTCACCCTCATCGAGATGATGGTGGTGGTGGCGCTGGTCGCGATTCTGGCCGCTCTGGCCGCTCCTTCCTTCATCGCCCAAATAGCCAACCAGCGCGTCAGCTCGGCTGCGCTCGAGTTGCAGTCGTTGCTGCAGCTGGCTCGCTCCGAAGCGGTCTACAAACGGGTGGAAAGCAGCTTCGTGGGCGCGGGGCAGACATGGTCCGCCAAGTCGGGAGGGCAACTGGTGCGCGAGGCCCGGGTGCCTGAGGCCGTGACAGTCTCGCCCTCCGGTGATTCTTCCCAGGGTGTCCTGTTCGAAACCACGGGGACCGCCAGGCAGTTCTCCGGCGCCAGCACGCTGTACACGCTGACCGTCACGGCTCGCCATGCCACGCGCATGCAATGCCTGAGAGTGACCCGCGCCGGGCTTGTGCGCCAGCAGCGGCTGCCTGCCGGCGGCAGTTGCTGATGCGCGTGCAACGGGTCTGCAACATGTCCATTCCTTTTCCTTCTCGCAGGCAACGCGGCGCAGGCCTTATCGAGGTACTCGTCGCCGTGCTGCTGGTGGCCGTGGGGCTGCTGGGCGCCGTGCGCATCCATGTGCGTGCCATTGAATACACCGTGGATACCGAGCGGCGCCAGATGGCATCCATGCTGGCTTCCGAACTGCTGGAGACCCTGCGGGGGGACACGGCCACGGTCCTGGACGCGAAGGGCGCGCCCGTGGCGGAACTGGGCGGCTACCAGAAGCTGGAGGGTGCCGCGATGCCCGCGGCACCCGTGGCCTGCCAGCCTTTGCCGCAGCCGCGGGCGCAGCGCCTGGCCTGCTGGGGCGAGCGGGCCCGCAAGCTGGTGCCCGATCTCACCGAGGACCGCATCGACACCTCCTTCGCCGTGAGCGCCGATGCCGACGGCCTGGTGTCCGTGACGGTGGCCTGGCCGGTCAAGAAAGGCCAATGTCTGGATGGAAGCGACAATGAATTTTGCACATTCACGCTGCGGTCGCGGCTTTGAGCGCGGGCCGGGCGCACGGGCGTGCCGCATGCGCATGCCGTCCCAGGCGGGCCTGTCCCTGGTGGAGATTCTGGTGGCGCTGGCCATCGGCCTGTTCCTCGTGCTGATTGCCACCACCATCTACATGCAGGGGCTGTCGAGCTTCGGTTTTCGCGTGGGGCAGAGCGAGAACCTCGGCAACAGCCGGCTGGCGCTGGCCGTGCTGGACTCCGAGTTCTCCAAGGCAGGCTACAGGAGAGACCCTTCGCAGGCGATGTTCGACGCATTTCCTGCCGATTCCTCGCCCCATCCCAACGGCTGCCAGTTCGCCCAGGGACAGGCGCTCTACGCGGCTGACGCGCAGACCGTCTGCCTTCGCTTCCAGCCCCGGGACGCTGCGGAAACCGACTGTGCGGGCACGCCGGCGAACCTGGGGGCCGCGGGCCCCTATGACGCTCCGGCGCCGGCGACCGGCATGTTCGCGGAGAAATACACCGTCGAAAGTGGTGTGCTGGTCTGCCGGGCCGCGCAGGAGGTTGTGCCGCTCGCCGATGGCGTGCGGGCGGTGCATTTCGAGTTCGGCATCGATCGGCAGACAGCGCCCGGCGCGATACGCAGGGTCGATGCCTTCACGGCCACGTTGCCCGGGAAGCAGGAAGCCATCCGTTCCCTGCGCCTTGCCCTCTTGCTGGAAAGCTCCGGCAAGGTGACGCAGGGCATGACCTCCACCGTCTGCGAGCGTTGGGCGCAACTGGGCGGCGCCCGGGCCCGATGCGATGCGAATGCCGGCTCCCTGCTGCAACTGGCCACCGGCACGCTCACCCTGAGGAATCTGATGCCATGACCGCGCTGATCGGAGCCCGGAGCCGCCGCTGCATGTCCTGTGTCCTGCACGGGCGCCAGCGCGGCAATGCCTTGCTGGTGTCCATGATCATGCTGCTGCTGGTGTTGCTGCTGGCGGTGGTCGGCATGCGCGTGGCCACGCTGGAGGCACGCATCGCCGCCAACATGGTGGATAGCCAGCGGCTGTATGAAACCGCGGATGGCACGCTGCGAGAAGGTGAGCGCAAGCTGCTGGAGCATGCCGTCGCACTCAAGCCTTGCAATGGCGCCGGCACTCCGGTGGCCGAGAGCAGCGGCATTCCCTGCTCGGTATCCGATGTGCGTACGGACTCCATCGGGCTCGGTACGGATTTTCGGACGACCAAGGCCAAGGCGGCCGGGTTTCAGCAGCCCGATGGGTACTGGTATCCCCGATACATCACGACCGCCTGTCCCAAGTCGGGTAGTGCGACGTCCGCGCTGGATGCACCCGCCACCGGCTGCACGGACTTCTATGAGGTCAATGCCCAGGCCACGGAAAAGACGCAGGCCCAGGCCTGCGGAGCGCATGCGCTGTGCCTGCGGTCCAGCGTCAACATGTTCATAAAGTAAGCAGGGGGAGGGAGCTTCAATGGCTCGCATTGCAAGTTGGAAAACCATGCATGGTCCGAGGGGGCGCCAGGGCCTGGCACGCGCGTGGCCGGCCCTGGCGCTGTGGACGTGCGCATTGGCACTGGCCAGTACGCCGGCGCATGCCCAGGGGCGCGCGGACACCGTGCTGTCCCAGATGCCGCTGTTCGTGAACCAGGCGCTGGCGCCCTTGAACATGCTGGTGATGGGGCGTGACCACAAGCTGTACTACGAGGCCTACAACGATGCCTCCGACCTCAACGGCGACGGTGTGATCGATGTCGGGTACAAGCCGGACCAGATCGACTACTACGGCTACTTCAACAACAACGTCTGCTACAGCTATTCCAAGGGTGTTTTCGTGCCCTCGCAGGCAGCGACCGGAAGCAACAGGAAAAAGTGCTCGAACCACTGGAGCGGCGACTTCCTGAACTATCTGGGCACATCGCGCATGGACGCCATACGCCGCGTGCTCTATGGCGGCATGCGTGCGGAGGACACGGCTTCGCGCACCGTTTTGCAGACCGCCTACATTCCCAGGGATGCGCACAGCTGGGGCAAGGCCTATGACCCTGCGCGGGATGCCAAGGTCTACAGCATTTCGGACTATGCGCCGCTGCGCCCGCCGGCGGTCGGCACGCGCCATCTGTTTGCCGTCACCACGCTGGGGGAGGCCGCTGGCGTCATCACCCAGTTGCGCGTGCTCAATGACTCCTCGTTCCAGATCTGGGACTGGGTGTCCCAGGAGGGCTTTGCAGGGCAGAGCAACTGTGCAGGCGGCAATTCGTGCGCGCGGGCCAGCAGCAGGATCACCGACTACAACCTGCTTGTGGAGGCCTGCTCCAGCAGCAATGTCCAGTTGCTCGAGGCCAGCTGCAAGGCCTATCCCAACGGTGGCAAGACCATCTACAAGCCCACGGGGCTGCTGCACGACTTCGGGGAGAACGGGAAGATGTACTTCGGCCTGCTCACAGGCTCGTACGAGAAAAACATCGCCGGCGGCGTGCTGCGTCGCAATATCGGCAATTTCGCAGAGGAAGTCGACCCTCAGACGGGCCAGTTCAAGACGGGTGTCAATGGCGTGGTCGCCAACATAGACCGCCAGCGGCTGATCGGCTACACCGGCGGCAAATACGTGGAATGCGGCTGGATCACGTCCGGCCCCATCAGTTCGCTGGACAAGCCTTCGAAGTGCGCCATGTGGGGCAACCCCATCAGCGAAATGATGTTCGAGACCATGCGCTATTTCGGCGGCGCGTCCCAGGCCCTCGGCATCTATGACTACGCCGGCGGCTCCTCCAAGGATGCGTCCCTGGGCCTGTCCAAGCCCGCCTGGGAAACGCCCTACAGGGCCAAGGCCGAAGGCGGGGGCGGCTACCAGTACTGCTCCCGTCCCGTCATGACGGTGCTCAGCGACATCAATCCCTCCTACGACGGCAAGCTGCCCGGCAGCCGCTACGCGAGCGTCGGTGCCAGCGCCCTCAATGGCTTCAATGTCTCAGACGAGGTGGCGGCCATCGGCTCGGCCGAGCGCATAGACGGGAAGAACTTCTTCATCGGCCAGTCAACATCGGCCAATGCCGACCAGGCTCCTTCGGTCAAGACCATTGCAGACCTGTCATGGGCGCGCGGCCTGTCTCCTGAGGAGCCCAGCAAGGAAGGCACCTACTATGCCGCAGGCGTGGCCCGTTTCGGCGCCAGGAATGCCA
Organism: Delftia sp.; assembly: GCF_059499305.1. NCBI lineage: Bacteria > Pseudomonadati > Pseudomonadota > Betaproteobacteria > Burkholderiales > Comamonadaceae > Delftia > Delftia sp. The sequence goes on from NZ_JCABYI010000009.1 coordinate 309,280, forward strand.
TCTTCGGCAACAGCCAGGGCAAGAATGCGCTGAGGACCTACTCCGTGGCCATTGCGTCACCGCTGCCGGAAATACGCTTTCCGATCGGCGGCAAGCGCTTTGTGACCATTGCGCCGTTTGCCAAGACCGTCTCCGGCAGTGCCGGTGGCAGCACCGTGAACAATGCGGTCTTCACGCCGACCAACCAGATCGTCGACTACTACGTGGTCAACATTGCCAACACGGGCAAGGCGGACATCGATGCCTCGGTCAATGGCGGGCGGCCCTATGCGGAGTTCCGCATCAACTACGAGGACGTGGAGCAGGGCGCCGACCATGACATGGACGCCATCGCGCGCTACACGATCGCGCTGCAGGCCGATGGCACGGTGAAGATCGACATGGTGTCCGAATACGCCGCTGGCGGCCTGGGGCAGCACATGGGCTATGTGATCTCGGGCACCACCAAGGACGGCATGTACCTGGAGGTGCGTGACAAGGACACGGCCTCGGCCTACTACGCCTACAACACGCCCCCCAATCGCGATCCGGGCTACTGCCGGGGCAGCATCTCGGCCCAACAGCGCACGGAATGCTCGAACCTGGGGCTCACGGCCACCCGCAGCTTCACTCCCGGCAATGCGACCGATGCGGGCAGCTTCCTGAAGGGACCGCTGTGGTATGCCGCCAAGTACGGCGTGCCGGACCGCGACCCCTCCAAGATCACGGGAGATCCGGACAACTATTTTCTGGTGACCAATGCCGGCACGCTCAAGGAGCAATTGACCAAGGCGTTCAACGACATCCTGCAGAACATCAGTTCCGTGACGGCGGTCAGCGTGGACATGCCCACGGCGACACTGGGCGAAGGCGCCGACCTGTATCGGACCACGTTCGAGGTCCAGTACTGGAGCGGCGATGTCATCCGCGAGAAGCTCACCACCAGCGACAGAACGCTGGTGTGGAGCGCGGCGGAACTCCTGTCGGAGCGGTCCGCCGATGACCGCAAGATCTACTACCCCAGCAGGACCGGCAGTGCCGTGTCGCTGAGCCCTTTCACATACTCCAGCCTCAGCGGGCAGCGTTCCGATGCGTCCTGGCTGGCCGTGCTCAACACGGACCCGGCCACGAACTCCGCCGATGGCCAGGCCAAAAAGCGCATCGAGTTCCTGCGTGGCGAGGTGCGCGATGATTTGCGCGTGCGCAAGCCCCTGGCCAGCGGAAAGCCCAATGTGCTGGGCGACATCGTCAATTCCTCGCTGGTGCGGGTCAAGGGCGGCCTGTACCGCGCCTCCGCTGCGGACAAGCTGGAGGGCAGCACCACCTATGCCGCCTTTGCCGCGAAACAGGCTGCCAAGGAGATGCTGTATGTGGGCGCCAACGACGGCATGCTGCACGCCTTCGACGCGGCATCTGGCAAGGAGGAGTTCGCCTTCATTCCATCGGGGGTGAAGAATTCGCTCAATGTCCTGACGTCCCGGTATGGCGCGGGCGGCGCTCCCCACCGCTACTTCGTGGACGGGACGCCCGTGGTCTCCGATGTCTACTTCGGCAACGCCTGGCACAGGGTGCTGGTCGGCAGCCTGGGCGCGGGCGGGCGGCAGGTCTTCGCGCTGGACGTCACGGACCCCACCTCCCCCCGGTTGCTGTGGGAGTTCGGCGTTGAACAGGACGAACGCATGGGTTACTCGATGCCAACGCCCGTCGTTGCGCGGCTCAACGACGCCGGCCGGTCCAAGGGCAGGTGGGTGGTATTCCTGTCCAATGGCTACCAGGCGTCGAACAGCGCCTCCGGCGAGTCCAGCCTGTTTGTGCTGGATGTCTCCAGTGGCGAGGTCATCCGGCGCTTTGATTTCGCGGCAGGCATGACGGCCGCAGAGCTGAGCGCGCTGCCTGCGCCGAAGAACGGCCTGTCGCGCGCCGCCGTGGTGGACAACAACGGCGATGGCAAGGTGGACGTGGCCTATGCCGGTGATCTTGCGGGCAATGTATGGCGCGTGGACCTGGCCAGCGGTGCCAGCGGCTCATGGAATGCGCAACTGTTCTTTGTGGCACGCGAGTCCGAACGCAGCGGCGGCAAGCGGCTGTCCATCACCACCGCACCCTACGTGGTGCGGCACTCCAGCGGCAAGGGCGATGTGGTGGCCTTCGGCACGGGCCGCTTCATGACGGATGACGACAAGCTGGACATGCGCCGGCAATCGGTGTTCGGTGTCTGGGATCGCTACGGCACACCCGCCACGACTGCGCCGCAGCCGCTGCCTACCGCCGGCAAGGGGCGCGGGGATCTGCAGGCCCAGCAGTTCACCCAGGTGAGCGGCTTTCCGGGCAAGTTCGCCCTGTCGGCCAACCCGGTCACCTGGTACAAGGACGCCACCAGCACCGCCGACTCCAATGTGCACAGCTGGGGCTGGTACGTCGATCTGCCGCGCGACGGCGAAAGACTGGTCTACGACATGAGCCTGTACGGGCGGGGGCTGGTGTTCACCTCCATCCGGCCGCCGCTGGGCGACCCCTGCTCCGCAGGCCTGGCCAGCACGATCTACGCCATCGATCCCGACACCGGGGGCAAGACCGACTATGTCGCCTTCGATGTGAACGGCGACGGCATCTTCAACGCCTCCGACAACCTGGCAGGCCAGCAGGTCAACGGCCGCGAGGTGGGGCCGGGCAGGCCCACCATCAGCGGCGCGAAGATCTTCGACTCCAGCGGAAAGCCAAGCGGGGCGGGAGACCCAGTCAAGACCGGGGGCGACGATATCAACAGCGGAGTGGACCGGGGGCGACAGAGCTGGCGCCGCCAGCCAGCGAACCCGTGACCGCCATCCCATCCACTACACAAAGGGGCCTGCCGGCCCCGGCCGTCTGGCTGGCCCTGCGGGCCCCCGAGGAGAAATGCGTGCGCAGCAAGCTATATGGATTCACGCTGATCGAGCTGATGATCACGGTGGCGGTGGTCGCCATTCTTTCGGCGATCGCCTACCCCTCCTACCAGGAATACGTGCTGCGATCGCGGCGCGTGGAAGCGCAAAGCCTGCTGGGCGAGGCCGCCGCCCGGCAGGAGCGCTGGCGGGCGCAGAACGGCGGCTACACAAGCTCCGTCGCCAACCTCAGGCTGCCCTGGGGGGACAAGTCCGAGAACGGCCACTACACCCTGACGATGGCCACGTCCGCCAATGACGGCGGCTACACGCTCAAGGCCACGCGCACCGGCCGCCAGGCATCGGACAGGCGCTGCGGCGACTACACCCTGAACGCCCTGGGCGTGAAAGGCATATCGCCCCTGGGAACGGTGGAGGACTGCTGGCGCTGAGCGCCACCGGGGCCGGGGTCTCAGTCCTGCGCCTCATCCACAAATTCCACCATGGCCGCCGACACCTTGGGCAAGCGGCCTCGTACCCGTGCCGTGCTACCGCAGTCAGGTGCGTTGCGAATCCAACTGCTCACCGTTCCTGGCCACTTCCTGCGCCTTGGAGTAGCTTTCGATCAGCAACTGGTACGGCGGGAAGACTGCGCTGTAGGCCTGAGCCCACTGCAACGCGTCCTCGCGGTTCCAGGTCTTTTGCACCTCCGAGCACACCGCCGCCGTGTCCATCGGCACGACGCCAGCCTGCACGATGCGCGCCAGCGTGATTTCCTGCGCCATTTTCGAGTAGGTCCCCGAGGCGTCGATCACCGCGAAGACCTGGTAGCCCTCGTGCACCGCGGCGATGCTGGGAAAGGCCATGCAGACGCTGGTGATCGTCCCCGCGATGATGAGCTGCCTGCGCCCGGTGGCCTTGACGGCAGCGACGAACTCCGGGTTGTCCCAGGCGTTGATCTCGCCCTTGCGCGCAACGTACCGGGCATGCGGGGCGTACTGGTGGATCTCGGGGATCAAGGGGCCGTTCGGACCCTGCGGCACCGATGCGGTGGTGATGACCGGGATCTTCGCCAGTGTCGCTACCTTGGCGAGTGTGGTGGCATTGGCACGTACCTCGGTGAAGGGCATGTCCTTGATGGTCTGGAACAGGCCGCTTTGATGGTCGATCAGCAGCATTGCCACATTGTCGGGATCGATGACCGGGCGGGCGCCGTTGAAGTTGGCGATGGTTTGGGGTGTGCTCACGGTCTTCTCCTCAATTGCCCTGGGTGAACGTGGTGTGGCTCGTGATCAGGTTGCGGTAGTCGGGGATGTGGTTGGAAAACAGAGTGCCCAGCCCCTGCACATCGTTGCGCCAGTCGCGGTGCAGTTCGCAGGCAGCGCCGAACCAGCTCATCAGTTGCACGCCGGCCTGCGACATGCGATTCCACGCCGCATCGCGGGTGATGGAGTTGAAGGTGCCGGAGGCGTCAGTGATCACGAAGACGTCGAAGCCTTCCTCGATGGCCGACAGTGCGGGGAAGGCCACGCACACCTCGGTCACCACGCCGGCGATGATCAGTTGCTTCTTGCCCGTGGCCTTCACGGCCTTGACGAAGTCCTCGTTGTCCCAGGCGTTGATGTTGCCGGGCCGGGCGATGTAGGGCGCCTGGGGAAACTGGCTCTTGAGCTCCGGCACCAGCGGTCCGTTGGGGCCGTTCTCGAAGCTGGTCGTCAGGATGGTGGGCAGCTTGAAATAGCTGGCGATGTCGGCCAGCGCCAGCACGTTGTTCTTGAACTTGTCCGGGTCGATGTCGCGTACAAGGGAGAGCAGGCCGGTCTGGTGGTCTACCAGCAGCACGGCGGCGTTGTCCTTGTCCAGGCGGACGTAGGGCTTGGTCATGGTGAATCTCCTTGGGGTTGCAAAGTGCCCGGGATGGGCGGTTCAGGCGCAGCCTTGCACGACCGGGGCAGCAGGCCCCGGCTGAACAAAGCCGCGTCGGGGGAAACATGCAGGGCTCCCGGCGGGAGCCCTGCGGCGCTCAGTGCGCCATCTGGCCGAAGCGTCCGCTGTTGAAGTCGGTCATGGCCTGACGGATCTCGGCCTCGCTGTTCATCACGAACGGGCCATAGCCCACCACCGGCTCATCGATGGGCTCGCCGGACAGCCACAGCACGGTGGCGTCGCTGCTGCCCTCGATCTCCACGCCGCTGCCGGCGCGCTCCAGGTGCACCAGTTGTCCTTCCCGCGCGATGGCGCCGTTGACCAGCACCGAGCCGTGGAGCACCACCAGGGCCAGCGTGTGGCCGTCCTTCGCGTCGAACCGGCCCACGCCGCCATGGCGGATGCGGATGTCCCACACGTCCATCGCCGTGAAGGTCTGCGCCGGGCCGCGGTGGCCGCCGAACTCGCCGGCAATCACCCGCACACGGCCCGCGCCTTCCGCCAGGTCCACCCAGGGAATCTGCGCATCCAGCAGCGTCTGGTAGCCCGGCGCGGTCATTTTGTCCTTGGCGGGCAAGTTGACCCAGAGCTGCACCATCTCGATGGTTCCGCCGCGTTCGGTGAAGGCGCGCGAGTGGAATTCCTCGTGCAGGATGCCGCCGCCAGCGGTCATCCACTGCACGTCGCCGGGGCCGATCAGGCCGCCGGCGCCGGTGGAGTCGCGGTGCTCCAGCTCGCCCTGGTAGACGATGGTCACGGTCTCGAAACCACGGTGCGGGTGCTGGCCGACGCCGCGCGGCCGGTCGGTCGGCCCAAAGGGCGTCGGCGCCGCGTGGTCAAGCAGCAGGAACGGGCTCAGGTGCTTGCCCAGCCCGTCGTAGCCGAACAGCGAGCGCACCGGAAAACCGTCGCCTACCCAGTGCATGCGGGGGGCGCTGTAGACACCGAGGATTTTCTTCATGCTGATCTCCTTGTGTCGCCGAGACAAAGGTCTTGGCTGACGGATAGAGAATAGGATTTGAACGATGAACGCGGTAGTCGTTAATATTTGCCATCAGAGTCCTATCTGAGGAACGATGAAGGCGGTGTGCAATGAAAGACCTGAACGACCTCTACTACTACGTGCAGGTGGTGGACCACGGCGGCTTTGCGCCCGCGGGCCGCGCGCTGGGGATGCCCAAATCCAAGCTGAGCCGGCGCATCGCGCAGCTTGAGGAGCGTCTCGGCACGCGCCTGATCCAGCGCTCCACGCGGCGATTTGCCGTCACCGAGACCGGCCAGACCTACTACGGCCACTGCAAGGCGATGCTGGTGGAGGCCGACGCCGCCGACGAGGCCATCGCGCTGACCCACGCCGAGCCGCGCGGCATCGTGCGCATGACCTGCCCGGTGGCGCTGCTCGATGCGCGCATCGCCGACATGCTGGCGGCCTTCATGGCCGCGTATCCGCGCGTGGAGATCCACCTCGAGGAAACCAACCGCCGCGTCGACGTGGTGGGCGAGGGAATCGACGTTGCCATCCGCGTGCGCCCGCCGCCGCTGGAGGACAGCGACCTGGTGATGCGCATGCTCGCCGAGCGCGGTCAATGCCTGGTGGCCTGCCCGCAGCTGCTGACAGGCGGCATCCCCCAGGTGCCCGCCGACCTGGCAGGCCTGCCGAGCATGGACCTGGGCCTGCCGCAGCACGAGCATGTGTGGCACCTGATCGGCCCGGACGGCACGCAGGCGGCCATCCGCCACCGGCCGCGCCTGGTCACGCGCGGCATGCTGGCGCTGCGCGCGGCGGCCTTGGCGGGGGTGGGCGTGGTGCAACTGCCCTCGATGATGGTGCGCGAGCAGATCGCGCGCGGTGAACTGGTCCACGTCATCCCGGGCTGGGCGCCACGGCGCGAGATCATCCATGCGGTGTTCGCCTCTCGGCGCGGGCTGCTGCCGGCCGTGCGGGCGCTGCTGGATTTCCTGGCAGAGCGGTTTGAGGCGCTGGACGAAGACTGAGCTGCCGGGAAGTCCCATGGTGGCGATTGCAGCAGCTCATGGCTGCATCTCGCCTTGTGGGGCGCGGCTCCTGCCGCATGTCCGTTCAATGCGGGTGTTGGTGTCCGGATGGCATGCGCTTGGGTTGCTGCACCCAGACCTTGACCTTGTACTCGCCAGCCTTTTCGAACTGCAGCGTCAGATCGAAGCGATCACCCTCGCGCAAGGGCTGCTTGAGATCGATCAGCATGAGGTGGTGTGACTGGCCATGGCGCAGCTGCACCTCCTGGCCTGCGGGCAGTTCGATGAAGGGCACTTCGCGCATGCGCATGATGTCGCCCTCCATCTTCATCTCATGCAGCTCCACGCGTGCGGCCGCTGGCGTGCTGGCCCCGATGAGCCGGTCGGCGTTCTTTCCCTTGTTCCTGATCCCCCGCAAATACGCCGCCCCGTTGCTGGAGCCGGCGATGGAGGGCGTGGCGTAGGGGTGGTCTATGACCAGGTCTCCCGCCCGGAAGTCATGGGCCCGTGCCGTCAGCGGCAGTGTCAGGGCACAGCCCGTGCCCAGCAGCATTCCAAGCGCCTGGCGGCGAAGCATTGTGGTCATTTCCAGTTCCTTTCCAACAGGGCATCGGGGGTCCAGATCAGCCGCAGGCCTGCCACCGTATGGCCTTTGCCGGCAATGTGCTCGCGCCCGGCTTCAAGCGCGATCAGAACGCTTTTGACGGGGCGCCAGCCGGCCATGGCCGTGAAGCGGCGCGATGGGTTGTTGGGCAGCAGGTTGGCGTCCGTGGCCACCAGCAGGGCGCCCGGCCCGCTGACGCGATTGGTGCTTCTGAGCCATTCCTGGCGGGCGCCGAATTCCCAGCGCGCGCGCGGCTGCCAGAGCACTTCCAGCCAGCCGCCCAGCGTGCGGCCCTGGTAGCGGGTGTCGCCGTTCTGGGAATAGAGGTTTCCGCTTTCGCGCCGCCAGATGCCTGCTGCGGTGAGCTGGACGCCGGGCAACGGCGTGGTCCAGGTAGCGCTGGCCCCGGCCAGGTCCACGGTGCCGTCGAAGCAGGTGATGTCGCGCAGGCTGGCATTGCACTGTGGCGCCGTGTGGATGTGGCCGCTGTTGGAGCGCTGTACATAGGCGCCGCGCCCCTTGGGCTGCATCCGGCTGTAGAAGGCGTCAGCCTGCACCGATGTCCAGGCGGCGCTGGCATGCACGACGGGCGCCCAGGCGGCGTTGTCGCTGCCGGGAAAGCGCCGGGCGCGCCAAAGCCCCAGGTCAATGCCCTGCAGCCAGGACATGGCGCCTTGCAGGTGGGGACGCCAGGCGGCGTTGACGCCATCCTCGATCCAGTCGCCGTTGAAGGCCGCCCGCTTGGCCAGCGGCATCTGGCCGTAGCGGTCGAAGTGCCCGGCACGCGTGAGTACCTGTCCCATGGGCACGCGGTTGCGGCCTGCGCCCAGGGTCAGCTCGGCGTCTGAGCCGCTGCGCGCCTCCATCCAGGCGGCCTCCACGTGGGCTGGGTCGCTGTCGTGCCAGCCCATCGCGATGTTGGCCCCCAGTTGGGGAGATACGCGCAGGCCGGCGCCCAGGGTGCCATGCTCCAGCCGCCAGCCGCGCTGGTCGTCAGGCGTGTCGCCCAGGCCCAGCGTGCCGGCCAGCCTGGGCGCCGGCAAGGTGGAATCGCCATGGAGATAGGCGGCCACCGCCGCCATGTCGATGCGCAGGCCGTTGGTCTGCGGGATGCCGTCATCCAGGGTGTGCGCGGCGGCGCTGCCTGCCGCCAAGGCGATGACGACGGCGATGGCCGCTGCCAGCGGTGTGCGTTGCGCGAGGAAGCTGCGTTGCATGCTATTGGCCTGCCTGCTGTGCAAAGGGATCGGCCAGCCTGGGGTTGGTGAGCAGCTCATGGTCCGTGAGGGTTTTGAGAAAGGCCAGCAGGTCGGCGCGGTCGTCGGCCGTCAGGGCGATCTGGTTGATGAAGTCGTTCTTGTTGGGGTTGGCGCGCCCGTCGCCGGCATGCGGGCCGGAGGTGATGTTGCGGCCACCGGCCGCATAGAACTGCAGCACTTCCTCCAGCGTCGCGATGCTGCCGTCATGCATGTAGGGGCCGGTGACCTCCACATTGCGCAGGCTGGGCGCGCGGAACTTGCCCATGTCCTTGAAGAGCTGGGTCAGTTCGTAGACGCCCCGGTTGGGCTCGGGGAAGGCGCCGGTGCCGCCGATGTTGTAGAGGCCCGTGTTGTGGAACGGGGTCTCGACGATGCGGCTGCCCGCGTGCACGATCTGGTCGTTGAAGTTGAAGCTGCTGTGGCAGTGGAAGCATTCGGCCTTTTCGCCGAAGAACAGGTTCATGCCGCGCTGCTCGGCCGGGCTCAGTGCCGTGCTGCCCTTGAGGTACTGGTCATATTTGCTGTTGCCCGAAAGAATGGTGCGCTGGAACGCCGAGATGGCGTGGATCACATTGCCCCAGGTGATGGGCGCTGCCTGGCCCGGGTAGGCCTTGGCGAAGCGCGGGCCGTAGCCGGTGTCGGCAGCCAGCCGCGCGAGGATTTCCTCCTTGTTGTTGTCGTTGACGCCCATCTCCACCGGGTCCGTGCCGAACAGCGGCGTCTCCATCTGCTTTTCAAGCGTGACCAGCGAGGGGTTGGCCCAGGTCAGCGTGGCGTTGTAGACCACGTTGGCCAGGCTCTGGGCGTTGCGCGGATGTGCGTGCCCCGTGGAGCCCAGTGATGTCGTCAGGCCATCGGTGAAGGCCTTGGACTGTATGTGGCAGCTCGCGCAGGCCTGCGTGCCATTGCCCGACAGGCGCCTGTCATAGAACAGAAAGCGGCCGAGCGCGGCCTTCTCTGCCGTCATGGGATTGGTGTCGGGCACCTTGGGGGTGGGGAAAAAGGAGGGCAGCGCCCAGGACCAGCCCGTGCTGCTGCCGGAGTCATCGTGGACGGCGGTGTCGCCGCCCCCGCAGCCCGCCAGGGCGATGGCCCCGGCAAGGCCGCACAGGGCGGCGGTCCATGCCGCCACCCGCCGAAGCGAATGGGGCTTGTGCATTACTTGGCCTCGGTACGGAACACGGTCTGGCCGCTGCCTTCATTGATGGAGCGGCCCGTGGTCAGATCGATCTTGAGCGCGCTGAAGATGGGCACGCATTCCGGATCGGTGGCCCCGGACATGCAGCCGGCGGCGCCGCCCAGGTCTTCCTTGACGTTCGAGCCCTGCAGCAGCTGCGCAATGTCCAGCACCACCTTCTGGGTGCCGGCATTGAAATCGCCGAACCCGAAATCCATGCGGTCCGCACGCGCGCAGCTGACCGTCTCGCCGGTCACGGGGTTGCCCGTGCAGCCGGTGGAGCCCAGGTGGACGTAGAAGGTCTTGCCGGGGGCGGCCGGCGCGGGGCGGGCCACGCCGCCCACGGGGTTGACCTCGATCTGGGCGAACTTGCGGCCGGCCTGCCACGACCAGGCCAGGGCCTGCACATCGAGCGGCTTGGGCGCGACGGCATAGTCGGTGTGGTTGACCGAGGAGGGCACGCCCACGGTCATCCTGATGCCCTTGTACGTGCCTGCGGGCACCGTGCCCCTGACCTGCGTGTTCTGCGCCTGCGTGCCTGCGTCGGCGCATGCGCCGGTGCCGTCCTCCAGGTCGATCAGCGTCACTTCCTTGGTCTGCCAGTCGTTGACGTCCAGGGTGACGGCCACGGCCTCGCCCTTGTCATTGATCAGCGAGACGCCGCTGACGTAAAAGCGCAGGTCATGCAGGTCCACCGTGGCTTGGCTGGTTCCCATGCCGGCGATGGGCGTGCCGCATTTGGCGGGCAGGTTGCCGGCCTTGGCGGCGAACTCGATGGCCACGGGCTGGGGGCCTGTGGGCGTGGTGGGCGTGGTGGGCGTGGTGGGCTGGCCGTTGTCACCGCCTCCGCCGCCACCGCAGGCGGCCAGCAGCAGCGGCAGCGCGGTGGCGATCAGGGCGAGGGGAAAGCGGGAGTTGTCAAAGTAAGTGGTACGCATGGGGAAACGGTTTCTTGGTGCCTGCGCTGGGGCCATGGCGGCGCGCAGGCGTGGGTAACCCTGCAGGCTGCGACACGGGTCGCGGCTTGGCATGGGAGAGGAATTCGGGAATGGGCGACGGCATGCCGCCCGTGCGGCCCTTTCGGGCGTCAGGAAAGGGGAGGCGCCCTGGGGGGAGTGCTCAGCACCACGCGCAGCACGGTGTCCCGCGGGCGCAGGGCCTGGGGCGGCAGCGGGGTGGGAGGCGGCGGCGCGGCAAAGCGCAGGTCAGCGCGGGACACATCAGGAGGGGCATCGCCCACGACCCGGCACAGCGGGCAATGCGCCTGGCCGGCTGCCGTGGTCTGCTCCTTGGCTTCAGGCTCCCCCGCAGCAGATGCCGGTTGCGCCTGCTGCAGGCCCAGGGGCGTGCAGACTTCCATGGCCAGCCGCGCCAGCGGGTCGCCACTGCCCTGGCCCGATGCCAGCACCATCGCCAGGGCAGGGTGCACAAAGGCGAACAGCAGCGCCGCAGCCATCCAGGCGGCAAAGCGCCGGCCCTGGTCGCGCCGCTGTCGTGCGCCCGGCAACGCCCACGGCCAGGCGGGTGGCCCGAAGGCCACCAGGCGCTTGATGCGGAGGCTGCTGCAGCGCATGGGCCCTGTGTCAGTGCTTGTGATCGTGGCCCGAGGGCGCCGCCTTGGTGGCCAGCGGGCGCACGGGCGCCTGCACCTGAACGGATTCACGCTTGCCGTCCTTGCCTTCGATGATGAGGGTCAGGGGCACGGTCTGGCCTTCCTGTACCTGCTGCTTGAGGTCCAGCAGCATCACGTGGTAGCCGCCGGGCTTGAGCTCCACGGTCTTGCCTGCCGGCAGGGCGATGGACGGCACCTGGCGCATCTTCATCACGTTGTCCTGCATGGCCATCTCATGGACTTCGACGACCGGCGTCAGGGGCGAAGTCGCTGCGACGAGCTTGCTGTCCTGGGCGGCCTGCAGTTTCAGGAAGGCGCCGGTGGCTTTTTGCTGCGGCACGGTGGCGCGCACCCAGGCATCACTGACGCTGACCTGGGCATTGGCGAATCCGCTGATCATGGCGGCGGCGAGGGCAAGCAAACGGACGTGGCGTTTCATGGGTTTCTCCTTCGTTGGCAAAAATGTCGTGTGTGTCGGGTGCGTGCCTGGTGCGTGACTGGTGCGGTGGACGGCTGGAAGGTGTCCATCAGAAGCGCAGGTTCATGCTGGCATAGACGCCGCGCCCGTCGGCGGGCGAGTAGCCCGAGGAGCCGCTGTCATACCAGGCGTAGACGTACTTGCGGTTGGTGACGTTCTTGACCTGCAGGCCCAGGTCCATGGTGTCCGAGAGGCGGTAGCTGGCACCCAGGTTCAGCACGGCGAACTTGCCTGCGCGGCCCTGGGTATTGGTGCGCTCCAGGTAGTAGTCACCCTGGGCATTGCCCCAGGCCGACAGCTTCAGCCGGTCCGTGGCCTGCCAGTCCACGCCGGCCGAGACCAGGTAGTGCGGCACGTTCTCGATTTCCTTGCCCAGGGTGGCGGGAGCGCTGGGGTCGGGCGCGGTGATGCGCGCCACCTGATGGGAGTAGGCGATCCAGGCGGTGGTGCGGGCATGGGGCTTCATGTTGAGCTGTATGTCGTAGCCCTTGCGCAGCGTCTTGCCCACGTTGCCCAGGCCGCCGGGGTCGGGCAGGCCGTCCACGCCCAGCACCCGGGCCACCTCGCCCGAGGCGCGCTGCTCCCAGTAGGCCACGCGGCCGTTGAGCCAGGGCAGGGGAGAGAACTTGACGCCCGCTTCCCAGCCATCATTGATGGAGGGCCTGAGGTTGCGATCCTGCGTGCGGTAGGCGTCGATGCCCGAGCCGATCTGGAAGGTCCGGCCCCAGTTCGCGTAGACGCTGGCCTGCTGGCTCAGGGTGTAGGCGATGCTGATCTTGGGCTGCTTGATCAGGCCGTAGTCATGCACGGGCGCGCGCGTGCCGGCCAGGCGGTCGATGAAGTGGCCATCCACGTCGTCAATGCGCAGCGCCGGGATGATCCGCAGGGCTTCGATGGGGCGGATCACGGCCTGCACGTAGGCGCCCTGCGTATGGAGGTCGAAGTCCCAGTCGCGGAACGGCGAGGTCCGCACGCGCTCCGTGGTGCGGTAGCGCTGGCCCAGGTTGCTTTGCCGCTGGGCGTCCAGACCGCCTTCGAGCGTGAATTCATGCGCCCAGGCCACCTTGGGGCGCCAGGTCAGGGTGGTGATGGCGCCTTGCTGCTGCTCGTCGTTGTAGCGCTCCTGCTGCGATCCCGCTGCCGAGAAGCGCACCCAGCGCTGGTTCTCGTACTGGTTGGCGTAGACCTTGGCAGACAGCGACAGCTCGGGCGTCAGTTCGCCATCCAGGTGGGCGCTGAGCTGGCCGGTTTCCCGCTCGCCACGGTCGGCCGCCGCATATGCCGGGGAGCTGCGCGGCGCCTTGATGGCTTCTTCGTAGCTGAGGTAGCCCGACTCCAGCGCCTTGTTGCGGTAGTAGCGCGCGATCACGCCGGTGCGCCAGCGGCCATCGTCCGAGGTGTAGAACCATTTGCCGGACAGGGACAGCTTGCGGGCATCGGCATGGTCCCGGTAGCCGTCCGAATCGCGCCAGGCCAGGAAATAGTTCTGGCTCCAGTTGCCGCTCTCGATGCCCTTGGACACCTGCAACTCCTTGGTGCCGAAGCTGCCCACGGTCACGCTGGCACGGCCCTCGTTGCCGCCCGTGCGGGTGATCACGTTGGCATTGCCGGCGATGTTGTTGAGGCCGTAGCGCGCGTCATTGGTGCCGCGCACGATCTCGATGGCCTCGATGTCCAGCGGGAAGACAGCGTCCAGAAAGGGCATGCCCCCGGCGTTGTCATTGCTGGGGATGCCATCGATCAGCAGCTTGACCGCATTGATGCGGCCTTCGCCGTTGAAGCCCCGGAAGGAGAAGCGCCCGGCATCCGTGCCCTGCTTGAACTGCGTGACCTGCACGCCGGGCGCCTTGGACAGCAGCTCCCAGCTGTAGTCCACATGCTCGTTCTCGAGGATGTCCGCGCCCACGATGTCCACGGAGCTGAACACGCTGCGTGTGGACAGCGGGCCGGAGGCCTTGGAGGTGATGCTGATGGTGCCCAGCGTCAGGGCGGAGTCGTCCTGGCTCAACGGTTGGGGGGCGGCCAGGCCCTGGGCATGGGCCGCCGAGGCCAGTGCCAGGGTGATGGACAGGACCAGGGGGCTGCGCGAGAAGGAGAGGGAGACAGACATCACGTGAGGCAGACGGTGGATGGTGTGGAGGAGGCGATAGGCTCAATGGGCCGGATGTGCGGATGGGGGATGCTGGCCCTGCGCGTCCATATGGACCATGCCGTCGAACAGGGACAGCAGGGCGCGGCGCGGGGCGGGCATGGCGGACTCGGCCTGCACGACCTTGCTGGCCAGGCTGCGCGCGGCCGATGCAGACAGGCCAGCCATTGCCAGCATCTTGGGGTCCTTGAGTCCATCGCCGCCACAGACGGCCACCAGCCATTGGCCCTGCGCGTCGCGCCGCAGCAGGGCCCGGCCACCGCGATCGCCTTGTATCCATCCGGCGACCGCATGGCCGCCTTCGATGGAAATGGGCGCTACCTCCAGCCTGGCCTCGGGCTTGTCCCAGGTGGCCATCATGACGCTGCGGATGGTCGCCGCATCAGCCGATCCGGCCGTGGCGCGGGGCGTCGCGCCCGAGGCCGCCGCCATGGCGGGCAGGCCCAGGACCAGGGCCATCGACAGGGCGATGCTGCTCAAAGAAAGATGTCTCATGCGTGCTCCTTGTGCGGGCTGTGCGGGCGGGGGATCAGAAGCTGGCCGCCACGCCGATCTGTGCCGAGCGGCCGGGCATGGGGTAGCCGGGGCGATAGGCGTAGTTGCGGTCGAACAGGTTCTCCACGGCCAGGAAAACCTCTCCCTTGCTGCCCAGGGCAGGCACCGGATAGGCCACTCGCAGGTTGGCCACGGCAAAGCCGGCCACGCGCTCGGTGTTGGCGGCATCGGCGCCCCGCGCGCGGCTCAGCGCCCAGACTGCCGACTGGTACTGCGCATCGAAGGCGACCCGCACCGGGCCGGCCTTGCCATTGACGCCCAGCGTCAGCGCGCGGCGCGGGCTGTAGGGCAGGTTGTCCATGCTGGGGTCCAGCAGCGTCAGGCCGGCAAAGCCCGACCAGCCGCCGCCCAGCGCCTGGCGCAGCGACAGCTCCATGCCGCGCATGGTGTAGCCGCCCAGGTTGATGAACTGCGGCGGGGGCGGGACATTGGGCGGAAAGCCGAAGACATAGCGGTTCTTGACCTTGTCGTGGAAGATGCTGGCGTCAAGCTGTGTGGCCTGCGACAGCGTCCACTTGAAGCCCAGTTCGGCGTGGTCCATCTCCTCGGCGGACAGCTGCTGCCACGTGGAGCCCAGGGCCGGAATCAGCGATGCCAGCAGCGGTGTCTCCAGTCCGGGGTAGTTGATGCCGCGCGACAGGTTGGCGTAGACGGTGAACTGCTCCGAGGCCAGCGACAGGCCCGCATGGGGGGCCGCCTTGGAGCTGAACTGGCTGTGGTCGTACATGCGCAGGCCGGCAGAGGGCACCAGGCTCCATGTCGCCGACAGCGGGATCTCCTGGCTGAGTCCCGCATAGGGAGAGGTGATCCTGAAGGTGGGCGCCTGGAAAAATCCCTGGGGCGCTGGTGCGACGCGGTTGAAAGCGGCATCGCCCGAAATGCGGTCATGGTCCAGGCCGGCAGTGACGGTGGCCCCCTTCCAGGGCGAGAACTGTTCCTTCCAGCGCAGGCCGCTCATGCGGAATTTGTTGATGCTGTCGCCGTCCGGCGCGGGCTGGTCCAGCCAGTCGCCCCGGCCATGGTTGCTGTACAGCTTGAGCTCGCCCCGCCAGTCACCATGCACGTGGGACACGGAGCTGCTGAACATGCTCGCCTTGGTGTTGTACTGGGGGGCCAGCGCTGCAGCGGCAAGCCGTGCGTCGCCAGGGTCCCTGGCCTTGTTGTCCACCTGCAGGAAGCTGGCCGCCACCGACCAGTTCGCATCCAGCCTGTAGCCAATGCGCCCCATGAGGTTGCTGAGCCGGCCATCCGCATTGGCGCGGTGGCCGTCCGAGCGCGCAAAGCCCTGGGCCAGGCTCCAATCCAGGTTGCCGCTTCTGCCCAGCAGACTGGCCTGTTCGGTGAGGGTGCCGTAGGAGCCCGCCGAGATCCTGGCATCCCCGTGCACGCCGTCCTCGGTGGCGCGGCGCGTGAGCAAGTCGATGGAGGCGAAGTTGTTGCCATTGACCTGGGGCTGCGGGCTCTTGTAGACCGTGATGGACTGCATGCCGTTGACGGGCAGCAGGTCCAGCAGGGGATGGCTCCACAGTCCCATGTAGAACGGCACGCCGTCCACATAGGTCTTGATCTCGCTGCCGGGTCGGCTCACACCCATGCCGCGGATATAGACGGCGCCGCCCTGATCGCCGCCAAAGGCACCCACGGGGTTGTAGCGCGAGATCTGGACACCGGGCGTGCGGCGCAGGGCCGAGGCCAGGTCCACCGCGTTCTGGTCGCGCAATTGGTCCTGGGTGATCACGGCCGAGTTGGAGGAAAACGCATCCAGCTCCATCTCTTCCACCACGGGGCGGGCATTGACGGTGACGGGGGCCATCTGAGGCTCCTGGGCATGCGCGCCGGCAGCCAGTGTGAGAAGGGCCGAGGCGATGGAGGACCTGTGGAAAACGGCCGGAATGCAGGTGAAGCGTTGGGCAGGCATGGGTGTGCACGCAGTCCGTCTGAACTGCGCAAATCATTGTTGGACGATCCAGGGCAGGCCATTGCCCGTGCGCCGCACCGCCGGCCTGGTCACAGGCGGGCGCAATGGGGGCTTGGGGCAGGCCAGGAAATGACCTCGCAACTGGCGTGGCGCAAGGCCTTGCCATGGTGTCGCGGCCAAGGCAGCCGCGCTATCGATGCGAGGGAATCAGGCCTGTGCGGGAGGCCCGCGGGGCGGAAGCGGCGCGCCGACCAGGGCTGCGATATGGGCCGCTGCAAACGGATGCAGGGCTGCCGCCAGAGGATGGGGTTGTGCCACCGTCAGGCTGACGGGAGGCAGAGGCAATGCAGGGGCCAGGCACATCGAGCAATCGAGCGTGTGCTGACCTGGCGCCTGGGCCTGGCCCTCGTCGTCAAGAACCACCATGGTGATGGCTCCGCCGCTGGAGCAGATGAACTCCATGGTCTTGGGGTTGACGAAGGGCGAAGCCCCTGCAACACCCAGCGTCAGCAGGAACCACGCCAGGGCGAGGCGCTTCCAGAATGACGATGTGCGAAGGGTGTGCATAGCCCGCGATTATGGCGGCGATATCGGACTGACAGCAACCATCTTGCGCAATGCAGGAGCAGGACGGGTGGCAAGACAGTTTTGCAGGGAACTCACAACAGCTTGCCAGGCAGTTGCCTCGCTCAACAGGCGATGGCCCCGCAAACCTTGCGCAATTGCCTGATGCTGCCCTGCCTTGCATGCCGCGCAGTACTTCAGGAGCCGGCCGTTTGCGGCGCTTCCAGCACCATCAACGCATCTCCCGCAGCTACAGCCTTTCCAGCTTTGCAATGCACGGCAGTAATCTTGCCGGCTTGGCTGGCTACCACTTGGAACTCCATCTTCATCGCTTCCAACACCAAAAGTGGTTGCCCGGCTTCGACCTCTTGGCCTACTTCGACGAGAAACTTCCAAACATTGCCGGACATGTCGGCAGTGACTGTGTTGGCATCCATAGGGCCGGCGACAGACTCAGCCGCGCTTTCGCTCGCATCGGCTTTTACGTCGCTTTCCCAGAGTGCCACCTCGTTTGCGTAGGCCTTATGCTGCTTCTCCCTGAAGGTGTTGATCTCCTGCGCGTTCTGCGCAAGTTCTCTTTCGTACTCAGCCAAGTCAAACACTGCATCTTCTACGCGTGTCTGTGCCCGCCCCGCGCGGAAGTCCACACGGAACTTGTCCAGCTCAGCCTCGCTGACCGGGTAGAAGCGCACCCGGTCGAAGAAGCGCAGAAGCCAGGGGTCAGCGCCGAACTGGCCATTGCTGAGAAATCTGTTCCAGATCGGCACGGTCCGGCCGACGAGCTGGTAGCCGCCGGGCGAGTCCATGCCGTAGATGCACATGTACACGCCACCGATGCCCACCGTGCCCTCGGCCGTGTAGGTGCGCGCGGGGTTGTACTTGGAGGTCAGCAGCCGGTGACGCGGGTCCAGTGGCACCGCGCAGGGGGCGCCCAGGTACACATCCCCCAGTCCCATGACCATGTAGCTGGCGTCGAACACCGTCTTGCGCACATCCTCGCGACTGCCAAGTCCGTTGATGCGCTGAATGAAGTCCACGTTGTTGGGCAGCCAGGGTGCTTCGGATTTCACCGTTTCACGATAGCGTTGCACTGCGCCCAGGGTGGCCGAGTCCTCGAAGGCCATGGGCAGGTGCACGATGCGGCTGGGCACCTTGATGCCTTCCACGTCTGGAAGCTGTTTTTCCAGCGCGATCAGCTTGCCGATCAGTTCGGACTGCGCGATCACCCGGCTGTCGTAGTGGATCTGTACCGAACGCACGCCCGGCGAGAGTTCCTGCACGCCGTCGACCCTGGCGGCCTTGAGCGCCTCCATCAACAGGTGGATACGCAGCCGCAGACGCAAGTCCAGCACGTTCGGGCCGTATTCCAACAGGATGTACTTGTCGCCAGCCTGGCGATAGGCCACGGCGGGGCGGCTGCCCTCGGCGGGCAATTCGGCCAAGACGCATTGCGAAGCCGTGGCCAGTGCAGTGGACAGGCTCTGAGCGGGTCGCTCGGTCTGCGGGCGCAGCAGGCGAATGGCCTCGTCCTGCGCCTTCTCCAGCGCCAGTGCCTCCTCGAAGCCTATGCGCCGGAAGCGAATCGTGTCGCCCGGCTTCACCTGTCCCACTTTCCACAGTTCCGCTTTGACGATGGTCGCTGCGCAGACGAAGCCACCCAGGCTCGGACCGTCGCAGGTCAGGATCACCGGCGTGTCGCCCGTGAAGTTGATGCTGCCGATGGCGTACACGCAGTCATGCACGTTCGACGGGTGCAGTCCCGCCTCACCGCCGTCGCTGCGTGTCCATTCAGGTTTCGGCCCGATCAGGCGCACACCCAGCCGGTTGGAGTTGTAGTGAACCTGATAGTCGGTGGCGAAGAAGGCCGCCATGCTGTCTTCTGTGAAGAAGTCCGGCGCGCCATGCGGGCCGTAGAGCACAGCGATGTCCCAGTGCTTGCCATAGGCTGGCACCAGTTCATGGGGAGGCGTCGCCGGCACATAGGCGGGGGCTGGCGTGCTGCAGGCGGCCAGGTCGGGCCGGCTGACGGGCAGCACGTCGCCCACGCGCAGCGTTCGTCCTGCGTGGCCGCCGAACTGGCCGAGCACGAAGGTGGATTTGCTGCCCAGGTAGTCGGGCACGTCGATGCCGCGCCGGATGGCCACGTAGCTGCGGCACCCGCTGGTGGCCTTGCCGATGCGAAGCACTTGGTTTGCGCGGACGGCGATGGGCTTCCACCAGGGCAGCGGGTCGCCGTTGTCGAGCGTCGCGAGGGCTGGCGCACCGGTGAGTGCAATCACCGCGTTGCCGTGGAACTTGAGCGTCGGACCCTGGAGCGTGCATTCCAGTCCGGCCGCGCTTTCGTGGTTGCCGACGATGCGGTTGGCCAGGCGGAAGGCATAGTCGTCCATCGGCCCGGACGGCGGCACGCCGATGTCCCAGTAGCCGGTGCGTCCCGGGTAGTCCTGGACCGTGGTGTAGGTGCCAGATTCCAGCACCTCGACCACGGGCGAGACGTATTCGTAGCGGTCCAGCAATCGCGTGGACACAGTGCCGGTGACGAACTCCTGGCTCTGCAAAATGCTGCGCAGGTAGTCCAGGTTGGTGGCGCTGCCGTGCAGGCGCGTCAACTCAAGGGCCATCAGCAGCTTGTGGCGCGCTTCCTCTCGGTCAGCGCCGTAGGCGATGACCTTGGCGATCATCGGGTCGTAGTTCGCCGACACCTCGGTGCCGGTCTGCACCCAGGTGTCCACACGCACGCCTTCGGGAAACTGCACGTCGGTCAGCACACCGGGCGCGGGCTGAAAGCCACGCACGGGATTCTCGGCATAGACGCGCACTTCCATGGCGGCACCCTTGGGTTCAGGCAGGTCGTCGAAGGATGGCGGCTCACCAGCGGCGATGCGAACCATCCACTCCACCAGGTCCAGCCCCGTCACCTCCTCGGTGATCGGATGCTCGACCTGCAGCCGGGTGTTCACCTCCAGGAAGTAGAAGGCATCGCGCGCGCCGTCGTAGATGAATTCCACCGTGCCGGCCGAGACGTAGCCCACGGCCTCGCCCAGCTTCACGGCAGCGGCCAGCAGCGCCTTGCGCGTGGCTGGCGGCAGGTGCGGTGCCGGGGTTTCCTCGACCACCTTCTGGTTGCGCCGCTGTAGCGAGCAATCGCGCTCTCCCAACGCCACGACACGGCCTTGGCCGTTGCCGAAAATCTGTACTTCGACATGGCGCGCATCGGCGATGAAGCGCTCGATGAACACACCGCTGTCCTTGAAGAAGTTCTGGCCGAGGCGCTGCACCGAATCGTAGGCCGCGATCAGCTCGGCCTCGTTGTCGCAGCGCGAGAGGCCGATGCCGCCGCCGCCCGCCGTGCTCTTGAGCATCACCGGATAGCCGATGTGCTGTGCAGCTGACTTGGCGTCCTCCAGACTTTGCAGCAGGCCGGTGCCTGGTGTGAGCGGCACGCCCGCCGCCTCGGCGATCTCGCGCGAGGTGTGCTTCAGGCCGAAGCGCCGCACCTGGTCCGGTGTCGGGCCAACGAAGACGATGCCCGCTGCCGCACACTGCTCGGCGAACTCGGTGTTCTCGGACAGGAAGCCATAGCCGGGGATCACCGCCTCGGCCCCCGTTTCTCTGGCGATCTCCAGGATGCGGTCGCCGCGCAGGTAGGTTTCCGCCGGGCTGCTGCCGCCATCGCTGTTCAAGGGCACGGCCACGTCGGCCGCTGCCACGTGCAGGCTGTCGCGGTCGGCGTCCGAATAGATGGCCACCGAGCGCACGCCCATCTTCTTGAGGGTGCGGGCGATGCGTACCGCGATTTCTCCACGGTTGGCAATGAGTACGGTCTTGAACATGGGCGGACTCCAGGCAATGCAGCGGCCTGGCCTGTCGCGCAGGCCGCTCGAAAAGTAGATGGTCAAAGGGGAGGGCGGGGTTACTTGCGAGCCATGTAGGCGCGCCAGCCTCCGAGCGACGTAATGTCTTCGGCCCCTTGCGTGGCCCACGCTTCGCAGACGAAGCCCTGCACCGTGCGACCGTCGATCAGTTCCAGCGTGCCGATGCCCAATGGCGAAGGGATCAATGCCACGAAGGAGCCGTAGCGCTCCACCGGTATCGCCCACAGTTCCACGGCGATGGGTGCGCCATCACCCGTGCGAACCAGGCCGGGCTTGGGAGGCACGGTGCCGGGCAGCGCGTAGAAGCGGTACGCGGCCGAGGTGTGGGTGCTTTCCAGTAGCGTGGCGCCGCGCTCGATGAGCTGGCCGTTGAGCGGCATGCCTGACAAATGGGCACCCACCACAGCGACGACGACCTGTCCGTCCAGATTGGTTGATGCCGGTGCGTCGATGGGCGGCAGGTCCTGCTGCGAGGCGCCACGTTTCCATGGGGCGGCCGCCTGCCAGCGTCGGCCGAACTCGACCAACCGTGCCTCATGCCAGCCGGGCGAGATCAGAGTGATTCCGGCGGGCAGCCCGTCGGCACGCATGCCAGCGGGCAGCGCGATGGCGCTCCAGTCGAGCAGGTTGACGAAGTTCGTGTAGATGCCCATGCGCGAGTTCAGCGTGACTGGATCGGCCTGCAACTGCTCAATGGTGTAGATACTGGGTGCCGTGGGCACGAGCAGGCCGTCCAGCCCCTGCATCAGCGCCTCTGCCTTGCGTGCCAGCGCCATCCGGCGGTACTCGGCCTTGTAGGTGTCCACGGCGCTGAAGTTCTTCGCCTTGTCCACAATGCTGCGCACGACGGGGTGCACGACCTCGGGCCTGGTGTTCATGAGGTCCTCGATGGCCGCGTAGCGCTCACCGACCCATGGGCCTTCGTACAGCAGCGCGGCGACCTCGAAAAGCGGGGCGAAGTCGATGGGCCGCAGTTCCACGCCGATGGCTTCCAGCCGGCGCAGCGCATCGCTGTACACGCGCTCGGCATTCGCATCGCCGAACCAGTCGGGCGATGCCGGAATGCCCAGCACCGGCTTGGCAGGCCATGCAGCGGGACGAGCAGGGGCGCTGCGCGAGTACGCATCGGTGGCGTCGAAGCCGCCCATGGTGCGCAGCGCCGCATCGGCATCGCCGACGCTCAGTGCCATCACCGTGATGCAGTCCAGCGTGCGGCAGGCCGGCACGAGACCGGTGTTGCTCACCAGGCCACGTGTCGGTTTCAAGCCCACGAGGTTGTTGTGACCAGCAGGCACGCGGCCGGAGCCGGCCGTGTCGGTGCCCAATGCGAATGGCACCAGGCCGCGCGCCACTACCGAAGCAGAGCCCGAGCTGGAGCCCCCGCTGATGAATTCGGGCTTGAATGCGTTGGGCACGGGGCCATAAGGGGAGCGCGTGCCCACCAGGCCGGTAGCGAACTGGTCGAGGTTGGTTTTTCCGATGGCCACGGCACCTGCCGCCTCCAACCGGTCGACAACCGTTGCATTGTGGGCTGGCAGGAATGCGAACTCGGGGCAGGCGCAGGTCGTTGCCAGCCCTGCCACATCGATGTTGTCCTTGGCGGCAAACGGTATGCCGTAAAGCGGGAGTTTGGACAAGTCTCCACCAACCGCTTCCCGTTGCTGCCCAAGCTGAACCAGCCGTGTGTGCAGGCCGTCCATGGACAAACGGGAAATCCAGGCGGTATCACCGTCCTTCAGACTGGCTAGCAGAGGCACCAGAAGATCTGAGGGCGCGGCGCCACGTTGGTAGGCAGATTGCCAGTCGGAGATAGTCCAGAACGCTGTATTGGTCATGTTTGATCGGTAGGTAGAGCGATGTGGAGGCCACCAGCTTGATCACAAGCGGAGAGGATTTGCGACGCTTGTCCGCATGGGTGGCTTCCTGTTGCAGCCCAGTATTACGAAATCAAAAAACTTCATACATACGTCAAACAGCGTATGGGCCGGTGACGCTGCGCTGATACGGGATGCATGGCCGAAGGTGTCGCGCTGAGCCCAAACGCAAAAAAGCCCCCTCGGCTGCCATCACGGCGCCGAGGGGGCTTTGTCGTTCTGAAGGCTGATTCTTCCCAAGTTCTTCCCAGGGGACCTGAGAAAAGTCGCGCTTCAGAGGGAAAAGACTGGCCTGCCCGGAGGGACTCGAACCCCCGACCTATTGCTTAGAAGGCAATTGCTCTATCCGGTTGAGCTACGGGCAGGTATGGCCGCTGACGGGCCAGCGCGGATCATACCCGCAATGGGCGGGCGCTCAGGGCTTGGCGGCGTGCCCTGGCGCCCTTGCCGTCATTCGGCGTCTTCTTCTTCCTCGAACACCACCGAAGGGGGGGCCATCACGCGCGCCATGTCGCTCAGCGTGGGCACCAGGCCGCGTGCGAGGTAGCTGTAGGGCGTGTCGGGCTCCAGCGCCGCAGCGGCAATATTGGCCATGGGCTGGTTCATCGACAGGTAGTAGCTGCCCACGGGTGCTTCGACGGCGCCGCGCGTGAGCGCATAGGCGCCGCTGGCGGGCGTGGCCGAGCGGGCCTCGTTGTACGAGTCGGCCAGCAGCTGGCCGGGCTCGGCCACCTTGAGCACTTGCAGGCCCAGCAGGCGCAGCCTGTCCACGGCGGTCTGGGCGCTGGCGGACAGCCAGTAGCCGCAGGAGCGCGGGCGCGACAGCGTGGTGCGGGCCTGCAGGGAGGCGTTCCAGTCCACGCGCACCTGCTGGTCGGCACCCGTGTCGGGCTGGATCATGGTGAGCGTGCGCTGCTCGGGCGTCTGCTCGGCCTGGACGGCGAGTTGCTGGTGGCAGGCGAGAGAGGCGGTCTCACGCGCCACGAAGGCCTGCACCTGGGTGAGGTCCTTGGCGCGCTCGGCGCTCGAATGCAGCATGCGTGTGGCGGCGGTGACCAGGGTGTGCACGCGCCGCTGGATGTGGGCGCGGCCCAGGTCCGAGCCACGGCTGCTGACCAGATAGCCCACCGAGTTCTTGAGTCCGCTGATGTTGCGCAGCGAATCGGGCGCCAGGCTGCCCATGGAGATGGACTTGTCCTGCAGGTCCTGGCTGGTGGTGTAGTACCAGTCGCTGCTCAGGCCGGCTTGCGACAGCGCGGTGCGCAGCGGTGCCGTGTACCACTCGCGCGCAGCCTTGGTCACGAATTCATTCTGGTTGGCCGTGGCCGAATACTGCAGCAGGGCGTCGTAGCGCTGTATGGCCTGGTACTTCTGCAGGAAGATGCTGGCGGCCGGGAATTCCTGCAGGTCCACCACGGCGACGGGGCGGTAGTCGCGTGCCAGCGTGGCCAGGGCCTTGGCCTCCGGCGTGTTCAGGAGCAGGTGGTCATGGGCGATGTCGGTGCCATCGGCTGCATTGCGCGTGCCGGCTTCCACGGCATCGGGGTTGGCGCGCGGCACGAGGATCACGTTGATCTGCTGCAGCAGCGGCTCCAGCAGGCCGCCGGGAGCGAGTTCGCGGGCGATGATGAGCAATGCCTCGGTCCCTGCAGGCTCGTCGCCATGCTGGCCGGCCACGAGCATGACCGTGGGGCGGCGGCTGTCATAGAGCGCCGACGGCTGGATGCCGGGAGCGCGCGTGGCCACCAGGGCCTGGATGGGGCTGCCGCGCTGCGAGCTGCCGGGCTGCACGATTCCCAGGCGCGTGTCGCGGCCCAGGGATTTGCTGGCCTGGCTGTTCAGCCAGGAAGACAGTTCGCTGGCCGTGGTGAACTGGTTGCGCTGCGGCGCCAGGCCGGGCGTGTCATAGCGCGTGGCCGGGTCGGGGAAGCGCGCCGCCACGGCCGCGTTGTAGGGCAGGGGGACGAGGTTGTTGGCCGGTGCGATCGGCTGCGTGGTCGCCTGGGGCACCACGGGTATTTCCGGGGCCGGGCGGGTGGGCGTGGCCACCTGGGGCTTGGAGGACGTGGGCCAGGGCGGCAGCGGCGTGCTGGAGCAGGCGGCCAGCAGGGCGGTGCATGCCAGGGCCGACCACCGCAGCCGGCCCTGTGGCAGCTCCGGATCGGGGCGCTGGCTGGAGGGTATGGCGGGTGGAGTCAGCAGTGTCATGGCGTGGCCTTGAGGAACCAGTCGTGGGGAATCTTGGGGAATCCGGGAAAAAAGGGGTGCGGCCTTCAGTCGCCGCAGGCCGCAATGCTATCGGGATGATAGCCATGCAGGCTTGCGGCGCGCTGTCGGCTGAAGGCGCAATCTGTGCAATGCAAAAGGGCTGCAGCCCCGGGGAGATGCAGCCCTTTGGGCTGGTGCAATGCCCGGCATGCCGCCTGGCACGCCGGGTATTCAGTGCAGGTCAGCGACCGTAGCCGCCGCGCGAGGAGCCGCCACGGCCACCGCCGCCGAAGCCACCACCGCCGCCGCCGCCACCGCGGTTGAAACCACCGCCGCCGCGGCGGCCGCGTTCGGCCATGGTGTCCACGCTGGTGCGCATCGGGTCGGGTTGGCCGCCACCGGCGCCGCCGCGCGGTCCGCTGCTGCGTGCATGGCCGAGCTGCGTGCCCAGGTGGGCATCAGCGCGCGGGGGCTGGTCGTCGAAGCGACGGCCACCGCCGCCTTCGCCGTCAGGACGCGGGCCGCGACGGGGGGCGTTCTGGGGACCTGCCTTGGGGCGGTGAGCAGCGCCGGAGCCGTTGCCCGGACCGTCGAAGCGGTCGCGGCGCGGCTTGTTGTTGGCGCCTGCGCCGGCGTGGTTGCGGCCACGGCCCTGGCCGCCTGCGCTGCCTTCGGAGCGGCCTTCGTCCGAGCCTGCCTTGGGTGCTGCCTGGCCACGGCCGCCTGCACGACCGCCGCGGTCGGGCTGGGCAGCCTTGTTGGTGCGGATGCGGTCCATCATTTCCTGGCGCGCGGCCTTGGCGGCGGCCTGCATGACGTCACGGCTGGGCGGCTTGCCCGCGCCGCCCCAGATGGTCTGGCGGCCCATGGCGATGGGTTCGGCCACTTCGCCTTCTTCCGGGCCGAAGCCTTCGAGCACCTGCACGGGGATTTCCTGCTTGGTGAAGCGCTCGATGTCCATCATGAAGCCTTCTTCGTCCATGCACACGAGGCTGACGGCATGGCCTTCGCGCCCGGCACGGCCCGTGCGGCCGATGCGGTGCACGTAGTCTTCGGAGACGTTGGGGATTTCGTAGTTCACGACGTGCGGCAGCTCATCGATGTCGATGCCGCGTGCAGCGATGTCGGTGGCCACCAGTGCGCGCAGCTCGCCGGTCTTGAAGCCGGCCAGTGCCTGGGTGCGTGCGCTCTGGCTCTTGTTGCCGTGCAGCGCCATGGCGCTGATGTTGTTCTTGGTCAGGAATTCGGCAACGTTGTTGGCGCCGAACTTGGTGCGCGTGAACACCAGAACCTGGCTCCAGTTGTTCTCGTTGATGATGTGCAGCAGCACCTGCTTTTTCTTGCCGCGGCCCACGGGGTGGATCACCTGGGTGATGCGCTGCACGGTGGTGTTGCTGGGCGTGACCTGGATGGACTGCGGATTGCGCAGCAGGCCGTTGGCCAGGTCGCGGATCTCGTCGCTGAAGGTGGCCGAGAACAGCAGGCTTTGCTTTTCCTTGGGCACCAGGGCCAGCACCTTCTTGACGTCGTGGATGAAGCCCATGTCCAGCATGCGGTCGGCTTCGTCGAGCACCAGGACTTCGACGGTGGACAGGTCCATGAAGCCTTGCTGCTGCAGATCCAGCAGGCGGCCCGGCGTGGCGACCAGGATGTCCACGCCCTTCTTGATGCGGTCGATCTGGGGCTTCATGCCCACGCCGCCGAAGATGACGGTGGAGTTGATGTCCAGGTACTTCGCGTAGCTGCGCACCGATTCCTCGACCTGCGCTGCGAGTTCACGCGTGGGCGTCAGCACCAGGGCGCGGATGCCCTTGCCGCCGAACTTGTTGCGCGGCACCTGGCCTTGCGAGAGACGGTGCAGCATGGGCAGGGTGAAGGCCGCGGTCTTGCCGGTGCCGGTCTGGGCGCCTGCCAGCAGGTCGTGGCCGGCGAGCACCGCCGGAATGGCCTGTGCCTGGATGGGAGTCGGGTTCTCGTAACCCTCCTCAAGCACGGCCTTCAGAATGGCGGGAGCCAGATTCAGTTCTTCAAATGTCATGTGATCAAAGATGCGCCCGTCCGGGGCGCTGGGTATCAGCCTGCCGAGGCAACCAGGGCGGTTGCCGGACCAGTCGTAGGCGGATGAGGTTCAATGTCGGGAGCCTGGAAAACAGCGTCCATCGTCCCCAGCTGGAATGCTGATGTCACGGGCAACTGGAACCCGCAACGCAGGGTATTGTCGCATGCGCCGATAATCACGGCTGGCGTGCAACCGATTTGTTGCCCGGTTTTTGCAGAAATCAACGATTCAAGTACTCGGACCAGAATGGCTCAATACGTTTTTTCGATGAACCACCTCACCAAGACCGTGCCGCCCAAGCGGCAGATCTTGAAGGATATCTCTCTCAGCTTTTTCCCGGGCGCCAAGATCGGCGTGCTGGGTCTGAACGGCTCTGGCAAGTCCTCGCTGCTCAAGATCATGGCCGGGGTGGACAAGGAATTCGAAGGCGAGGCGCTGCCCATGCAGGGCCTGTCCATCGGCTATCTGCCGCAGGAGCCTCAGCTCAATCCAGAGCACACGGTGCGCCAGGCTGTGGAAGAGGCCATGGCCGAAGTCAACGCGGCCCGCGCGCGCCTCGATGAAATCTACGCCGCCTACGCCGAGCCCGACGCCGACTTCGACGCGCTGGCTGCCGAGCAAGGCGAGCTGGAAGCCAAGATCGCCGCTGCCGGCACCGACTCCGAGCACCAGCTGGAGATCGCCGCCGACGCCCTGCGCCTGCCGGCCTGGGACGCCGTGATCGGCAAGCTGTCCGGCGGCGAGAAGCGCCGCGTGGCGCTGTGCAAGCTGCTGCTGTCCAAGCCCGACATGCTGCTGCTGGACGAGCCCACCAACCACTTGGACGCCGAGTCCGTGGAATGGCTGGAGCAGTTCCTGCACCGCTTCACCGGCACCGTGGTGGCCATCACCCACGATCGCTACTTCCTGGACAACGCTGCCGAGTGGATCCTGGAACTGGACCGTGGCCACGGCATTCCCTACAAGGGCAACTACTCCGAGTGGCTGATCCAGAAGCAAAACCGCCTGGAGTCCGAGCAAAAGGGCGAGGAAGCCCGTGCCAAGGCCCTGAAGAAGGAACTGGAGTGGGTTCGCCAGAACGCCAAGGGCCGCCAGGCCAAGTCCAAGGCCCGTATCGCGCGCTTCGAGGAACTGAGCGATTTCGAATACCAAAAGCGCAATGAAACCCAGGAAATCTTCATTCCTGTGGCCGAGCGCCTGGGCACCCAGGTCATCGAGTTCAACAACGTCACCAAGAGCTTTGGCGACCGCGTGCTCATCGACAACCTGACCATGAACATCCCCGCTGGCGCCATCGTCGGCATCATCGGCCCCAACGGCGCCGGCAAGTCCACGCTGTTCAAGCTGATCGCGGGGCGCGAGCAGGCCGATTCCGGCGAAGTCATCGTGGGCCAGACGGTCAAGATGGCCTATGTGGAGCAGACGCGTGACGCGCTGGCCAACGACAAGACGGTGTGGGAAGACATCTCGGGCGGGCTGGACATCATCAACGTCGGCAAGTTCCAGATG
The DNA here is from genome assembly GCF_059499305.1 of Delftia sp. Classification (NCBI taxonomy): domain Bacteria; kingdom Pseudomonadati; phylum Pseudomonadota; class Betaproteobacteria; order Burkholderiales; family Comamonadaceae; genus Delftia; species Delftia sp. The sequence continues at coordinate 337,882 of NZ_JCABYI010000009.1, forward strand.
GCCTCGCGCGCCTACGCAGGCCGCTTCAACTTCAACGGACAGGACCAGCAAAAGAAGGTCGGCAACCTCTCCGGCGGCGAGCGCGGCCGCCTGCACCTGGCCAAGACGCTGATCCAGGGCGGCAACGTGCTGCTGCTGGACGAACCCTCCAACGACCTGGACGTGGAAACCCTGCGCGCGCTGGAAGATGCGCTGCTGGAGTACGCGGGCACGGTGCTGGTGATCTCCCACGATCGCTGGTTCCTCGACCGCATCGCCACGCACATCCTGGCCGCCGAAGGCGATTCGCAGTGGGTGTATTTCGACGGCAACTACCAGGAGTACGAAGCCGATAAGAAAAAGCGTCTGGGCGAAGAAGGCGCCAAGCCCAAGCGCATGCGCTACAAGGCACTGAAGTAAGCATCAAAGGCAAGCCTCAAAGCGCCTCCGGCACGGGCTGGAGCCTGTATTCTTCGGGCCATGAATCCTCCACCCGTTTCTGTTGCCGCGTTGCAGGCCTGCCTGGTGCAGGCTGTCCGCGGCTCGGAGGCGCTGATCCTGCGGCTGCTGCAGCGCACGGCTCATGCCATGGAGCAGGCCGAGCTGCCTGGCTCCGGCCTGCCGCGCCGCGCTGAAATCCCCGAGGCGCTGGAATTGCTGGCCCGCCACCGGGCCGCCATGCTCAAGGGCTATGGGCTGGCGCTGCTGGAATGCTTTGGCCAATCCGGTGGCGCTGCCGCCTGGCCGCCGGTGCCGGGCATCTCCGGTGCGTCCGGTGTGCCCGGCACCACCGATTTCGCCTCCCTCTCTCTGCTGGATGACTCCGTGCTGCAGTCGCAGCTGGCCCACCAGCGCCTGCTGCAGCATGTGGCGCCGCAGGTGGAGATCGCACTGGCCGAGCTCGATGCCCTGGTCAGCGCCATCCAGGGCCTGGACCGTGTCCAGCCCGAACGCAACCCGCTCAGGCCCCACAACTATGTGCAGGCGCTGCAGCGCGTGATCGACGACACCGGGGTCGAGCCCGAATGCGCCGCCTGCTGGCTGGGCTTCATGCGCGAGCATCTGGGCGCATTGCTGGTATCCGAGTACGGCCATGTGGCCCAGTCCCTGCGCGACCAGGGCGTGCAGCCTGCCGCCTATGGCGTGGCACCGCCGCCCGAGCCGGGCCGGCGCCAGACCGACATGCCGGGGCCGAACCGCTGGCGTGCGCCTTCACACTATGGCGATGCCGTGGCACAGAGCCGCGCCTACGGTGCCTTCGGCCAGCAGGCGCAGGAAGATGAGCTGACGCGGCGCCTGGTGGCCGCCCTGCTGTCCGACCCCCGCTGGATGGATTCACACCGCGAGGCGCCCGCTGCGGCGCCTTCTTCCATGCTGGCGCTGGCCCAACCATCCGCCTATTCCGTGCCCGGGCAGTTTGCGCCGGCCATGGACGGCGCAAGCCGGCTGCAGACCACCGCCTGGCAGGGCAGCGAGACGGCACCCACCGTGCTGGCGGCGCTGCCCGAAGGCTGGACCTCGCTGAGCTGCATGGCGCTGGAGTCCGTGCAGCACCACTCGGCCCAGCTGGAGCAGCTGATGCAGGCCCTGCAGCCGCAGGAGCCGCAGGAGCCTCCCCCGGGCGCGCGCGCCGACGACGGCGCGGCGCTGCATACGCTGCAGCGCATGATGCGCTTCATGGCCGCCGACACGCGCCTGCTGCCTTCCGTGCAGCGCACGGTGGGCCGGCTGGAGCCGCTGCTGCAGCAGCTGGTGGTCCAGGACACGCGCTTTTTCGAGGACCGCAATCACCCTGCGCGCCAGTTGCTCGACGAGCTGACGGCGCGCAGCCTGTGGTTCGACAGTGAATCCGCACCGGGCTATGGCCAGTTCCTGCAGGTGGCCGATTCCGCTGCCATGCGGCTGGCGGCCCTGCAGCGCGCCGATGCATCGGCCTTTGCCACGGTGCTGCAGCAGCTGCGTGACGGTTGGGGCGGCAGCGGCATGCAGCCCGTGGGCCCGAGCGAAGCACCTGAAGATGGCACGGTGACCGGCCCCGTCTCGGCCGCGCTCCGGCGCGTGGAAGGGCGGCGTGCGGACCCGCGCTGGCCGGAAACCGCCATGCCCCGGGCCGAGCAGATCGCAGCCGCCATCCGGCGCCTGCCCAGTGCCCAGGGCGTACCCGATGACATCCTGGAATTCGCCACGGGGCCGTGGGCCCAGGTGATTGCCAGCGTCCAGGAGCCTGTGGACGGCAGCGAGGCCCGCGACCCCGGCGGCTACCTCGCCCTGGTGCCCAGCCTGCTGTGGAGCGTGTCCGCACACGCCGGCCGCGATACCGACCGGCTGGTGGCGCTGGCGCCGCGCCTGCAGGCCCGGCTGCGCGCCGGCCTGCGCAGCGTGGGGCGCACGGAGGAGGAGATCCAGGCCTTTGCCGCGCGCCTGGCCGGCCTGCACCAGGATGCGCTGGATGCCGGTGTGGTCCGCCAGCCCATAGAGAGCGTGGATATTTATCTGGACTCCGTGCCGCCCACCGTCTATGGGTCGGACTCGGTGCTGGCGTCCCTGCCTTCCCGGTTCGATGCTGCCAGGCCAGGCCAGGCCAGGCCCGTCCAGGCAAGGCCCGGCTCCTCGGCAGCGCGCCTGCCACAGTCGTTGTTCGGCGTGGCGGCCTCCATGCCGGTGCCGCTGGATGTGCCGCAGCCCATGGCGAGCGATATGGCGCACGAGATGGCCACCCTGACCGAGCAGGATCTGGAGCTGCCCGAGGCGCTGCAGGACGAGCTGCCTGCCCCCCCGGCCGTTGCGGCGTCGCCGACCAGGATGCCTGGCGAGCCTGCCGGGCCCCAGGTGACGCCGCATGCGACATCCGTGGCACCTGCACCTGAACCTGTGGCGCCCGTGGTCTCCGAGGACTGGGCGCTGGGCACCTGGGTGGAGCTGTCCAATGCCCGGCAGAGCATCCGCACCCAGCTGACCTGGGTCAGCCCGCAGCAGACGCTGTTCCTGTTCACGGCCACCGATGGCAGCACCCAGTCCATGACGCGCCGCATGCGCGACAAGCTGCTGGCGCAAGGGCAGCTGCGGCGCGTGGACTGAGGCGCCTGCCGGACATGCGCCGGCGCCGATGGGGACGAATCGTGCCCAATTCGGGCGTTGCGGAGGTTGAGGCTTGAGGCGCGTCAAAAAGACAATGTCCTGCATCGATGCGCCCCGGATCATGGGGCGCATCACCACCGAATAGACCCCACCAGCAGGAGACAGGAACCATGGCGCGTTTGAGGATAGGCATCGTCGGAGCAGGCATTGGCGGATTGGCGGCAGCCAATGCGCTGCACCAGGCAGGGCATGAAGTATTGGTGTTCGAGCAAAGCCGGCAGTTCCTGCGCGTGGGCGCGGACATCAACCTCACGCCCAATGCCGTGCGCGCCCTCGATGGCCTGGGCGCCGACATCGCCGCCGCCGTGCGCGCCAGCGCCGCACGGCCCACACACCGCATCAGCCGCAACTGGGACACGGGCGAGGAAACCTCGCGCCTGACCATGGGTGACGAGGCCGAGCGCAAATACGGCGCACCCCAGCTCACCATCCACCGCGCGGACCTGCTGGCGGCCCTGGCCGATGCCTTTCCGCTGGACCAGGTGCAGTTGGGCAAGCGCGCCAGCCAGATCACGCAGACGGGGCAAGGCGTGGACATCGCCTTCACCGATGGCAGCGAAATGGCCGGGCTGGACGCACTCATTGGCGCGGACGGCATCCACTCCGTGGTGCGCGCGGCCCTGTTCGGCGCCGAGAGCCCGCGCTTCACGGGCGTGGTGGCCTTCCGCGCGGTGGTGCCCACCGAGCGCGTGCGCCATGTGCCCGACATCCAGGCCTTCACCAAATGGTGGGGCGCCACGCCGCAAAGCCAGATCGTGACCTTTCCGCTGAACCAGGGGCGCGATACCTTCATCTTTGCCACCACGGCCCAGGAATCGTGGCATGAGGAATCCTGGACCACGCCGGGCAGCGTCGAGGAGTTGCGCGGCTTCTATGCCGATTTCCATCCCGACGCGCGGGCGCTGCTCGACGCCTGCGACACGGTGCTCAAGACCGCGCTGTACGAGCGCGATCCCCTGCCGGCCTGGTCGCAGGACCGCATCACGCTGCTGGGCGATGCCTGCCACCCGATGATGCCCTTCATGGCCCAGGGTGCGGGCATGGCCATCGAGGATGCCGTGGTGCTGGCGCGCAACCTGGACGCTGCCCAGGGATCGCAGCAGGTGCCCGCTGCCCTGGCGCGCTACCAGGCCATGCGCATGCACCGCACCAGCGAGATCCAGATCGGCTCGCGCGGCAACAACTGGCTGCGCGCCGGTGGCAATGCCGATGGCGTCTACGGCTACGACGCCTGGGCGGTGGCACTGCAGGCCTGAACCCGGTCAGGGCCGGCAGGCGGCCAGCTCCCTGGCACAGGGCAGCTCCAGCCCTTCGGCCGTGGTCAGCGACTGCGCGGCCAGCACGGCGCGCACCGTGGCCAGGGCCACGGCCTCGGCGGCCATGGCGGACAGGGTCAGCATGCCCAGCGAGTGCTCGGCCAGGCCCGTGCCCAGGGCGAACAGGGTGTCGCCATCGCTCATGGTGTGCACGGGTCGTATGGCACGTGCCAGGCCGTCATGGGCCACCACGGCCAGGCGCTGGGCCTGGGCCTTGGTGATGCGTGCATCGGTGGCAACCACGCCGATGGTGGTGTTGGTGCCTGCCAGCAGCGGCCGGGGCTCTTCGCCGCGCAGCAAGGCACGGCAGGTGTCGTGCAGCTGGCGGCCATCGGGGCTGCGCGCGCCGGCCAGCAGCACGCCGCTGTGGGGATCGACCACATCGCCCACGGCATTGCAGGCGATGAGCGCGCCCACGGTGACTCCGTGCACGGTGAGCGAGGCCGTGCCGATGCCACCCTTCATGGCGCGATCCATGCCGAAGACCTTGCCCACGCAGGCGCCCATGCCGGCGCCCACATTGCCCTCGGCAGGCCGCGCGGCGCTGGCGGCCTGGCAGGCCGCATGGCCGGCATCGGCCCCTGGGCGGATGCGGCTGTCGCCCACCGCCAGGTCGAACAGCACGGCGGCCGGCACGATGGGCACGCGGCCCACGCCCACATCCAGCCCTATGCCCTGCTCGTCCAGCCAGCGCATGGCGCCGCTGGCCGCGTCCAGCCCCCAGGCACTGCCACCGGAGAGCATGACGGCATGCACCTGCTGCACCAGGTTGGAGGGATGCAGCAGGTCGGTCTCGCGCGTGCCGGGGGCGGCGCCACGCACATCGCAGCCTCCCACGGCACCGCCGCGCGCCAGCACGACGGTGCAGCCCGTGGGGCGGCGGGCATCGGTGTGGTGGCCCACCTCGATGCCCTGTACGCGGGTGATGGAGCCGGGGTCTGAGTCGGTGCTTGGCATGCGCTGCTCTGCTCTGTGATGGACAGGCCTTCACCTTAGCCGAAACGGCAGCCCTGCACCCGGTCTTCAGCGCAGCACTTCCAGCTGCGTGACCACGAAGGCGCCCTGGTCCTGCTCGGCGCGAAAGCGCACCTTGTCGCCGGCCTTGAGGGCGGGCTCGGGTGCTGCCACGCGCAGCTGGAAGACCATGGTCATGGGCGGCATGCCCAGGTTCTTGAGTTCGCCGTGGCGCAGCGTGACCTTGCTGGTGCGTGCATCCCAGCGCGTGACCTCGCCTTCGCTGAGGTCCTGGCTGGCGGCGGCGGGTGCGGTTTCGGCAGATTGCGCGCCATGCGCCGCATGGTCGTGGGCCGTGGCCTGGGCACAGGCCCAGGCCGGGATCAGCGCGGCGGCAAGTGCCAGGCGCACGGCAAGGGCGGTACGGGACGTACGGGACGTACGGGAAACAAGGAGGACTGTGTTGTGCATGGTGTGCTCCGGGGGTCAGCGGTAGCTGGTGAAGGTGCGGGTGGAAACGTCGCTGTTCATGAGGTTCTTGGTGATGAGCAGCACCTCGTAGGGGTCCTTGCGGCCGCCGTACTCGGGGCCGTCCATGCCGGGGCTGCCCACGGGCATGCCGGGCACTGCAATGCCTACCGCCTTGGGCTTTTGCCTGAGCAGCTTGTGCACGTCGGCCGCAGGCACATGGCCTTCGAGCGCATAGCCTTCGACCAGGGCCGTGTGGCAGGAGCCCAGGCGCGCCGGAATGCCCAGCCTGGCGCGCACGGCGCTGTTGCCGGTGTCGTGCACGGTGACGGCAAAGCCGTTGTGCTCCATGTGCACCACCCAGTCCTGGCAGCAGCCGCAGTTGGGGTCCTTCCAGACCTCCACCGGGATGCGGGCCGTGGGTGCAGCCGCCCACAGCGAAGGGGCGGCGAATGCCGTGCAGGCCAGGGCCATGCGGCGCAGCGCACTGCGGCGCGGGTGGGCGGATGCCATGCGTTCATGTTCCATGGGGTGCTCCTGAAGGGGGGAAGAAGTGGCGCGCTCATTGCGTCACGGTGATGGTTCCGCGCATGCCGGCCTGGTAGTGGCCGGGGATGAGGCAGGCAAAGTCGAAGCTGCCTTCGCGGTTGAAATTCCAGACCAGGTCGCCGGATTGGCCGGGCGAGACATGGGCCATGTAGGGCTCGCCGTGCTCCATGGTGGGGAACTTGAGCATCATCTGCGCGTGCTCGTCCAGCGAGGCCGGCGTGCCCAGCACGATCTCGTGCATGACCTGGCCCTTGTTGGCCACGCGCAGGCGCACCGTCTCGCCGCGCCTGACGCTGATGCGCTCTGGTGTGAAGCGCATGTTGTCGCTCATGTCCAGGGTGATGGTGCGCCGGGCGGCCGAGGCATCGCCGGCAATGCCCCAGGGCTTTTGCTCCTTGACCGCGGCGGCCTTGGGAGCGTCATCGTGGGTTTCGCTGCCATGGGCGAAGACGGCGGCGGGGCCGGCAAGCAGTGCCGTGGCGAGGAGGAGGGCAAAGGTGTTCATGAGGTGCTCCTTGGATGGCATCAGTGGTGATCATGGCCCGCACCTGGCTTGCGCACGCTGGGTGCGCCGGGGGACTGGCCGGGCGTGGTCTGGCGCGGTGCGGAGGCCTCGGCCGCCGGCCCCTTCCATTCATAGGCCACGCGGCCCTTGGGGTGGTTGAACCAGCCCGGGTCGCCGTAGTCGTTGGCGCCCAGCTGCTCGCGCACCTTGAGGGTGGTGAACATGCCGCCCATCTCGAGGGGGCCGAAGGGGCCCGTGCCCGTCATCATCGGGAAGGTGTTGTCGGGCAGCGGCATCTCCATGGCGGCCATGTCGCCCATGCCGCGCTCGCCCATGACCATGTAGTCGGGCACGATCTTCTGGATCTTGCCGACCAGGCCCCGGTGGTCCACGCCGATCATGGTCGGCGTGTCGTGGCCCATGGCGCCCATGGTGTGGTGGCTCTTGTGGCAGTGCAGGGCCCAGTCGCCCAGCTCGTCGGCGATGAACTCCACCTGCCGCATCTGGCCCACGGCCACGTCCGTGGTCACCTCGGGCCAGCGTGCGGACCGGGGCACGGGGCCGCCGTCTGTGCCCGTGACCTCGAATTCGTGGCCATGCACGTGGATGGGGTGGTTGGTCATGGTCAGGTTGCCCACGCGCAGGCGCACGCGGTCGCCGCGCCGGGCGACGACGGGGCTGATGGCGGGGAACACCCGGCTGTTGAAGGTCCAGATGTTGAAGTCCGTCATCTCGGCCACGCGTGGGGTCATGGAGCCGGGCTCCACGTCGTAGGCCGACAGCAGGAAGGCGTAGTCGCGCTGGACCTCGGCGATCTGCGGGTGCGCCGCCTTCGGGTGCGTGATCCACAGGCCCATCATTCCCATGGCCATCTGCACCATCTCGTCGGCATGCGGGTGGTACATGAAGGTGCCGGGACGGCGCGCCGTGAACTCGTAGACAAAGGTCTTGCCGGGCGGGATGTGCGGCTGGGTCAGGCCGCCCACGCCGTCCATGCCGTTGGGCAGGCGCTGGCCGTGCCAGTGCACGGTGGTGTGCTCGGGCAGGCGGTTGGTCACGAAGATGCGGACCTGGTCGCCTTCCACCACCTCGATGGTCGGTCCCGGGCTCTGGCCGTTGTAGCCCCACATGTTGACGAAGAAGCCCGGCGCCACCTCGCGCACCACGGGCTCGGCCACCAGGTGGAATTCCTTGACGCCTGCGTTCATGCGCCAGGGGGTGGTCCAGCCGTTGAGCGTGACCACGGGGCGGTAGGGGCGGCCGTTGGGCGGGGCCAGTGGCGCGGCGGTTTCGGCCGAGGACTGGGTCGCTGCCTCGGGCAGGGCGGCCAGGGCCACGCGGCTGACGGCGGCACTGGAGACGGCGGCCACGGCGGCGCCGGTGAAGAAATTGCGGCGGTTCATGTCAGTGGCTCGCTTCGTTGGTGGGGGTGGGCGCGGCAGCGCTGGCGGCAGCCTGGATGGCTCCCGGCGACGTGCCGGTCAGTGCCAGCTGCAGGTCGGTCTCTGCCAGCCAGAAGTCGCGCTGCGCATCGGTGGCGGTGGCCACGGCCTGGGCGCTGCTGCGGGCCTCGGCCAGCAACTGCCAGACGCTGACGAACATGCCGTTGTAGCGAAGCATGGTTTCGTCCTGGATGAAGCGGCGCAGCGGCAGCACCTCGGCCTGCTGCTGGTGGGCCAGGTCCCAGGCCGTGCGGTAGCGCATCCAGCTGCTGCGCGCCTCGGCGCGCGCCTGGATGGCGCCTTGCTGCAGCTGGGCCGCGCTGCGCTGCAGCTCGGCGCGCGCGCGGCCGCTGGCAGCGCCGCCCCAGTCGAACAGCGGCAGGGGCAGGTCGATCTCCCAGCCGCGTGTCACATCACTGTGGCCAGTGGCCCGGTCCGTGGCGGTGTTGCGGCTGTAGCCCAGGCCGATGTCGCCGAAGATGGCGCCGGCGCGCGCCCAGCCCCGGCGCTCGCCCAGATGGTCCAGGTCGCGGCGCAGGGCGCGCAGGTCCAGGCGCTCGCGCAGCGCGGTGGCCTCGGCATCGTCCCCGGCGCGCAACTGCGTGGCGGCCTGCGGGATGGCGGGCAACTGGTCGGGCAGCTTGAAATCGATGCGCCGTCCCCACAGACCCATCAGGCGGGCCAGTTGCTCATGCTCGGCCGTGGCGGCCAGGCGCGCACGCGCCAGCTGGGCTGCGGTGTTCTGCTGGATACTGAGCTCGCGCGCCTGCTGCAGCCGGCTGAAGTTGCCCACGCGGGCCATGCGCCGCGCCAGCTCGGCACCGGCCTCGGCCGCCTCGTGCATGCGCTCGCTGGACGCCAGCTGCTGGCGTGCGGCCACGGCGCGCAGCCAGGCGCGGCGTGTGTCGGCGGCCAGCCGCAGCACGTCCTGCGCGGCGGTCAGGGTGGCCTGTTCCATCTGCATGCCCTGCCAGCGGCTGCGCCAGGGCAGGGTGATCAGGCTGACCAGGCCAAAGCTCAGCTGGCGCTCGATCTCGCGCTCGTCGCTGTTGACCATGCGGCCCAGGGTCAGCGTGGGGTTGGGCAGTGTCAGGGCCTGCACGCGGTCTGCATCCTGCACGCCCAGTTGTGCCAGGCGCGCCTGCAGGCCGGGGTTGTTGAGCAGTGCGATGCGCACGGACTGGTCCATGTCCAGCGGCTGGCGCAGCCACTCGTCGATGCGCTGCTGCGCCGCGTCGCGGGCCTGCAGATCGGTTGGCGGCAGTTCGGCGCCGTCCGGCAGGCGGCTGGCGGTATGGGACTGGACCGCGCCGCGCAGGCCGTCGGGCGAGATGCTGGCGCAGCCGGCCAGGGCCAGCACGGCAGCCATGGCGCCGACCAGCCGGGTGGGGGCGAAGACGGTGCGCTTCATGGCCGGCCTCCGTGCTGCAGGTGAGAGCCGTGCGGGGACGGCGCAGGCGTGGATCGGCCGGCCTGGGCCGCCTCCCAGCGCAGGATGTCCATATGGCCGTTGGGAAACTCGGCCACGGCAGCGTTGGCCTGGCGCCAGTCGGTCAGTTCGGTTTCCACGGCGCCACTGGCCGGCAGCGCGGCATGGCGCAGCGGCAGGCTGGCCGCAGCCGGATCGATGGCGCCGGTCAGGCCTGCGGAGGAAGAGGCCGGGGGGAGGCTGCCGTCATGGGCTTGGGCCCAGGCCGCGGGGCTGGAGACGGCAAGGGCCGCCAGCCCGAAATGGATGAGGGGGATGAGGGGGGCGAGAAAATGCGCTCGGCGCATGGTGATCTCCTGAATGCGTAACGGGTGACGCATCCGCAGCCAAGCGCCCTGCCATGCCCGAGAACGGGCTGCCCATGGACGGGCGGCAGGGATGGCGCGGACGCACTTCGGGCGTCAGGCTTCAGGAAATGGGTGGCTTGATGGCCTGCAGCTTGGCCGCGCTGGCAAAGCGCGTGCTGCCTTGGGGGCGCAGTGCGGCGGACGGCGCAGCGCCGTCCGAACCGATCTGGCCAGGGGTGAAAAGGGCCGAATGGCAGATGCCGCACAGGGTGCAGCTGGGGCCGTGTTCATGCTCGCCGCAGCCGCCGCCCGCAGGGCTGCCGGCCTGGGGGGAGCAGTCTGCACTGTGCTCGGCGTGCGACGTATGCGAGGGGTGAGAGGGCTGCTCCGTGGCGTGTACCGGATGCCGTTCATGGCTGTCCGGCGACTGCGCGATCTCCGGCGCATGGTGGTGGAGTGCGGAGTCCGACGCCAATGCGACGGCCGGAGCCGGGGCGCCCATCACCGGAGCCGCCCCCATGGCCATGGCATCGCCCAGCAGGCCACGCAGGACCAGCAGCAAGACCAGGACAATGGACAAGGGGCGACGCATAGGCATGGATGATACCGGACGGTGCCGCGAAGTTCCTCAGGTGCGGGCCCTCTGCCCGGGCGGGCGGCGCGTGGTGCGCAGTGCTTCGGCGATCAGCGCCGATATGGCGGGTGGCATGTCCATGGGCAGGGTGGCCGGCACCGTGGTGCGGCCGGTATTGCCGCGCGGCAGCCGGTCCAGCAGATGGCCTGCGGGCACCAGGGCCAGGCGCAGCAGCTGGCCGGCGACCTCCCTGCCGTCGCGCAGCTGCAGCGCGTGGCGCAGCATCCAGCAGTGGGATCGCCAGTGCAGGCCCAGCAGCTGCTGGCCCAGCACATGGCTGGCCTCCAGCAGCAGCCAGCGCTGTGCGGGCGCCTGGTCCTGGCTTGAACGGAAGCTGTGCAGCAGGTGGGTGAAGGCGGCGCGGCGCTGGGCGTCGGTCATGCCGTCTCCCGGTCGCTGCCCCAGCGGCGCAGCCGCAGGCCGTTGCCGACCACCAGCAGGCTCACGCCCATGTCGGCGAGCACAGCCAGCCACATGCTGGCGTTGCCGGCCAGGGCCAGCGCGAAGAACACCAGCTTGACGCCCAACGACAGGGCGATGTTCTGCCAGAGCACGGCGTGGGCGCTGCGCGACAGTTCCACCACCTCGGGCAGGCGGCGCAGGTCGTCGTTCATCAGCACCACGTCGGCGGTTTCCATGGCCATGCCCGTGCTGTGCATGCCGCCCATGGCAAAGCCGATGTCGGCCTGGGCCAGGGCCGGCGCGTCGTTGATGCCGTCGCCCGTCATGGCGGTGGGGCCTCGTGTGCGTTGCAGCTCGGCCAGTGCGTCGAGCTTGTCCTGCGGCAGCAGGCCGCCGCGCGCGTCCTGGATGCCGGCTTCGGCAGCGATGGAGCGCACGGTGGCCGTGTTGTCGCCGCTGAGCACCACGGGCTGCACGCCCAGGGCCTGCAGGCGCGCCACGGCCTCGCGGGCCTGGGGCCGCAACGGGTCGGCCACGGCGAACAGGGCCCGCACGCCGCTGCTGTCGGCCAGCAGGGTCACGGTGCGGCCCTGGGCTTCGTGCATCGCCAGGCTGGCACGCAGCGCGGCGCTGTCCCAGCCTTGCTCCTGCACCCAGCGCAGGTTGGCCAGGGTCCAGAGCTGGCCGTCGATCTCGGCCTGCACGCCACGGCCGGGCAGGGCCAGCAGCTTGCTGACCGAGGCCCGCGCGGCATCGGCGGCCACGGCGGCGTCGGCCTGGAGGCCGGAAGCAATGGCGCGCGAGACCGGGTGGTCCGAGCGGCCGGCCAGGGCCAGGGCGCGCGCGGCGGGCAGGGCGGGGCCAGGGGCGGCGTCCCGGGCTGCATCCTCTTCGCTCCAGGACTTCCATTCGACCAGCTTCGGGCTGCCCGTGGTCAGCGTGCCGGTCTTGTCCAGGGCAATGGCGCGCAGCTTGCGCGCCGATTCCAGCGCCTGGCCTCCCTTGATCAGCAGGCCGCGGCGTGCAGCCGCCGTGAGCGCGCTGACCACGGTGACGGGGGTGGACAGCACGAGGGCGCAGGGGCAGGAGATGACCAGCAGGGCCAGGGCCTGGTAGGCCGCGTCATGCCAGCTCCAGTCCATGACCAGCGGCGCCAGCACCGCCAGCGCAATGGCCAGCACCAGCACGATGGGCGTGTAGACGGCGGCAAAGCGATCGACAAAGCGCTGGGTGGGTGCCTTGGAGGCCTGGGCCTGCTCCACGGCATGGACGATGCGCGCAATCAGGCTGTCATTGGCCGCCGAGGTGACGCGCATCTGCAGCTCGCCATCCTGGTTGATGCTGCCGGCGTAGAGCTCGTCGCCCGGGGCCTTGTCGGCCAGGGCGCTTTCTCCGGTGATGGGCGCCTGGTTGACCGAGCTTTGGCCTCGCAGGACCACGCCGTCCAGCGGCACGCGCGCGCCGGGGGCCACGCGCACGGTGGCTTCCAGCGCCACGTCGGCGGCCGCCACGCGCTGAACGCTGCCGTCGGGCTGGAGCACGTCGGCCGTCTCGGGCGCCATCTGCAGCAGGCTGCGGATGGCATTGCGCGCGCGGTCCATGGCCTGGTCCTCGATGCGCTCTGCCGCGGCGTACAGGGCCATGACCATGGCGGCCTCGGGCCACTGGCCGATGGCGAAGGCACCCGTGACGGCAATGGCCATCAGCGCATGGATGCCCAGCTTCAGGCGCAGCACGTCGCGGATGCCGGCCTTGTAGACGCCCAGGCCCGACAGGGCAATCGCCAGTATGGCCACGGCCATGCCGCCGTATTGCAGGGCCGGCACGCCGCCCTGGGAGCCGCTGAACCAGTGGGCGGCTTCGGCCAGCACGGCTGCAATCAGCGCGGCCGTGATGCGCGGCCAGCCGGGCAGCACGCTGTGGTCATGGCCGGCATGGGGATCGCTCTCGTCGTGACCGTGGTCATGGTCGTGGTCATGGGCGTGATCGTGGCCCTCGCCGTGCGCATGCGAGTGGCCATGGGCCTTCTTGCGGGCCGGCGTGGGCTGGGTGATGGTGAAGGGCGCGCAGCAATCGGTGCCGCAGGCGGAAGACGGCGAAGTCGAGGCGGGCGTGGAATGGGTTGGGAAGGCTTTCAGGGCCTCGTTGCCCTGAGGGCTTGGCAGGCGATTGGAGTTCATGCGAGCATTGGAAACGGTGAAGTCACTTCAAGGTCAAGCATGTCACAGCATGAATCTGCGCGCTGGCGCATCGGCGAGGCGGCCAAGCGTTCCGGCGTGGCCGCCGCCAACATCCGCTACTACGAGAAGGAAAGGCTGCTGAGCGCGGGCGTGCGCGAGGACAACCAGTACCGGCTGTACAGCGACAGCGATGTGCACCGGCTGCGCTTCATCCGCCTGTGCCGCGCCATGGACATGTCGCTGGACGAGGTGCGCACCCTGCTGGCGCTGGACGGCGCCAGCAAGGCCGACTGCGTGGCTGCCAACGAAACCCTGGATGCCCACCTGGGCCATGTGCGCGAGCGCCTGGCCGAGCTGCGCGCGCTGGAGCATGAGCTGATGCAACTGCGCAGCCAGTGCGACGGGTCGGCCAGCTACTGCCATCTGATCGAGGCCTTGCACGCCCAGGCCGACGAGCCGCTGGCACCCGCCCTGGGCAGCTCCGGCGCCAAGCGCCATGTGTAGCGCCGTCCGCGGCTGCCTGTCTTGCGCCGGCGTCCGACGGACCGTCCCGGTACGGCTCGCTATCATCGACCGATGAGCCTCAGCCACGCAGCCCTGTCCCTTCCCGACCGCATCTGGGCGGCGCTGCGCGACCATGCGCTGGCCTGGTGGCGCAGCGTCTACCTGGGCGCCGTGCTGCTGGTGCTGGCCATGTCCCCTTCCAGCTACCGGCGCGGCGCGCGGCGTGCCATGGCGCACCAGATCTATGTGCAGACCGGGCCCATCCTGCTGGGCTTCACGGCGCTGGCGGCGCTGTTGTGCGCGGTGATCACGCGCATCGTCATCGTCACGGCGCTGAGCTATGGGCTGTCGCGCTATGCGCTGGAGATGGTGGTGCGCGTGCTGGTGATCGAGCTGATCCCGCTGACGGCCGCACTGTTCGTGGCCATGCGCTGCACCATTCCCAATGGCACGCTGATTGCGCAGCTGCGCGCGCGGGGCCAGCTCCAGGCCTGGCAGGAGCGCGGCTCCGACCCGCTGCGCATGGCCCTGGTGCCGCGCGCCGCCGGTGGCGTGTTCGCCTCGGTCACGCTGGCCGTGCTCAGCTGCGTGGTGGCCCTGGTCACCGTCTACCTGAGCGTCTATGGCTTCACGCTGGCGGGCCTGCCCGGCTACACGCGCATCTTCGGCCAGATCTTCACGCCGGCCGTGACCCTGGTCTTCGTGCTCAAGACCTGGTTCTTCAGCCTCACCGTGGCCATCATGCCCATGGCTTCCGGCCTGTATGCGCCGCTGCGGCGCCACCGGCTCGGCGGCGCGGCGCTGGGCGGCTTTGCGCGCATGTTTGCCGTGCTGCTGGTGATCGAGGTGATCTCGCTCATGGGCAACTACTACTGAGCACGCCCGCTGAACTCCACGAACCCCACATGCACGGCAAGGCCCGTGCCAGAACAAGGAATGCCATGACCGATACGCGGCGCACGCCGCCAGACCCCTGGGACGGCGAGGAAATCGAGGCCCTCAAGCCCGTGGCGCACCTGCGCGCCAAGGCCGCGGGCCTGCTGCTGTTCACGCTGGTGCTGATTCTTGGATCGGCCCTGTACCTGCTGTACTCGCGCGGCGTGTTCGACGCCACGCAGCGCCTGGTGCTCACGGCCGACGACTCCGAGGGCGTGAGCGTGGGCATGGACATGACTTTCTCGGGCTTTCCGATCGGGCGCGTGCGCCGCATCGAGCTGGCCGAAGACGGCAATGTGCGCATCCTCATCGACGTGCCGCGCAAGGACGCGCACTGGCTGCGCGAGTCCAGCGTCTTCACCCTGGTCAAGGGGCTGGTGGGTGGCACCACCATCAAGGCCTACAGCGGCATCCTCAGCGATCCGCCGCTGCCCGACGAGGCCGTGCGCCCCGTGCTGCGCGGCGATGCCACGGCCGAGCTGCCGCAGATCATGTCCACGGCCAAGGAAGTGCTGGGCAACATCGCCCAGCTCACCGCGCCGGATTCGGCCCTGGGCGGGTCGCTGACCGAGCTGCGGGGCCTGGCCGGCCGGGCCCAGGGGCCGGGCGGCGTGCTCGGCGTGGTCATGGGCAGCGAGCAGGAGGCGCGCAAGGTCACGGCCCTGCTGGACCGCGCCAATGCCACGCTGGCCCGCATGGAGCGCATGGTGGCGCGGGCCGACAGCCAGGTGTTCGACGCCGGCGGCGTCATGCCCGAGGTGCGTTCCACCGTGGTGCAGCTCAACGGCCTGCTGGCCGATACGCGCCGCACGCTGGGCAAGGTGGACGCCGTGCTGGCCGAGGCCCAGGCCGTGGGCTCCAATGCGCGCGAGGCCACGGCCGACCTGGGCGCCCTGCGCGCCGAGGTGGAGGGCAACCTGCGCCGCCTCGAAGGCGTGCTGGCCGACCTGCAGCGCAAGTGGCCGTTTGCCCATCAACCGGAGTTGAAGCTGCCATGAGTGCTGCCGCCAAGAAACTTTCTGCCGCAACCCTCCTGGCGCGCCATGCCGTCGCCGGCGCCGTGCTGACCCTGGTGCTGGCAGGCTGCAGCAGCCGCCCGCCCGCACCGGACTGGGCGCTGAATGCCGAATCTGCGTCCCAGCGCGCCTCCACCGCCTACCTGGAAGGCCGCCAGCGCGTGCAGGCCCTGGAATGGGACAAGGCCCGCGCCGAGGTGGCCGCCACGGGCCGCACCGACCTGGCCGCGCGCCTTGAACTGATGCGCTGCGCGGCCCAGGTGGCCAGTCTGGAATGGGACGACTGCCCCGGCTACCAGGCGCTGGCGCTTGACGCGGCGCCAGCCGAGGCCGCCTATGCGCGCTATTTGCAAGGCAGGCCCCGGCCCGAAGACATTGCGCTATTGCCGGAACTACAGCGCCCCGTGGCGCAGGCGCTGCTGGGTGCGCCTGCCTCGGCGCTGGCTGCCGTGGGCGCCATCAAGGAGCCGCTGCCCCGGCTGGTGGCGGCCGGCGCGGCCTTGCGGGCGGGGGCGGCACAGCCGCAGTTGCTGGAGCTGGGTGCCGAGACCGCCTCGGCCCAGGGCTGGCGCCGGGCGGTGATGGCCTGGCTGCTGCTGCAGGCCAGGGCCCATGATCAGGCGGGCGAGGTGGACAAGGCCCAGGCCGTCAGGCGCAGGCTGGCGCTGCTGGAGAAGACGGCCAGCGGTGGGGGCGCATCGGCAGGTACATCAACCGGCGCATCGGCCGGTAAATGAAAACAGCGCCAGTCCGCAAGGGATGGCGCTGAGCAGGCATTTGCAGGCGCTTGCAGGGCCTACATCGACGACAGCAGGGCGCCCGGGTCTTTTTGCAGCAAGGTGTCTGCGGCCGGGGCGGCGCTGTCCAGCCACAAGGTGGCAACGCTGGCGGCGACGGCAAGCAATACCGTTGCGGTGAAGGCAATGAAGGGATGACGTCCGAAGGGGCTGGGTCTGCGCATGGTGCACCTCCTGTCTGGCAGCGCAGGCAGAGCATGGGGCTGGGCCTGGACTCCATTGCACACCGGATTGCGCAGCGTGGCTGTCGGACAATCGCTTTCTCTCTTGACGTTCGTGAAAAAGCGGTGGGAGAAATTCCCTATCGATCTTCAGAAGGCCGAAAAAAAAAGCGAGGCAGGGCCTCGCTGAAAGTTCGGGACGTAAGTCCCCGGCCCGTGCTGGCAGGCCAGGCGTCGCCTTAGAAACGGTGGCGGATACCCGCGATCAGGCTGGTGCCCGACTTCAGGTCCGTGATGCGGTCGTGCATCAGCACGGTGTACACATCGGTGCGCTTGGACAGGTAGTGGTCGTAGCCCAGGCTGGCCGTGGTGCGCGTGGAGTCCACGGCGCCGATCTCGGCCTTGGTGCGGGCCAGGGCTGCCTTGATGGTGCCGGCGCTGCTCACGGGCACGTCCAGGCCCAGCGAGTAGGTGCTGTTCTTGCGGTCCAGGTCCTTGACCTTGGCCTGGCCGTAGGTCGCGTACAGCTTGGCCACTTCGAAGTTGTAGGTGCCGCCCAGCATCCAGTCGGTCTTGGTGGGCATGACGGCCAGGCTCACGGGGTTGCTGATCTGGGCGCGTTCGTAGAAGGCCACCAGGCTCAGCGGGCCGCCGAAGTACATGGCGTTCACGCCGATGTTCTTCTTGCCGGAGTCGCCGCCCTTTTCACCGAACTGGTAGTGGACGTTGGCCTGCAGGCCGCCGAACTTGGGCGTGCTGTAGACGATCTGGTTGCTCCAGCCGGTGTCCGACGGCGTGGTCAGGTTGGCCGAGCCCCAGGCTGCCGTGCCCACGTTGGCGTGCAGCACCAGCGGGGAGATGGTGAAGGAGTCGCCGAAGGGGTTGGTCAGGATGGTGGGCAGGAAGTTGGGCGCCATGCCGCGGCCCAGGCGCACCGTGCCGAAGCCGCCGGACAGGCCGACGTTGGCATCGCGCGAGAAGTACGGGTCGCCGTCGAAGCGGCCGGGGCTGCCGGTGTCCACGCGCATGAAGGCCGTCAGCTGGAAATCGACCTTCAGGCCGCCGCCCAGGTCTTCCTGGCCCTTCATGCCCCACCAGGAGGTGGTCATGCCGCCCGAACCCACGACGCCCTTGCCGCTGGCGTCGCCAGCCATGCGCATGGAGCCGGCATAGGCGTCCACCAGGCCCGTCAGCTGGACCGAGCTTTGGGCGTGTGCAGCGCCGGCGCAGGCCAGTGCAGCGGCCAGTGCGATGAAGGAACGTTTCATGTTGAGGAGTCTTTCATTGTTGGATAGTGGAAACGGTTGGCCAGTGCTGTGACCGGGGCAGACGATGAGGCAAACGCCCTGGGCGGGCTATGTGGCAAACCTGGGACAGTGGCGTTTTCGCATCAGGGTCCGGCCGGTGTCGGCGTGCCTTTGCGGTGCGCGCGCGAGGCAGTCCAGACTGGCTAAGCCGCGTATTACAACGCATCCCAGCCATTGCACCGGCCAGAAAGTGGTGTCTTTGACACAGTTATGACGAAACTTAATTTGTGTTTTGCACTCTCGCGGCTTGAACGCTGCCGTGCACTGGGTTGGGGCCGGGGCACCAGGCCTGTGCAGCAGGTCCTTGCAAGAGGGCTCAAAGGTCAATTCAGGGCTCCTTGTTCGTCGGTTGGAGGAAGATTTCCGCCTGTTGCCAGGCCTGTGGCTGCAACTGATTGCAAACGGCGTGCCAGCCTGCAACCCGGCCACCGGCCTCCACGGGGGTCCATGAGCCGGGCATGTGTTTGCAGACGTGTCAGACTCGCGCCCATGTCCGAATCCACCCTGCTCGTTGCCGATGACCACCCGCTGTTCCGCGCTGCGGTGATCCATGTGCTGCGCGAGGCCCTGCCGCAGTTCGCCGTGCTGGAGGCCGCAAGCGCTGCGACCCTGGGGGCGGCGCTGCAGCAGCACCCCGAGATCGAACTGGTGCTGCTGGACCTGGCCATGCCGGGCGCGCGCGGCTTCTCCGCGCTGCTGCATGTGCGCGGCGAGTACCCCGACATTCCGGTGGTGGTGATCTCATCCAACGACCATCCGCGCGTGATCCGCCGTGCCCAGCAGTTCGGTGCTGCAGGCTTCATTCCGAAGTCGGCGCCGGCCGAGGCCATAGGCACGGCCCTGCAGGAAGTGCTGGACGGCGGCAGCTGGTTCCCGCCCATGGCCGCCGAGCGCTCCGAGGCCGACGCCGCGCTGGCCGCGCGACTGGCCCAGCTCACGCCCCAGCAGTTCCGCGTGCTGCTGTGCCTGGCCGACGGCCTGCTCAACAAACAGATCGCCCATGAACTGGGGCTGGCCGAGAACACCGTCAAGGTGCATGTGACGGCCATTCTCAAGAAGCTGGAGTGCTACAGCCGCACGCAGGCTGCCGTGCTGGTCAAGAGCCTGGAGAACGACGGCACGGCCTGAACTCCATGCCGCGGCGTGCCGTGCCCCTACCGGTGGCGCAGCAGCATCTGGCTCATGAGCGCGCGCAGCGCGGGCGGGCGCACGGGCTTGGCCAGAAAGCCCCAGCCGCGCTCGGCCGCCTGGCGGCGCAGCATGCCGTCGCGCTCGGCCGTGACCAGGATCACGGGCGGCGACTGGCCCCAGCGCTGGCACAGCTGCGCGTAGACATCGGGGCCGTGCAACTGGCCCAGGCGCACATCGAGCAGCACCAGTTGCGGTGCCTCGCCGGGCGCGGCCAGCGCCAGCGCCTCGGTCGGGCCGCCGGCCAGCGGCACGCTGCAGCCCCAGCGCTGCAGCAGGGCGCGCATGGCGGTGCAGGACTGGGGATCGTCCTCCACATACCAGGCGTTCATGCCCTGCAGCGGTGCATCCTGGTCCGGGTCGCCGGTATGCGCGCTTGCGGCGATCTGCGGCACGGCGCCCGGGTCGCCCAGCGGCACGCAGACCCAGAACACGCTGCCCCGGCCCAGTTGCGAGCGCAGGCCGATCTCATGGCCCAGCAGCCGGCCCAGGCGCTCGACGATGGCCAGGCCCAGCCCGGCGCCACGGTCGTCGCCATGGCCCTCGTCCAGGCGGCGGAATTCCTCGAAGATCTCGTGCTGCAGGCTCTCGGGAATGCCCGGTCCCTGGTCGTGCACCTCGATGCGCAACTGCTGGCCCTGGCGCCGGCAGCCGATGACGATGCGGCCCTGGCGCGTGTAGCGTATGGCGTTGGACAGGAAGTTCTGCAGGATGCGGCGCAGCAGGGCCTCGTCGCTGCGCACCACGCAGCGCGTGTCCACCGCGCTCAGGCGCAGGCCCCGGCTTTCGGCCAGGATGCCGAAGTTGTGGCGCATGACCTGCAGCAGCGGGCCCAGCGCGAAGTCGCGCACGCGCACCTCCAGCTGGCCCGATTCCATGCGCGAGATGTCCAGCAGGCTGCCCAGGATGGCGTCCTGCGCGGCCAGGGCGCCGTCGATGCTGTCGGCCACGTGGCGGCCCGCCTCGTCATGCAGATGGCTGCGCAGCAGGGAGCTGAACATGCGCGCGGCGTTCAGAGGCTGCAGCAGGTCGTGCACCGCAGCGGCCACGAAACGGGTCTTGTAGCGGTTGGCCTGCTCGGCCTCGCGCTTGGCCTCGGCCAGGTCGCGCGTGCGCTCGGCAATGCGCTGCTCCAGCGCATCGGCCAGCGAGCGCAGCTCGCGCGCGGCGTTCTTGTAGCTGGTGATGTCGGCATAGCTGGTGACGAAGCCGCCGTCGGGCAGCGGGTTGCCGCGGATCTCCAGCACCGTGCCGTCGTCCTTGGTACTTTCGCGCAGGTGCGGGCTGCCGCTGCGCAGATGCTGCAGCCGCCGGTGGATGGCCTCTTCGATGGGGCCGGGCCCCAGCAGGCCGCGCCGGGCGTTGTACCGAAACAGGTTCTCTATGGGCTGACCCGTGCGCAGCAGTTCGGAGGGAAAGCGGAACAGCTCCACGTAGCGCGAGTTCCAGGCCACCAGGTTGAGGTCGGCATCGATCACCACCACGCCCTGGGGCAGGTGCTCCAGGCTGCGGCTCAGGCCCGTGTCGGCCTGGCGCGCGGCCTGGACGATGCCGTCCTGGGCCGTGCGCAGCTCCTGGGCATGCTGGCGCAGCACGGTCTCCAGCTCCAGGCGGCTGCGCAGGCGCAGCGCGGCCAGCCGCCTGCGCTGGCGCACGAACAGCACCAGCATGCCCAGGGCCAGCCAGCCGCCCGCCGCCGCCGCCGCCGCCCAGCGGCTGGCCACGGTGCTGGCCTGCGTGTCATGCAGCAGGTGCAACTGCCAGTCGCTGCCGGGCAGGGGCAGGGTCTGCCACAGCGTGGTGCCGGGCAGGGCGGGTTCCTGCATCTGCACCAGGCGGCTGCCTTGCTCCAGGCCCTGGCGCACCCGGTAGCGCATGGGGTGCAGTTCCTGGTCGATGTACTGGCGCGTGGCGGCCAGGTCCGCCTCGTCGGCGGGGCTCAGGGGTGACAGCAGGCGGTAGCGCCAGTCGGGCTGGCTGGCCAGGAAGACCACGCCGTGCTCGTCCGAGGCCATGACCACGTCAGGCGTCTGCAGCCATTCGCGCTCCAGCTCCAGCAGCGCGATCTTGATCACCACCAGGCCCGCGACGGCGTTCTGTTCGTCCAGGATGGCCTGCGAGAGGAAGTAGCCCGGCAGGCCCGTGGTCAGGCCAATGCCGTAGAACCGCCCGCTGCCGCGCGACAGCGCCTGCTGCACATAGGGCCTGAAGCTGTAGTCCACGCCCACGTTGCTGCGCGTCTCGCGCCAGTTGCTGGCGGCCAGGGCCGTGCCGTGGCGGTCGATCAGGGTCAGCGTGGACGACTGGCTGGCGCCGTTGGCCTGCTCCAGCTTGCGGTTCAGGGCATCGACCTCGGCGGCGGACAGCGGGTGGGTGAGGGCGGCGCGCAGCTGCGCATCCAGCGCCAGCACCTCGGGCAGGGTGCGGTAGCGGTCTATGCGCTGGCCCAGGGCCTGGGCGTAGAGGCTGAGCTGGCGCTGCACGCTTTCGGCCTCGCCGCGCAGGGCGCGGTGGTAGACCAGTTCCCCGGCCAGCAGCATGCAGGCGAGCATGCCGCCGAACAGCAGCAGCAGGGTCCAGAAGGAGCGGCGTGAAGGGCGTCGAACGGGTTGGGGCATGGTGGTCTGGGCCCGATTGGGCGCCAGCTTGGTGCCTTCCAGGGACGGGAAGGGGTTGGGGATTACCCTGATTCTGCGTCCATTCTCCCTGGGAGAGCGCCTGCGCCTAATACCAATAGGTTATCGGCGCCGGAGGATGCCAGCGGTACAACCTGCACCTTCCCGCAACTTGCCGCACCTCGGTGGTGCGTCAACCCCACAGAAATCCTGCCGGAGCCGCACCATGCATGCCGTCCCCACCCACGCCGCCAGCCCCGAGCGGCTGCCCTTCTACCGCCAGCTGTATTTCCAGGTGGTGGTCGCCATCGTGGCGGGCGTGCTGCTCGGCCACTTCGAGCCCCAGTACGCCGAGCAGTTCAAGCCGCTGGGCGACGCCTTCATCAAGCTGGTGAAGATGATCATCGCGCCGGTGATCTTCCTGACCATCGTTACCGGCATTGCGGGCATGACGCACCTGCGCACGGTGGGCCGCGTGTTCCTCAAGGCCATGGCCTACTTCCTGTTCTTCTCCACGCTGGCCCTGGTGGTCGGCATGGTGGTGGCGCACGTGGTGCAGCCTGGCGCGGGCATGAACATCAACCCGGCCGACCTGGACCAGGCCGCCGTGAAGGGCTATGTGGCCAAGTCGCATGAGCTGACGCTCACCGGCTTTGCCATGGACATCATCCCCAAGACGCTGGTCAGCCCCTTCGTGGGCGACAACATCCTGCAGGTGCTGTTCGTGGCCGTGCTGTTCGGCATCTCGCTGGCCATGGTCGGCGACGCCGGCAAGCCCGTGCTCAACTTCCTGGAGGCGCTGACGGCCCCCGTGTTCAAGCTGGTCGGCATCCTGATGAAGGCTGCGCCGCTGGGCGCCTTCGGCGCCATCGCCTTCACCATTGGCAAGTTCGGCCTGGGTTCGCTGGTCAACCTGGCCTGGCTGGTGGGCTCGTTCTACATCACCTCGCTGCTCTTCGTGGTCGTGGTGCTGGGCTTCGTGGCGCGGCTGTGCGGCTTCTCGGTGCTCAAGCTGGCACGCTACCTGAAGGCCGAGCTGCTGCTGGTGCTGGGCACCTCGTCCTCGGAATCGGCCCTGCCTTCGCTGATGCAGAAGATGGAGCGCGCCGGCTGCGGCAAGTCCGTCGTGGGCCTGGTCGTGCCCACGGGCTATTCGTTCAACCTGGACGGCACCAACATCTACATGACGCTGGCCGCGCTGTTCATCGCCCAGGCCACCAACACCCACCTGACCCTGGGCCACGAGATCGCGCTGCTGCTGGTGGCCATGCTCAGCTCCAAGGGAGCTGCCGGCGTGACCGGCGCGGGCTTCATCACGCTGGCCGCCACGCTGGCCGTGGTGCCCGAGGTGCCCGTGGCCGGCATGGCCCTGATCCTGGGCGTGGACCGCTTCATGAGCGAGTGCCGCTCGCTGACCAACTTCATGGGCAACGCCGTGGCCACCGTGGTGGTCTCGCGCTGGGAAAACGAGCTGGACTACAGCAAGCTCAACGCCGCCCTGGATGGAGAGCCCGTGCAGGCCCTGCCTTCCGAGGCCGCCGTGGCCAAGGCCTGAGAACGCCCTGGCCAGGGCAAGGGCCGGCAACGGCCCCTGCCTGCCCCACCGCTGCGCCACCCCAGGGTGGCGCTTTGCTTTGTCTACTCGCCTGCCAAGCTGCCGGGCGCGGCGGACGAGCGCAGCGACAGCTCCAGCCGGTAGGCCAGGGCCACGAAAAGGCTTTGCGCCAGCCCCATGGCCGCCGTCAGCGCGCGAAAGCCGAAGGTGGCGCTGTCCTGCACGATCAGGGCCGCCTCGGCCTCGCGCGCAATGGGGCTCATGCGGCTGTCGGTCATGGCGATCAGGTGGGCGCTGCGCTGCCTGGCCCACTGCGCCACCTGCACGGTTTCGTCCGCATAGGGCATGAAGGAAATGGCGATCATCACGTCGCCGCTGCGCACCGACCGGATCTGCCCCTGCTGCATGCTGCCCAGCGCGCTGAACAGGCCTATGCGCTTGTCGGTGTGTTGCAGCGCATATTCCAGATACACGGCCACGGGAAACGAGCGGCGCGAGCCGGCGATCCAGATCGCCTGCGTGCCGGCCAGCAGCTCCACCGCCCGGTCGAATGCCTGACCGTCCAGGTTCTGGCGCAGCTGCTGCATGCCGGCCATGCCGCCTTTGAGGAATTCGTCGGCAATCTGCACGGGCTCCAGGGCGGCGGGGCCGGCCTCGACCATGTCGCGCACGCGCAGCTCATAGGCGCGGCCCGGCGCGATCTGCTCGGCAAGGCCTTCGCGGAACAGGCGCTGCATCTCGGAAAAACCCGAGAGCCCGAAATGCTTGGCAAACCGTACGACGGCTGAGGGCTGCACACCACATTGCGCGGCAAGGGACTGTACGCCTTGCAGGCCGAGCTGGTCGCGGTGGACCTCAATGTGGCGGGCAATGGCCTTGAGCTGCCGGCTCAGGCCATCGTATTCCTGGGCAATCTGCTGCAGGAGTCGGTCCACGGATGCGGGGGGCGGCGGGGAAGGGCTCATCGCAGGCGGGCCGGTGGGCGATCCCGGGGCAAGGGATCGACTGATTTCTGGATGGGCCATGATGCCATGGCGATCCCCGGGTCCCGGGCCGCTGGCAGCCCAGGCGGGGCATGGCATTCCCTAGCAGTAGTCCACCCAGATCCCGCCGGCATCGGCCGAGCGCACGCAGTTCTCCACCCAGCGCACGCCCTCGATGCCAGCGTGGATGTCCGGATGGTGGATGGTTTGCAGCGCCTCGCGATCGCGCCTGTCCGTGGCCTCCATGGCCAGCGCGAAGCGGTGGTAGAGGTTGGACCATGCCTCGAACAGGCCTTCCGCATGGCCTGCGCTGATGCGGTCTTCCTGCAGCGCGGCGGGGTGCAGATAGCCCATGCCGCGATCGAGCACCTGCGCCGGCTGGCCCTGGACTTCGTGGCGCAGCTGGTTGGGGTGTTCGTCCCACCATTCGAGGCTGGCCCTGGCGCCGATGACGCGCAGCTTGTGCCCATGCATGGAGCCGCTGTTGACCGCGCAGGCCCACAGGTAGCCCATGGCGCCGCCCTGGTACTGCATGAGGGTGAAGGCGTTGTCCTCCAGCGGGGCGCGGCTGCTGACGAAGCTCTGCCGGCTGCACATCAGCCGCTCGATCTTCAGCCCCGGCAGCATCACCTGGGAAAGGTACAGCGGATGCGTGCCAATGTCGCCCAGCACATAGCTGGGGCCGGCAAAGGCCGGGTCCATGCGCCAGCGCGCGGCGGGGCTGGACTGCTCCACCGCCTCGCTGTGAAAGCCGTGCGAGAACTGCATCTGCACGATGCGGATGTCGCCCAGCTCGCCCCGCGCGATCATCTCGCGCGCCTGGGCGATGAGCGGGTGGCCGGCATAGCCGTAGGCCACGCCGACCATGCGGTTCCTGGCAAGGGACAGCTCCAGCAGCTCCTTGGCCTCGGCCGTGGTGAAGCACAGCGGTTTCTCGCAGACCACGTGCAGGCCTGAGAGCAGGGCGGCCTTGCAGATCTCGAAATGGGTGTTGTTGGGCGTGGCGATGGATACCGCGCGAATGCCGTCCGGGCGGCCGGCCTCGGCCTCGAACATCGCCCGGTAGTCGGCGTAGCAGCGCTGCACGTCCACGCCCAGTTGTTCGCCGAACCGGCGCCCGCGCGCGGCATCGATGTCGAACGCCCCGGCCACGAGC
Organism: Delftia sp.; assembly: GCF_059499305.1. Classification (NCBI taxonomy): domain Bacteria; kingdom Pseudomonadati; phylum Pseudomonadota; class Betaproteobacteria; order Burkholderiales; family Comamonadaceae; genus Delftia; species Delftia sp. The sequence goes on from NZ_JCABYI010000009.1 coordinate 363,443, forward strand.
CGGAAATTGTGGTCGCGCAGCGCCGCCGACCGGTGCACATGGCCGATCTGGCTGTTGTGTCCGCCGCCGACCATGCCCCAGGCAATCGGGCGGCCGGGCAGAAGGGTTCCGTCGATCATGGTGTCCACCTTTGTGTTGCGTCTTCAGCAAAAGCGTCTTCAGCAAAAACCTGTGCGGGCCAGGAAGGCGCGGCTGGCGGCCACGTCGGGCAGGCTGGCACCCGCATTGCGCGGGTCGCGCTCCTGCTCCACCGTGATGCAGCCTGCATAGCCGATCTCCCGTAGCGTGGCGCCTATGGCCGGATAGTCGAGCACGCCTTGGCCGATGGGGCACATCACGCCCCGGGCGCAGGCGTCGAAGAACGCAATGCGCTCGCCCATCACCTGCCCGTACACCTGGGCGTCTATGTCCTTGAAATGCACGTATTCCAGCCGTGCCGCATGCCGGCGCAGCCAGCTTGCCGGGTCCATGCCGCTGTAGTGCAGGTGGCCGGTATCCAGGCACAGTCCGGCGGCCTGCGCTGGCACGTCGGCGGCGATGCGGTCGATCTCGTCGGCAAATTCGATGTAGCCGCCCGCATGCGGATGGATCACCGCGCGCACGCCGAAGCCGCTCCAGGCAAGGTGCGCTATCTGGCGGATGTGATCGACCATGGCGGCCCAGCGTGCATCGGACAGGCGCGGGGCGCGGTCCGGGTGGCCGGCCTCGAAGTCGCGCTCGGGGTGGCCCCAGTCCATCACCACGAGATAGGGCGCCGGGTAGCGTTGCCCGGCTGCAGCGGCCGGCCTGGGAAGCTGGCTGATGAGTCCGCAGATCTCGCGAGTCTGGCGCAGCAGCTGCGGCAGCCGGGCCGGCGAGACGAGATCGTCGAAGATCGTACCGGCGGTGATGCACAGGCGCCGCTGCGTGAATTCCGTGCGTACCAGGGCCGCCTCGAGCGGGATGTAGCCGCAGGGGCCGAGTTCCATGCCCCGAAAGCCCGCCTCGCAGGCCTCGTCCAGCACCTGGCGCCAGGGCGGCAGGTGCGGGTTGTCCACGTTGTCCACGCCCCAGCAGCAGGGCGCGCAGCCAATGGTCAGGGTCGCTGTCATGGTCGCAGTCATGGCGTCAGGGGCTCAGGGCTGGTAGAACGCCGGGCGCGCTGCGCTCGCCATGCGCTCTATCGGGCCGGAGGACTGCGCCAGCAGGCAGGCATCGGCGGCCACTGCGGCGGCGTAGCCGTCCCAGGCCGAGGGACCTGTCAGTTGCCGGTCGCGCACGCCGTCGATGAAGGCCTGCAGCTCCGCGTCGTAGGCGGCGATGAAGCGCTGCTTCCAGTCGGTCAGCAGGGGCGTGCAGCTGCTGGCCGCGCGCTTCATGGGCACGGCCGCAGGCTCCGGCAGGCGCGCGATGCCCGTCTCGCCCACCACTTCGCACTGGATGTCGTAGCCGTACCGGCAGTTGACGAATACCTCCACGTCGATGCGCACACCGCCCACGGTCTCCAGCAGGATGATCTGCGGATCGTTCAGATGCGGCAATGCGTGGCGCGTCTTCCTGGGGAACACCACCTGGGCGCTGGCGTAGTCGTCGTCCAGCAGCCAGCGCAGGACATCGAGCTCGTGGATCAGCGTGTCGGTGATGGCCATGCTGGTGGTGTAGCCCCCGGCCACCGTGGGATTGCGGTGCGCGCAGTGCACCATCAGGGGCGCGCCAATCTCGCCGGCGGCGATGACATGGCGCAGCGCACGGTAGCCCGCGTCGTAGGGGCGCATGAAGCCGACCTGCACCAGGCGCCGGCCCTGCGCCACCTCCGCTTGCACGATGCGCATGCAGCCTGCGGCGGTCACCGCCAGCGGCTTTTCACAGAACACGGGCTTGCCGTGGGCGATGGCCTCCAGCACCAGTTCCTCGTGCGAGGGACCCCAGGAGGTGACCAGCACCGCCTGCACCTGTGGCGCGGCGATCAGTGCCCGGCCGCTGTCCATGATCTCGATGGCCGGATCATGTCTGGCCACCACGTCCCGCGCCTGCTGCGCATCGATGTCTGTCACCGCCACTACCCGGGCGCCCGACATCACCCGGGAGATCCTGCGGATGTGGTCTTGTCCGATGGCTCCGCAGCCTATTGCTCCGATCTGCAGCGTCATATGGTTCCCTTCTTTCAAAGCAATGAATGGCGGATGAAGTCCATGCTCTGGCGCAGCAGGGCTTCGTTGCTGTCCGCGTCCGTGATCCGGGCCGCGAACGGCTCGAACGAGACCGGGCCGCCATAGCCGCGATCGAGCAGTTCTCGCAATTGGGCGATGTTGCCCAGGCGGTCTCCTTCGCCGACCAGCACGCGGTGGCCGTCGTGCATCTGGCCGTCTTCGAGCCGGTGGTCCTCGACGCCCGAGACATGCACCAGCCCGGTCAGGTCGGGAAAGAAGATGTCTTCGCCGGCCAGGTAGTGGTGGAAGCTGTCGTGCACCAGCCTGAAGTGACGTTCGCCGGCTGCGCCGTAGATCGCCTCGACGGCATCGGACTTGCGGCGCAGCGCGCACTCGGCAAAGCCCAGGGGCTCGACCAGTCCCTGCACGCCATGGCCATCGAGGAGGGGGCGCAGCTGCCTGAGGGCATGCACCAGGTCGCGCCGCCGCTGGCCGGGCGTGCGCGGGTCGGCCCTGTCGTTCAACGGGCACATGACCAGGGCCCGGGCGCCGCAGTCACGCGCGTACGCCGCCAGCGCGCGCGCCTTGCGCTCCACGCCGGCGTCGAAAACGTCGAAGGGATACAGCGCGTTGATGGACACGATGGTGATGCCGGCCTGCCGCGCCGCGGCCTGGATGGCGGCGGGCGCCGTGCCGTCGCAGGTCTCGGCATGGGGCAGGTCGTTGCGGATCTCGATGGCCGACACGCCCAGGCGCCGGCACATGGCCAGGTAGCCGGCAAACGGCATGCGAGAGGCGCTGATGCGGTTGATGGCGAAATGGATGGGATTCGTCATGGGCCGGGACTCGGGTGGGAAGCGGTGGTCAGGGGCGCAAAGCGGTCCAGGAAATGCCTTTCCAGCTGTTGCTGTATCTGCTGGCGCATGAAGCGGCTGGATTCGGCCGCACGCTCTTCCCAGGCGAACACGCAGGACGACAGAACGCCGTCGAAGCCGGCGCTGCCCAGCGTGCCGAAGAACAGGTCCCAGTCGATCTCGCCCTGTCCCATGTCCAGGTGCTGGTGCACGCGGATGTGGTGCGAGCCCGGCGGGTTGACGATGTAGCGCAGCTGGCTGCTCTTCCTGTGGTCGAAGGTGTCGGCCACGCGCACATGGGCCAGCAGCGGCGCGGCTTCGCGCAGCATGGCGGCCATGTCGCCGCCGTAGTGGAAGGTGTGCGGGGCGATATAGGACAGCCGCAGCGCCTTCGAGCCCATGTTCCTCACGATGTCCATGGCCGGCTGCAGCTGCTCTATCCAGTCCTCCGGATGCGGCTCCACGGACAGCGTGATGCCTTCGCGCTCCAGGATGGGCAGCAGCTCGTCCATGGAGCGGAACCAGGCGGCCTCGCACATCTCCTTCGGATTCGCGCCGGCAGGACCGTTCACCGAGCGCTCGGGCGAGGCTCCACGGCCGAACTCCGAGACCATCAGCGCGCACTCCATCTCGATGGCCACCTCGATGGCCTTCTTCCAGCAGCGCATCGCCCATTGCCGTTCGTCCTCGAACGGGCTGGCCCAGCGGTACATGGGCTGCAGCGATGCCAGTGCCACGCCGCTGGCGCGCATGGCCTGGCGGAATGCGGCCATGCGCTCCTTGGTGGCGCGCGGCATCACCCACCAGTCCAGGAAATCGCTGCGCGGCGACAGCTCGATGTGCGCATAGCCCAGTTCGGCCACGGCCTGCGGCAGCCGGTCCAGCGGCTCGTGCCGGATCATGTAGGGATCGAGGGCGATTTTCATGGTGTCTGCCTGCAGGGCGCGCCGTCAGCGCCGCGCCTTCTTGTTGCGGTACTGGTCGGCGACCACGGCCGCGACGATGATGGCGCCCTTGACCATCTCCTGGTAGTAGGCGTCGATGCGGATGAAGGTGAAGCCCGAGGTCATGACGCCCAGGATCAGCACGCCGATCACCGTGCCGGTGATGCGGCCCATGCCGCCGGCCAGCGAGGTGCCGCCGATCACCACGGCGGCAATCGCATCGAGCTCGTACATGACACCCATGCCCGACTGGCCCGAGATGGCCCGCGCCGCCGTCACCGTGCCGGCGATGCCGCCGAGCAGGCCGGCAATCATGTAGACCCAGACCAGATGCCGCTGCACGTTGATGCCCGAAACCACGGCTGCCTGGCGGTTGGAGCCGATGGCATAGGTGAATTTGCCGAAGCGCGTATGGCGCAGCACCACGTGGAAGACGGCGGCGAGCACCAGAAAGATGATCACCGGATGGGCGCCGGAGCCGATCGCTGCGAAGTCGTCGGTCAGCATGGAGACGGGCGTGCCGTTGGTGAACCACTTGGCAAAGCCGCGTGCGGCCACCATGGTGCCCAGCGTGGCGATGAAGGGCGGAATGCCCGTGAAGGCGATCAGCGAGCCGTTGAGCAGGCCGACCATCAGGCCCACGCACATGCCGGCCGCCACCGGCCAGACCACGGGCAGGTCGGTCAGCTGCGGGAACACGGCACGCGGAAAGTCGGACACCTGTGCCAGGCTGGCGGACACCACGGCGGTGGCGGCCACCACCGAGCCCGACGACAGGTCGATGCCGCCGGTGATGATGACGAGGTTGACGCCCACGGCGATGATGCCGATCACCGCCATCTGCAGCACGATGATCTGCAGCCGCTCGGCGTTGAGCAAAAAGCTCTGGCCCACGGTGAGCCAGCCGGCCGCCTCGAAGAACAGTGCAATGCCCAGCAGCACCAGAAAGATGCTCAGTTCCGGCGGCCGCCTGGCCCGGTGCAGCGGGCCGGTGCCCGGGCCGGGCGGGGAGGGGGCCTGCGAAATCGATGGGGTATTGCTCATCTTGCCTGTCTCCGCTTGGGGTCCCCGGCTCAGCGGGAAGCCAGTTCCATGATCCGTACCTGGTCGGCGTCCCTGCGCTCGACGATGCCCGTCATGCGTCCCTCATGCATGACCAGGATGCGGTCGCTCATGCCCAGCACTTCGGGCATCTCCGAGGAAATCATCAGCACGGCCGCGCCCTCGGCGGCCAGCGTGCCGACAAGGCGGTGGATCTCGGCCTTGGCGCCGACATCGATGCCGCGCGTGGGCTCGTCGAGGATGAGGATGCGGGGCCGCGTCAGCAGCCAGCGGCCGATCAGCAGCTTTTGCTGGTTGCCGCCCGACAGGTTCTGTATCTGTTCATGCAGGCCGGGCGACTTGATGCGCAGCGTGCGCGCCATGTGCTCGCAGTCGCGGCGCAGCGCAGCCCGCTCGACGAAGCCGCACTTCACATGGCGGCTGCTCAGCACCGCCATCTCCATGTTGGCCTGCAGGTCCAGGCCCGTGAAGCAGCCGGTGTCCTTGCGGTCCTCGGTGAGAAAGGCCATGCCGTGCCGCATGGCCTGCGCGGGCGAGTCGATCTTCACCGGCCGGCCGTCGATGCGGATCTCGCCGCTGGTGGCGGGCACCACGCCGAACAGTGCCTCGGCCAGATTGGAGCGCCCGGAGCCCACGAGGCCGGCCACGCCCAGGATTTCCCCGGCGCGCAGCTCGAAGCACAGACCGCTGAACACGCCCTGCACGCCCAGCCCGTCCACGGACAGCACCACGTCGCCCAGGGCCACGTCCTGCTTGGGGAACATCTGTGTGATCTCGCGCCCCACCATCATGCGGATGATGTCGTCGCGCGTGACGTCGGCGGCCGCATGCGTGCCTATGTAGCGGCCATCACGGAACACCGAGAACTCGTCGGCGATCTCGAACAGCTCGTTCATCTTGTGCGTGATGTAGACGATGCCTTTGCCCTGGCTGCGCAGGTGGCCGATGATCCGAAACAGGTGCTCCACCTCCCTGTCGGTGAGCGCGGAGGTGGGCTCGTCCATGATCAGCACCTCGGAGTCGAAGGACACGGCCTTGGCGATCTCCACCATCTGGCGGCTGGCCACGGTCAGCGTGCGCACCTCGGCCCCGGGATCGATGCCGATGGCCAGCCGGTCGAACAGCGCCTGCGTGCGCTGGCGCAGCTGGCGGTGGTCGACCAGGCCGAGGCGGTTGAGCGGCTCGCGGCCAATCCAGATGTTCTCGGCCACGCTCATGCCGGGCATGAGGTTCAGCTCCTGGTGGATCATGGCAATGCCCTGCTGCAGCGCATCCAGCGGGCCGTGCAGCGTGACGGGCCTGCCCCTGAGGCGGATCTCGCCCTGGTCGGGCGCATGCATGCCGGCAATGATCTTCATCAGCGTGGATTTGCCGGCGCCGTTCTCGCCCATCAGCGCATGCACGCTGGCGCTGCGCACGCGCAGCTGCACATCGGCCAGTGCCACGACGCCGGGAAACGACTTGCCCACGCCACGCACTTCCAGAAGCCAGTCGCCAGCAGGGGATGGGGAAGCTGCAGGCCAGGGGGCGGCCTGCGGCCTGCCCGGCGAGACGGTGGGCATGGGCACTCCTTGGAGGACAGGTTGTGAAGAGGTGGCGGGGGTGACGGGGCGACGCGGACCAGGCGAGGCCGGCTCAAGGCCTGGCGTACTGGTCCATGTTCTCGGGCGTGACCAGTTCGAAGGGCACGTTCACGAAGCGCTCCACGGCCTGCTTGCCGGCCAGGCGCAGGGCGGCATCGACGGCATTGGCGCCCTGGCCCGCCAGGTTCTGGAAGACGGAGACCTTGAGGTCGCCGTTCTTCATGGACGCCAGCCCGTCCGGCGTGGCGTCTATGCCGGCCACGATCATGTCGGGCGTCCATTTCCTGGCCGACTTCAGCGCGTTGATGGCGCCTATCGCCATCTCGTCGTTGTTGGCGAGGATGGCGTCGAACTTCATGCCCGAACTCAGCCAGTTCATGGTGATGTCCTGGCCCTGCGTGCGGCTCCATTTGCCTTCGCGCTTGTCCAGGATCTTCATGCCTGCGCACTCGCGGGTCGCCAGCACTTCCTCGATGTCGCGGGTGCGCACGCGCGCCGAGTCGTTGGACAGCTCGCCCATCAGCACCAGCAGGTCGCCCCGGCCGCCCAGCAGCTTGCAGACCTGGCGGGCCTGCAGCGTGCCCGACAGCTTTTCATCGGACGCGACCACGGCAGTGCCTGCGGGCAGCTTGTCGAAATCCACGGGCTGGCGGTTCACGTAGACCAGCGGAATCCGGGCGGCGCTCACCATGCGGGTGATCTTGGGCGTGGCGTCGGTATCGACCGGGTTGACGATGATGGCGTCGGCCCGCTGGGCAATCATGTTCTGGATCTGGCTCAGCTGCTTGCCCACGTCGTTGCTGGCGTCCTCGATCTGCACGCCGGCTCCGTGCTTTTTCGCTGCATCGACGATGCCGTTGCGCAGGATGGTCAGGCCCGTGTCGTCAAACAGCGCCATCGCCACGCCGATCCTGAGGGGCTGCACCGGGGCCTGGGCCTGCGCTGCCCGTGGCTGAGCCTGAGCCTGGCCATGCAACGGCAGGGCGACCAGAAGGGCTGCGGCAATGGCAGCCAGCAGGTGTCTTTTACTCATCCCTCGTCTCCTTGTTCCTGAGCGGCAGCGGGGCGCATGCAGGCCCCGCATGGACTCGCCACACACCGGATTGCACCGGACCGTGAGGAGAACTGTAGTTCCGTGCCGTGAAATTTTGGAAATTAATTTCTAAGTGATTACACCTAAGGAAAATAATTTCCAATAGTTTTAATCTTTCGACCATGTTCTGAACGGCGGACATCGGAGACAAGGCAAGCCATGACAAGCACTGTGAGATTGACCGTCAGCCAGGCGCTGGTCCGCTACCTGGCGGCCTTGCGGGCCGAGGTCGTGCAGCCGGACGGCAGCACCTCCATCCAGCCCTATTGCGGCGGCGTGTTCGCCATCTTTGGGCATGGCAACGTGGCCGGGCTGGGCGAGGCCCTGCATGCCGAAAGGCACAGGCTGCCCACCTTTCGCGCCCACAGCGAACAGGGCATGGCCCATGCGGCCGTGGCCTTTGCCAAGACCCATTTCCGCCAGCGCATGATGGCCGTGACCTCCAGCATCGGCCCCGGCGCCACCAACCTGGTGACCTCCGCCGCGCTGGCGCATGTGGCGCGCCTGCCGCTGCTGCTGCTGCCCGGGGACATCTTTGCCTCGCGCCTGCCCGATCCCGTTCTGCAGCAGGTGGAGAGCTTCGAGCAGGGCGATCTGAGCGCCAACGACTGTTTGCGCCCGGTCACGCGCTACTTCGACCGCATCATGCAGCCCGAGCAATTGCTGGTGGCCTTGCCGCGTGCCATCCAGGTCATGACCGACCCGGCCCAGTGCGGCCCCGCCTGCCTTGCGCTGCCGCAGGATGTGCAGACCCAGGCCTTCGACTGGCCCATGGATTTCTTCCACCCGCCGCTGATTCGCCTGCGCCGCCAGCCGGCCGACGCTGCCGGGCTGGCCGAGGCCGTGGCCTTGCTGGCCTCCGCCAAAAGGCCGCTGATCGTGGCGGGCGGCGGCGTGCTGTACAGCCAGGCCTGGGAGGCCTTGCGCGTGTTTGCCGAAACGCATGGCGTGCCGGTGGCCGAGTCGCAGGCCGGCAAGGGCAGCCTGGCCTGGGACCACCCGCTCAACCTGGGCGCCATGGGCGTCACGGGCTCGCCCGCCGCCAACCACGCGGCCCGGCAGTGCGATGTGCTGCTGGCCGTCGGCACGCGGCAGCAGGATTTCACCAGCGGCTCGCATGCGCTGTACGGCCATGCCAGGGTGCTGGGCCTGAACGTGCAGCCCCTGGATGCCGCCAGGAAACGCGGCCAGCCGCTGGTGGCCGATGCGCGTGTTGGCCTGGCCCAGCTTGGCGCGGGATTGGCCGGCTGGCGCGCCGATCCGCAGTGGACGGCCGACAGTTGCGCCCGGGCCGCAGCCTGGGCAGAGCGCGTGGCGGCGCTGACTTTGCACGTGCCCAAGGGCGAGCTGCCCTATGACGCCGAGGTGATAGGCGCCGTGCGCGAATCGGCCGCCGACGCCGGGCTGGACAGCGCCTGCAGCGACATCGTGGTCTGCGCGGCCGGCACGCTGCCGGCCGAGCTGCACAAGCTGTGGCGCAGCGGCCTGCCGGGCAACTACCACGTGGACTATGCCTATTCCTGCATGGGCTACGAGATCGCGGGCGGCCTGGGCGTGAAGCTGGCGCGGCCCGAGCGCGAGGTCATCGTGCTCGTGGGTGATGGCTCCTACATGATGCTCAACGCCGAGCTGGCCACCTCGGTGCTGCTGGGCCGCAAGATCATCGTCGTGGTACTGGACAACCGTGGCTACGGCTGCATAGAGCGGCTGCAGATCCGCTGCGGCGGCGCCAGCTTCAACAACATGCTCGATGACTGCGTGCCCGAGGGGGGCGAGCGCTCGTCCATCGATTTCGCCCGCCATGCCGCTGCGATGGGGGCCGAGGCCGTCCACGTGGGCGGTGTGCAGGAACTGCGCCGCGAAATGCTGCGTGCGCGGGCGTCCCGCCGCAGCCAGGTGCTGGTGATAGACACCACCCACCACCGCACCACGGCCGACGGCGGCGCCTGGTGGGAGGTTGCCGTGCCCGAGGTCTCGGGCCGCCCCGAGGTCCAGGGCGCGCGGCGCGAGTACCTGCACCACAAGGCAGGCCAGCGGCGCTGACGCCGCGCCACCGTCGCCCCGCCCGATTTCTGCCCATCTGCCCATCTGCCTAACTGTCTAAGCGCCTATCTGCCCCAAGGAGGACTCGCATGAACTGGAAGGTTCGCATCGGTATCAATCCCCTGTCCTGGATGAACGACGACCTCCCTTCGCTGGGGGGCGATACGCCGCTGGACACGGCACTGAAGGAGGGCGCCGAGATCGGCTACGCGGGTTTCGAGCTGGGCAACAAGTTTCCGAAAACCGGCCCCGCGCTCAAGGCCAGGCTCGACGCGTACGGGCTGGCCTGCGTCTCCGGCTGGTACTCGGGCTTTCTGGCGCAGGCCGATGCGGGCAGCGACGACCAGGCCCTTGCCGCCGAGGCCGAGCGCTGCAAGCCCCACATGGACAGGCTGCGCCACAACGGCGTCGACGTGGTGGTCTATGGCGAATGCGCGGGCACGGTCCAGGGGCAGATGGGCACGCCTGTGTCCCGGCGCCCGCGCTTTGCCGACGATGCGGCCTGGCAGCGCTATGCGTGGCGGCTGGATGCCTTTGGCGCGCACCTGCTGGAGTGTTACGGCATCCGGCTGGCCTATCACCACCACATGGGCGCCCAGGTGGAATCCCCGCAGGATGTGGACCGCCTGATGGCGCTGACCGATCCGCGCAAGGTCTTCCTGCTGTTCGATACCGGCCATGCCTACTACGGCGGCGCGGCCGATCCGGCGGCGCTGCTGAAAAAACATGTGGCGCGCGTGGCGCATGTGCATTGCAAGGATGTGCGTCCCCAGGTGATTGCCCAGGCGCGCCAGGGCGACTGGAGCTTTCTGCAGGGCGTGGTCAACGGCATCTTCACGGTGCCGGGTGACGGCGCGCTCGACTTCGAGGCGGTGCTGCGCACGCTCAGGGATGCCGGCTACCAGGGCTGGCTCGTGGTCGAGGCCGAGCAGGACCCCGCCATCGCGCCCGGCTACGCATACGCGAAAAAGGGCTACGAGACGCTGCGCGCGCTCGTGGAGCGGCTGGGCGCCTGAGGCCATCCGGCATCGAGGCATGAAAACCAAGGGAGGACAACGTCATGACATCTGCAATCCACCACGCCCTGCGGGGCCCTGCGGCCCGGGCCACCGTACCTTGCCTGTGCGCTGCGGCGCTGGCCGGCGCAGCCAGTCTGGCCGCGGCGCAAGGCAGCGTCACGCTGTATGGGCGCATCGTCAGCGGTGTCGACTATATGAACCGCATTGCCGAGGGGCCGGGCCGGTCTTCCGATCAACTCCGGCACGCCGGGCAATGGGGCGCGACCTGGTGGGGGCTGCGCGGGGCCGAGGACCTGGGTGGCGGCCTGAGCGCCGTCTTCCATCTCGAAAGCCAGTTCTCCGCCGACGACGGCACGGTGGGCGACAGCTTCTTCAGCCGCTATGCGGTGGTCGGCCTGCGAAGCCAGACATACGGCACGCTGCTGCTGGGCCGGGCCATGGGCATTCCGGACGGCGAGGTCTGGGCGCTGGACCCCATGGGCCTGCAGGCCATGGGCGCGGGCACGCTGCAGGGCAACCGGACCTGGGGGTCGCGCCCCAATGCCATCAGCTACCAGTCGCCGGCCTGGGGCGGGCTCTCGTTTCGCACCCAGCTGGGGCTGAACGGGGAGGCGGGCCGTTCCCGGGCCTGGCGCCAGGCCGCCGCCAGCGTGGGCTATGAGCAGGGGCCGCTGGTGCTCAAGGCCTTCTACGAAGAAATCCGCGACGGCAACGGCGCGTTCAGTTCGCTCTACACGGCATCGCGCCTGTACACGGTGGGCGCAACCTACCGCGTGGGCGGCCTGAAGCTGTTCACGGGCTACAGCCAGATCCGGTCAGGCCTCCTGACGGTGGCCGACGCCGACAACCCGGCAGGCGCCCGCAGGCAGCAGACCTACTGGATGGGCGCCAACTACCAGGCCACGCCGGCGCTGGTGCTGGTGGGCGGCGCCTACCGCGCCAACCGCAGTGGCGGCGGCGCCAGCCTGCTGAGCCTGGGGGCCAACTACCATCTTTCCCGGCGCACCATGCTGTATGGCACGGTCGGCACCCTCTCCAACGGGGGCACAGCCTCGTTCTCGGTGGAGGCCAACAGCGGCAAGCCGCTGCCCGGCTCCGGCCAGCAGGGGCTTTACGCGGGCGTCGTGCACTCGTTCTGAAGCCGCCTTCGCCGCGCATCAACCCTCAGCCCGGCCGGGTCAACCCCCGCTGGGCCGGCCCCCTTGGGGCGGGGCGGTGCCGCTTGGCTGTATTCTTGGCGCTTGCCTTCACGCAGCCTTGCGGCCGTCCCCAACATGCATTTGTCCAGACGCGAATTCCTCGGCGCCGGCGTGGCCGCCGCCTGTGCCTCGCTGGTCGGTTGCGCGGCCTCGGCGCCCGTGTCGGGCAGTTTCCTGCAGCCGTGGCGCAGCCATCTGGAGATGCCGCGCGACCAATGGCGCCAGCGCCTGGCCGCCACCCAGGCGCTGGGCTGCCGCGAGCTGTTCGTGCAATGGAGCGGCCTGCTGGGCGATACCGAGGCGGACAGCTGGATGCTGGCCGACGCGCAGATCGCCGACCTGCTGGACATCTGCACCGAACTGGGCATGGGCGTGCACCTGGGCCTGCCCTATGACGAGCGCTGGTGGAAGCAGATCAGCCTTGACAACGCCGCAGGCCCTGCGCCTTACCTTGCGCATATCGCCGAGCTGGGCGCCAGCCACATGTACGCCAGCACCTGGCCGCGCCATGCGGCCTTTCGCGGCTGGTACATCCCCTACGAGCTGGAGCAGTACCACTGGGCCGCGCCCGAGCGCATCGAGCTGCTGGTGAGCGCGCTGCAACCGCTGGCCCAGGCGGCAGCGGCCACATCCGGCCAGGTGCCCGGCATCTCCACCTATTTCAGCCAGCTGCAGACCCTGGGCAGCCTGCCCACGCTGTGGAGCATCCTGCTGGACCGCGTGTCCCTGCGCCCCATGGTGCAGGACGGCGTGGGCGTGGCGGGCCTGGGCAACTACGAGGCGCTGGCGCCGCTGCAGCAGATGCTGCTCGAGCGCAGGGCGCCGTTCGATCTCATCGTGGAGCTGTTCGAGCAACTGCCGCCCGCGCGGCCCGATGGCTCGGACTTCCAGGCGCGCACGGCCAGCTTCGAGCGCGTGCGTCGCCAATGGGACGTGGCCCGCGACTACGGCGCCCAGCGCGTCGTTGCCTTCGCCATCGATCCCTGGGTGCTGAACGACACGCCCGAAGCCCGGCAACTGCTGCGCGGGTGGAAATCCGCCGCGCGCTGAGCGGCAGGCGGCCGGGTCAGAAGCGCTTGGCGATGATCTCTCGCAGGATCTCGCTGCTTCCGCCGAAGATGCGCAGTGCCCTTGCATCGGCCCAGGCACGGCCGATGCCGTATTCCGCCATGTAGCCGTAGCCGCCGTGCAGCTGCAGCAGCTCGTCCAGCACCTGGCCCTGCAGCTCGGTGGCGTTGAGCTTGGCCATGGCGGCGGTGACGGAGTCCAGCGAGCCTTCCAGGTGCTGGGCCAGGCAGTCGTCCAGGAAGACGCGCAGCATGGTGGTCCTGGCCAGGGCGTCGGCGAACTTGAAGCGGGTGTTCTGGTAGTCGAGCACGCGGCGCCCGAAGACCTTGCGGTTGCGCACGAACTCGGCAGCCTCGTCCAGCATGCCTTCGGTGGAGGCCGCCGCACGCAGCGCGATCGCCAGCCGCTCCTGCGCCAGCTCCTGGGTCACATGCTCGAAGGCTGCGTTCTCGCGCCCCAGCAGGTGGTCGGCCGGCAGGTGCAGCTCGTCGAAGAACAGCTCGCAGGTGTCCTGGCTGTGCTGGCCTATCTTGCGCAGCGCCGGGCCCTTGCCCAGGCCCTTCATGCCTTCTTCCACCACGAACAGCGACAGGCCGCGCGCTCCCAGGTCGGGCTCGGTGCTTGCCAGCACCACCATCAGGCCGGCGTTGACGCCGTTGGTGATGAAGGTCTTCTGGCCGTTGAGCACGTAGCCGCCGCCTTCACTCTCGCTCTTGCGGCGGGCGCGCGTGCGCACGGCCTTGAGGTCGCTGCCCGCGCCGGGCTCGGTCAGCGCGATGGCGCCGATCAGCTCGCCCGTGGCCATGCGCGGCAGCCAGCGGTCCTTCTGCACCTGCGTGCCGAAGTTCCAGAGATAGGGCGCCACCATGTCGGAGTGGATGGAAAAGCCGATGCCCAGGCAGTTGGCACGTGCCAGCGCCTCGATGACCACGGCCGCGTGGCCGAAGTCCCCGCCCTGGCCGTAGGGCGGGGGCAGGTCGCAATTGAGCAGGCCGCTGTCGCCGGCCTTGCGCCACAGGGCGCGCGGCGTGATGCCCTCTGCCTCCCAGTCATTGATGTGGGGCAGGATCTCGGTGGCCACGAATCGGTCCACCTGTTCCTTGAACAGCAGGTGGTCTTCACGCAATACGGAGCGGGTGCGCATGTCTGTGTCGGTCTCCTTGGGCTGGGTCAGGGGCGGTAGGTGTCGGTGGCGCTGGCCTGGCCGCGCAGCACGGGTGCGGCGGCCGTACCCGTCATGAACAGGCTGTAGTGGTCGCCCGGCTGCAGCTGGGGCAGTGCCAGCGGCGCGCTGACGGCCTTGGCGCAGCTGGCACTGAGCTGGGCGCTGACCGGGTTGATGGAGCGGCTGGCCGATGCGGCCGGCGCCACGCCGGTGAACAGGGGCGTGCCCGCGGGCGCGACCTGCAGGCTGCCCTGGGGGCAGTCCGTGGTGAGGTTGTAGAAACGCAGCTCGGCCTTGAGCGCGTCCTGGCTGCCGCCGGAGTCGTCGATGGCCGTGAAGCGCGTGGCCGCGTTCTTGCCCTGGCGCTGCGGCACCAGGGTGGTGAAGCTGCCCGGCGCCACCTTCATGCTGCCGGCGCTCTTGCCGTCCAGCTGGATGGCAAAGGGCGTGTCGCCCTTGACGATGGCGTAGCTGCTGGCCGGCTTGCTGCCGGACAGCGTCTGCTCGGGGCCGTCGGCGATCTTCACGCGCAGGCTGCTCGCGTCGGGGTGGACCACGCGCACGAAGGACGAGCCTGCGGGGGGGCGCGCGGCGTACAGCTGGGCCAGCGTGCCTTCGGCATGCGCTGCAGGCAGGCAGGACAGGGCCGTCAGCCCGGCCAGGGTGAACAGTGCTTGGCGCCTCACAGCGGAAAAAACGGAAGTCATGCCTGCAGATCCTTGTTTCATTGGGCGGGGCGCATGCGCGAGTCAAGGTACATGCGCTCCAGTTGCTTGCGGTCGGCCTTGTCGGTCTGGGTCAGCGGAAAGCCATGGCAGGCCAGCAGTTCCGACGGAATCATGTAGGGCGGCACGCGCTGGGCCAGCAGTTCGCGCCATCCGGCCAGGTCTTCGGGCAGGGGGTGCATGCCGGGCGGGCCGCTGCGGTCCAGGTCCACGAAGCCGATCATGCGCACGATGAAGCCGTCGGGCCGCTTGAGTGCCACCGCCGCGCCTGCGCGCACGCCAGGCAGGGTGGCCAGCACGGCATCGACCTCGGCCAGCTCGATGCGGTAGCCGTGCATCTTGATCTGGTCGTCGCGCCGGCCGTGGAAGGTGACCAGGCCCTCGCCGTCGATCTCGCCCAGGTCGCCCGTGCGGTAGCCGCGCTTGCCGTTGCGCATGAACATGCGTGTGGCGTGCAGGTCGGGGCGGTTGAGGTAGCCGCGCATCACATGGTCGCCGGCCACGCAGATCTCGCCTTCGTCCAGGAAGACGTCGGCATAGGGCTTGGCCCGGCCGATGGGAAAGGGCAGCGGCGCGCGCTGGCGCAGCGCGGGGTCGATCTCCACCCAGGTGGTGGAGCAGGTGGCTTCGGTGGGGCCGTAGGAGTTGATGATGCGCGCCTGGGGAAAGCGGCTCCACAGCGCCTCGGCCACGGTGGGCGTGAGCGATTCGGCGCCGAAGACGAAGACGCGCAGGTCGGGCAGGTGCTGCTGGTCGAAGTCGGCATCCAGCAGCTGCTGGCGCACGAAGGAGGGCGTGGATGCCCAGACGTTCACATGGGTGCGCGCCAGGTAGGCGGCAAAGGCCTGGCGGTCGGCAATGGTCTCGCGCGCGCACAGCACGCAGGCACCGCCCGTGACCAGGGCGCCCATCCAGTTGAACAGCGAAAAGTCGAAGCTGAACAGCATCTGGTCCATGAACACCGGCGCCTCGCCCAGGGCCAGGCAGTCGCGTATCCAGCCGGCGAACAGGCCCATGCTCTCGCGCCCGATCTGCACGCCCTTGGGATCGCCCGTGCTGCCCGAGGTGAACATGATGTAGGCCAGCGATTTTTCCTGCAGCGGCTGCGCGGCGATGCCGGTGTCCACAAAGCTGCGGGCCTGCGCGTCGTAGCGTAGGCCGGCCTGCACGAGGGTGGCGATGCGCGCCATGCGCTCGGCCGGGTTGATCACGTCCACGGGGACAAAGGGCACGCCCAGGCGCAGGCAGCCGAGGATGGCCACGAGAAAGGCCGTCTCCTTGTGCCCCGTGATCAGCAGCGGCTCGTCGCGGCGAGCGCCGCGCGCCAGCGCCTGCTGCTCCCATTGCGCCACGGCCTGGGCCAGTTGCTGCCAGTCCAGAGTGCCGGCGGCATCGATGACGGCCGGCCGCTGCGTGCCGGCGTCGGGCTCGATGAAGTCGAAGCGGTCAAAACTGAATCGCATGCGGGCTCCTTGCGGCGGTGGATGGATGGGGATGGCTGCGCAGGCCGGGCCGACAGTGCCGGCGTCTCATCACGCCTTGCGCTGCTCGGCCACGTACTGCGCCAGCGTTTGCACGGACTCCAGGTGCAGGTCGATCTCCGATGGCGGTATCTTGACGCCGAATTCCTTCTCGATGGCCAGGGCCACGTCCACGGCGGACAGCGAGTCCACCAGGCCCGATTCGAGCAGCAGCGTATCGGGCTCGACCGAGGTCAGGATGATGGCTCCGATGATCTGGGCAATCTTGGTTTCGATGTCATTGTGGGACATGCTTTTTTCTCCAACAGGCGTTTCAGAACTGGAAATACAGGAAGCGGGTTTCCTTGTGCAGGTTGACCAGGCACAGGAAGAGCAGGACCAGGGTCACGGCCGTCCAGCCCGCGCTGGGGCGCCAGCGCATCCAGGCCCGGGGCGCCTCCTGCACCTTGAACATGGCGGGCGAGAAGCGGCCCAGGATCTGGTGGGCATTGGGCGTGAACCAGGCAATGGCCAGCAGCAGCAGCACCAGGGCCAGCTGCATATGGTGGCCTATGGCCAGGCGGATGGCATCGCCCAGTGCCAGTCCCTGGACGTGGGACAGCGACTCCAGCGCCTCCACGCCGCGCAGGCCGGCCATGCCCTTGAGCAGCAGCATGGCGTCGCCCACGCCGTGGGCGCGGAAGAAGGTCTGGGCGATGAGCACGGCGATGAAGGTGATGACAACGCACAGCGCCTGCACGCCCCGGCCCGATTTGCGGGCGGCGGCCGGCTTGCGGCTGACCACGAAGATGCGCCAGGCATGGTTGACCGACAGGTAGAAGGCATGCAGCAGGCCGAAGATCACGTACTGCAGGCCGGCGCCGTGCCAGATGCCCGCCAGCCCCATGGTGAACAGCGTGGGCACGACGATGGTGGCCGCAAAGCCGCCCGGCGTGCGCGCGGCGCTGGAGCCCACGGACAGGCCGCGCTTTTCGCGTGCGCGCGAGATGGCCATGGCCACGGGGTAGTACAGGTAGGCCGTGAGGTAACGCGTCAGCGTCATGTGCCAGCGCGCCCAGAAGTCGATGATGCTGCCGGCCTTGTAGGGCGAGTTGAAGTTCAGCGGGAAACGGATGCCGAACATGCGCGCCAGGCCCAGGGCCATGTCCGAATAGCCCGAGAAGTCGAAGTACAGCTGCAGCGCGTAGCTGAGGCTGGCGCCCCAGGCGGCCCAGAACTGCAGCTCGCCGGGCGCGGCGAAGCCGGCGTCCGCATAGGGTGCGATCTCGTCGGCCAGCAGCACCTTCTTGGCCAGGCCGATCACGAACAGCGTGCCCCCGATGGACAGGTTGTCCGCGCGGAACCGGTAGTTATCCGGCTGCGCGAACTGCGGCATCATTTCCTTGTGGTGCAGGATGGGCCCGGCAATCAGGTGCGGGAAGAAGGTGACGAACAGCACGTAGCTGAGCAGGCTGCGTTCCTTGACGATGCCCGAGCGGCAGTCCAGCAGGTAGCCGATCTGGGTGAAGGTGAAGAACGAGATGCCCAGGGGCAGGATCAGCTCGTGCATGCCGCCCTGCGTCAGCCCCCATTCGCCCAGGAAGTTGAACAGCGTGGCGAAGTACTTGTAGTGGAACAGTGCCGCCAGGTCCGCGCCCACGCCCAGCGCAGTCACCAGCCCCTGCAGCCGCGCATGGCCGGCAAAGCGCAGGATCAGCCGGCTCACCACGTAGTTGAACGCAATGGACAGGGCCAGCAGGGCGACGAACTGCGGGTTCCACCAGCCATAGAAGACGAAGGACGTCAGGCACAGCCAGAACGCGGCCAGCCGCAGGCTGATGGCGCCGGCCAGGTAGTGGCCCGCCAGCGCGATGGGCAGGAACAGCAGCAGGAAAAGATAGGAGTTGAACAGCATGTAGCGGGCGGTTTCACGCAGGCGGGGAGGCGGCGTCCAGCTCCTTGAGCGCCGCTTTTTCATCGTCCGTCAGGGGCAGGGACAAGGTGTTTTCCGAGAACTCCCAGATCACCAGCCGCAGGCTGGCCGGCCAGGAGGCGCGGCGCTTGAGGGCGGACACCATGGCGCCGCTGAACTGGCCGCCATCCATGCTGAGGTTCCAGACTTCATGGCCCAGCGCGCGGCCCAGCTGTGGCGCGAAATTGCTGCGCAGGCCGTTGGAGCTGCCGGCCAGCAGCACCTGCACGGGCGGCGTCTCGTCCAGCAGGCCGCCGCCGCGCACGGGGGTGATGGCCTGGGGGCGTATTTCGTCGCGCTGCGGGCGCCAGCCTGCCGGTGCGTCGGCCAGGCCGGCCAGGGCCAGCAGGTCGCCGGGCAAGGGCTGCAGCGGCCCGGGTGCAGACTCCTCGAATGCCTGGCTGCCGCGCTGCCCGCCCAGCAGTGGCAGCGCGGCCCGGGCCACGGCCAGGGCGGCGGCGCGTGCGCCCTCGGCGTTCATGTGCACGTCGGTGCGAAAGAACACGGGCTGCGTCTGTTCCTGGGCCTGCAGGGCGGGGCGCAGGTCGGCAAAGGCAATGCCGTCGGCCTGCAGGCGCTGCTGCCACAGGTCCAGGCGCTGCAGCATCACGGGGGCCACGGGCAGGCCGCACAGGTGGTCGGCCTCGATGCGCGACTTGTCGGGCACGGCCACCACCAGGGTGGCAATGCCCTTGTCCTGCAACTGCCGTGTCCAGTGGCGCAGCAGGCGCTGGCGCGCCTCGAAGGGCGCGGCGCCTACCCCGGGCTGGGGCCGCAGGCCGTCGCGGTAGAACATCCACTGCGGGCAGCCCAGGGCCACCTGCGCGCCCGTATCGCCCAGCAGGCGATAGCGCAGCGCGGCCTGGCCCGTCTCCAGCGAAGACTGGGCGGGCAGGCGCAGGCCCTTGTTCAGCGCCGTGCCCGCGCGGCCATCGAGCCAGGCCGACAGCTGCAGCTCGCCGGCCTTGGGGCCGTGGCGGGCCAGCGACCAGCCACCCCAGGCCAGGCCCGACAGCAGCAGGGCGCCCCAGATCCAGGCATTGCGCCGGTGGCCCTTGTCGGTTTGCAGGTCTTGCGCGGCTTGGTCCACGGGTCAGCCCTTGAGTGCGGCGCGCAGCCGCTCCAGCCAGGTGGCGCTGGGCATGAGGGAGGCGTTGTCCCACTGGCCGGCCGCGTTGGGACCGTAGCTGTAGGTAGGCTCGAACATCTGCCACACCAGCACCTGGGGCTTGTGGGCCTTGAAGGCAGGTGACTCCAGATATTCCAGCAGCATGGTCCACTGGCCCACGTTGCCGGGCTTCCAGTTCAGCGAGACGGGGCGGTCCAGCAGGCTGGAGAGCTTTTGCGGAAAGCCGAAGTAGGGCTGGACCATGCTGTGGCCCGTCACATGGACAGGCGCGGGCTCGTCGTCGAGCAGGCCCTTGGCGGGGGCCTGGCGGCGCACGGTATAGACCTCGCGGCCCACCTGCTTGCGCTCTTCGGCGGTGAGAAAGAGCTCGGCCAGGTCGCCATAGCGGCGCTCGGTGACGGTGTCGCCCAGGGCCAGGCCGCTGCCGGCGCGGCCTGCCAGCTGGGGCACCTCGCCCTGGACCATGCGGGCCGTGGCTTCGGCCGTGGCGTCGGCCGCCGCCTGGGTCCAGTGCTGGTCGGTGCGGTAGAACACGTCCTTGCCGCTGTCGCGCACGGTGCGCAGCACGGCCTCGTCGTCGAAGCTGGGAATGCCTGCGCCCTGCAGCGCCTGCAGCACCTGCTTGTAGCGGCCCTGGACATCGGCGCTCATGGCCTTGCCATCGGGCATTTTGTCAGCGTAGAAGCGCACCTTGTCGGGCAGCAGCAGCACCTGCAGCTTCACGCCGCGCGCGGCCAGCAGGTTGCGCGCCTCGGCGATCAGCCGCGTGGATTCCGTGATGCCGGCGCGGTCCACCTGGGTCAGGCTGCCCCAGCCCGGAAACAGCCACCCGTCCTTGCCCCTGAGAACGATGGAGGAGCTGTCCTGTGCCTGGGCCTGAGCCGTACCCTGCGCTGCCAGCGCGCCCAGCACCAGGGCGCAGCCGGCCAGCCCGCGTGCGGCGCGCGCCATGCCCGAGCGCAGTCCGTGCAGGGCGGGGCGGGGTGCTTGCTTGGTCGAATCCATGGGAGCTTTCTCCTTTTCTCTTGTCTGTGTGGTGGTGGCGGCGGGGCGGGGCTTTCAATAGGACAGCGTCAGCGTCATGAACAGGCCCTTGGCGCGGTCGGCCTGGCCGCCGCCGATGTTGAAGCGGTACTGCATGGACCAGTCCAGATAGGACTGGGCCGTGCTGTAGTGGCTTTCGCGGAACCATTGGCGCAGGCTGATGCCCACGCCGGCGCTGGCCGACCAGCTGCTGCCGTTGCCTTGCAGGGCCAGGGTCTGTCCCTGCTGGGCGGCCAATTGGGCTGCGGTGGGCGTGGCGCCAGGGGCGGCCTGCAGGGAACGCACTTGCACGCGGTTCCTCTGTTTGATCCAGTCGGCCGCGACCACGCCGAACGGGAAGATCACCAGGCCCTGGCTGATGCCGTCGGCGCGGAAGCTGCGCCCGATGCGGGCCTCGGTGGAGAAGAACCATTGCTCGCGCTTGTAGCGCCCCGAGCCGTCGCCCACCACGGCGCCATTGGTCTGGTCTGTCAGCGTGAAGCGCGAGGCCATGCTCTGGTTGGCATAGCCGGCCTGGCTGTAGCCTTCCATGGTGAACCAGCTGGAGCGGTCCGTGCGCCGGCCCGTGCCTTCGTAGAAGCCGTGGGTGACATAGGCCAGCCAGCCGCCCTGGCCCGCGCCCGCGCTGTACTTGGCCGAGATGGGATTGCCTAGTGCCGGGCCCGTGGGGTTGAGCGGATCGCGCCCGCTCATCAGGCAGCGCAGCTGGGGCGATTCAGGCGTGATGAAGCCCGAGCGCGTGGCGGAGCCGATGTTGAACTGGCGCTCTATGCCAAAGGTCAGCGCGTACTTGGTGGACGGCGTGAAGCGCATGCCCAGCGAGCCCGTGGTGGTGGGCAGGCCCGAGATGCCGCGGTTGTCGCCTGCCTGCACATTGATGGGCAGGCCCGTGCAGGGGTCGATGGCGCTTTGGCCCAGCGTGGTGCCGCCCCCGTCATGCAAGGTGCTGCCCAGCCGTCCGTAGACATCGAAGATGCGCGTCGATGAGTTGAGGAAGTTGGACGGGCGCCAGTAGGCCTCCGCCGTGCCGAAGACGGCGTCGCCGGCCTGGGTGAGGATGCCGTCCGAGAATGCGCGCCCCGCAGGCCGCGCGCCCCGGTAGCCCAGGGAGACGATGGCGCCCCATTCGCGCGAGTAGCCGGAGACGGCGCTGCGCGCATTCTCGCGCTGCCCCGGCGTCAGCTTGGCGGTGCCGGCATCGTCCAGGTCGATGGCTTGCTTGAAGGTGCGCACGGCGCCCCGGCTGTCGCCGGTGCCGGCCAGGGCATAGCCCTCGTCCAGCATGGCGCCCGCAGGCGCCTCGCCCGTGGCGCGGGCGGCACGAAAATCCTGCAGCGCCTTGGCCGGCTCTTCCTGGCGCGAGTACAGGTAGCCGCGCTGCATCAGCAGCTGGGCGTCGTTGGGGGTGAGGGACAGGGATTTGTCCAGCCGCAGCAGGGCCTGGCCCTGCTGGTCGCGGTTGCCTGCGGCCAGCGTGGTGGTCAGCAGCTTTTGCAGCTGCTCGTTGTCGGGGTCCTGCTCCACGGCCGTTTGCGCATGTTCGATGGCAGCCTTGTAGTCCTGGCGCGCGTAGGCCGCATAGGCCTGGGCGCTGGGGCCGCCTGCGCCCAGGGCATCGGAGGGCTGCAGCTCGCAGACCGTTCCGTAGGGCGTGTCGCGGCAGTCCTGCAGCGGCGGCGGGTAGTCGGCCATGGCCAGGGTCTGCGAGGCACCGCGCGTATCGGCCACCATGGGCGTGTCGCGGCCCGGGCGCAGTCCATCGGCTTGCTTGAGGCGGCGGGCCACGGATTCATCCTGCGCCGGCATGGGCGCCAGCAGCGCGCGGGCGCGTGCCGCGTCGCCCGCAGCCAGGGCTGCGTCGGCCGCGATCAGGCGCAGGTTGGCCGATTGCTTTTCGTCCAGCCAGTCCTGCTTGAGCACGTCGTCGAAGTCCTCGTTGGCCAGCGTGGTCTTGCCCTGGCGCTGGCGTATGTAGCCGCGCATGCCCAGCGCCGCTGTGTCTTCGTTGTCCTGCGCCAGCGCCTCGTCGGCAGCCTTTTCCGCGTCGGGCAGTTGCTCGGCCAGCATGAGCGAGGTGATCAGCAGCAAGCGGTGCGATGCCGTTCCCGGCGCCAGCGCCACGGCCTCGCGCGCAAAGGGCACGGCCTGCGCCGGGTTGTTGGCGATCAGCGCCTGGTAGGCCTTTTGCGCGGGCAGCACGGCCTGGCTGCGGCGCAGGGTCTGGCGCTTGGCCACCAGGTCGCTTTTGTTGGGAGGCTCCAGGGACAGGGCGGCATCTGCGGCCTCGATGGCGGCGCCCAGCTGGTCCTGGGCTTCCAGCGCACCAATCCACAGCAATGCCCATTGGCCTTGCGTGGGGTCCAGGCGAAAGGCCTGCTCGGCCTTGCGCGCGCTGTCTGCGTAGTTCCTGGCGTTGTAGTCGGCGTAGGCCTCGGTGGCGATGGGAAAGGCCTTGTTGTAGGCCTCGGAGGCCGTGGCCGCGCCGCCACCTGCGGCGGCCCCGCCTGCCGCAGCCGCGCGCACATTCGTCTCGGCCTGCTGCAGCGTGGCCTCGTCCATCCCGGCGGCGCGGGCCGAGGCGATGGCCTTGAGCGCTTCCTCGTTCTTGCCCTGCCTTTGCAGCGAGTAGATCAGCAGCATGCGCAGGCGCAGCAGGTCGGGACGCAGCTGTATGGCCGATGCGGCCGCGCTGGCGGCCCGCGCAAAGCGGCCGGCCTGGTAATGGGCATAGGCCTGGTTGGCCAGCTGCCATGCGCGGCCCCTGAGCGGCGCCTCGGCCTTGACGGCTGCTGCGGCCTGCGGCCAGGCCGGCGGCGCGTTCCAGCCGGCGCCCAGCAGGGCGGCCAGGGTGAGTGGGCGAACGAGGGGTGCGAGACGCTTCATATGCCGGCCCTTGGTGTGCTTGGATTGCCTGTTGCGGCCAAGCCGGGATGTGCCGGGGGATCGGTGGGCTCCCCCTGCTGGAAGCTGATGGCCTCGCGCAGCGTGGCCTCGTCGAGCCAGCCTTGCTCCATGAGGATGGCGCCCAGCGGGCGGCGTTCGCGCCGCTGGATCTCCAGCGCGCTGGCCAGCCGGGTTTCGTCGATGGCCTGCCAGGACAGCAGCAGCTCGCCCAGGCGCTGGCGCTGGTGCACCAACTGGTCTGTGGAGGGGAAGTCGTGCATGGTCTTGTCCCAGGCCAGGCGCTTGCCCGTGACCAGGTGGACGATGAACAGCTTCCAGGCGCGCGCCGCTGCCATGGCATTGATGAAGTTGCCGATCACCATGCGCGGGACGGACAGCAAGGCGTGCTCCCAGCCGTACAGGCGCGAGACGAACCATGCGCGCTGCACCACGCGCAGCAGCAGGGCGACGACGTTGATGCTCATCAGCGTCACCAGCCAGCCATTGGGGGCGAACAGGGAGGGGTAGTAGACCGTCCACCAGCCCATGTGGTCGGCCAGCAGGAAGACCAGGAAGTTCAGCAGCAGCAGATAGGCCAGGATGGCCACGAAGGAGGTCACCAGCCCCTTGCGGTCGCGGAACAGCAGGTACTTGGTGGACAGCGGCCCGGCCCAGCCGACCTGGCTCCAGCCCTGCAGGCCGATGCCCAGCGTCCAGCGCGCCTTTTGCCGGTAGGCGGTCTTGAAGGTGTTGGGAAAGAACTCGCGTATGCCCAGCGGCATGGTCAGCGTGGACACCTTTTCCTTGCCCAGGCCGAACAGCGGCTTGCGCCGTATCACGTAGTCCACGGGGAATTTGCCGAAGATCTGCTTCATGCCCCGGCGCGCCAGCCGCGCGCCGATGTCGTAGTCCTCGGTCAGCGTGTCGGTGTTGAAAGGCTGGTTGTGGGTCTCGGCGGCCAGTTCCTCCATCGCCTTGCGCGAAAAGCAGGTGCCCACGCCGGCCGAGGGCACCATGTGCGACATGCTCTCGCGCACCACCAGGTCCTTGGTGTGCCATTCGGCGAATTCGTCCATGTAGGTGCCGGCCACCAGTTCGTACCACTCGCGCTCCAGCGAGGTCACGGGCAACTGGATGAAGTCCATGCGCGGCAGCAGGTAGTTGTAGTACTTGAGTTCCAGCGGGTGCAGCACGTCTTCGCTGTCGTGCAGGATCAGGCCGGCAAAGGGCTCGGGCTGCAGCGTGTTCTGCTGGAAGATGGCCTGCACGATCCAGTTGAGGCAGTCGGCCTTGCAGGTGGGGCCGTCATGCGGCACCTCCACGCGGACCAGCTGGCGGTAGCGCCGGCGCATGCGCTCCACCTCGTTCTTGGTGCGCTCGTCGTTGCGGTAGGTGCCCACGAAGATCATGTAGTTCTTGTAGTCCAGCGTGCCCACCATGCTCTCGAGCATGGGCGCGATCACGTCGTACTCCAGCCAGGCCGGCACCATGATGGCCAGCGGCTTTTCCTCGACCTCCTGCAACTGCTGTGCCTTGAGCGGCTGGTAGCGGCGCTTGACGGTCAGCGCGCGCCAGGCCTCGCGCACCCAGTACCAGGCATCGATGAACAGGTCATCGATGCTGGACAGCAGGATGATGACGGCCACCACGGCGCTGGTGATCTCCAGCGCGTGGTAGTAGTCGGCCACCAGGTAGGGCCAGTAGAGGGAAGAGATCATGGTGATCGCCTCATGCCGTCGTCATCGTGGCTCGGGCCCGGCTCAGTGCCTGGGCTGCTTGCTGCGCGCCACCGCCCAGGCCAGCAGCACCAGCAGCACCACCACGACCAGCGCAATGGCGATGCCGGGCACGCTCCAGGACAGGAAGTTGCGCCATTCGTGGAAGGCGCCTTCGCGCGGACCGGACGGAATGCCGGCATCGGGGTTGCTGCTGTCCACCCAGGCCAGAGGGCCGTCACCGCCGATCACGGCGATGTTGCCGCGATTGAGCAGGAAGGGCTCGCCCAGGCCGCCAGTCCACTCGCCGATGGCACGCCACAGCACGCCCTGCTGGCCGCCGGCAGTGACCACTTCGGCCGAGGACAGCTGTTTCAGCCCCTTGATGTCCAGCCAGTCCAGCGACTTGCCGCGAATGCGCAGCTGCTGACCGTCCGTGACCGTCACCAGGGGCTTGGCGCCGTCCACCGGCACCTCCATGGCCACGAAGGGCATGGAAGGCTTGGCGGGCGCATCGGCCTGGGCCACGACCAGCTCGGCCTGCGAGGCCGACAGGCCGCTGGCTGCTGCCAGGTTGGCCATGCGCTCCAGCGCGGCCGGCGCGGCCGACAGGTAGCTGGCAGGCACCAGCAGCTGCGACCTGGCGCCCAGCAGGGGCAGCAGGCCGATGAAGCTGCCGTTGGGCTCGGCCTTGCCGGGCGTCACATAGCTGATGGCCGGCAGCACGCTGGCGGGATAGGGCTGGGGAATCTCGTTGCAGTCGGCCGAGTAGGGCTGGCGCTGCACCGACACGCGCAAGGTGTTGTTGATGCCCAGCGCGTAGCCGGGCACGCGGGCGCGCAGGCGCTCGGGCTGGCCGTTGGCGTCCAGCTGGCGGGCCGACAGCAGCATGCCGTTCCAGAACAGCGTGGCCACGGGGCGCGTGGCCGAGGCGCCGGGGGCTGCGGCCACGTACAGCGTGATCTCGCCCGGCATCCGGCCCTGCGAGGCGACGGCGCTCAGCGGGAAGTTCATCGTCCACTCGCCGCGCGACAGCACGTCGAAGCTGTCGGGGCTGCCGCCCAGGCTGGACAGGCGTATGCCCTTGGCCTCGTCCCATTGCGGGGGCTGGGCCGCAGCCACCGTCACGTTGTCGCTGACCAGCAGGCGCTGCAGGGCGGCCTCCTGCAGGCCGGCCACGCGCGCACCCGCATCGGAGGCCACGGCCAGCACCATCTGGCGGCCCATGGGCAAGGCACGCAGTTGCTGCGAGGCCAGCGCCTCGCTGGCCAGCGGCGCGCGGCGGGCACGCCATTGCTGCAGCGCCTGGCCCGCATCGGGGTCGGCCGCCAGCTGGGCCTGCAGGGCCGCGAAGGCGGCGGTCAGGCGCTGCTGCAGTGCCTTGTCGGCCACCACGATGTCGCCGCTGACCTGGGCGGCCCCCAGCATGAGCAGCGCGCCCAGTTCGGCGTCACTGGCCAGCTTGTGCTGGGGCTCGGCGCCCCGCAGCGCGGCAAAGGCGGGCACGCCGGCCAGGGCGGCGGGAACCTCCAGGCCGCGCAGGTCGATCACCTCGCCCACGGCAGGAAGGGCCCGTACCTGCATGCGCCTGTTGTTGCGCTGCAGGCTGGCGCCGATGCGCCAGGCGCTGTCGAACGAGGCCTGCTCCAGCTGCCTGCCCGACACCAGCACGGTGGTGCGCACGGGCAGGGTGTTCCAGACATCCTCGATGGTGCGCACATCGCGCGGGTCCACGCGGTAGCTCAGGCGTGTCTGCGGTGAGATGGTCAGCGAGTTGGCGAGGGAGTGGTTTTCGTCGCAGCGCTGCTGGCTGTTGTTGCGGTTGCGCCAGTTCACGCCCAGGCGCACGAAGTCGCTGGCGCGCGCAGGCTGGGCCACGGGCAGGTTGCGCTGCAGCGTGCCTTCGCCGTCCGGCACGGTCTGGGATACGGCCGGCGTACCGTTGAGCGAGATCACCACGGTCGAGGTCCCCGGCTCTCCCTTCAGGTAGCGGCCATCGAAGGCGATGCTGGCATCGCCCAGAGGCAGGCCGCGCGGCACGGGCAGGTAGAAGTCCTGGGTGGCCGTGCCGGCCAGCACGACCGGGTCGACAATGCCCAGCTCCTTGAGCGTGACGCTGCGCTGCAGCCCGTCGCTGGCGCCCAGCTGCCGTATGGCGTCACCCAGCGCCGAGGCGGATGCCGTCTGGGCGAACAGGGCGCCCAGGCCCAGCAGCGAACCCAGCGCCCAGCGGGCCCCGGTGCGGGAAAACGAATGGCGGTGGATGGTCGGTTGCATGGGGGGCCTCTTTTTCACTTCGGTGCTCGGTTCGTGACGCGATTCGTGACACGTTCAGTTGCTGCAGGGCGGCTGCCGTTGCGTTGGGACTGGCGGCCTTCAGGCCGGCGCCAGGCCCTTGCCCATGGTGGCGAGGATGCCTGCCGGTCCGGCGGCAAACTCCTCGAAGGGCTGTCCCAGCAAGGCCCGTACGATGCGCTGCGAGGCCCGTCCGTCGCCATAGGGATTGATGCGGCGCGCGAACGAGGCGCGGTGGCCTTCATCGGTCAGCAGGCGGTTCACCTCGGCCACGATGCGCGCGCGCTGCGTGCCCACCAGCAGCACGGTGCCGGCCGATACGGCCTCGGGCCGCTCGGTCACATCGCGCATCACCAGCACGGGCTTGCCCAGGTAGGGTGCTTCCTCCTGCACTCCGCCGGAATCGGTCAGGATGATGCGGGCCCGCTGCATGAACCAGACGAAGTCCACATAGTCCAGCGGATCGATGAGGCGGATGTTGTCCATGCCGCCCAGCGTACGCATGACCACCTCGCGCACGGCAGGATTGAAGTGCACCGGGTAGACGATGAGCAGGTCCGGATGGCGCCGCGCCAGCTCGGCCAGCGCGGCGCAGATGTTCTGGAAGCCTTCGCCGAAGTTCTCGCGCCGGTGGCCCGTGACCAGCAGCAGCGGGCGCTGCGCGTCCACCCAGGGATGGCGCCCGGCAATGTCGCGGGCCAGCTCGGGCCGGGCATCGAGCCGGTCGCACAGCGTGGCCAGCGCATCGATGACGGTATTGCCGGTCACGGCGATGCGGCCCTGCAGGTTCTCGCGCAGCAGGTTGGCACGCGACGTGGGCGTGGGCGCGAACATCCACTGGCTGACCACATCGACCACGCGGCGGTTCATTTCCTCGGGAAAGGGCTGGGCCAGATCCCCCGTGCGCAGGCCGGCTTCCACATGGCCCACGGGAATGCGCCGGTGAAATGCTGCCAGCGCACAGGCCGTGGCCGTGCTGGTGTCGCCGTGCACGAGCACGTAGTCGGGCTTTTCCTGCTCCAGCACGCCGTCGGCGCCCGCCACCACGCGGGAGAACAGGCCGTTGAGTGTCTGGCTGGGTTGCATGACGGCCAGGTCGTGCCGGGCCTGCAGGCCGAACAGCTCCATCACCTGGTCCAGCATCTGGCGATGCTGGCCCGTCACGCACACCACGCTTTCGATGCCGCGCGTCTGCGACAGGGCCGTCACCAGCGGCGCCATCTTGATGGCCTCGGGACGGGTCCCGAAAAACGAAAGAATTTTCATGCCAACCCCTTTGCGTCTTCTTGTGCTCTTCGCTCCTGCTTTGTTCTGGTGCTCCGCGCCGGGAGAGCGGGGGCCGTCTCAGCCCGAGGGCGGGCCGGGCAGGCTGCAAGGCGGTGTGGAATATACGTCGGGTTTTTGGCTTTTTCGATCGGCTTGGCGTCTCTGATTGAAAACTATCGTCAATTGAGTGAAATTGACGGAAATTAAGAGGACTTGAAGGGATTTTGTGACATTGCTTTCCATTTGGAACCTCCGTCGGATCTCTCACCCTGCAAGCCTCTTGCGGCTGGGCCTGAATGCTTGTTCGCGCCGCGCTGCGGTTGCACAAAGCTGCGCGCCTGGGTGCTTTGTTGCAGCTAGTACATCACTGAAACAAGGCTGTGCCTGTCGGACACCTGCGTATTGCATGCCCAGGCAGGGGTCTGCGCAAGGCTTGAGGGGCAGGTGCAGCCTGTGACTTTCCCTGATGCGCTGACGGCCTGCCGGGTGGATGCGGCGCGAGGCTGCGCGGGGCAGGACCCGGGCCGAATGCAGGCCCGGAAACGAAAACGGGCCCCGTGTAGGGGCCCGTTTTGCTGGGTGTATGGCGGAGAGGGCGGGATTCGAACCCGCGGTGGGGATTAGCCCACACACGCTTTCCAGGCGTGCGACTTAAACCGCTCATCCACCTCTCCGAAGCCCTCGATTGTAGCAGTGATTTCGGGCGTCCACGGTAAGAAACTGGTGCCGGCTGCGCTGGCCCGTGCGGCGATGGTTGCCCCACTCAGGGCCTGCAGTGCAACCGTGGCAATGCCGGGTGTTGCCTGTCCGGGCGCGGACAGGCGGGTAGTGACGGCAGGCAATACCGTGACATGGGACGGATTTGCGATGGGTTCAATGCTTGCGCCTGGTGGTCATCCACTGATTTTCAGGGTGGAAAATGTAATGGAGTTCGTGTAAATGGAAGGTGCCGGAATGCGGTGTGAATCTCCGGTGCGGTCCGTCCATCTGTGGCGACATTTTTCATGTGTACAAGATGGTATTTTTATTGTCCATCTGCGTTGGTGCAAGCTATTGATATTGTTGATGTTTCTTGAAAGAAACACCGCCAATGAATTGGTATTTGCACGGGGTCCGGCAGGCAATGCAGGGGACGAATTTCCTTCATGCGGCGTTGGATGCATTTTGCAACAGACATCGAATGGGAGCTTGTGGAAAATGCCTGCGCCGATGAAATGCAGCAGTAACGGATTTCCGTCTGGCAAATCATAGGAACTCGCTATCACCGTGGCTTTCCACTCAATGCGCGCCGATTCTTCATTTCGCCAGACGCCGGTATTGCCCGCACTGGCCTTCGGGCTTGTGGCGCTGCTGGGTACGACGGCGTTCGCTGCCGGACTGCAGCGGCAGGTGCTGGAAAGCCTGCCGTCCGGCACGGCCAAGGGGGCGCCTGCCTATGAGTTGTCCCTGCCTGCCTGCACGGCGTCGGCCTGTCCCTTCGAACTGAGGCTGGTGCGTGCCGGTATGGAGCAAGGCAAGCCAGCGGCGCTGGCCTGGCCTGCTTCAAGAGGGCAGGCCCAGCTGGCGCCATCCGATCCGCTGTACGGCGTGGGAGATCCCTTGTCCGAGGCCGCGCAGCGCGCGCGCGTCTGGACGACCGGCGAGGAAGAAGGCACGGTCACCGCTGCGGCGCGGACCTTGCGCCTGCCCGGCGTGCAAGGCGGGGCGCGCGCCTTGCTGGTCACGCAGATGGGCGGCTTCGACCATCCCAAGCGCCGCCATGCGCTCTATGTCGCCACGGCCCAGGGGCCGCATCTGGCCTGGCAGTACGAAGAGCCTCCAGGCAGCTACCAAAGCTGGGTGCTGGCGCCCACGGGCCGGATCCCGGTGCTGCTGGTGCGCTATGACTCACCGCAGGACGACGCCCCCGACCAGATCGAGACCCGCAGCCTGCGCTGGAACGCAGGCCGGCAGGCGTTTGCCGAACAGGCATCGGCGCCGCCGGCTGCCGTGCAGGCCGTGGTGGCTGCGCGCTATGCCGGCGTGGCCGCCGCGCGTGCAGCGCGCGCGCAGCAGGCCGACTGCCTGGGAGGCTATGCCGTGGTGCTCACACGCCCCGCAGGAGCTGCGCCGCATCACGCCCTGGTGCAGGTGGCCGCGGATATGGCACAGGCGCATGCCGAATCGCTGCGGCTGCGTGCCTGCTCGGCCAGGCTGCAGCCGCGCACGGTGCCTTTGGCGCATCTGCTGCCGAAGGCGGAACAGGCGCCCGGCCGGAAACCTGACCGCAAGACCGATCCCGCCCGCTGAGCCCGAGCAGCGCGTGACACCGACAACCGCAAAGAGGGAAGACACATGCCAGACATCAAGGACAGCGTAGGCGAGGGCGGCAGCAACCAGGTCCATGACGTGGCCCTGCTGCAGGCCATGCTGCGCGTGGTGAAGGACGCCAAGAATGCACCCTATCTGGGCGTGGACTACGACGGCAGCTACGGCGCGCAGACGCGCGCCGCGCTGGAGCGTTTCCAGAACGACCACAAGCTGGCGGCGGCCAAGGCCGCGCCCGGCCAGCCGCAGGCCGGTGGCGCCAAGGAGGCACTGGGCCTGGCGGCAGCCGGTGGCGCCACGGTGGCCAAGCTCAGCGCCATGCTGCCTGCATCGCACCAGAACATGCGCTCCGCGAACAACTCCAAGACGGTGTATATCGAGGCCAAGGCCCAGGATGCGGCCACCAGCAAGGCCGCCATTGCCAACGATGCGGAGTACGAGCCCACCTTCCGCGCCAAGCTGGCCAGCCTGGTGCAGCAGATGTACGACACGCACAAGATCGTGCTGTGGATCACGCCCACCGGCCGCCGCCGCACCTTTGCCCAGCAGGCGGCAGAGACCCAGACCAAGGCCGGCCCCGGCGAGAGCAACCACAACTTCGGCCGGGCGGCCGACATCGGCTTCAAGCGCTTCCAGTGGGTCAAGGGCGACGGCAGCATCGTCACCGATGCCGACTGGCTCAACCAGCTGCATACCGCCAAAGCGGCCGATGCCGCGCGCTGGTGGGATGAGCGCGACCGCCTGGCCGCCAAGCAGGGCCTGCTGCCGCTGAAGTTCGAGCGCGTGCACCTGCAGGCC
The DNA here is from genome assembly GCF_059499305.1 of Delftia sp. Classification (NCBI taxonomy): domain Bacteria; kingdom Pseudomonadati; phylum Pseudomonadota; class Betaproteobacteria; order Burkholderiales; family Comamonadaceae; genus Delftia; species Delftia sp. The sequence continues at coordinate 395,196 of NZ_JCABYI010000009.1, forward strand.
TTCGCCCAGGAAGGCGTGAGCAACCAGCGCTCGCTGGCCAAGCTGCTCAATGCCGTTTCGCAGAACAACATGCGCTGGAAATCCGCCTACCAGGCCGACCTGCAGTCCCAGGGCAAGCACTGGGTCACCGTGGGTTCTGCCAAGTCCATCTGGGCCGGAACGGCCTCCGTGACCAAGGCCGATCTGGCCAAGGCCCGCACCCTAGCCACGGGCAAGCAGGTGAAGGAAACGCAGATCACCCAGGACGAGGTGGCCGCCATGCGCCGCATGCTCAAGGCCGATTTCGAGCAGGCCGACCTGAACTGGTCCAAGTGGGCACCCGTGCCCTGAGCCCGGCCGGACGTCTGCCGCCTGCCGCGCGGGCAGGCGCCACTGCCGTGCATCTCCCGGAGAAAGCATCTTGAGAACCGACTATTCGAAGGGCGAGGCCGCGCCGCGCGTGCCCTTGCCCATGCCCATTTCCCTGTCGCTTTCCGCCTCTGCCGGTGCGCCCACCGGGCCGCCCGCTGCGGTCCGTGCGCCGCAGGACGTGCTGTCCGGTGTGCGCGTCGCCTCGCAACTGCTGCAGGACTTTCGGCCCATCACCGAAAGCATCGAGTGGGAGCTGGGCCATCTGCATTGGGCGCAGGCGGGCCTGTTGACCTTTGCCGAGAACGAGGTGCCCTACGTGGTCAACAACAGCGGCCGTCTCTCCGAAGATGCGGCGGCCCTGCTGTTCCATCACTGCGCGGACACGGCGCCGCAGGGCACGATTGCCGTGCTGGAGCTGGGCGCGGGCTGCGGCCTGTTCGCGCGCATGTTCCTGCAGGCCTTCCGGCACCTGTGCCAGCAGGAAGGGCGTGATTTCGACCAGCGGCTGGTCTGCTACGTGACAGACGGCTCGCCGCGCACCGTTGCGCAATGGCACGAGCGCGGCCTGTTTGCCGAGTTTGGCGGCCAGGTCGTGGCAGGCTGCTGCGACGCCATGCACCCCGAGGCCGTTCGGCTGCACGACGGCAGCACGGTGCCGCTGCCGCCGCTGCATGCCGTGTTCTGCAACTACGTGCTGGATGTGCTGCCCGCCACCGTCGTGCGGCGCCAGAATGGCGGGCCGGTGCAGGAGCTGCGCATACGCACCCGCCTGACGGACGATGCCCAGCTCGTGCGCCAGTACACCGCGCTGTCGCCGCATGAGATCCGCGCCCTGGTGGATCACGCGGATGCGGCCGAGCGCGCGCGCCTGCTGCCCCTGGTGGGCCTGTTCGAGCAGGAGACGGGATTTTTCGACTGCGGCGACGCGGCACTGTCGCCCTGGGTGGATGCCGCCCTGTCCGTCAGCGAGGACGCGACACGCCTGCTGGTCAACCACGGCGCCTTCGGCGCGCTGCAGACGCTGCAGCAGCGGCTGGCGCCCAAGGGCCTGGTGCTCATCAACGACTACGGCGCCTGCACGCCCGAGGCGGCGGCCCAGTCGGGTGCCTCCCAGCGCTTTGGCCGCACCAGCGCCATCGGCCTGAACTTCCCGCTGCTGGCGCAATTGTTCGGGCGCGAGGGCTGGCAGGTGCTGGCGCCTCCGGGCGATGCGCAAAGGGCCATCCATGCGCGGCTGCTGATCGGCGAGGGATGCGAGCGCACGGCGGCCGCCTTTCTCAACCGCTTCAGCGCCGACGCGCAGCAGTTCTTCGAGGCCCCGGCCCATGAGGCCCGCACGCACCTGGAGTCGGGCCGGCAGGACGCCGCGCTGGAAAGCTACCGCCAGGCCATCACCCGCAGCCCGCGCGACTGGCGCCTGCTGGGCGAGGTGGCGGAGTTCGTGGGCCTGCAGCTGCGGGACTTTGCGGCAGGCATCGAGCTGGCGCGCAGCGCGCTGGAGCTCAACCCCTGGCTCAGCACCTGGCTGTGGAACGTGCTGGGCGACTGCCTGTTCTGCCAGGAGCAGTTTGCTGCCGCGCATGACGCCTACCTGCAGGCCGAGCGCATAGACCCGCGCGATGCCCGCACCCAGCTCAACCTGGCCTACACCTGGCAGCAGTGCGGCGACCCGGCGCGCGCGCTGGCCTGCATCGCCCAGGGCCTGGCGGGGGATGCGCATGGCGTGCACACGCAGCGCCTGATGGAAAAGCAGCAGCAGATCCTGGCGCAGATCGCAGCCCTGCGTGCCTCGCAGCAGCAGCGGCTGGCGCAGCGCGCGGCGCGTCTGCAGGCCGGGGCATAGGCCGGGGCATAGGCTGGCAGGCCCGCCAACGGCCCGGCCTGCCAGCTTCAGTGCTGGCGGCCGGCCAGCCGCACGCCCAGCGCTGCCGCCGATGCCGCGCAGGCCAGGGCTACCACGCCGCCCCAGCCCCATTGCGACAGGGCCAGCGCGCCCAGCGCGGAGCCCGAGGCCATGCCGATGAACACGCCCGTGAACAGCAGCGCATTGAGCCGGCTTCGCGCGGCAGGCTCCAGGCCGTACACCAGGGTCTGGTGCGCCACCAGCGTGGCCTGGATGCCGAAGTCGAAACCGATGGCGCTGGCCACCAGCAGCGGCAGCTGTGCGCCGGCCGGCAGCCAGGGCGACAGTGCCAGCACGGCGAACGATGCCAGGGCCAGGCCCGCACCCAGGCAGGTCACGCGCTGCGGGCCGCTGCGGTCGGCCAGCCGGCCTGCCAGCGGGGCGGCCAGCGCACCGGCCGCACCCGCCAGGCCCAGGGCGCCGGCAGCGGCGCTGCCCATGTGGAACTGCTGATGCAGCATCACGGCCAGCGTGGACCAGAACGCGCTGAAGGCCACCGACAGCAGGCCCTGTGCCAGTGCCGCGCGGCGCAGCGCAGGCTGGCTGCGCCACAGTTGCACCATGGAGCCCAGCAGCGCGCCATAGCCCAGTTGCGTGGTGGGTTTGAAACTGGGCAGCCCGCGCCACAGGGCCACCCCCAGCAGTGCCATGGCAGCGGCGGCCAGCAGGTAGACGCTGCGCCAGCCCCCATGCTCGGCCAGCAGGCCGCTGACCACGCGCGACAGCAAGATGCCCAGCAGCAGCCCCGTCATCACCGTGCCCACCACCTTGCCGCGCTGGTGCTCGGGCGCCAGCGTGGCGGCGGCCGGCACCACGTCCTGCGCCAGGGTGGCGGCCAGGCCCACGGCCAGGCTGGCAGCCAGCAGCGGTGCCAGGTCCGGAGCCAGCCCGCTGGCCAGCAGGGCCAGCATCAGCGCGGCGGTCTTGGCCAGGATGATGCGCCGGCGGTCCATGCGGTCGCCCAGCGGTGCCAGCAGCAAAATGCCCAGCGCATAGCCCAGCTGGGTCAGCGTGGGCACAAAGCCCACGGCGCGTTCGCCTGCGCCCAGGTCGGGGCCGAGCACCCCCAGCATGGGCTGGCTGTAGTAGAGCGAGGCCACGCCCACGCCCGCTGTGGTCGCCATCAGCAGCACCAGCGATGCCGGCACGCCGGCGCCCTGCGCGCCCGCAGCGGTTTGCATATGCGTAGATTGAATAGAAGACATGTTGAGGCGCCTGTCAGGCGCAGTTGAAAAGCGATGGCCGTAGTGTGGTGCGGCGCAGCACACCACGGTAGTGGCTGCGCCTGCAGAATCGATATACGCTTGGCGTATGACCCTTGCCGACCTTCCCCTGCCTTCTGGCGCTGACCGCATCGAGCTGCTGCAGACCTTTGTGCGCATCGTCGAAAGCGGCAGTCTTTCGGCCGCTGCGCAGCAGATGTCCACCACCCAGCCCACGGTCAGCCGGCGCCTGCAGACGCTGGAGCGCGCGCTGGGCCTGCGCCTGCTGCGGCGCTCCACCCACGCCATGGCGCTGACCGACGACGGCCAGCGCTGCCTGGAGCATGCGCGCGAGCTGCTGGAGGCATGGCACGCGCTGGAGTCCGACCTGCGCGGCGCCCAGGACACGCCGCGCGGCCTGCTGCGCGTGGTCGCGCCCCACGCCTTCGGCCAGGACCAGCTCATGGCGCCGCTGCTGGCGTTTCTGGACCGCCATCCGGCCGTCAAGGTCGAATGGCTGCTGCATGACCGCCAGCCGGACTTCATTGCCGAAGGCATCGACTGCGCCGTGCAGGTCGGCACCGTGGTCGACCCTTCGGTGATTGCGCTGCGCGTGGCCGAGGTGCCGCGCATTGCCGTGGCCGCGCCTGCCTTGCTGGGGCAGGGCAGCGTGCCCCAGCACCCGCGCGAACTGCAGGGCCTGCCCTGGATTGCGCTGCGCACCTTCTACCAGCGCGAGCTGGAGCTGCACCGCGTGGGCGATGAGCGGGTCTGCAAATCCTGGCGCCTGCAGTTCGAGCCCCGGCTCAGCACCGACAGCCTTTATGCGCTGCGCAACGCTGCCCTGGGCGGACTGGGCGCGGCCCTGGCCTCGGCCTGGATCGTGCGCGAGGATCTGGAGGCCGGGCGCCTGGTGCATCTGGCGCCCGACTGGCAGGCGGCGCCGCTGCCCGTGCATCTGGTCTACCCACCCGCGCGCCACCAGCCGGCGCGGCTGCGCGCCTTCATTGCGGCCATGCGGGAAGTCATGCCGGGCCTGACGGGAATGCGCGCGCCGCTGCCCTGAGTTGCTTGCTTGCTGCATCGTGTCCGCCCACGGCACCAGCCCCGACCTGAACCTGCCCGGTGCGCCGCGCAGTGTGATGTTGGCGCTGCGGCACAGCTTCTGAGGCTGCGCCCGGCATGGCCCCGGGCTTCTCCAAAAGACCAAGGCCCACGCGAGTGGGCCTTGGTCTATCCGGGCGTTGCCGTCTACTCGGTCGCCTTCTTCAGCGATTCCTTGGCGTTCTCTGCCGACTGCTTGGAGCGCTTGTTGTGGTAGTCCGACTTGACGTTGTTCACGGCCTTGCCGACCGGCCCGCTGTCCTTGGCCTTGGCGTCGGCCTGCTTTTCCTTCACCTTGTGGTCTGCAGCGTCGGCGGCTTCGGAGGCGGCCTTGCCCACCTGGGCATGGACGGGTGACAGGGCAGCGGCAGCTGCGAAGGAAATGGCGGTGGCAAGCAGCAGTTTCTTCATGGAATGCAATGTCCTGTGATGAGATGGCTGCATGGTGCGCCGGACCGCCGAGGCAACCGTGTAGGAGCAGGGCTTTGCACGGCGCGGGCGCTGCGGCCCACTCGCAGAAGGGCCGCCGACGGCAGCTTGCTTCAGTGTCCGACATGGTGCCGCCGGCCGAGCTTCTAGCCTTGAGCCAACCCCGTCACAACAAGGACCCCCATGATCACAGCCGAACCCACCATGACCAATCTTTTCGACCAGCTGGGTCTGGACTCCAGCCCGGAGGGCATCAAGCAGTTCATCCTCTCGCACCGGCTGGAAAAGGACACGCTGCTGGTGGATGCACCGTTCTGGACCGACGCGCAACGTGCCCTGTTCTCGCAGCAGTGGCATGCCGATGCGACCTGGGCGCTGGTGGTGGACCAGCTCAGCGAGGCCTTGCATGCCGAGCCGGACCTCCAGGCTGCGCCTTCGCCCGCAATTGCCGGGCACGAGCAGGAGGCTCGTCCCTGATCCTGTGATGCAACCGCTTGCGATGAACCCGTGGTGCTTACAATTTTTCCGGCTCGTTCAACCCATTTGCCTACGGAGTCGTTCACATGCTGACCTCGACTGGTCTGGCGCCGGCCCCTGCAGGCTCCGACGCACAACTCCCCCTTGATCCGGGCCTTGCTGCTTTGGAGGCCTTTCCGGACGCAGTCTTCGTCGTCGGACTCGATGGACGCCTGGCGCGCTGCAACCGCCATGCGTTGAGCCTGCTGGAGCATTCCGGCGATGCCCTGGAGGGCAGTGTTTTCGAGGACCGCTTCGTCGCCAGCAGCGGGCGCGCAGGCTGGTTCAACAGCCAGTGCGAGCCCGCAGGCGCCGCACGGCAGGCCAGCCGCTGGCCCTTGCTGACCTGCACGGGACGCGAGCGGCCCGTGGCCTCATGCAGCTCGCGCGTACGGCTCGGCGATGGCAGCTTGGCCCTGCTGCTGAGTGTGCGCGAGGCGGATGCACCCTCGTCCGGGGCATCGCAGGCTCTGGCCGTGCCTTCCCGGTCCAGCCCTCTTTCCAGCGCCGAGCGCAGCTTTGCCTTGCTGGTGCAGAGCGTGACCGACTGTGCGATCTACATGCTGGATCCCGAGGGCCGCATCGTCAGCTGGAACCTGGGTGCCAAGCGCATCAAGGGCTATGAAGAGGACGAGGTCCTCCATACCCATTTCTCGCGCTTTTACACACCAGAGGACCAGCAGGCGGGGCTGCCACAGGCGGGACTGCGCACGGCCGTCAGCACCGGCCGCATGGAGGCCGAAGGCCTGCGCGTGCGCAAGGACGGCTCGCGTTTTTGGGCATCGGTCGTGATCGATGCCATCTACGACGAGGGCCAACTGATCGGTTTTGCCAAGGTCACGCGTGATGTGACGGAGCGCAAGGCTGCCGAGGCCCAGCTGCGCCAGGCCTTGAAGATGGAGGCCATCGGCCGCTTCACGGGCGGGGTGGCCCATGATTTCAACAATCTGCTGATGGCCGTGCTCAGCAGCCTGGAACTGCTGCGCAAGCGCATGCCGCCCGACGATCGCCTGCGTTCGCTGGTGGAGATCGCCACGCGCGGCGCACAGCGCGGTGCCTCGCTGACCCAGCGCATGATGGCTTTTGCGCGGCAGCAGGAATTGAAGACGCAGGCCGTGGACGTCGCTGTGCTGCTGACCGGGATGCAAGGCCTGCTGCAGCAGACGGCTGGCCCGCATATCTTTCTGAAGATGGCCCTGGCCTCAGACCTGCCGCGCATCGCCACCGACCCCAGCCAGTTCGAGAGCAGCATCCTCAGCCTGGTTGCCAATGCGCGCGATGCCATGCCGGGCGGCGGCGTCATCAAGATCACGGCGGCCGTGGAAACCACGCTGCCGCGCCAGCTTGCGGGCCTGGCCTCGGGCTCGTATGTCTGCGTGCGCGTGGTGGACACCGGCGAGGGCATGGACGAACAGACACTCTCGCATGTGGTCGAGCCCTTCTTCACCACCAAGGGCGTGGGCAAGGGCACCGGCCTGGGCCTGGCCATGGTGGACGGGCTGGTGGCCCAGTCCGGCGGCAAGCTCGTGCTGCACAGCGCCCTGGGCAGCGGCACCACGGTGGAGATGTGGATGCCCGTCTCCAAGGACGAAAGCGCGGCCTGCCATCTGGGCGGGCAAAGCGTGCAGGACGTGGGGCCCCTGGATGTGCTGCTGGTGGATGACGACCCGCTGGTGAGGGCCAATGCCTCGGCCCTGCTGGAAGACCTGGGCCACCGCGTCACGACCCTGAGCGCCGGGCAGGAGGCCATCGACCTGCTTGCGCGGCAGGCGCGCTTCGACGTGGTCATCTCCGACTACGCCATGCCCGGCATGAACGGCGTGGAGCTGGCCCGGCATATTGCAGCGCGATACCCGGGCCTGAACTTCATCCTGGCCAGCGGCTTTGCCGACATACCGGCACTGCCACCAGGAATGACGCGGCTGGCCAAGCCCTATTCGCAGGACGATCTACGCCAGCTGCTTCATCAGCTCGGGAAGGCTTGAGCCCCTGGTAAGCCGCGAGATCCTGAGCCGGCCTCAGACACCAGCCTTCTCGAACAGCCGGCGCAGTACCTGCATGGGCAGGAACTTGACGCCGCGCCGCTTCAGCTCGCGGCGAAAGAGGCGCTCCCTCTCGATAAAGTTGATTTTTGGTTTCATCTCGTTCCGGGTGCAATGACTGAACCGGGCAATCTATCAGCGCAGAGGGGCGCTGCTGTAACACCCTGTCATCGCCCCCTTGATCGAGGGCCATCATCGCCGCGTGCGGCCGTGCAGGCATCGGGTGGACGAAAAAAAGCCCTGGGACCAATGTCGTCAGGGCTTTTTCACTGGCTTGGCGCCATGTCTGGCGGAGAGGGCGGGATTCGAACCCGCGGTGGGGATTAGCCCACACACGCTTTCCAGGCGTGCGACTTAAACCGCTCATCCACCTCTCCGAAGACCGCGATTCTAGCATCGATTTTTTGGGGTGGCCGCGAAGTTTCCTGCATGCGTGATCGATATGCCCTGGACGGCTGGCGCTTCGGGCATGGCCCGTGCCTGCGCCTGCAGCCAGTTGCAGAAGATGTCGAGCCGGGTCTGCACCGCAGTGCTTCGGCGCAGCGCCAGGTAGCGGTAGCCGGAGGCAGTGAAGCCGAAGGGCGCCAGCAGGCGGCCGGCCTGCACGTCGTCCATCACCAGGTGCCAGGGGGCGACGGCCGCGCCCAGGCCGCGCAGCGCCGCTTCCAGCGTGAAGTAGTAGTGCTCGTAGACGGGGCCGGCCGCTGCGGGCGGGGCTATGTCCATGGAGGCGGCCCACAGGTCCCAGGCGTTGCGCCGGCCGCGTGTGTGCAGCAAGGTGAGGCTGGGCAGGTCTTCAGGCTGCTGGAGGCGTCCTGCCATGGCCGGGGACATCACCGGGCCCAGGTATTCGGCGAAAAGAGGCAGGGACGTCTCGTTGTCTGCAAGGGCCTCGCCGCTGTCGTGCGTGATGGCCGTGATGAGCAGGTCGCAGCCTTCGCGTGCAGCGTCGGTGCCGGTGTCGGTAGTGCGCAGGCGCACCTCGATGCCGGGGTGGTGCGCGTGAAAGTCGAACAGCCGGGGGATCAGCCATTTGACGGTGAAGGTGCTGAAGCAGGCCACGTCCAGAGGGCCTTCGTGGGCGTCGCCCAGGCTGCGCACCGCCTCATGGATCTGCTCGAAGGCCTGGGTCAGCGCCGGCTGCAGGGTGCGTGCTGCCGCAGTGAGCGTGGGGCGGGCCTTGGTGCCTGCGAACAGCGGCAGGCCCAGGTGCTGCTCCAGCTGCCTGACCTGGCGGCTGACGGCGCCGGGCGAGACGCACAGCTCGTCCGCCGCCGCCGTCATGCGGCCCAGGCGTGCGGCGGCTTCAAAGGCGCGCAGGGCGGCCAGCGGGGGCAGGCGGCGGGTCATGGGTCGGGTGGAGGCTATGTGAGTTCCAGGTACATAGAACCGGCCGAATCATCGCTTTTCAGGCCATGGGCCGGTCGGTAGATTTGCCGCTTCGGCCGGCAATTCCTGCGTGGATTCTGGCCGGACTTTCCATCTCCATTCGATCCCAAAGCACATAGCACCATGCCCTTCGTCCACACCTATCTGCCCCAGTCCACCTCCACTTCCCAGCGCGATGCCGTCGTGCAGGGCATTCACCGCGCCCTGGTGGAGGGCATCGGCATGCCAGAGGACGAACTGTTCAACATGGTGCATCCGTACGCTCCCGGGCAGTTCGCGTTCAGCCGCAGTTTCAACGGGGTAGCGCGTTCGGATGCGGTGGTGGTGGTCGAGATCACCATGCGGCGCGGGCGCAGCGATGCGATGAAGAAGGCCTTGTATGCGGCCATTGCGCGCAATCTGCATGAAGGGGCGGGGGTGGCGCCGGCCGACGTGTTCATCTTCATGCATGAGAACGACTACTCGGACTGGTCCGTGGGCCACGGGCGCTTCGCCATGGGCCTGGTGCAGCAGGTGGGCGCACCCGCCTGATCCGCACAACGCCGCTGCAATGAAAAACGGGCCGCGATGGCCCGTTGTTCATGGCGTGGCGGCGGCTCTCAGCTGGTGCGCTGGCCGGTCTGGATCATCTTCATGGCCGAGGTGATCAGGCTGGAGACTTCGGTCATGTTGCTGGGCACGATCAGCGTGGTGGTGGCATCAGAGGCGACCTGGCCATAGGCCTCGACGGCCTTTTCGGCGACCTTGAGCTGCACGGCCTGCTCGCCACCGGGCTGGCGGATGGCGTTGGCCACGCGTTCGATGGCCTGGGCCGTGGCGTCTGCGACCGCCTTGATGGATTCGGCCTCGCCCTGGGCCTTGTTGATGACGGCCTGCTTCTCGCCTTCGGAGCGGGCGATGAAGGCTTCGCGCTCGCCCGTGGCGATGTTGATCTGTTCCTGGCGGCGGCCTTCGGAGGCTGCGATCAGGGCGCGCTTTTCGCGCTCGGCCGTGATCTGGGCCTGCATGGAGCGCAGGATTTCGGCCGGCGGCGTCAGGTCCTTGATTTCATAGCGCAGCACCTTCACGCCCCAGTTGAGCGCGGCCTCGTCGATGGCGGAGACCACCTGGGCGTTGATCATGTCGCGCTCCTCGAAGGTCTTGTCCAGTTCGAGCTTGCCGATCACGGAACGCAGCGAGGTCTGGGCCAGCTGGGTGACGGCCATGATGTAGTTGGACGAGCCGTAGCTGGCGCGCATGGGATCGGTGACCTGGAAGTAGAGGATGCCGTCCACCTGCAGCTGGGTGTTGTCGCGCGTGATGCAGACCTGGCTGGGCACGTCCAGCGGGATTTCCTTGAGGCTGTGCTTGTAGGCCACGCGGTCCACGAAGGGCACGAGGAAGTTCAGGCCGGGCGTGAGCGTGCCGGCGTACTTGCCGAGGCGTTCCTTGACCCAGGCGTGCTGCTGGGGCACGACCTTGATGGACCGTGCGATGAAGATGGCCGCGATGACCAGAATGACGATGGCGATTTCCATGGTGTCTCCAGGCCCCGGAGGGGCGTTCGGTGAAACAAGAGGGCGGCAGGACGGCTGGCGGATGGTGCCTGCCACTATGCCCGATGCAGATGCCCGCGCCGTGAAGCGCGGGCGTGGGGATGGGCAATCAGAGTTTGTCCACCAGCAGCCGGTTGCCGACGACCTCGGCCACGCGGTGCATGCCGGCAGAGGGCAGGTTGCCCGGACGGCTGATCACGGTCCATTGGGCGCCGCGGTAGCGGACCTGGGCCGTGCCGTCGGAGTTCCATTGCTCGACCATGACGGATTCGCCGACATCGAGGTTGACGTCGCGGTTGCTGGAGGCGGGCTGGCGGCTGGGCAGGCGCCGGCGCACCAGGTAGCAGGCCAGTACGAAGGCGCTGCCGAGCACGGCGGCAATGACGAGCTGGGCAATGGGCGCCAGGCCCATGTGGGCGCACAGCGCGCCGACGATGGCGCCCAGTGCCAGCATCAGCAGATAGAAGCTGCCGGTCAGCAATTCGGCGATGACCAATGCGCCGGCGACGAGCCACCAGATGGTGGAATATTCCATTCCCAGACTCCCTGTTTATGACGGTTGCTTGTGTTTAGTGCACCACATTCTGGGTGAAAAGCCGCACGCTTCAAAGGCGCAATAAGGATATTCCTTACACTTCGCGCCTGTTTCGTTTTTTAGGCCCGCTCAGGTTACGGAGGCTGCCCCCATGAAGTTTCGCTTTCCCATCGTCATCATCGACGAGGACTACCGTTCCGAGAACACCTCGGGCCTGGGCATCCGCGCCCTGGCACAGGCCATCGAGCAAGAAGGTTTCGAGGTGCTGGGGGTGACCAGCTACGGCGACCTGTCGCAGTTCGCGCAGCAGCAAAGCCGGGCCAGTGCCTTCATCCTGTCCATCGATGACGAGGAGTTCTCGCTGGGTGGCGAAAGCGATCCCGTGATCCACAGCCTGCGCAGCTTCATCGGCGAAGTGCGCCGCAAGAACGCCGATGTGCCGATCTACATCTACGGCGAGACCAAGACCAGCCGCCACCTGCCCAACGACATCCTGCGCGAGCTGCACGGCTTCATCCACATGTTCGAGGACACGCCGGAGTTCGTGGCCAAGCACATCATCCGCGAGGCCAAGAGCTACCTGGAAGGCGTGCAGCCGCCGTTCTTCAAGGCGCTGCTGGACTATGCGGAAGACGGCTCCTACAGCTGGCACTGCCCCGGACACTCGGGCGGCGTGGCCTTCCTCAAGAGCCCCGTGGGCCAGATGTACCACCAGTTCTATGGCGAGAACATGCTGCGCGCCGACGTGTGCAACGCGGTGGAGGAACTGGGCCAATTGCTGGACCACAACGGCGCCATCGGCGAGAGCGAGCGCAATGCCGCGCGCATCTTCAATGCCGATCACTGCTATTTCGTGACCAACGGCACGTCCACGTCGAACAAGATCGTCTGGCACCACGCCGTGGCGCCCGGCGACGTGGTCGTGGTGGACCGCAACTGCCACAAGTCCATCCTGCACTCCATCATCATGACGGGTGCGATTCCGGTGTTCCTCAAGCCCACGCGCAACCACTTCGGCATCATCGGCCCGATCCCGCAAAGCGAGTTCTCGGTGGAGTCCATCCAGGCCAAGATCGCGGCCAATCCGCTGCTCAAGGGCGTGGATGCCAAGACGGTCAAGCCCCGCGTGCTGACGCTGACGCAGTCCACCTACGACGGCGTGCTCTACAACACCGAGACCATCAAGAGCATGCTTGACGGCTATGTGGCCAACCTGCACTTCGATGAGGCCTGGCTGCCGCACGCTGCCTTCCACCCGTTCTATGGCAGCTACCACGCCATGGGCAAGAAGCGCGCGCGCCCCAAGCACTCGGTGGTGTATGCCACGCAGTCCATCCACAAGCTGCTGGCCGGCATCAGCCAGGCATCGCATGTGCTGGTGCAGGACAGCCAGACCGAAAAGCTGGACCACCACCTGTTCAACGAGGCGTACTTGATGCACACCTCGACCAGCCCCCAGTACAGCATCATCGCCAGCTGCGACGTGGCCGCCGCGATGATGGAGCCGCCCGGCGGCACGGCCCTGGTGGAAGAGTCGATTCTGGAGGCGCTGGACTTCCGCCGTGCCATGCGCAAGGTCGAAGACGAGTTCGGCGACGACGACTGGTGGTTCGAGGTCTGGGGTCCCGAGAAACTGGCCGATGAAGGCGTCGGCTCGGCCCAGGACTGGATCATCCGCGGCCAGGACGCGGCGCCCAAGCGCTCCAAGGCCAAGAACGGCAAGGAGTTCGACAACTGGCACGGCTTTGGCGAACTGGCCGACGGCTTCAACATGCTGGACCCGATCAAGTCCACCATCGTGACGCCGGGCCTGGACCTGGACGGCGATTTCTCGGACACGGGCATCCCGGCCTCCATCGTGACCAAGTACCTGGCCGAGCACGGCGTGGTGGTGGAGAAGACGGGCCTGTACTCGTTCTTCATCATGTTCACCATCGGCATCACCAAGGGCCGCTGGAACACCATGCTGACGGCGCTGCAGCAGTTCAAGGACGACTACGACCGCAACCAGCCGCTGGCACGCATCCTGCCCGAGTTCTGCCAGCAGCACCGCCGCTACGAGCGCATGGGCCTGCGCGACCTGTGCCAGCACGTGCACGAGCTGTACGCCAAGTACGACATCGCCCGCCTGACGACCGAGATGTATCTGTCGGACCTCAAGCCCGCGATGAAGCCCAGCGATGCCTACGCCCACATCGCGCACCGCAAGACCGAGCGCGTGGAGATCGACCACCTGGAAGGCCGCATCACCGTGGGCCTGGTCACGCCGTACCCGCCCGGCATTCCGCTGCTGATCCCCGGCGAGGTGTTCAACCGCAAGATCGTGGATTACCTGCTGTTCGCGCGTGAGTTCGCCAAGGAGTGCCCTGGCTTCGAGACCGACATCCACGGCCTGGTGGAGCTGGAGGACGCGGACGGCGAGGTGCGCTACTACGCCGACTGCGTGGCCCAGGCCGCTCCTGCCCGCAAGGTGCCGGCTGCCGGCAAGTCTGTGGCCGGAAAATCCGCAGCGGCCAAGGCTGCGGCAAAGCCCGCTGCCAAAAAGGCCGTGAAGGCTGCTGCCGTCAAGGCGCCGGCCAAGCGCCCCGCAGCGGCCCGCAAGGCCGGGTCGGCGCCGGAAGTCGGCACGGCTGCCAAGCCGGCGCGTGGCCGCAAGATGGTGCAGGTGGGCGATGATGGCCCCTTCGGCCGCACGATCTGATCGGCTGGCCGGCTGACGACGGCCCGTCAAAAAGGCGCGGTCCCCGCAAGGGGCGCCGCGCCTTTTTTCTTGCCCGCTGTTTGCCGCTCACTCCAGGCGGATCCTGGCATCGCGGATCAGCGCGGCCCAGTCCGTCTGCTCCTTGAGCAGGTACCGGGCCGCGTCCTGCATGCTGCCGCCCAGGGCCGTGCTGCCCTCGGCCTGCAGTTGCTGCTGCACGGCGGGCTGCTGCAGGGCCGCGTTCACGGCGGTATTCATCTTCTGCACGATGGCGTCCGGCGTGCCCTTGGGCGCGACGATGAGCTTCCAGTCCACGGCCTCGAAGCCTGCATAGCCCGACTCGGCCACGGTGGGTACCTCCGGCAGGATGGGCAGGCGCCTGGCCGAGGTCACGGCCAGGGCGCGCAGCTTGCCGCCCTTGAGCAGCGGATAGACGGCCTGGGGCGTGCCGAACATGTAGTGCGTCTGCTTGCCCAGCAGGTCGGTCACGGCCGGCGCTGCGCCCTTGTAGGGCACGTTGAGCACCTGGATGCCGGCCTTGAAGGCCAGCATCTCGCCGGCCAGGTGGCCCACCGTGCCCGTCGATGCCAGTCCCTGACGGATGCCGCCCGGGTCGGCCTTGGCGGCCTTGACCAGGTCCTGCACCGATTTCCATGGCGAGTCCTGCGGCACGACCAGCACCGTGGGCTGGGCGGCGACCAGGGCCACGGGGATCAGGTCGGTGCGCGGGTTGAAGGGCATGCTGGGCAGCAGGGCGGGGTTGATGGCGAGGTTGGCGGTCTGGCCCATGCCGAAGGTATAGCCATCCGGCGCGGACTTGGCCACCGCATCCAGCCCGATGTTGCCGCCCGCGCCGGGCTTGTTGTCCACCACCACGGTCCATTGGTTCAGCGTGCCCACGCGCTCGCTGATCTGGCGCGCGACCGCGTCCGTGCCGCCGCCCGGCGTGTAGGGCACGACCATGCGCACGGCGCGCGAGGGCCAGTTGCCGGGCTGGGCCTGGGCCGCCAGCGGGAGCAGGGCGGCAGCCAATGCGGGCAGGGCGCACAGCAGCAACTGGCGGCGCGGGGCGGAACAAGGGCGGGCCTGGGTCAGTGTCTGTGTCCGGTTTTGGGCGGCCGGGTTGCGGTGGATGGCGGGCATGGTGTTGTCTCCGGGAATTTTTGGGAAAAGGCCTCCCCGCCGGGCGCGCGGCAAGCGTCGTCCGGTGTGGGGTGGATGGGGTGCAAGGTTGCAGGGGCGCCGCGCGTCGGGTGGACGGCGGCGGCTTCAGTGGCTCAGCCTGGCATCAATGGGAGGCCTTGGCGTGGCTGTCGGTGGCCTCGCCCTGGGCCAGGGCCAGGGCCTGCTCGCTGCTGTAGCCCAGTGCGGTGAGGATCTCCAGGCTGTGCTCGCCCAGGCGCGGGGGCGACAGGCGCACATCCAGGCGCTTGCCGTCCAGCGTGAAGGGCAGCAGCACGGTCTTGGTCTCGCGGCCATCGGGCAGGGTGATGGGGGCCAGCGCGCCCGTGGCGTTCAGGTGCGGGTCTTGCAGCAGGTCCTGCGGGCGTGCGATGGGGGCGAAGGGCAGGCCGTTCTTCTCGAAGACCTCGGCGATGTGGGCGGCGCTGTGCGGGGCCATCTTCTCGCGCAGCAGCGGCATCAGCCAGCTGCGCGCCAGCACGCGGTCGTTGTTGCTGCCAAGGCGCGGATCGTCGCGCAGCTCGCCCAGGCCGAAGGCGTCGCAGAACAGGCGCCAGGCGCCGTCGCTGACCACGGCCAGGAAGATCTGCTCGCCGCCCTGGACCTCGAACACGTCGTAGATGGCCCAGGCCGAGATGCGTGCCGGCATGGGCGCGGCCGGCTTGCCGGTGACGGCGAACTGCATCATGTGCTGGGCGACCAGGAAGATGTTGTTCTCGAACAGTGCGCTTTGCACTTCCTGGCCGCGCCCGGTCTTCTCGCGCTGGGCCAGGGCAGCCATCGCGCCCATGGCGCCGAACATGCCGCCCATGATGTCGTTGACGCTGGCACCGGCGCGCAGCGGGTCGCCGGGGCGGCCCGTCATGTAGGCCAGGCCGCCCATCATCTGCACCACCTCGTCCAGCGCCGTGCGGTGCTCGTAGGGGCCGGGCAGAAAGCCCTTGTGGCTCACGTAGATGAGGCGCTCGAAGCGGTCCTTGAGGCTGTCGTAGTCCAGCCCCAGCTTGCGCATGGTGCCGGGCTTGAAGTTCTCGCAGACCACGTCGGCCGTGGCGATCAGGCGCAGCGCGGCCTGCTTGCCTTCCTCGGTCTGCAGGTCCAGCGTCACGCTCTTCTTGTTGCGGTTGAACAGCGGGAAAAAGCCCGAGCCCGAACCCAGCAGCTTGCGCGTGGCATCGCCGTCGCGGCCGTGGCCCACGGGCTCGACCTTGATGACTTCGGCGCCCAGGTCGGCCAGCATCATGCCGCAGGACGGGCCCATGACCATGTGGGTGAACTCGACCACGCGGATGCCTGCGTAGGGCAGTTGCGTGGCCTGGCCTGCGGCCGTGTCGGGGGAGGTGGGTTGGCTCATGGGAAAACGGTGAATGAATGTATGGGTTGTCGCCGCGGCTCAGGCCGGTGCGTAGGGGTGGGGCGCAAAGCCCTTGGGCAGTCCGGCCAGCGGCGTCATGCCGTGCAGCTCCTCGCCGGGCAGGCCTGCGGCCAGCGGCTGGCGGGCGGCGATCAGGCGATCGATGTCCACGCCGGTGCGGATGCCCATGGCCTCGAACATGAAGACCAGGTCTTCGGTGACCACGTTGCCCGAGGCACCGGGCGCGTACGGGCAGCCACCCAGGCCGGCCAGCGAGGCATCGAAGGTGCGCGCGCCAGCCTCGTAGGCGGCCAGGCAGTTGGCCAGGCCCAGGCCGCGCGTATTGTGCATGTGGGCCGCGCCTGCCTGTTCGCCCAGCTCGGCGCGCAGCCGTGTGAACAGGCGCCGCACCTGGGCCGGGTTGGCCATGCCCGTGGTGTCGGACAGGCCCGATTCGTCGGCGCCGGCTGCCACGCAGGCCAGGGCCAGTGCAATCACTTCGTCCTCGGGCACCAGGCCCTGCAGCGTGCAGCCGAAGGCCGTGGAGATGCCCGCCTCGATCAGGGCATGCGGTGCGATCTCGTCGCGCAGCGCGGCAATGGCCCGCACCTCGTCCACCATCTGCATGGGGGTCTTGCGCACATTGGCCATGGAGTGCGCGGGGCTGGCCGATACGGGCAGCGTGACCTTGTGGACGCCGGCGCGCAGCGCAGCCTCGGCACCGCGCAGATTGGGGACCAGGGCCATCACGGTGACGCCGGGCAGCGTGATGGCGTGGGCGACCACCTCGGCCGCGTCGGCCATCTGGGGCAGCAGCTTGGGCGAGACGAAGGAGCCGACCTCGATCTCCTGCAGGCCCGCATGGGCCAGGGCGTCGATCCACGCCAGCTTGTGCGCTGTGGACATGGTGGAGGCCACGGACTGCAGGCCATCGCGCGGGCCGACTTCGCTGATGAGTACGTCAAAACGGTGGGAGGACATGGGCAGGGACATCCGGTGGTGGGTGGCGATGACCGCAGGATTCGCCTGTTGACATCGGTTGCTTGAGTCGTTCTAATAGATAGAACTTAATTCTCTCTATTGAAATATTCCCTGCTGCACGCGCCATCGTCAAGCCTGCGTGCCTGGGGTTTTCCCTTGGGTGCCTTTTTATGCCTCGCAAATCAGTGACGGAATCGGTCGCCGACGAGAACGCCGCGCCGGGCGGCGTGGCTGCGGTGGACCGGGCCTTGAGCCTGCTGGCCGCCTTTCGCGACGGAGATGACGGGCTGACGCTGGCCCAGCTGTCGGAACGCACGCGCCTGTACAAGAGCACCGTGCTGCGGCTGCTGGCTTCGCTGGAGCATGGCGGCTGGGTGCTGCGCATGGATGACGGCCGCTACGCCGTGGGCCCGGCCGTGGCGCGGCTGAACACCGTCTATGCCCGGCATTTCTCGCTGGACAGCGTGGTCATGCCCGTGCTGCGCACCCTGGTGCAGGCCACGGGCGAGAGTGCGGCCTACCACGTGCGCCAGGGGCAGGACCGGCTGTGCCTGTACCGCGTGGATTCGCCCCACCCCGTGCGCGACCATGCGCGCACCGGCGATCTGCTGCCGCTGGGGCAGGGCGCGGGCGGGCGGGTGCTGTCCGCGTTCGATGCCGAGCTGTACGCCGCATCGCGCGGCGGCAGCCGCACGCAGCTGGCCCGCGTGCGCGCCGATGGCTACTGCGCCATGGTGGGAGACAGGCACCGGGAGATCGCCGGGATTTCTGCCCCGGTCTTCAAGCGCGATGGAGAGTTGGCAGCGGCACTGACACTGACCATGCCAGCCCACCGCTACGAGGAGCGCCACGCCCGCCATGTGCGGGCGGCGGCGCGGGAGCTGGGGCTCTTGCTGCCCTGAGCCAGGCGTGCGCGGTGCGCGGACTCATCCCAGCGCCGTGTCCAGCACCATCATCAGCACAAAGCCCAGCATGAGGCCGCCCGTGGCAAAGGCCTCGTGGCCCTTGCGGTGCGACTCGGGAATGATCTCGTGGCTGATCACGAAGAGCATGGCGCCTGCCGCAAAGCCCAGGCCCCAGGGAAGCAGCGCGGCCGAGCCGCTGACGATGACTGCGCCCAGCACGGCGCCCAGCGGCTCCACCAGGCCCGATGCCATGCCCAGCGCCACAGCAAAGCTGCGCTTGTAGTCCGCAGCCAGCAGGGCCACGGCGACCACCAGGCCCTCGGGCACATCCTGGATGGCAATGCCTGTGGCCAGCGCATTGGCGCGCAGTCCGTCGTTGCCCGCATAGCCCACGCCGATGGCCAGGCCTTCGGGCAGGTTGTGCAGGGCAATGGCAAAGACGAACAGCCAGGTGCGCTGCAGCTTGCGCGCGCCTTGCGGGTCCAGGCCTTCGCGGCCCTTGATGAAGTGCTCGTGCGGCAGCAGCCGGTCCATGAGCATGAGCGCCGCGCCGCCCAGCAGGATTGCCGTGCCGATGACAGCGCCTGCCGCCCAGCTCCCGCCCCCAAACAGGCCCTGCGTACGCACCGCCTCCAGCCCCGGCAGGATCAGCGAGAAGGCGCAGGCCGCCAGCATGACGCCGGCGCCAAAGCCGAACAAGGTGTCCTGCGTGCGCTCGGACAGGCGCTGGGACAGCATCACGGGCACGGTGCCCAGGGCTGTCGCCAGCGCGGCTGCCGAGCCGCCGGCCAGGGCCTGGAAGACCACCGGATGGTTCTGGGCATAGGCCCAGAACTGGCTGGTGAGCGCCCAGGCGCCGGCCATCATGATGGCCAGGCCGATCCACAGGCGGATGTTGGACCGTACGCTGGTCTTGGAGCGGAAGCGTTGTGGCAGATCCATGCTGGTCGGGAATGGGTTGGGGCGTTGGCGGGCAGGCTTGGCAGATCAGCCGCGGGCTGCGGCGTAGCGGCTGGCCACTTCGGCCCAGCTGACTACGTTGTAGAACGCCGCGATGTATTCGGGGCGGCGATTCTGGTACTTGAGGTAGTAGGCGTGTTCCCACACGTCCAGGCCCAGGATGGGGGTGGCTCCGGAGCCGATGCCGGCCATCAGCGGGCTGTCCTGGTTGCCGCTGCTTTCCACGGCCAGCTTGCCGTCCTTGCCCACCACGAGCCACGCCCAGCCGCTGCCAAAGCGCGTGAGCGCGGCCTGGGTGAAGGCGGCCTTGAAGGCATCGAAGCCCCCCAGCTCCCTGTCGATGGCCTGGGCCAGCTCGCCCGAGGGGGCGCCTCCGCCACCCTGGTCTGCCGGGGCCATCACGGTCCAGAACAGGCTGTGGTTGGCATGGCCGCCGCCGTTGTTGCGCACGGCGCCGCGCACGCCTTCGGGCAGCAGGGACAGGTCGGCGATCAGCTGCTCCACCGGCTGGCTGCCGTGCGGCGTGTCCTTGAGTGCGGCATTCAGGTTGTTCACATAGGCCTGATGGTGCTTGGTGTAGTGGATCTCCATGGTCTGCGCATCGATATGGGGCTCCAGCGCGTCGTAGGCGTAGTTCAGGGGAGGCAGGGTGTAGTTGCTCATGTGGTTTCTTTCAGGGACTACGGGGGAAATCGGTGCGTCGTAAGGCGTGTGGGGGGGCGAGACCTGTAGTCAGTGCGCCAGCCGCGAGGGCAGGGCCGTTGCCGCGATGTCGAAGACCCGGGACGAGGCCTGCAGTGCCGCATCGATGGGGGCTGGAACGGGAGAGGGCAGGCTGAGGTCAGGGGTTGCTTGCATCTCTGCTGGCTCCGAGGGTTTCAGAGATTCCTTGATATTGATCTGAGAATTGTATTATTCATGAGAATCATTCTCATTCAAAACAAAAATGACCTCAGTCAGGCCGATGTGTATTTCCTTGCGCGTGCAGGCAGGACCCGCAGTCGTGGGTTCCGGGCGAAAAAAAACCCCGCAGGCGGCAATGCCTGCGGGGCCGGTCGGGCGGCGGTGGCCGCTTAGACCTGGTCGGCCGACAGGCCTGCAGTCTGGCTGAAGCCGCCGTCCACGTAGGTGATCTCGGCCGTCACGCCCGAGGCCAGGTCCGACAGCAGGAAGGCGGCCACATTGCCCACATCCTCGATGGTCACGTTGCGGCGCAGCGGCGATGCATCGGCCACGCGGCCCAGCAGCTTGCCGAAGTCCTTGATGCCCGATGCGGCCAGCGTCTTGATGGGGCCGGCCGAGATGCCGTTGGCGCGGATGGCGCGGCCGTCTGCCGTGCGGCCCACGGCCTCGGCCAGGTAGCGCACCGAGGCTTCCAGCGATGCCTTGGCCAGGCCCATGGTGTTGTAGTTGGGGATGGAGCGCAGCGCGCCCAGGTACGACAGCGTCAGCAGCGAGGACTTGTCATTGAGGTAAGGCAGGGCCGCCTTGGCCATCGCGGGGAAGCTGTAGGCGCTGATGTCGTGCGCGATCTTGAAGCCCTCGCGCGACAGGCCTTCCAGGAAGTTGCCGGCGATGGCCTCGCGCGGCGCGAAGCCGATGCTGTGCACGAAGCCGTCGAACTTGCCCCAGGTGGCGCCCAGGTCGGCGAACAGCTTGTCGATCTGGGCGTCGTCGGCCACGTCGCAGTCAAAGATCAGCTTGGAGTCGAATTCTGCAGCGAATTCGGTGATGCGGTCCTTGAAGCGCTCGCCTACATAGCTGAACGCCAGCTCCGCGCCCTGTGCGTGGCAGGCCTTGGCGATGCCGTAGGCGATGGAGCGGTTGGACAGAACGCCCGTGATCAGCAGTTTTTTACCGGCGAGAAAGCCCATTGTTGTTCTCCAGAGGAAGTGAGTGGAAGTGCGCAGCAGCTGGCGGCGAAGGCGGGGCCCCGCGTCAGCGTTTGCCAGCGGGCGGCTGGCTGCGTGGTGCAGAATTGTCGCATGCGCCATTGGATGATTTCTTCGCTGCTGCTGGCCTCGGCGTGTGTGCCGGCGTGGGGCTCGCATGCCTATGCCCTGTGGGGAGAGCCCCGCTATGCTGAGGGCTTCAGCCATTTCGACTATGTCAACGCCAAGGCCCCCAAGGGCGGCGAACTGCGCCTGGTGAGCAACCTGCGCATCTCCACCTTTGACAAGTACAACCCGTTCACCATCAAGGGATCGTCTCCGGCCTATCTGGCCGAACTGATGTTCGACACCCTGCTGTGGCCCTCGCTGGACGAGACCGCCACGGGCTACGGACTGCTGGCAGAGGATGTGCAGGCTGCCCCCGACGGCCTGTCGGCCACGTTCCGGCTGCGGCCGCAAGCGCGCTTTCACAACGGCAAGCCCGTGCTGGCTGCCGATGTCAAGTTCAGCTATGACACGCTGGTGGGGCCGCACGCATTGCCTGGCTACCGATCGCTGTTCTTCGATGTGGCGGGGGTCGACGTGCTGGATGAACGCACGGTGCGCTTTCGCTTCAAGCAGCCGAACCGGGAACTGCCGCTGGTTGTGGGCGCCATTCCCGTCTTCAGCCGCGACTGGGGCATGGAAAACGGCAAGCCCAAGCCCTTCGACCAGGTGGTGACGGATACGCCCATCGGCAGTGGGCCCTACAGGATAGGACCTGTGCGCTTCGGCAAGGACATCACCTATGTGCGCGACCCGGACTACTGGGGGCGCGATCTGCCCGCGCGCGTGGGCACGGCCAATTTCGACCGCATCTCCGTCAAGATCTACCGCGACAACACGGCGAAGCTGGAAGCGCTGAAGGCCGGCGAGTTCGACCTGATGCGTTTTTACAGCGCCGGCGACTGGGCGCGGCGCCTGTACGGCAAGCGCTTCGACCGGGGCGAGCTGGTCAAGGGCGAATTCAGCAACAAGCTGCCCTCGGGGTTCCAGAGCTATGTGCTCAACACCCGGCGCCCTTTGCTGCAGGACGTGCGCGTTCGCCGTGCGCTGGACCTGGCCCTGGACTACGAATGGATGAACCGGCAGATGTTCTACGGCTCCTACCAGCGCGTGCGCGGGCTGTTCGGCAACACGGCCTGCGAGACCCATGGCGAGCCCTCGCCAGAGGAGCTGGCGCTCATGGAGCCCCTGCGCAAGAGCATTCCGCCGGAGGCTTTCGGCCCCATGGCCGAGCCGCCGCGCACCGATGGCAACAACTCGCTGCGTGCCAACCTGCGCCAGGCGCGGCAATTGCTGGCCGATGCCGGCTGGACCATTCAGGATGGTGTGCTGCGCAATGCGCGGGGCCAGGCCATGGAGCTGGAGTACCTGGACAGCAGCGAGTCGGGCATACGCCAGGTCTCGCCCTGGATACGCAATCTGGAAAAGCTGGGCATACGGCTGCGCTTTCGTTCGGCGGACTTTGCGCTGTACCAGCAGCGCGTGGAGAAGTTCGACTACGACATCATCTCCATTGCCTACCAGGGCACGAACAACCCGGGCCAGGAATTCGCCGACCTGTTCGGCAGTCGGGCGGCGGACACGGACGGCTCGGGCAATTTTCCCGGAGTCAAGAATCCCGCCGTCGATGCCTTGATCCGGCGCATGACCGAGGCCAAGACCGAGGCGCAGCTGTTGCCCGCGTGCCACGCACTGGAGCGTGTCATCGCGCATGGACACTACCTGATTCCGCAGTGGAGCGCGGGAACGCACCGCATGGTCTACGACTCCTGGCGGCTGGTGCGGCCCGCCGTGGTTCCCGCCTACGCGAAGGGCGAGAGCTGGGCCATGGATACCTGGTGGGCCCGCATGCCGGTGCTGACCGCGCCGCCTCCATGAGCGGGTGCTGCCGCCGCATCGTTGCGATCCGTTGCATGATGGGCACGCTCCCGGGCCGGGGTGCCCCCCGGCAATCGACATAATGCAGGACTTCTTATGTGGGCCTACATACTCAAACGCTTGCTGCTGATGGTGCCGACCCTGCTGGGCGTGCTGCTGCTGACCTTCGTGGTCGTGCAGTTCGTGCCCGGTGGCCCGGTGGAGCAGTACCTTGCCGAAGCCAAGGCCAGCGTGGGCCGTGGCGGCGAAGGCGGTGGCCTGGCCTACCGTGGCAACCAGGGGGTGGACCCCCAGCGCATAGAGCAGATCAAGGCCCTCTACGGGTTTGACAAGCCGGCCCATGAGCGCTTCTTCCAGATGCTCGGGCAGTTCGCGCGGTTCGATCTGGGGCGCAGTTTCTTTCAGAACAAGGATGTCTGGCAGCTGATCAAGGAGAAGCTGCCGGTCTCGGCCAGCCTGGGCCTGTGGACCTTTTTCATCAGCTACCTCGTGGCCGTGCCCCTGGGCATTGCCAAGGCCGTGCGTGCCGGCTCGCGTTTCGACTTCTTCACCACGCTGCTGATCCTGGTGGGCTATGCGATTCCGGGCTTTGTGCTGGGCGTGGCGCTGCTGGTGATCTTCGGCGGGCAGCTGCAATGGTTTCCGCTGCGCGGGCTGACCTCGGCCAACTGGGATGAGCTGTCCTGGGGCGCGCGCATCGTGGACTATCTATGGCATATCGCGCTGCCGGTCACGGCCATGGTGGCGGGCAGCTTCGCCATCACCGCCATGCTCACCAAGAATGCCTTTCTGGAAGAGATCCGCAAGCAATATGTGCTGACAGCCCGCGCCAAGGGCCTGTCGGAGCGGCAGGTGCTTTATCGGCATGTGCTGCGCAATGCGCTGATTCCCATCGTCACCGGCTTTCCGGCCGCCTTCATCGGTGCCTTCTTCACGGGCTCGCTGCTGATAGAAACGCTGTTCTCGCTGGACGGCCTGGGCCTGCTCAGCTATGACAGCGTGATACGGCGCGACTATCCCGTGGTGCTGGGCACGCTGTACCTGTTCACGCTGATCGGCCTGGTGACCAAGCTGGTCAGCGATCTTTGTTATGTGTGGGTGGATCCGCGTGTACGGTTTGACTAGGTACCTTCCGAGCCGCTTCGCGGCTTGCCCGGTATGCACGGCGCCCTGTATCGCGGAGGGCGGACGGGCGGCGCGTGGCGCCGGGCTTCGTTTCCTGGAGCGACATGGACACTGAAATGCAATCCGTTGTGGTTTCTGGAACGGGGCTGCCAGGGGCTGGGGCGCCTGCACCGCTGGCGGCGGCGGCGGTTTCGCCGGCGCGGCGGGCCTGGCTGCGGTTCAGGCGCAATCGGCTGGGATATTGGAGCCTGGTCGCTTTTTGCGTGATGGTGGTGCTGAGCCTGGGCGCCGAGCTGATCAGCAACGACCGGCCCCTGGTGGTGCGCTACGAAGGCCAGACCTACTGGCCGCTGTGGAACGATTATTCCGAGAAGACCTTCGGCGGCGACTTCGAGACGGCGGCCGACTATCTGGATCCCTACATCCGGGATCGCCTGAGCCAGGGTGGCAACTGGGCGCTGTACACGCTCAATCCCTACGGACCGCAGGCGCTCAACTACTTTGCGAGCTTGCCCAATCCGGCGCCGCCCTCGCGCGAGAACCTGCTGGGCACGGATGATCGCGGGCGCGATCTGCTGGCGCAACTGATCTACGGCTTTCGCGTGAGCGTGCTGTTTGCGCTGGCGCTGACGGCCTCCGGCGTGGTGCTGGGCGTGGTGACGGGGGCCATCCAGGGCTTTTTCGGCGGCAGGACCGATCTGGCGTTTCAGCGCTTCATCGAGATCTGGGGCTCCATGCCCGAGCTGTATCTGCTGATCATCTTCAGCGCGGTGCTGGCGCCCAGCGTCTCGCTGCTGCTGGTGCTGCTGTCGCTGTTCGGCTGGATGGGGCTGTCGGACTATGTGCGGGCCGAATTCCTGCGCAACCGCCAGCTCGACTACGTGAAGTCGGCGCGTGCGCTGGGCGTGGGCAATGGCGCGCTGATCTGGCGCCATCTGCTGCCCAACAGCATGACGCCCGTGGTCACCTTTTTGCCGTTTCGCATGAGTGCAGCCATCCTGGCGCTGACTTCGCTTGATTTCCTGGGCCTGGGCGTTCCGCCCGATACGCCCAGCCTGGGCGAGCTGCTGAGCCAGGGCAAGAACAGCATCGATGCCTGGTGGATCTCGCTGTCCACCTTTGCGGTGCTGGTGGTGACGCTGCTGCTGCTGACCTTCATGGGCGATGCGCTGCGCGATGCGCTGGACCCGCGCAAGGCCGCTGCCACCGATGCAGCCCCGGCCGTTGATGCGAAGGACGCCGCATGAACGCAGAGCAGCCGGCAATGGACATGCCTTCCGCCCCCGGTCGCGGCCGGACGCTGCTGTCTGTGCGCAACCTGCGCGTGCGCTTTGGCAGCAAGGACGTGGTGCACGGCGTGAGCTTCGATCTGGCGGCCGGTGAGAAGCTGGCGCTGGTGGGTGAGTCCGGTTCGGGCAAGACCATCACGGCGCTGTCCCTGCTGCGGCTGGCCGGTGACGCCCAACTGGGCGGGCAGGCGCTTTTCGACGGCCGCGACCTCCTGCGCCTGCCCGAGCGCGAGATGCGGGCCGTGCGCGGCGGCGACGTGGCCATGATCTTCCAGGAGCCCATGACGGCGCTCAATCCGCTGATGACCGTGGGCGAACAGGTGGGCGAGGTGCTGCGCCTCAAGCAGGGGCTGACGCGGGCGCAGTCCCTGGCCCAGGCGGCCGAACTGCTGGCGACCACGGGCATTGCCGAGCCCGTGCGCCGTGCCCGCGCCTTTCCGCATCAGCTCAGCGGCGGCCAGCGTCAGCGCGCCATGATCGCCATGGCACTGGCCAGCAGCCCGCGCCTGCTGCTGGCCGATGAGCCGACCACGGCGCTCGACGTCACGCTGCGCGGACAGATCCTGCAATTGCTCGATGACCTGCAACGCCAGACCGGCATGGCCGTGCTGATGATCACCCACGACCTGCACCTGGTGCGGCGCTTTGCCGATCGCGTGGCGGTGATGGAGCGCGGGCAGCTGGTGGAGCAGGGCGAGGTGCCGGCGGTCATGGCAGCTCCGCGCCATGCCTACACGCGCAAGCTGCTGGCCAGTGTGCCGCGCCGCGATCTGGTCGAGGCGCAGGCCGGTACACCGGGGGCGGCTCCCGAGCCGCTGGTCCATGCGCAGGGCCTCAAGGTCAGCTACCCGGTGCCGTTGACGGGCGTGCGCGGCTGGTTTGGCCAGGGGCGTTTTGTTGCCGTGCAGTCCGCCGACCTGGACCTGATGCCCGGGCGCACCGTGGGTGTGGTCGGGGAGTCGGGCTCGGGCAAGTCCACGCTGGCCCAGGCCGTGCTGGGACTGCTGCCGCATGAAGGCCAGCTGCGCATCGCTGGCCAGGCCTGGAGGCAGCCGGCCACGCGCAACTCGCCGGCCAATCTTGCGCTGCGGCGCAAGGTGCAAGTGGTGTTCCAGGACCCGTATTCATCGCTGTCGCCACGGCTGACGCTGGAGCAGATCGTTGGCGAGGGCCTGCGCGTGCACGCCCCGGCGCTCACGGGGCGGCAGCGCCGTGACCGTGTCGTGGACATGCTGTCTGCCGTCGGGCTGACGGATGAGCAGTTCCCCGGTCTGCTCGATCGCTATCCGCATGAGTTCTCCGGGGGCCAGCGCCAGCGTATCGCCATTGCGCGTGCCCTGGTGCTGGAGCCTGAAGTGCTGGTGCTTGACGAGCCCACCAGTGCGCTGGATGTGACCATTCAGCAGCAGGTGCTGGGCCTGCTGCAGCGGCTGCAGCGCGAACGTGGCCTGGCCTATCTGCTCATCACGCACGATGTGGACGTGATCCGCGCCATGGCCCATGACGTGGTGGTGATGAAGGATGGTGCCATCGTCGAATCCGGCCCCGTGGCCCAGGTGCTGGGCGCGCCGCGTGAGGCCTATACGCAGCGGCTGGTGGAGGCTGCTGGCTTTTCGGGTGACGGCATGCCCGAAGGGTTCTGAGTTCGCCGGCCTGCCGCCGGGCCGCTACCAGCTGCCTGTGGGATTGACCCCGTCCTGAAGAATCCACTGAACCTTGTCCACGGGCACGCCCAGCAGCCGGGCCTGGGCCAGCAGGCGCGCTGCCACGCCATCGGGCAGTTCAGGGGTGCGCGAAAGAATCCAGAAATAGCGCAGGTCCGAGCCGACCACCATGGCCCAGCGGTAGTCGGCATCCAGGGCCACCACGTTGTAGCCGCCGTAGAACGGTCCGAAGAACGAGACCTTGAGCGCCGCAACGCCGGGGCCATGCACCGTGCGGGCCTTGCCTTCAGCGGACTTCCAGCGCCGGCGGCCTGCGTCGTAGCCCCGGTTCAGCACATGCACGCTTCCATCGGGAAGCGGCGTGTATTCGGCCTGGGTGCGCTCCAGGCCTTTTTCGAAGCGGTGGTCTATGCGGGCCACCTCGTACCAGCGGCCCATGTAGCGCTGGATGTCCCAGCCGCGTACGGGCTCCACTGTGGCAGGAATGGGCGGGTTGCGCAGGCCCTTCCAAAGCAAGGCGGCTGCAGCGGCCCCGACGGCAAGCCCAGCCAGGCCTGCCGCGGGCCGAACCCAGGCAGGGCGGGGTGTGGACGGGGTGGTGACTTCTGTGCGTGGTTGGCGGGGTGACATCGTGCGGAACTCCGTGTTCAGGCAGAGCGCATGCCAGGGGCATCATGTGCGCTTGGCAGCGTGCTCCTACTTTAGGACAGAACGCCGGGCCGCGGTGTAGGCCGGCGCTGCCGGAACTGCGGCTGTGCGGGCTGCGCAACGCAGGAACTTTCCCTATGCCGGAGCAGGCCATGTGTTTTTTTATGCGCGGGCCTGCAGGTCTATGGCCTAATTGCGCGTTCTCATTTTTTTGAAGAAGGAAATGCCATGGGCAACAAGATCGTTACCGAAGCCGACCGCAAGTTCACTCCCCAGCCTCCCCTGCCCAACGGCGTCACCCTGCCGACGCCCGGCCGTGGCCAGCGCGTGAGCCGCGCCCGTGGCGCCCACACCCATACCAAGAAGAACCCCGGCAAGCGTCACCGCTGAGCACGGCGGGCCGCATGCATGCCTGCTGCGGCCGCGTTCTGAAAGCAAGAGCCCTCGAAAGAGGGCTTTTGCTTTTGGGGCGAATGCGCTCAGTGCTGCAGTGCCTGGAGCTTGCGGCGCAGCATCTGCACTTCCTCGATCAGGTCCGCGGTCAGCGCGGCCAGTTGAGGGTCGGCATCGAAGCTGTGCTCCAGATGGGCTATGCGGCGCGCACGCACCAGCATGTGGCTGCTGAAGCGCCACTGTGCCTGCGCGTCGGCCGCGTCGCCGGCCGGCTCGTTCTCGCAGTACAGCACCCCGGTCTGCACGCGCTCCACCACCCAGGCGGTGTTGCGCTGGCAGTGGCGGGCGAGATCGTGCAGATCCAGTGCGCCTTCATCCAGCAGTTCTGCAGGTTCGTAGAAGGGATACAGCGGCGTGCTCATCGCGAGGCTCCTTGGCCCGTGCCTTGCTGGCGGGCATCGAACGAGGGGAAGGCCTGGGCCAGTGCCTCATAGGCCTTTCGCTGGGCGTCGGTCTGCGGCTCCGGCAGGCTGATGCCCAGCACCAGATACAGATCGCCTGGCGTGGCGGCGGGCAAGCCCTTGCCCTTGATCCGCAGCTTGCGGCCTGCGCGGCTGCCGGCAGGGATGCCGACATCGAATTCGCCGGCAATCGTGGCGAGACGGACCGTGCCGCCCAGCGCGGCTTCCCAGGGCGCGAGCGCGATGGGCTGATAGACGTCCTTGCCCTCGGCCCACCAGCGCGGGTCGTGGCGCAGATGCACCTGCAGCAGCAGGTCGCCTGCCGGACCCTTGCCCAGGCCCTGGCCGCCCTGGCCTGCCAGGCGGATCATCTGGCCTTCGCGCACCCCCTTGGGAATGCTGACCTGCAATTCCTTGTCCCGCGCCACCGGCCGCCCGTCCTCATCCAGCACCGTGCTGCGCAGGTGCAGGCTGCGCTGGGCGCCGTGGTAGCTGTCCAGCAGGTCCAGCTCGATGCTGGCGTGCTGGTCCTGCCCGCGCAGGTCGGGTGGAGGTCGGTGCTGCCCGCCGCCCGCATGGCGCGCGCGGGCGCCCTGGCCGAACATCTGCGAGAAGAATTCGCTGAAATCCGCATCGCCGTCCGGCATGGCGCCATCGCCGCTGCGAAAGTGGAAGTCCTGACCTTCCCAGTCCGGTGGCGGCTGGAATCCGCCGGCGCCTGCGCTGCGGCGGGGCGCATCGGCCAGCGCGTCGTAGGCGGCACGCTTTTCGGGATCGGACAGCACGGCGTTGGCTTCATTGATCTCGGCCATGCGTTGCGAGGCATCCGCTTCCTTGCTGATGTCCGGGTGGTACTTGCGCGCCAGCTTGCGGTAGGCCTTCTTGATCTCGTCAGCACTGGCCTGCCGGTCCACGGCCAGGATGCGGTAGTAGTCCTTGTATTCCATGAATTTCCGTCCTCCAGCCCTTGCGGGCGATGTTCTGGACAAGCCAGAAGCCAGCATAGCCCGGTCATGGCAGGGTCTCAACCGATGGGCCTTTTCCCGCTGGACTGGCATCTTGTGACGGGTTTACTACATTCGCGCGTCGGCAGGACGCAACAGGAGGCGTCGGACATGGCACATGGCAGGCGATGGCGGTACGGGACAGGGCTTTCAGGCGTCAAGGGGGCAAGGAGCTTGCTGGGCGCATGGCTGGCGGCCTGTGCATGCGGCGTGATGGCGCAGTCAGCCCAGCCGGCACCGGGCGTGCCGATGGCGGACCTGCCCCCCGCCGTGGTCAGTGCGCCTCTGCCCGATGTGGGCTCCATGGCGTCCAGGGTACTGGCCTGCACGGCCTGCCATGGTCCCGAGGGACGGGCCACACCCAGCGGCTACTTTCCTCGCATTGCGGGCAAGCCTGCGGGCTATCTTTACCGCCAGCTCAAGAATTTCCAGCAGGGGCGCCGCAGCTATCCGGCCATGAACCGGCTGATCGAATTCATGTCGGACGACTATCTGCGCCAGATCGCCGTGCATTTCGCAAGCCTTGAGCTGCCCTATGCGCCGCCCGTGCCGGCGCAGCTGCCGCCCGCCGACCTCGCGCGTGGCGAGCAGCTGGTGCTGCAGGGCGACGCGCAGCGGGGCCTGCCCGCCTGTGCTGCCTGCCATGGCCAGCGGCTCATGGGCGCGGGCGACGATATCCCGGGTCTGCTGGGCCTGTCACGCGACTATCTCAACAGCCAGATCGGCGCCTGGCGCTCGGGCCAGCGCCAGGCGGCCGCTCCCGATTGCATGGACCAGGTGGCCAAGGCGCTGACGCCGCAGGAAGTCGTGGCCGTCACGGCATGGCTGTCGTCGCGGCCTGCATCGGCGACGCCGGGAGGGCGCGAGGCCTTGGCGCGCCCCTTGCCGCTGCGCTGCGGTGCGGTGGCCGCTGTGGGCGGTCAGGAGGGCAGGCCATGAGTGTCCAAGTGGAAAATCCGGCCAGCGCGAGCGTACGCGGGCGGTGGCCCCTGCTGGCTCTTGTGGTCCTGGCCCTGGTCCTGGTGGGGCTGCTGCTGGTCTGGCTCAACCTGCGGGGGGAGCAGGGGGGTCATGCCTATGGCCACGGCGGCTGGTCGGGATCGACCGAAACACAGGCCGCCCTGGTCGAGCGCGGCGCCTACCTTGCGCGGGTAGGCAACTGCGCTGGCTGCCACACGGCGGCGGGCGGTGCCGAATATGCGGGCGGGCGGGGCTTGCCCACCGCGTTCGGCACGCTGTACACCAGCAATCTCACCTCCGACAAGGAGACGGGCTTGGGGCTGTGGTCGGCGCAGGACTTCTGGCGTGCGCTGCACAACGGGCGCTCGCGTGGTGGGCGCCTGCTGTATCCGGCCTTCCCGTATGACAGCTACACCCGCGTGACGCGCGCCGATTCGGACGCCTTGTTCGCCTATCTGCAAAGCCTGCCCGCCGTGCGCGCGCAGACGCCGCCGCATGCGCTGGACTTTCCCTATGGCTGGCAGGGGTCGCTGGCCGTCTGGCGGGCGCTGTTCTTTTCGCCGAAGGATTGGCAGGACCAGCCAGGGAAGGCCCCGGCCTGGAATCGCGGCGCCTATCTTGCCCAGGGGCTGGGCCATTGCGCGGCCTGCCATGCGCCGCGCAATGGCCTGGGTGCCTCCGGCCAGGCCATGTCCGGCGGCTTTGTGGCAGGGCAGTCCTGGTATGCGCCTTCGCTGCTCGATCCCGGCGAGGCGGGTGTGCGTGCCGGCCAGGAGTCCGCCTGGGTGCAGTTGCTGCAGACGGGGTCCGGCCCTTCAGGCTCGGCACTGGGCCCCATGGCCGAAGTCGTGGCGCGCAGCACCCAGCACTGGCAGCCACAGGATCTGCAGGCGCTGGCTTCCTATCTGCAGGAGCGGGGTGCTGCTGCTGCCCCATCTGCCGGCACAGACGGGCACGGCGCCGTCAAGGCTGTGCAGCCTGGGCAGATGGCCTTGGGGCGGGCTGTGTACGAACGGCAGTGCGCGGTCTGCCATGGTGCGCAGGGCCAGGGAACACCGGGCGCGTTTCCTGCGCTGGCCGGCAATGCTTCCGTGACCATGGCCGAGCCGCGCAACCTGCTGCTGGTGCTGCTGGACGGTGGCTATCCCCCGTCCACGCGGCAACAGCCGCAGCCGCATGGCATGCCGCCCTTTGGCCATGTGCTGTCTGACGCACAGGTGGCCGCCGTGGCCAGCTATGTGCGCAATGACTGGGGCAACAAGGCGGCGGAAATCGGTACCATGGAGGTTTATCGCGCCCGGGAAGGGCGTGGTTTCTGAGAGGTTTTCCATGGATTCAATGGCCGGCAAGCTGCCGGACTACAGCGCGGCAGCCAGCCCCTGGTGGGTGGTTTGCCTGTGTGCGCAATGGTGCGGCGTTTGCAACCAGTACCGGAGCGCGTTTGCGGAGCTGGCCACCCAGTTCCCGCAGATGCACTTCGTCTGGCTTGATGTCGAGGACCGCGAGGATGTGGCCGGGGACCTGGACATCGAAACCTTTCCCTCTGTGCTGATCGCTGACGGCGAGCGCGCGCGCTTTCTGGGGCCGGTGCTGCCCCAGCCGGGCGTTGTGGCGCGCATGCTGCAGTCATTGGCCCAGGACCCTGGCGCGGCCCCGGCCGACCCCGCCGAAGCGCAGGCCCTTTTGCGGCGGCTTCAGTCGGCGCAGGCGCTTGAGCGCGTGGGCGCCTGAGCATCCCGCGGAGGGGTGTCCGCCCTGGCCTGGGCTGCCTTGCGCAGTGCCTGCCAGCGCCTGTTTTTGTACGGCGCGAACTTGGCCTGAAGGTCGTTTGCGGATACAATGGCATATTCACGACCAAACGGGCGGGTACCAACCGCCCTTTTTTTTGGGCGATCTTCGGGCGACCTTAGGGATTGCCATGGGGCTCGGCGCTGTTGGGACATGGCTGCTGCCAAGGTTCCAGGGGCGTTCCGGGTCTTTTGTGTTTGCAGGATTGAATTTAATTACACGTGGCACTACAGCAAATCGTTGAACAAACCGTGACAGGTCTGGGCTATGACCTGGTGGAAATAGAACGCTCGGCAGGCGGGCTGTTGCGCGTCACAATTGATTTGCCTTGGCAGCCCCCGGTGGAGGGCCAGCCGGTGGTGCCGGAGCAGTTCGTGACAGTCGAGGACTGCGAGAAGATCACGCGCCAGCTGCAGTTCGCGCTGGAGGTCGATGGCACGGATTACACGCGCCTCGAGGTCTCCTCCCCGGGCATCGACCGCCCCCTGCGGCATGAGCAGGACTTCATCCGCTTTGTCGGGGAAGTCATCGACCTGACCCTCAAGGAGCCCATCGGCGCTGCCGCTGAAGGGCAGGTCAGCGCCAATCGCAAGAAATTCCGCGGCACGCTGGAGCGTGCCGAAGGTGGTGGCTGGCAGATCGTCTGGAGCGACGAGCCACCCGTCAAGCCTGGCCAGAGGGTCAGCAAGAAGCGTGTTCCCGCGCCCCTGCAGGCGCTGGGTTTCACGCTGGAGGAGCTGCGCGAGGCGCGTCTGGCTCCCCTTGTGGATTTCAAGGGGCGTTCTGCCAAGCCGGTCTGATCGGAGCGGGCAGGGTACGTCGAATCATTGGGGCAGAAGGGCATTGCCATCCCCTTTCTGCGTGATTGAAATAGGAGAGTCGTCGCATGAATCGCGAATTGTTGATGTTGGTAGAAGCCATTTCGCGCGAAAAGAACGTGGAGCGCGATTTGGTGTTCGGTGCAGTGGAATCGGCCCTGGCCCAAGCCACGAAGAAGCTGTACCAAGGTGAAGTGGACATCCGCGTGGCCATCGATCGCGACAGCGGTAACTACGACACCTTCCGCCGCTGGCTGGTGGTGCCCGATGATGCGGGCCTGCAAAACCCCGATGCCGAAGAAATGCTGATGGACGCACAGGACCGCGTCCCCGGCATCTCCGAAGGCGAGTACATCGAGGAAGAGATCGAGTCGGTGCCCATCGGCCGCATCGGTGCGATGGCGGCCAAGCAGGTCATCCTGCAAAAGATCCGCGATGCCGAGCGCGAAATGCTGCTCAACGAGTTCCTGTCGCGCGGTGACCGGATCTTCACGGGCACCGTCAAGCGCATGGACAAGGGCGACATCATCGTCGAGGCCGGCCGTGTCGAAGGACGTCTGCGCCGCAGCGAAATGATCCCCAAGGAAAACCTGCGCAACGGCGACCGCGTGCGGGCCATGATCATGGAAGTGGACGCCACGCTGCGCGGCGCGCCCATCATCCTGTCGCGTTCGGCGCCGGAGTTCATGGTCGAGCTGTTCCGCAACGAAGTGCCCGAGATCGAGCAGGGCCTGCTGGAGATCAAGAGCTGTGCTCGCGATGCCGGCAGCCGCGCCAAGATCGCCGTGCTCAGCCATGACAAGCGTGTCGATCCCATCGGCACCTGTGTCGGCGTGCGAGGCACCCGCGTCAACGCCGTCACCAATGAATTGGCTGGCGAGCGCGTGGACATCGTGCTGTGGTCCGAGGACCCCGCACAGTTCGTGATCGGTGCGCTGGCTCCGGCCAATGTGTCGTCCATCGTTGTGGACGAGGAAAAGCACGCCATGGACGTGGTGGTTGACGAGGAAAACCTCGCCATCGCCATCGGCCGTGGCGGCCAGAACGTTCGCCTGGCTTCCGAGCTTACCGGCTGGAAGATCAACATCATGGACGCGGCTGAGTCTGCGCAAAAGCAGGCGGACGAGTCTGCCGTTGCGCGCCAGCTGTTCATGGAAAAGCTCGATGTGGACGAGGAAATCGCCAACATCCTCATCGAGGAAGGTTTCGAGACCCTGGAAGAAGTGGCCTACGTGCCGCTGCAGGAAATGCTCGAAATCGAGGCGTTCGACGAAGAGACGGTGAACGAGCTGCGCACCCGTGCGAAGGATGCCCTGCTGACGCAGGAAATCGCGCACGAGGAAAACGTGGGCAAGGTGTCGCAGGATCTGCTGACGCTCGAGGGAATGACTCCGGAGATCGTGGACAAGCTGGCCGAGGCCAATGTGCACACTCGCGACGATCTGGCCGATCTGGCCATCGATGAGTTGACCGAGCTGACCGGGCAGACCGAGGAAGAAGCGAAGGCTTTGATCATGAAGGCGCGTGAGCACTGGTTCACCGAAGGGCAAGAGTAAGGTCAGGGAGGTTCAGAGCATTTATGTCCAGTAATACGGTTGCCGAGTTTGCAAAAGAGCTCAACAAGACCCCTGACACGTTGCTGCAGCAGCTCAAGGCTGCAGGCGTCGCCAAGGACAACGCATCGGATGCGTTGACCGACGGCGACAAGCAGCAACTGCTCAGCCATCTGCAGGCCAGCCACGGAAGTGGCGCCAAGAAGATCACGCTGACCAAACGGTCCACCAGCGAGATCAAGCAGGCCGATTCGTCGGGCCGCGCCCGCACCATCCAGGTGGAAGTGCGCAAGAAGCGCACCTTCGTCAAGCGCGACGAGGCCGCCGAAGGCGCCTCCGATCCCGCTGCCGTTGCGGCTGCCCAGGAGCAGCGCGCGGCGTCGGAGCGCGAATCTCAGGAATTGGTGCGCCGCGAAGGGGAAGCACGTCGCCAGGCCGAAATGATCGGCCGGGAGGAGGAAGAATTGGCACAGCAACGCCGTGAGCGCGAAGAGCGCGAGCTAGTCCAACAGCGCGAGCGCGAAGCCGAAGAGCGCGCAGCCGCCTATGCGGCTGCCGAAGCCGCAAAGATTGTCGAGGCCAACCGCGCTAAGCAGGAAGCCTCGCGCGAGCAGGCTGCCGGCCAGATAGCGCGCGCCGAAGCCCAGCTCGCGGCACGCGCCAAGGCCGAGGAAGAGTCCAAGGCCCGTGCGGCCGAGGAAGCCGAACGCGCCAAGGATCTGGAAGACCGCCGCCGCAAGGCGCTGGCCGAAGCCGAAGCCATTCGCGCCATGATGGCCGCGCCCAAGAAGGTGCTCGTGGCCAAGAAGCCCGAAGAGCCCAAGCCCGTGGCAAAGCCTGCAGCGCCTGCTGCCGCCGATGCCAAGAAGACCACGCTGCACAAGCCCGCTGGCACGACCGCCGGCGGAGCCGGTGCGCGCGCGCCTGCCGGCGCCGGCAAGGAAGTCAAGTCCGCCAAGCTCTCCTCGAGCTGGGCCGGCGATGGCAAGAAGAAGGAAATCAAGACCCGTGGCGACAGCTCCGGTGGCGTGGGCGGCCGTTCCAACTGGCGCGGCGGCCCGCGTGGCGGCCGTCGTGGCAATGACCGCAATGACGGACAGCACCAGAGCGCGGCAACGGAATTCCGTGCCATCGAAGTGCACGTGCCCGAGACCATCACCGTGGCCGAGCTGGCGCACAAGATGTCGGTCAAGGCATCCGAGCTGATCAAGGTGCTGATGAAGATGGGCCAGATGGTCACCATCAACCAGCCCCTGGACCAGGACACGGCCATGATCGTGGTCGAGGAAATGGGCCACACCGCCAAGGTCGCTGCGCTGGACGATCCCGAAGCCTTCACGGCCGAGGAAGTGTCCCAGCAGGAAGCTGCCCAGGAGTCGCGCGCCCCCGTGGTCACCGTCATGGGCCACGTGGACCACGGCAAGACCTCGCTGCTGGACTACATCCGCCGCACCAAGGTTGCGTCGGGCGAAGCCGGCGGCATCACCCAGCACATCGGTGCCTACCATGTGACGACGCCCCGCGGCATCGTCACCTTCCTGGACACCCCGGGCCACGAGGCCTTCACGGCCATGCGTGCCCGTGGTGCACAGGCCACCGACATCGTCATCCTGGTGTGCGCTGCCGACGACGGCGTGATGCCCCAGACCAAGGAAGCCATCAAGCACGCGAAGGCAGCGGGTGTGCCCATCGTGGTTGCCATCACCAAGGCCGACAAGCCCGATGCCAACCTCGACCGCGTCAAGCAAGGCCTGGTGGCCGAGCAGGTGGTGCCTGAAGAGTACGGCGGCGAGTCCCCGTTCATCGCCGTGTCGTCCAAGACCGGCCAGGGCATCGACGAGCTGCTGGAGCAGGTCCTGCTGCAGGCCGAAGTGCTGGAGCTGACCGCTCCCGTGGAAGCCGCTGCCAAGGGTCTGGTCATCGAAGCGCAGCTGGACAAGGGCCGCGGCCCCGTGGCCACGGTGCTGGTGCAGTCCGGCACGCTGAAGGTGGGCGACGTGGTGCTGGCAGGCCAGACCTACGGCCGCGTGCGCGCCATGCTGGACGAAGACGGCAAGCAGACCAAGTCCGCTGGCCCCTCCATCCCGGTGGAAATCCAGGGTCTGTCCGACGTGCCCCAGGCCGGCGACGACTTCATGGTGCTGCAGGACGAGCGCCGCGCTCGCGAAATCGCGACCTACCGCGCCGGCAAGTTCCGCAACACCAAGCTGGCTCGCCAGCAGGCTGCCAAGCTCGAGAACATGTTCGCCGAAATGGGTGCGGGCGAGGTCCAGACCCTGCCCATCATCGTCAAGGCCGACATGCAGGGCTCGCAGGAAGCACTGGGCGCATCGCTGCTCAAGCTCTCCACCGAAGAGATCCGCGTGCAGCTGGTCTACTCGGGCGTGGGCGGCATCAGCGAGTCCGACGTGAACCTGGCGCTGGCCTCCAAGGCCATCATCATCGGCTTCAACGTCCGGGCCGATGCCCAGGCGCGCAAGACGGCCGAGAGCAACGATGTGGACCTGCGCTACTACAACATCATCTACGACGCCGTCGAAGAGGTGAAGGCAGCGATGTCCGGCATGCTGGCTCCCGAGCGCAAGGAAGAGATCATCGGCATGGCCGAGATCCGTACCGTGTTCGTGGCGTCGAAGATCGGCACCGTGGCTGGCTCGTACATCACGCAAGGCCAGGTTACGCGCAATGCGCATTTCCGCCTGCTGCGCGAGAACGTGGTCATCTACACGGGCGAGATCGAATCGCTCAAGCGCCTGAAGGACGACGTCAAGGAAGTCAAGGAAGGCTTCGAGTGCGGTA
Organism: Delftia sp.; assembly: GCF_059499305.1. Lineage (NCBI taxonomy): Bacteria > Pseudomonadati > Pseudomonadota > Betaproteobacteria > Burkholderiales > Comamonadaceae > Delftia > Delftia sp. Next base: position 432,602 of record NZ_JCABYI010000009.1, read on the forward strand.
TCAAGCTCAAGAACTACAACGACATTCGCGAAGGCGACGTGCTCGAAGTGTTCGAGATCAAGGAAATCGCGCGCTCGCTGTAATTCGACATGGCAACACGCAAGTCCGCTGCGCCGAACCGCAGCTTCAAAGTCTCCGACCAGATCCAGCGGGATCTGGCGGAGCTGATCGCACGCGAGTTGAAGGACCCGCGCGTGGGCATGGTGACGCTGCAAAGCGTGGAGGTGACTCCGGACTATGCCCACGCCAAGGTCTACTTCAGCCTGCTGATCGGCGATCCGCAGGAGACGCAGGACGCCCTGAACCAGGCCGCAGGCTTCCTGCGCAACGGCCTGTTCAAGCGCCTGCACATCCATACCGTGCCCACGCTGCACTTCATCTACGACCGCACCACCGAGCGTGCGGCCGACATGAACGCCTTGATCGCCAAGGCCGTCTCCTCGCGCGGGAAGGAAGAGTAGCCCCATGAACGCGCCACGCACAAGGGTGCAGCGGCGCCCTGTGCATGGGGTGTTGCTGCTCGACAAACCGCTGGAGCTGTCCAGCAACGACGCCTTGCAGAAGGTCAAGTGGTTGCTGCGCGCCGAAAAGGCCGGACACACCGGCACGCTGGACCCGTTGGCCACCGGCGTGCTGCCGCTGTGCTTCGGTGCGGCGACCAAGTTCAGCCAGTTGCAGCTCGAAGCTGCCAAGACCTACGAGGCCATTGCGCGCCTGGGCCAGACCACGACCACGGCCGATGCCGAGGGCGAGGTGCTGCGCGAGCGCGCCATCGATCCCGCCGCCCTCACGGCCGAGCGGCTTGCCGCCGTGCAGGCGCAGTTCACGGGCCCCATCCGCCAGGTGCCGCCCATGTACAGCGCGCTCAAGAAGGACGGCAAGGCTCTTTATGAATATGCGCGTGCCGGCATCGAAGTCGAGCGTCCGGCGCGCGAAGTGACAATCCACGCACTGGAGCTTTCGCTGACGCAAGACAGCCAAGGCCAGCCGGCGATCCGGATGCTGGTGACCTGCAGCAAGGGCACCTATATCCGCACGCTGGCGGAGGACGTGGGAGAGGCCCTGGGCTGCGGCGCGCACCTGCGCGCGCTGCGCCGTATCGACACCGGCGGGCTGGGTGTCGAGCGCTGTATCTCGCTGGAGGCGCTGGCCGCCATGGGCGAGGACGAGCGTCTGCAGCAGTTGCAGCCTGTCGATGCCTTGCTGGCCAGCCACACGGCTGTCACGCTGGGCGAGCAAGATGCGGCCCGTTTTCTCACGGGCCTGCCCCGCAAGGGCGCTTGGGCCGATGCCGAGGCGGTGGCTGTGTATGGCGAAAACCCCCAGGCTCTGCTGGGAGTGGGGCGCGTGGTGCGTGGGGAACTCATCCCCGCCCGCCTGCTCAGTTCACTGGAAATTCAACAGATTTTGGAAGACACGCCGCGCCCATGACGCAGCGGCAATGGGAAAACACTATGAGCAAACAAATCCGCAATATCGCGATCATCGCCCACGTGGACCACGGCAAAACCACCATGGTGGACCAGCTGCTGCGCCAATCCGGAACCTTCGCCGAGCACGAGAAAGTCGTGGACACGGTGATGGACAACAACGCCATCGAACGCGAGCGTGGCATCACCATCCTGGCCAAGAACTGCGCCGTGAGCTGGAACGACACGCACATCAACATCCTCGACACACCCGGCCACGCGGACTTCGGCGGTGAAGTGGAGCGTGCCCTGTCCATGGTCGACGGCGTGGTGCTGCTGATCGACGCGCAGGAAGGCCCCATGCCCCAGACGCGCTTCGTGACCAAGAAGGCGCTGGCCCTGGGCCTGAAGCCCATCCTCGTGGTCAACAAGGTGGACAAGCCCGGCGCGCGTCCCGACTACGTGGTCAACGCCGCGTTCGACCTGTTCGACAAGCTGGGTGCCACCGACGAGCAGCTGGACTTCCCCGTGGTGTACGCCTCGGGCATCAACGGCTGGACCTCGCTGGAAGAAGGCGCTCCGGGCGAGCAGTGGGGCCCCGACATGTCGGCCCTGTTCGACACCATCCTGAAGCACGTGCCTTCGGTCAAGGGCGATCCCGCCGCTCCGCTGCAAATGCAGATCTCGGCGCTGGACTACTCCACCTTCGTGGGCCGCATCGGCGTGGGCCGCATCACTTCCGGCACGCTCAAGCCTTCGACCGACGTGCTGGTCATGGAAGGTCCTGACGGCAAGAGCTACAAGGGCCGCATCAACCAGGTGCTGAAGTTCCAGGGCATCGACCGCGTGCAGGTGACCGAAGCCGGCCCCAGCGACATCGTGCTGGTCAACGGTATCGCCGACCTGGGCATGGGCGTCACGCTGACCGACCCGCTGAACCCCCGGCCGCTGCCGATGCTCAAGATCGACGAGCCCACGCTGACCATGAACTTCTGCGTCAACACCTCGCCGCTGGCGGGCCGTGAAGGCAAGTTCGTGACCAGCCGCCAGATCTGGGACCGCCTGCAAAAGGAACTGCGTTCCAACGTGGCCCTGCGTGTCAAGGAAACCGACGAAGACGGCATCTTCGAAGTGTCGGGCCGCGGCGAACTGCACCTGACCATCCTGCTGGAAGAAATGCGCCGTGAAGGCTACGAGCTGGCCGTGTCCAAGCCCCGCGTGGTCTACCGCGACGTGGACGGCGTGCGCCACGAGCCCATCGAGCTGGTGACGGCCGACATCGAAGAAGGCCACCAGGGTGGCGTGATGCAGGCCCTGGGCGAGCGCAAGGGCGAGCTGGTCAACATGGAACCCGATGGCCGCGGCCGCGTGCGCCTGGAGTACCGCATTCCTGCGCGTGGCCTGATCGGCTTCACCAACGAATTCCTGAACCTGACCCGTGGTTCCGGCCTGATCTCCAACATCTTCGACAGCTACGAGCCGCACAAGGGCGAAATCGGCGGCCGCAAGAACGGTGTGCTGATCTCCATGGACGAAGGCGAAATCTTCACCTACGCCCTGGGCAAGCTGGACGACCGTGGCCGCATGTTCGTCAAGGCCAACGATCCCGTGTACGAAGGCATGATCATCGGCATCCACAGCCGTGACAACGACCTGGTGGTCAACGCCACGCGTACCAAGCAGCTGACCAACTTCCGCGTGTCCGGCAAGGAAGATGCCATCAAGATCACGCCCCCGATCGACCTGTCGCTGGAATACGCGGTGGAATTCATCGAGGACGACGAGCTGGTGGAAATCACCCCCAAGAGCATCCGCGTGCGCAAGCGCCACCTGTCCGAGAACGAGCGCAAGCGCGCTTCGCGCGCAGGCGCATAAGCGCCGTGGCGCCGAGGGCGCGCGCAAGCCAGCCGGCTTCGCCGCCCTGATTGTCAAAGGCCGCATCCGCGGCCTTTGTCTTTTCTGCGGCGGCTTCTGCCACGCCGTCCGCCAGGCCGTCCGTCAGGCATTCAGCCGCAGCAGCAACTCGCGCAGGCGCTGGCCGGCCGCTGCGCTTTGCTGCGGATTGAGCGCCAGGGCCAGGCCGATGGAGGGCAGGTTCTCGGTATCTGCCAGCGCGCGGAACACCACCCCCGGCGTGCTGCCCTTGGCCACGACGGCCGGCACCAGGGCCACGCCCAGGCCCGCGCCCACCAGGCTGACCAGGGTCTGGGCCTGCACCGCATGCTGCTTGACCTGGGGCATGAAGCCCGCGTTCTGGCAGGCCAGCACCACAAGCGCATGCAGGCCGGGCACTTCGCTGGGGCGGTAATTGATGAATGGCTGGTCGGCCAGATCCCGCAGCCGCAAGGCGGGCCGCTGCAGCAGCGGGTTGCCTTCGGGCAGCACGGCCACCAGTTCGTCCTTTTCCACGGGCGTGATGGACAGCTCGGTGGCCTGCGTCACCGGGTAGCGCAGCAGGCCGGCATCGAAATCGCCGCTGGCCACCTGCGCGCAGATCTCGCGCGTGGTCGATTCGGTCAGTACCAGGTCGATCAGCGGATATTCGCTGCGAAAGGCCTGCACCAGCCGTGGAATCAGCGAGAACGTGGCCGAGCCTATGAAGCCTATGTGCAGCCGGCCGCGCTCGCCACTGGCCGTGGCCTGCGAGACCTCCTGCACCTGGCGCGCATGGTGCAGTGCCAGCTCGGCACTTTCCAGGGCCGCCCGGCCTGCCTCGGTCAGCTCCGTGCCCCGGCGGTCGCGCTGGAACAGCTGCACGCCCAGGCTGTCTTCGAGCCGGCGGATGGATTGGGACAGCGGCGGCTGCGACATGTGCAGCTGCTCGGCCGCCTGGCGGTAGTTGAGCGTGCGGGCCAGGGTGACGAAGTGACGCAGTTGGCGCAGGTCCATTGATATCCACCGTGTATCAGCGATGCTGAATTAAGTCTTAGACGCAACTTCAAAGATATCAAATACTGGCTCCCTGAAGCAACATGGAGACCACAGTGCAGGCTGCGTTGACAGGGATTCGGGTGCTGGATCTGTCCAGCGTGGTGTTCGGGCCGCTGGCCAGCCAGGTGCTGGCCGACTATGGCGCCGAAGTCATCAAGATCGAGCCGCCGGCCGGCGACTCCACGCGCCACACCGGCCCTGCCGTGGAGCCCGGCATGGCGGCCATGTTCATGGGCACCAACCGCAGCAAGAAGAGCGTGGTGCTCGATCTCAAGCAGGACGAGGCGCGCCAGGCCCTGCATGCGCTGCTGGCCACGGCCGATGTGTTCATGCACAGCATGCGCCCGCAGAAGCTGGCCCCGCTGGGCCTGGACCCCGACACGCTGCGCGAGCGCTATCCGCGCCTGGTCTACGCAGGCCTGCATGGCTTTGGCGAGGACGGCCCCTATGCGGGCATGCCCGCCTACGACGACGTCATCCAGGGCATGAGCGGCCTGGCCGACCTGATGGAGCGCCAGACGGGCGAGGCGCGCTACCTGCCCACCATCGCGGCCGACAAGACCTGCGCCCTGGTGGCCGCGCATGCCGTGCTGGCGGCGCTGTTCCAGCGCGAGCGCAGCGGCCACGGCTGCTTTGTCGAAGTGCCCATGTACGAGACCATGGTGGGCTTCAACCTGGTCGAGCATTTCTACGGCATGCACTTCAGCCCCGCGCTCAGCGGCGCAGGCTACCCGCGCGTGATGGCGCCCTGGCGCAAGCCCTACCGAACGCTGGACGGCCACGTCTGCATGATGCCGTACACCGATGCGCACTGGCAGCGCTTCTTCGCCGCCGTGGGCCAGCCGCAGCTGGCCCTGGACGTGCGCTTTGCCAGCCAGGCCAGCCGCACGGCCCACATTGCCGAGCTGCTGGAGACCGCGGGCGAGTATGTGGCCCTGCACGGCACCCAGTACTGGCTGGACACCTGCCAGCGCCTGGAGATTCCCGCCGCCCCGGTGGCGCGCATGGATGAGCTTCCCGCCGATCCGCATCTGCAGGCCACGAAGTTCTTCGTGCCGCTGCACGACCCCGCCATGGGCACCGTGCACCTGCCGCGTTCATCCGTGCGCATGGATGGCCGGCAGGCCCCCATGGGCATGCCACCGCGCCTGGGCGAGCACACGGCGGCGCTGCTGGCCCAGGCGGGCTGGAGCGCCGAGCGCATCGCCGGTCTGCAGATCACGCAACAGGAGACATGAGATGACAGTGAACACCCCGCAGCCCCACCCTGGCGCCGCCTGGAACGCCGTGCCCCGCATGGGCCAGGGCTTTTTCTGGCAGGACCTGAAGGTTGGCCAGCAGCTGCGCACCTTCCGCCGCACCGTGACCGAGTCCGACCTGGTCGCCTTCATCAATGCCACGGGCATGCTGGAGGCCATCTTCATCGAGGAGGGCTACGACGGCGGCGCCATTGCCGGCCGCCCCGTGCCGGGCGCCATGACCTATGCGCTGATCGAAGGCTTCATCCTGCAAAGCATGATCCAGGGCACGGGCCTGGCCATGCTGGAGCTGCACCAGAAGATCCTCGGCCCCGTGCTGGTGGGCGACACCATCGAGGCCCTGGTCGAAGTCACCGCCATCAAGCCCACCTCCAAGGGCAACCGCGCCGTCGTCACCTCGCGCATCGGGGTCTTCAACCAGGGCCACCAGAAGGTCATGGAATACACGGCCGTGCGCCTGCTGGCAGGGCGCAGCTAGGCGGACAAAAGAATTCCCATAACGACACCAGGAGACAACAGCATGGACAAGAAAGGCAACAAGGCCGCAGGCAGACAAGGGCGGCGCAGGGTGCTGGCCGCCGTGGCGGCCTGCATGGCAGCCGCAGCGGCAGTGCCGGGAGCGGCCCTGGCCCAGCAGCCCTGGCCCAGCAAGCCCATCACGCTGGTCGTGCCTTTCCCGCCGGGCGGGCCCACCGACCTGGTGGCGCGCGTGCTGGCCCAGCAGGTGGGGCAGCAACTGGGCCAGACCGTGATCGTGGACAACCGGCCCGGCGCCAACGGCAACATCGGCAACGCCCTGGTGGCCAAGGCCGCGCCCGATGGTTACACCGTGCTCTACAACACCTCGTCCATTGCGCTGAGCCCGTCGCTCTACAAGAAGATGAGCTACGACGTGAACAAGGACCTGATGCCCGTGGCGCTGACGGCCGTGGTGCCGCTGGGCCTGGTGGTCAACCCCAAGCTGCCGGTGAAGAACGTGCAGGAGTTCGTGCGCCATGCCAGGGACAAGGCGGGCCAGCTGTCCTATGGTTCGGCCGGCAACGGCAATGTCACGCACCTGGCGGCCTTCCAGGTCGTGCAGCACTATCAGATCGAGGCCAGCCACGTGCCCTACAAGGGCAGCGCGCCGGCCGACGTGGATCTGGTGGCCGGGCAGATCGACTTCATGACGGACACCATCAACTCCGTCGCACCCTTCATCAAGGAGGGTCGGCTCAAGCTGCTGGCCGTGAGTTCCTCCAAGCGCCTGCCCAACTTCCCCGATGCACCCACGCTGGCCGAAAGCGGCATGTCCGGCTTCGAGGCCGGGGCCTGGCAGGGCGTGATGGTGCCGGCCAAAACGCCGGCCGCCATCATCCAGCGGCTCAACCAGGAGCTGATGCGCGCGCTCAAGGACCCGGGCGTGGTCGAGAAGCTGCAGCTGCAGGGCGCCGAAGGCCTGGGCTCCTCGCCCGAGGAATACGGCGCCTACATCCGCAGCGAGATCAAGCGCTGGGCCGGCGTGGTCAAGAGCACGGGCGTCTCTCTGGACTGAGTGCGCTGCGGTGCGCGGCGGTTGCCCGCCCTGTCGTGCACTTGCGCAAATTGGCACCTGTTTGTCAGGGGTGGGCGCGGATTTTCAGCTATGGTTGCGGCTCATCGCCCCGGGCTGCCGGGGCAGGGCATGCATAGCAACAAGGAGCAAGATATGACGGGAGCTGCCGGCGAAGTCCTCAGCGAAGTGCGGGGCCGCATTGGCATGATCACCTTGAACCGGGCCAAGGCGCTGAACGCGCTGTCGCTGGGCATGGTGCGCGATCTGCTGGCCACCCTGCTGGCCTGGCAAAAGGACGATCAGGTGCTGGCCGTGGCCATCCGCGGCATGGGCAAGGAAGGGGCCTTCGGCGCCTTCTGCGCGGGCGGCGACATCCGTTTTCTGCACGGCGCAGGCAGCACGGGCAATCCGCAGCTGGAGGACTTCTTCACCGAGGAGTACGCGCTCAACCACCTGATCCACACCTTTGGCAAGCCCTACATCGCCTTCATGGACGGCATCGTCATGGGCGGCGGCATGGGCATCAGCCAGGGCGGCACGCTGCGCATCGTCACCGAGCGCACCAAGATGGCCATGCCGGAGACGGCCATCGGCCTGTTCCCCGATGTGGGTGGCGGCTACTTCCTATCGCGCTGCCCCGGTCACGCGGGTGAGTGGCTGGCGCTGACGGGCGACGTGATCGGCGCGGCCGACGCGCTGGACTTCGGCCTGGCCGATGGCTATCTGCCCTCGGACCAGCAGCCTGCGCTGTGGGACGCCCTGGCCGCCGGCAGCTTTGCCGATGCAGCGGCCGTCGAGGCCCTGGTGAAGTCGAAGTTCACGGCCCCGGCCAAGCCAGCGGCACAGCCCCGCGCCGAGATCGACCGCGTGTTCGCCCTGCCCACGGTGGCTGCCATGGTGCAGGCACTGGAAGCGGCGGATGGCGAGTGGGCGCAGCACACGGCAGCCACGCTGCGCAAGCGCTCGCCGCTGATGCTGCACGTGGTGCTGGAGCAGATTCGCCGCGCACGCGGCATGACGCTGGCCCAGGACCTGCGCATGGAGCGCGACATGGTGCGCCACTGCTTTTACCTGCGCCCCGGCCAGAGCGAGACCATCGAAGGCATTCGCGCCCTGGCCGTGGACAAGGACCACCAACCGCGCTGGAACCCCGCGCGCATCGAAGACGTGCAGGACGCGCAATGGCGTGCCTTCTTCGACAGCCCCTGGCCCGTGCACTCGCACCCGCTGGCGGCGCTGGACTGATCGCGCGGCGGTTGCTCAAACCTCCAAGGGTTCAAAAGGCCATCCGGCACCGCGCCGGATGGCTTTTTTTCGGTTCAGCGATCAGCGGGCTCCATGCGGCAGGAATGGCCTGCCAGCAGCCGTACCGCGTCGTCAATGCGCGGGCCCGGATCCCATTCGGGCACGGGCGGCGTCAGGCCCAGGGCCATCTGCCGCAGCGGCTCGGCAATGGCCATGGACAGCAACAGGTCGCAGATGACATCGGGCTGCTCTGCCCTGAGCAACCCCTTCGCGCACTGGCGCCGCAGCCAGTCCACCAGCATGCCGCGGCCGCGCTCTATGCCGTTGCGCTGGTAGACCTCCAGCAGCTCGGGCTTGGCGGGGAAATCGGTGGTGAGCAGGCGGAACATCCCCACCGCCTCGGCCGACAGCACGCGCGCGGCAATCACGCGCAGGATCTCGGCCAGCGCCGGAGCCACCTCTGAGGCCGACTGCGCATCGGCCGACAGGGCGGGGCGGAAACCGTCGGTCCAGCTGCGCACCACCAGGGCCACCAGATCCTCGCGGTTGGCGGCAAAGCGGTAGAGCGTTTTCTTGGCCAGCCCCGCGCGCTTGGCCACGGCTTCCATGGTGGTGGCGGCATAGCCTTCGTTGAGCAAGAGCCAGGTGGCGGCGGCCAGGGCGGCATCGTTGGCCTCGTGCTCGGGCCGGGCCGGCCGCCCGCGCGGCCTGGGGGCCGCAGGAGTGATTTCGGATTCCATTGGATTTCTTGTCGTTCCGTTCGGTGTTGTGCAGGGTCGTGCCTGGTTGTGCAGCATTTTGTTACCCGGCTGGGATTATCCGATTGTTTGGAAACGTTGTTCGTTTCTTTAATATAAGATGGCTTTTCCTCATCAACCCAGGAACGGAAAACACCCATGAACTCCCATGCCTTCGAGCCCGACATTTCCCGCATCGACGAGCTGCTGCACATCACGCCGCTGCGGCTGGAGACGGGAATCCAGCGCCTGCCCAGCGGCTGCCTGGTGGTGGCCTGCCGTACCGACCTGCACGGCTGCAGCGGCCGCATGCTGGACTGGTGGTTCAAGTTCTTCGAGACCACGCAGCACATCAAGTGGTGGCATCCGCATGACCACATCGCACATCGCGGCTGGGATGCGCAATGGAAGAAGGGCGAGAGCTACATAGGCGCCTCCATCGAGGCCGTGGAGTCCCTGGCCGATATTCCGCCCGTGGCGGCCAGGCTCAAGTTCCACGATCCGCGCGAGCTGTTCGACCCTGCGCAGCTGGAGCTGGCCTTTGCCGAAAAACGCGCATCGGCCGCCGTCTATGCACGCATCGGCTTTGGCGAGCATGTGCAGCTGGATGCCAGCGGGGACCCGATGGACGGGCAGATGGTGCACCTGGCGCGCGATACGCCCTTTGGATGCGTGCTGCGCAGCCGCTTCCTGCTGGGGCAGTCCTGCACGGACCCGGCGGCCGAGCTGCCCGACGCGCTGGGCCTGGGCCTGCTGCGCCACTGCTACACGGAGTTCACCTACCTGTCGCGCTTCCTGCCCTCGCTGTACTACGGCGAACATGGCAACGGCGAGGCGGCGCCGCTGCCCTGGTAGCCGTGGCCCCAGGCTTCAAAGCTGCTGGTGCACGGCCGTGGCCAGCTGCAGCAGCCGGTTGCGCGGCAGGGCGCCGCTGAGCGCATAGCCAAAGCCCTGGTCCACCCAGTAGAAGCTGGGCACGGGGCCGTCGCTGCTGAAGCGAAAGGCGGTCTCGCCACGCGTGGCCGGGTCCTCCAGCGCGCCCAGATACAGGGTGATGCGCTCGCCGGCCGCATCCTGGTACATGAACTGGGCGCGTGCGCCGCTGTCGCCGGGCAGCAGCCGGCCGCCCACCAGCTCATAGCCCAGTTCCGTGAGGGCTGGCAGCTTCAGCGGCCGGCCCAGCCGCTTGGAAAGCCATTGCAGCAAATGGGCCTGTTGCGCTGCCTCGACCTCGACCGGGTGGCGCTGCTCGGGCTGGTAGACCGCGTGGGCGACTGCTGCCTGATGGGCGAAGCGGGCAGGTGCGGCAGCGGCCAGCGTGTCCGCCGTTGAGGGTGCCGCAGGCGCTGCCTGCTGCCCGTGCACCAGCCAGCCCAGGCCGAAGGCCAGCAGCCAGCCTGCGGCGATGCCGCCCCAGCGCCACCATTGCTGCTGGCGCTGTTGCAGGCCCTGCAGCTGCTCGGCGGCGGCGCGCATTTCATCGGGCATGGGCGGTTCGCTGCGGGCGCCGTGCAGGGCGCGCAGCAGCTGCCGCTGGCGCTGCCATTGCTCCACGCGTGCTGCGCTGTCTGCATCCAGCTGCTCGCGCAGCGCCTGTGCCTGTGGGGCCGGCAGGCGGTCATCGACCAGGGCATGCAGCTGCTCGTCGGGGATGGCCGTGGCAGCCGAGACACAGGAGGAGGGGGAGGTGGGGGCGGGGGCAGTCATGGCGGCCTCGTCATTTGAGCCGGCGCAGCGACGGGGCTGCGGCTTGGGGTGCAGCAGTCTGGGCGGGCGGTGCCTCCATCAGCTCGCGCAACCGGGAGCGTGCGCGCGACAGGCGCGACATCACGGTGCCCAGGGGCAGCTGCAGCACGCGCGCCGTGTCGGCATAGCTCATGTCCTCCACGCTGACCAGCAGCAGCACCGCCCGCTGCTCGGCGGGCAGGCGCTGCAGGCAGCGCTCCAGGTCCAGGGCAGCGTCGCTGCTGTCCTCGGGCGCTGCCAGGGACTCGGACAGGCTGTCGATGTCCAGCCACTGCCCTCGTGCGGCAGAGCGCCGCTGGTTCAGGTAGAGGTTGTGCATCAGGGTGAACAGCCAGGCGCGCAGATCGCCATCGGAGCGCCACAGCAGCCATTTGCGGCAGGCGCGTTCCAGCGTGTCCTGCACCAGGTCGTCGGCTGCCCAGGCATCGCCTGCCAGCAGCCGCGCGTAGCGGCGCAGGCCGGGCAGGTGCTCCAGGATCTGGCTGCGGTCCATGGGCAGGTCCGATCGCGCAGGGGGCCGGACTCAGGGGCGTGCGGTATGCCAGACGCCCATGACGCCGTCGCCCGTGGTATCGCCGGCCTTGCCGTCCTTCACCCAGTAGTACAGGGGCTTGCCCTTGTAGGCGATCTGGCTGCTGCCATCGTCGCGCTGGATCACGCTGTAGTTGCCGCCAGAGGGCGCCTGCTTGCCCATCAGGGGCGGCCAGTTGGTCGCGCAGGGGCCATTGCAGACGGACTTGCCACTGCCGGCCGTGTCCTTGTCGAAGGTGTAGAGCGTCATGCCGTTGGCGCCGACCAGAATGCCGTTTTGCACGCTGACCGCACTGGGCGGCGTCTGGCCAGAGGCGTTGGCCGCAGGCGCGGAATAGCAGCCTGCCAGGGCCAATGTCAGGGCTGCCGTGAAGGCACAGGTACCAAGTTTCATGCCGAGCTTCTTCATCGCTGTCTCCGGTGCTTGCCGGCGCGCGAAATTGCGGCCGGACACTGCAATGAACACTGGGCCGTGCCGGTTTATTCCGCAGCAGTGCAAAAAAAGCTGCGGATGCCCGTCAACGGTTGAAGCTCTTCATGGCGCGCTCGACCTCGCGCTTGCCTTCGCGGTCCTTGATCACGTCGCGCTTGTCGTGCTCGGCCTTGCCCTTGGCCAGGGCAATGTCGCATTTGACATAGCCGTTCTTCCAGTGAAGGTTGATGGGCACCAGGGTGAAGCCCTTTTGCTCCACCTTGCCGATCAGGCGCAGGATGTCGTCCTTCTTGAGCAGCAGTTTCTTGATGCGCGCCGCGTCGGGGTTGACGTGGGTGGAGGCGGTCTTGAGCGGGTTGATCTGGCAGCCGAGCAGGAACAGCTCGCCGTCCTTGACGATGACGTAGCCGTCCGTCAACTGCACCTTGCCGCTGCGCAGTGCCTTCACTTCCCAGCCGTGCAGCACGATGCCGGCCTCGAAGCGTTCCTCGAAGAAGTAGTTGAATGCGGCTTTTTTGTTGTCGGCGATGCGCGACTGTGTTTCAGGTTTCTTGGCCATGGAGTAATAGATGCGGCGAAAACCTGGAGATGAAAGGTCTCCCTACAATACTGGATTGCCGTCTTCCCGCCGTGCGGGATTTTAGTTTCGCCTTGCCGTCATTGTGACAGCCGGCTGTGCCATGGCGGCGCTGCCGGTGTTTTGCATGCCGTGCAGCCCGCCCCATTCATGAAAAAAGTCAACAAGTCCGTCCTGATCTGGTACAGCCCCCAAGAAATGTTTGCCCTGGTGACGGACGTGGCCCACTATGCCGACTTCCTTCCCTGGTGCGATCAGGCCAGGGTGCTGGAGCAGGACGAGCAGGGCATGACGGCCGAGGTGGGCATTGCATTCGGCGGCATGCGCAAGTCCTTCGTCACGCGCAACACGCACAGCGTGCTCGACGATGGCGGGCGCCAGGTCAGCATCCGCCTGATCAAGGGGCCGTTCTCGCGGCTGGAGGGCCACTGGATGTTCCGCCCCGTGGGCGACGGATCGCAGCGCGCCTGCCGTGTCGAACTGCAACTGGACTACGGTTTCGACAACATGGCCCTGGCCGCCGTGGTCGGCCCGGTGTTCGACCGCATTGCAGGCTCCATGGTCGATGCCTTCATCAAGCGTGCCGAGCAGGTCTATGGCTGAGCCCCAGCCCGCTGTGCGCATCACGCTGGCCTGCAGTGCGCGCGCCGGCGAAGTCGTCGAGCTGTTTCTGCAATTGCCGGCCGGTGCCACGATTGCCGATGCGGTGGCGGCGGCGGGCGGCTGGCAGGCGCTGGGCTTTGCGCAGGCCGGGCCGGCAGGCCTGTGGGGCCGCAGCGCGCCTTTGACGCAAGCCCTGCGCGACGGTGACCGAGTGGAGCTGTACCGGCCCTTGACCGTGGACCCCAAGGTGGCGCGCCGCGAGCGTTTCGCACGCCAGGGCGCTCGGGCCACGGGGCTGTTCCAGCGCCAGAGGCCTGGAGCCAAGGCCGGCTACTGAGCCGGCCCGGATTCGGCGATCAGCGCATTGCGCCGCAATCGGAGGCGATGATGGCGTCGGCGCGCTTGAGTTCCGCATCGCGCGTGGCGTCGTCCATGAAGCCGCGCTCGCCCTGCTCATTCGTGTAGCCCAGCAGGCGGCCCGAAGACAGCGCGGTCTTGGACTGCTTGGCGCGTGCGCAGTTGTCCTGGCGCTGCTTGGCAATCCGTTCCTTTTCCGCCTTGGCCTTGGCGGCCTCCTGGGCTTCGGCCTTGCGCTTTTGTTCTTCCAGGGCCTTGTCGGTGCCTGCGGGCTTGGTGTTCTTGGCGGCTGCGGCAGGTGCTGCCGGTGCCGCGGCGTCCGCCGCAGGCGCCGTGCCTGCATCCGCAGCTGCCGCAGCGGCGGAGGGCGCAGCGGCAGGCGGCGGTGTGCTGCCGCCAGGCTGGCGCAGGATGTTCTTGGCGGGAATGTCAGGAGGCGGTGCGCGGTCGCTGAAGACCTTGCGGCCTGTGGCGTCGACCCATTGCCACTGGGCGGCTGCGGGCAGCGAACAGGCGGCAAGCGTGACTAGCAAAACAAGCTTGATGGCGTGCATGGTGAGTTGGGGATCGGGCCGAATGGCCTACAGCATACATTGTGATCCGGCGCACGGGTACAATCCTTCTTTTGGAGCTCTCACATGCGCCTTCTCGGTAAAGCCCTGACCTTCGACGACGTCCTTCTGGTCCCCGCTTTCTCCCAGGTCCTGCCCAAGGACACTTCGCTCAAGACGCGCTTTTCGCGCAACATCTCCCTGAACATTCCCCTTGTGTCCGCCGCCATGGACACCGTGACCGAGGCGCGTCTGGCCATTGCCATCGCGCAAGAGGGCGGTATCGGCGTCATCCACAAGAACATGACGGCCGAGCAGCAGGCCGCCGAAGTGTCCAAGGTCAAGCGCCACGAATCCGGCGTGGTGCACGACCCCGTGGTCATCACCCCCGAGCACACCGTGCTGCAGGTGCTGCAGCTGTCCGAGAATCTCGGCATCTCGGGCTTTCCCGTCTGCGACGGCGGCAAGGTGGTGGGCATCGTCACCAGCCGCGACCTGCGCTTCGAGACCCGCTACGACGTCAAGGTCAGCCAGATCATGACGCCGCGCGAGCGCCTGATCACCGTCAACGAGAAGGACGGCACCACGCCCGTGGAAGCCAAGGCCCTGCTCAACAAGCACAAGCTCGAACGCATCCTGGTCGTGAACGACGCCTTTGAACTCAAGGGCCTGATCACCGTCAAGGACATCACCAAGCAGACCACCTTCCCCAACGCAGCGCGTGACAGCGCAGGCCGCCTGCGCGTGGCCGCCGCCGTGGGCGTGGGCGAGGGCACCGAGCAGCGCGTGGAGCTGCTGGTCAAGGCCGGCGTCGATGCACTGGTGGTGGACACGGCCCACGGCCACAGCAAGGGCGTGATCGACCGCGTGCGCTGGGTCAAGCAGAACTACCCGCAGGTGGACGTCATCGGCGGCAACATCGCCACCGGCGCCGCTGCGCTGGCACTGGCCGAGGCAGGCGCCGACGCCGTGAAGGTCGGCATCGGCCCTGGCTCCATCTGCACCACGCGCATCGTCGCCGGTGTGGGCGTGCCCCAGATCATGGCCATCGACAGCGTGGCCCAGGCCCTGCAAGGCACGGGCGTGCCGCTGATCGCCGACGGCGGCATCCGCTTCTCGGGCGATATCGCGAAGGCCCTGGCCGCTGGCGCCTCGACCATCATGATGGGTGGCATGTTCGCCGGCACCGAAGAGGCTCCGGGCGAAGTCATCCTGTACCAGGGCCGTTCGTACAAGAGCTATCGCGGCATGGGCTCCATCGGCGCCATGCAGCAGGGCTCGGCCGACCGCTACTTCCAGGAATCGAGCACCGGCAACCCCAATGCCGACAAGCTCGTGCCCGAAGGCATCGAAGGCCGCGTGCCCTACAAGGGCTCCATGGTCTCCATCGTCTACCAGATGGCCGGCGGCGTGCGCGCTGCCATGGGCTACTGCGGCTGCGCCACCATCGAAGAGATGAACAACACGGCCGAGTTCGTGGAGATCACCGCCGCAGGCATCCGTGAATCGCACGTGCATGACGTGCAGATCACCAAGGAAGCGCCGAACTACCGCGCCGACTGATCCAGGTCCGGCGCCTTGGCGCGAGATGGAAAAGAGGTCCGGGCAGCCACTGCCCGGACCTCTTTTTTTCGTGCGCTCACGAAGCTCAGATGACGACGCTCAGATGGCGAAGTTGTCCAGCACCGCGCCCGAGCTGGCGCTCGATGCGTTGAAAGCGAACTTGGCCTGCACGCCCCGCGTGTAGCGGGGCGCGGGGGCCTTCCATGCCGCGCGGCGCTGGGCGAGTACGTCTTCGGGCACGTTCAGCTGCAGCCGCAATGCGTGCGCGTCGATGGTGATCGAGTCGCCCTCGTGCACCAGCGCGATGGTGCCGCCCACGGCCGCTTCCGGCGCCACGTGGCCGACCACCATGCCCCAGGTGCCGCCGGAGAAGCGGCCATCGGTGATCAGGCCCACGCTCTCGCCCAGGCCGGCGCCGATCAGGGCGCCCGTGGGTGCCAGCATTTCCGGCATGCCGGGGCCGCCCTTGGGGCCCAGGTAGCGCAACACCATCACGTCGCCGGCCTGTATCCTGCCGTCGAGGATGGCCGCCAGTGCCGATTGCTCATCGTCGAACACGCGTGCCGGGCCGGTGATGACCGGGTTCTTCAGGCCCGTGATCTTGGCCACCGCACCTTCCGGACTCAGGTTGCCCTTGAGGATGGCCAGGTGGCCCTGCGGGTAGAGCGCATCCGAGAGGGGGCGGATGACCTGCGGGTTGGGCGGTTCGTCAGGCACGCCGGCCAGGGTCTCGGCGATGGTCTGGCCCGAGATGGTGATGCAGTCGCCGTGCAGCAGGCCCGCATTCAGCAGGATCTTCATCACCTGCGGGATGCCGCCCGCCTGGTGCAGGTCCACCGCCAGGTATCTGCCGCTGGGCTTGAGATCGCACAGCACCGGCACCCGCTGCCGGATGCGCTCGAAGTCGTCGATGGACCAGGGCACGCCGGCCGCATGGGCGATCGCGAGAAAGTGCAGCACGGCATTGGTGGAGCCTCCGGTCGCCATGATCACCGAGACCGCGTTTTCGATGGACTTGCGCGTCACGATGTCGCGCGGCTTGAGGTCCATCTTGATGGCCTCGATCAGCACCCTGGCGGATTCCTTGGCCGAGTTTTCCTTTTCATCATGGGGATTGGCCATGGTGGAGGAGTAGGGCAGGCTCATGCCCAGCGCCTCGAACGCGCTGGACATGGTGTTGGCGGTGTACATGCCGCCGCACGAGCCCGTGCCGGGAATGGCGTGCTGCTCGATGTCCTTGAGCTCCTGGTCGCTGATCTTTCCCGCGGCGTTCTCGCCGACGGCCTCGAACACGCTGACGATGTTGAGGTCCCGGCCTTTCCACCTGCCGGGCAGGATGGTGCCGCCGTAGACATAGATGGCCGGCACATTGGCGCGCAGCATGCCCATCATGCCGCCGGGCATGTTCTTGTCGCAGCCGCCGACCACCAGCACGCCGTCCATCCACTGGCCGCCCACGCAGGTCTCTATGCAGTCGGCGATCACCTCGCGGCTGACCAGCGAGTACTTCATGCCTTCCGTGCCCATGGACATGCCGTCCGAGATGGTCGGCGTGCCGAACACCTGCGCGTTGCCACCGGCTTCCTCGATGCCTGCGATGGCCGCGTCCGCCAGCCTTTGCAGGCCGGAGTTGCACGGCGTGATCGTGCTGTGGCCGTTGGCCACGCCGACCATGGGCTTCTTGAAATCCTCTTCCTTGTAGCCCATGCCGTAGAACATGGAGCGGTTGGCTGCGCGCGCCTTGCCTTCGGTGATGTGGGCGCTTCGGCGGTTGATCTGGTTCGGCGGGGTCATGGCATGTCTCTCGTTGTGGGGGTTGGATGAGTATGGGCCGACTGATTCATCTGATCCAATCCTATTCATCGGCATGATTGATATGCTGTGCATATGAATGAGCCCCCCATTGATCTGCGCGTCTGGCGGCAATTCCTGGCCGTGGCGGACGAGCTGCACTTCGGCCGCGCCGCATCGCGCCTGCACATGACGCAGCCGCCGCTCACCCAGGCCATCGCCCAGCTGGAGCGCAGCCTGGACGTGGCGCTGTTCGAGCGCTCGAGCCGCCACGTCGCGCTGACGCCCGCCGGCGAGGCGCTTGTGCCGCAGGTGCGTGAGCTTCTGGCGCGGGCGGCAGCGCTGCCCGGGATTGCGCGGGCTGCGGCAGCGGGAGAAGTGGGGCGCGTGCGGCTGGCCTTTGTCTCCACCATCGGCTTCACCCGGCTGCCGCTGTGGGTGCGGGACTTCGTGGCAGGCACGCCCGGTGTGGCGCTGGAGCTGGTCGAGGCCACCAGCGATGTGCAGATGGAGGCATTCGAGCGCGGGCAGATCGATGCCGGGCTCATGCTGCATGCCCCGGGGCATGCGCCGGCCGGCCTGGAGCGCCTGGCCGTGGGACGGGAAGCCATGGTGCTGGCCCTGCCGCAGCAGCATGCGCTTGCCGGTGCGGACCGGCTGATGCTCGACGAAGTGCTGGAGCAGCCGCTGGTGATCTTTCCGCGCCGCATCATGCCCTCGCTCCATGACGCGGTGACGGATCTGTACCGACGGCACGGACATGTGCCGCGCATCGCGCAGCAGGCGATACAGATGCAGACCATCGTGAACCTGGTCTGGGGCGGCATCGGCCTGGCCTGGGTGCCCGCCAGCGTGATGCAGTTCTGCAGGCCCGGAGTGGTCTACCGCGAGGCGGTTTTCGCCAGCGCCCGTGCAGGCAGCAAGGCCGTTGCCCTGCCGGTCTGCGAGACCAGCCTGGCCTGGCCGGCCGGAGTCATGTCGCCCGCGCTGGCGCGGTTTGTCGGCTTCGTGCGCGAACAGCGCTGAGTGGCGTTCACCGACAGCCCCCCGAGGCAAGGCCCGCGAATATCCGCATGGTTCTGGTCTGAATTTTTGGAAATTCTGGCCAGAATGATAGAATTCGGGCCAGGCCGGACACCAGGCCTGCTTTTGTTTTCAGCCCCGCCATGCAATCTGTCGGCATCTACGAAGCCAAGACCCGTTTCTCCGCCCTGATCGAACTTGTCGAGCAGGGCGAGGAAGTGCGCATCACCCGCCACGGCAAGGAAGTGGTGCGCATGCTGCCGGTGCGCCGCCGCCCCGTGATCACCGATGAGCAGATCGCCCGCGAGCTGGAGCAGATGCAGGCGCTGCAGGCCACGGTGCGGCCAGCCCAGCCGGCCCAGTCGGCACAGGCGCCGGACTCCACCACCCGACTGCGCCACGCAGGCCGGAGCCAGGCATGACCTCCTTCGTGCTCGATGCCTCCGTCACCGCCGCCTGGCTGCTGCCCGATGCCGCCAGCGTGCACACCCAGCGCCTGTATACCCGCATCCGCCGCCATGAAGTGGACCCGCAGGCGCCCAATCTCTGGCAGTGGGAGTGCGGCAACCTGATCGCCTCGGGCGTGCACGGCGGCCGCATTCCGCACAGCTCGGTCGAAGGCCTGTGGGGCGTGCTCGAGGCCATCCGCCACCGCGTGGAGCTGCACGAGCTGGCGCCCGCCCAGCACAAGGCCGTGCTCGACGTGGCGCTGGACACCCGCCTGCCGGTCTATGACGCGGCCTACCTGTGGCTCGCGCAGTCGCTGCGCCTGCCGCTGGCCACCTTTGACGCGGCCCAGGCCGCCGCCGCGCGCAAGCGCGGGCTGGCGCTGCTGGCCCCTGAAGATTTCTGATCCCCTCCCATCACCTTTGCCTGAGATGACCATGCAACACGACAAGATCCTCATTCTTGACTTCGGCTCCCAAGTCACCCAGCTGATCGCCCGCCGCGTGCGCGAAGCCCATGTCTACTGCGAAGTCCACCCCTGCGACGTCAGCAGCGACTGGGTGCGCGAATTCGCCGCCGACGGCCGCCTCAAGGGCGTGATCCTGTCGGGCAGCCACGCCAGCGTCTACGAAGTGGACGACCGCGCCCCCGACGCCGTGTTCGAGCTGGGCATTCCCGTGCTGGGCATCTGCTACGGCATGCAGACCATGGCCACCCAGCTGGGCGGCAAGGTCGAAGGCTCGCACACCCGCGAATTCGGCTATGCCGAAGTGCGCGCCCATGGCCACACCGAACTGCTCAAGGGCATCGAGGACTTCGCCACGGCCGAAGGCCACGGCATGCTCAAGGTCTGGATGAGCCACGGCGACAAGGTCACCGAGCTGCCCCCGGGCTTCAAGGTCATGGCCTCCACGCCGTCCTGCCCCATCGCCGGCATGGCCGACGAGGCGCGCCGTTTCTACGCCGTCCAGTTCCACCCCGAAGTCACGCACACCGTGCAGGGCGCGGCCCTGCTCAACCGCTTCGTGCGCGAGATCTGCGCGGCGAATGCCGACTGGATCATGGGCGACTACATCGAGGAAGCCGTCGCCAAAATCCGCGAGCAGGTGGGCGACGAGGAAGTCATCCTCGGCCTGTCGGGCGGCGTGGATTCGTCCGTGGCCGCGGCCCTGATCCACCGCGCCATCGGCGACCAGCTGACCTGCGTCTTCGTGGACCACGGCCTGCTGCGCCTCAATGAAGGCGACATGGTCATGGAAATGTTCGAAGGCAAGCTGCACGCCAAGGTCATCCGCGTGGACGCCAGCGACCTGTTCCTGGGCAAGCTGGCCGGCGTCAGCGAGCCCGAGGCCAAGCGCAAGATCATCGGCGGCCTGTTCGTGGACGTGTTCAAGGCCGAGGCCGCCAAGCTCAAGGCCGGCGATGCTGGCCACAAGGGCGCCACCTTCCTGGCCCAGGGCACCATCTACCCCGACGTCATCGAGTCGGGCGGCGCCAAGAGCAAGAAGGCCGTCACCATCAAGAGCCACCACAACGTCGGCGGCCTGCCCGAACAACTGGGCCTGAAGCTGCTCGAGCCCCTGCGCGACCTGTTCAAGGACGAAGTGCGCGAACTCGGCGTGGCCCTGGGCCTGCCGCGTGAAATGGTCTACCGCCACCCCTTCCCGGGCCCGGGCCTGGGCGTTCGCATCCTGGGTGAAGTCAAGAAGGAATACGCCGACCTGCTGCGCCGCGCCGACGCCATCTTCATCGAGGAACTGCGCAACTGGACGGACGAAGCCACCGGCAAGAACTGGTACGACCTCACCAGCCAGGCCTTCACCGTCTTCCTGCCCGTCAAGAGCGTGGGCGTCATGGGCGATGGCCGCACCTACGACTACGTCGTGGCCCTGCGCGCCGTGCAGACCAGCGACTTCATGACCGCCGACTGGGCCGAGCTGCCCTACGGCCTGCTCAAGAAGGTGTCTGGCCGGATCATCAACGAAGTGCGCGGCATCAACCGCGTGACCTACGACGTGTCGACGAAGCCGCCGGCGACGATTGAGTGGGAATGATTGCGCAATAGGAAACGGCCGGGGTCGTCCGGCCGTATTTCCGCATCAAGCCCGCATCAATGCGGGCTTTTTTGTTTCTGACTTTGGCAAGGCTGGAATTATCTGGGCCAAATGCATGAAATTTTTGAGCTTGTGCTGAGCTCTGGGTAATTTGTGCTATTGGCTCTTAGACTGGCTAACACCACCGATCCACGAATCGTGCGCAGATGATCGCTGCCGCCAA
>NZ_JCABYI010000010.1:0-5753 GCF_059499305.1 Delftia sp.
CGGCCTTGAGGATGGCCAGCAGGCCGACCACCATCTCCACCGAGCGCTGCATGGCAATGCCCACGCGCGTCTCCGGGCGCACGCCCAGGGCGATCAGGCGGCGTGCCAGGCGGTTGGCCTGGGCGTCGAGTTCGGCGTAGGTCAGTCGTGCGGACTCGCAGGTCAACGCCATCGCATTTGGCCGCTGCTGCGCGCTTGCCGCAAAGCGCTGGTGCAGGCAGGCGGGCTGCGCAGGGTTGAGGGCAGGTCCATTGCGGGTACTGCGGCGCGCACTGCGGTCCAGAAGCTGCGCCTGCTCATCGCCGGGCAGCAACTGCACCTGGTCCAGCGCGCACTGCGGCGCATGCGCCAGCGCCTGCAGCAGCAGCGACAGATGCGCGCCCATGCGCTGCACCGTGGCCGGCTCGAAGCGCTCGCGCACATAGGTAAAGCCCAGTTGCAGGCTGCCGTCGGCGCGGCGGCTGGCGTGCAGGGTCAGCTCGAACTGGGCGGCCAGGCCGTCCAGCTCCAGCTTCTGGATCTCCAGGCCCGCCAGGCCGGCCGCCTCTTCGTGCTGGTAGTTCAGCATCACCTGGAACAGCGAGCTGCCGTCCAGGCTGCGGCGCGGCTGCAGCGCCTCGACCAGTTGCTCATAGGGCAGATCCTGGTGGGCCAGGCCCAGGCGGACCCGCTCGGCCAGTTGGGCCAGCAGCTCCTGCAGGCGCATGCGGGGATCGAGCCGGCCACGCATCACCAGCGTGTTGACGAAGAAGCCGACCAGCGGCTCGGCCTCGGGCTGGTTGCGGTTGGCCACGGGCACGCCCACGCGGATATCGGTCTCGGCGGTATAGCGGTGCAGCAGGGCCTGGAACCCGGCCAGCAGCGCCACGAAGAGGGAGGTGCCCTGCTCGCGGGCGCGCTGCTCCAGTCCGGCCACCAGGCTGGCGGGCAGATCCAGCCGGTGCCAGGCGGCATGCCAACGGGTCTCGGCGCCCGGCGCGCGGGCATGGTCGGCGGGCAGCTCCAGATGCAGGTCCTGACCACCGGCCAGCTCGGGCAGCCAGTAGTCCAGCAGGCGCTGCCTTTCCCCGGCCTCCAGCCAGTCGCGCTGCCAGGCGGCGTAGTCGGTGTAGGCAATGGGCAGCGGCGGCAGGCGGGTCGGGCGCTGCTGCACCAGTGCCGCGTACAGGCCGGCGAACTCCTCCAGCAGGATCTGCATGGAGCGGCCGTCGGAGATGATGTGGTGCATCACCACCACCAGCAGGTGCTGGCGGCTGTCCAGGCGGACGGCGGCCACGCGCAGCAGCGGGCCGCGCGTCAGGTCAAAGGGCGTGAGGCACAGGCGCTCGGCTTCGGCCAGGGCCCGTTCGCGCCGCTGTGCGGCAGGCAAGGGGGTCAGGTCGATCAGCGGCATCTCCAGGGCCAGCTGCGGCACGATGCGCTGCCGCGCCAGGCCGTCGGGGCTTTCCTCGAACACCGTGCGCAGTCCGCCGTGGCGCTCCAGCAGCACGCCGAACGCCTGCCGCAGGGCCGCCAGATCCAGCTCGCCATGCATCCACGAGGCCTGGGCGATGTGGTAGGCCGAGCTGTGCGGGTCCAGCTTCCACAGGAACCACTGGCGCAACTGCGCATGGGACAGGGCTTCGGTCTGGTCGGACGATGGTGCGCGCACCGGGATGGGGAAATGCGAGAGATCCAGTCCCTCGGCCCGGATCTTTTGCAATGCCAGCGTGCGCTGGGCAGGGCTCAGGCTTGCAAAGCGCTCGGCGATTTGGCGCAGGCGGCCACGGTCCATCAGATATCTCCCAGAGTTTCGAGAAAGGAATCCAGCGCATCGAGCGCCTGCGCATCCGCGCCTGTCGTGCCTGTTGCACCCGCAGCATCCGCGCCGCCATGGGCCGGCAGGCGCACCAGGCCCGCCATGTCCTGCAGCACCGGGGTGCGGAAAATGTCCTGGGCGGTCAGCCCCGCAGCACCTGCCCCCTGCAGCCGCGCCAGCAGTTGCACCACCTTGAGCGAGTGCCCGCCACGCTCGAAGAAGCTGTCGCGGCGGTCCACGCGGCCACCGCCCAGCAGCTCGGACCAGAGCCCGGCCAGCATTTCCTCGGCCTGCCCCGAAGGCGCCTCGTAGGACGGGCCGGACGGTGCCTGCGCCGCAGGCAGCGCGGCACGGTCCACCTTGCCGCTGTTGTTCAGCGGCAGCGTGTCCAGCACCACGATGGCGGACGGCAGCATGTAGTCGGGCAGGCCGCTGGCCAGTCTTGCGCGCAGTGCCGCAGCGTCCAGGGGAGGGCCTGCATGCAGCGGTGCATGTAGAGATACGTGCGCCACAAGGCGCGTATCGCTGCCGCCCCCCGCTGCCGTGACCACGGCCTCGCGCACCTCGGGCTGGGCCAGCAGTGCGGCCTCCACCTCGCCCAGCTCGATGCGGTGGCCGCGGATCTTGACCTGGTGGTCCAGCCGGCCCAGGTATTCGAGCGCGCCATCGGCATTGCGGCGCACCAGGTCGCCCGTGCGGTACAGGCGTTCGCCAGCCGCGCCCGGTCCCGCGAAAGGATCGGCCACAAAACGCTCTGCGCTCAGGCCCGGCCGCTGCCAGTAGCCGCGCGCCAGGCCCTGGCCGCCAATGAACAGCTCACCGGCCACGCCTTGCGGCACGCAGCGCAGTCCTTCGTCAAGCACCAGCAGCCGGGTGGCCGCGATGGCCTGGCCCAGGGTGGCGGCATCGCCCTGTACCTGCTGCAGGCTGGACCAGATCGTGGTCTCGGTCGGGCCGTAGAGGTTCCAGAGGTCCACGCCCGCCGCGCGCAGCAGGGCGATCAGGTCCGGCGCAAGCGCCTCGCCGCCGCACAGCGCCTTCAGCGGCCGTGCCGCCTTCCAGCCACCGGCCAGCAGCAGGCGCCAGCCCGAGGGCGTGGCCTGCATCACGCTGGCGCGGCTGCGCTCCAGCAGCGCCGCCAGCGCGGCCGCGTCGCGCACCTGCTCGCGCCCGGCCACCACCAGCTGCGCGCCCACGGCCAGGGGCAGGAAGATCTCCAGGCCCGCAATGTCGAAGGACACGGAGGTCGTGGCCAGCACCACGTCCTGCGCCTGCAGGCCCGGCTGTGCCGCCATGGACTGCAGGAAGTTGGAGAAGGCCGCATGCCGCACCACCACGCCCTTGGGCCGCCCGGTGGAGCCCGAGGTGTAGATCACATAGGCCGCCTGGTCGCCATGCACCTCGACGCGGGGCGCGCGTTCCGTGCCTGCCTGCGGCCCTGGCTCCCTTGCCTCCACTGCCTCCACTGCCTCCGGTACCTCCAGCGCCTCCAGTTCCAGCACCTTCGGCACGCTGGCGGCGAGCAAGGCCAGCCGGCCCGGCGCCAGGCCCGAGGCCAGCGCCAGGCAGGCCCCGCTGTCCTGCAGCATGTACTGCATGCGCTCATCGGGCAGCGCCGGATCGACGGGCACGTAGGCAGCGCCCGCCTTGAGGATGGCCAGCAGGCCGGCCACCATGGCGGCCCCGCGCTCGGCCACCAGGCCCACGCGCTGCCCGGGCCGCAACCCCTGGGCGATCAGGGCCTGCGCCAGGCGGCTGGCCCGCCGGTCCAGATCGCCGTAGCTGAACACCTGCCCGTCCGCGGCCAGGGCCGGGGCCTGGGGCCGCTGCCTTGCCTGCGCCTCGAACATGCGGTGCACCGGCAAGGCCTGCGGCCAGGAGCGGGGGTTGCAGGCCTGCGCCAGCAGCGCCTGGCGCTCGGCCGGGGGCACCACGTCCAGCGTGCGCAGGTCGCGGCCGGGCTGCTGCTGCAGCGCCTGCACCAGCGCCTGCAGGGCCTGCTGCATGTAGGCGCAGACGCGCCCGGCCCCCACGCTGCGCACCACCTGGGCGACGAGCACAAAGCCCTGGCCGTCGTCATCCACGGCCATGCCCACGGGATAGTTGCTGCGCTCGGGGCGGCCCAGCACCTGCACGCCGGCCCGGGCCAGCTCTTGCGCAGCGCCCTCGGCCGCGCCATGCCGGTAGTTCAGCAATGCGCTGAACAGCGGCGTTCCCGCAGGCAGGCCGCTGCAGCGCTGGGCCAGCGACAGGCTGGCATGCTCGTGCTGCAGCAGGGCCGCAAGCGCCGCCGCCGTGCTGCGCAGGCCCTGGAGCACGCTGCCTTCGCCCAGCGGCAGGCGCAGCGGCAAGGTGTTGATGAACATGCCCAGCGCCTGCTGCGCACCGGCGCCGCCGTCCATGCGGCCCATCAGCACGGTGCCGAAGACCGGCTCCTGCCTGCCGCTGGTGCGGGCCAGCACCAGCGCCCAGGCCAGGTGGCAGAGCGCGGCGGGGCTGACCCCGTGCGCACGCGCCTGGCCGCGCATGCCCTGGGCCAGTGGGGCGTCCAACCGCAGGCGGGCCTCCTCCATGCCACGGCCATCGCCTTGCACGTCCAGCAGGCCGAAGGCGGCCGTGGGCTCCTGCACATCGGCCAGCATGCGGCGGAAGAACCGCTCGTGCGCCTCGGCCGCCACACCCTGGCGCGCCTGCGCCACAAAGCGCCGGAAGGGCACGGGCACCGGCAGCTCGGCCACGCGGCCCTGCTGAAGCCGCAGCACTTCCTGCAGCAGCAGGTCCAGCGTGATGCGGTCCATCACGAGGTGGTGACTCAGCAGTTGCAGCAGCCAGCGGCCTTGCCCGGCATCGTGCGCGGCCCGCGCCCCTATCATCGGCGCCTGCCGCACGTCCAGGCGCAGGTCGTGGCTGCGCAGTTGCTCCAGCATCTGCGGCACCAGTGCCTCATGTGCCTCATCCGCACCAGGCCACTGCAGCTGCAGCGGTGCCTGGCGCAGCACCACCTGCACGGGCTCGGACAGCCCCTCCCAGAGCACGGCCGTGCGCAGGATGTCATGGCGCGCGATCACCTGGTTGAGGCTGTGCACGAAGGATTGCAGCTGCTCGCGCGCCCCGAAGCTCAGCAGGTTGGGCGAGACGAACACATCGCCCCCGGACTGCAGCAGGTGGTGGAACAGAATCCCCTCCTGCAGCGGCGCCAGCGGGTAGATGTCCTGGATATTGGCTGCGCCACCGGGCACCGCAGCGGCAATGCGTGCAATCTCATCTTCATCCAGCGCCACCAGGGTCAGCATGTCCGGCGTGATCGCCGTGCAGCCTTCGGGGATGCCGTTGGGTGGCACGTCGATCTCGCCGGCCACCTCCTCCCCTTGCTCACCCTGCGGCTCCTGCTGTTCCTCCAGTACCGCCTGCGCAAACTCCGCCAGCCTCGGGTGCTGGAACAGCGTGCGCACCTGCACGCGCAGGCCCTGGGCGCGCACGCGCTCCAGCAGACCCAGGGCGAGCAGCGAATGCCCGCCCAGCTCGAAGAAGCCGTCCTGCCGGCCCACTCGCTCCACGCCCAGCACCTCGGCCCAGATCTTCGCCAGCGTTTCTTCCAACTCGCCCTGCGGTGCCTCATATTGCTGGGCACTCGCCATCTCCGGCTCGGGCAGCGCCTTGTGGTCCACCTTGCCGTTGGCCGTCAAAGGCAGGGCTTCGAGCACGACGATGGCCGAGGGCACCATGTAGTCGGGCAGCACCTGGCCCAGCCGGTCCTTGAGCAAACCGTCTTCGACTGGCGAATACAGCGAGACATAGGCCACCAATCGCGCCCCGCCTGCACCCTCCCTGGCCAGCACCACGGCCTCGCGGACCTCGGCCTGGGCCAGCAGTTGCGACTGCACCTCGCCCAGTTCGATGCGGAAGCCCCGGATCTTGACCTGCTGGTCGGCACGGCCCAGGTATTCGAGTTCGC
>NZ_JCABYI010000011.1:0-93348 GCF_059499305.1 Delftia sp.
GGGAAACGGGGCTGTATTACAACCGGCATCGGTATTACGATCCGGTGGTGGGGAGCTATATCAATCAGGATCCGATTGGGTTAGCGGGGGGATCTCATAATACTTCATACCCAAAATCACCAACTATCGCTATGGACCCTCTCGGTCTTTTTGATATTGCAGGAGGCGCTTTAGATTTGTGGGGTGTTGTTTCCGGAAGGAAATCCGCAAAAAAGAGATCGTGTAAATGTGATGCAATTTTAAAGAGAAAGCAGGCATATGAAGAGTTGGTAGCAAAACTCTCGCGAGGTACCCCGATGAGTGAATGGGATAACGAGGCACTAAGATATTTAGACAAACAAAGAAAAATAGATGCACTCACGGCCGCAGAGATCGGGTTTGAGTTTGGCTCAGACGCATTGATCGCTGCGGGAACTTCTGGTGGATTATCGGGAGCGAAAGCTGTTGCCGCGGAATACGGCGCAATGGTTAGCGCCACACCCAAAGGTTATGACAATTCAGCTCATGCAGCAGGGCGAGGGAATTGGACCATTTCAACATCTGATGAATGTGAATAAAATGAAAAAATATATTGCTGGTATTTTGCTGACTTCTTTCACGGTCACGGGTGCTATATATTTCTTTTACTCAAATACCAAAACCTCCGAATTCTGCATACCCAATAGCAAAAAATGCATAACCGTAAAAGGCAAATGGACTCTGCCTACTCAATTCGCAGGCAAAGAATCACTACTTATTGTGAGCACACCATTTTTCAGCAAAAAGAATAGAAAAACTCTCGATATATATTTTCCTGCAGGAGAATTTGGCGGGCTTCTTGAAAGAAAAGACGCATTGATTGACTACAAATCCTATGACTGGGGAAGAGTTATGCAGTTCAATTTAAAAAACGAAGCCGTAAAAAATTTTAATTCAAGCGGCTTCTTTGAAGGAAAATTTTATGTGAAAGACAAACACGTAGTATTATCGTGCAACAACAATGACTGCTTGAACGATATAGTCTCTATTCACAATCCGAAATTGACAAAATAATTAATCAGCCTGCCTTCGCTGAACAAGCCCCAAGCATTCCAGGATGAACATGCTAATGCCGCATGAACCTCAGTCATACAGTTGCCCAGCAAAAATTGCTTATCCATAACATACGCAATTGAATTTCTGAATAATTTATTTACCATACTGGTCGATAATTAATCGCATGGAGCCTGATGCTCACCATTCGATGCCGAATTTATCTTGATGGATATATTGTCTTGAGAAAGACAAATATATCTAACATTGATTTTGAAAATTTTTGAATAACACATTCCATTTCCAAGAGGGACGCACATGGCCTCCAACCCCACCCAAACCCTGATCCGCATCCTGCTCGCCACCCTGTCTCTCTCCGCAGCCACTGCCACCTATGCCGCGCAGTGCCCGCTGATTCCCGATGGCAATGCCACTCTGGAAGAGTCCGAGAGGGCTGCACTGCTCAGCGAGTTCAAGTTCGAGGCGCTGGACAAGGAACTGGCCCGCAAGCACAAGAAGAATCTTTCTTCCTCGGGCGGGGACTTGTTGACCATGCGGGATCTGCTGGGACTGCAGCAACTGAGCCTGCAGGAAGAGAACGTGATGCGCATGTGGGCGGATCAGCAGCCCAAGTCGTTCTTTGCCCAGCTCAATGCGGGCCTCTATTACGGCAACAAGGCATTTGGCGCGCGTGGTGAGGCGCCGGCTTCCAGCGTGACGGGCAGCCAGTGGAACAGTGTCAAGCAGCTCAGCGCGAAGGCCCAGCCGTATCTGCAAAAGGCCATGGCGCTGGATGCCCGCTCGGCCTTGCCGCAGACGATGCTGATTGGATTGGCCGCGATGGAAAACCAGGTGGGTGGACGTACTGCGGCGCAGTGGCTGCAGGCGGCCGATCAGGCCGATCCCAAGAACCTGGCCGCCCGCGTCAATGCCCTCAATTACCTGAGCCCGCGCTGGGGCGGGTCCTTGGAGGGCCTGGACCAAATGGTGTCACAGGCCGTGAAGTCGCTGCCATCGGCCAGCGCCGGCTATCTCCAATACAACCTGGTGCTTGCCAAGGCCAGCCATTACGAAGTCGTCGACAAGGACAAGAGCAAGGCCCAGGCCCTCTACAAACAGGCCAAGGACATGTGCGACAACTCGGAGGCCGCACGGGCGGGCATGGTCAGGACGTACCAGTAATCAGGAAACAAGGCAGTCCCAAAGGCCTGCCTTGTTTTATCGCCCACAGCCTGCGGGCACACACACCCTCAAAACGTCGCCGAAGGCAGATCCTGCCGACTGAACACCAGCGACACCTTGGCTTCTTCCGGAATGGGCGGCAGTGAAGCATCCCATTGCTGCCAGGCCGCGCGTAGCTCGGCCAGGCGCTGGGGCTCGCGGTCGCGCAGGTTGGCGCGTTCGCGCGGGTCCTGGGCCACGTTGAACAGGTATTCCACGCCTTCGATCTGCAGGTATTTCCAGTCGCCGCGCACCAGGGCGCGCTGGGCGCGGTGCTTCATGCGCCAGCACAGGTCGCGCTCGGGGTTCCAGGTACCGTCTTCCATCAGGGGCAGCAGGCTGACGCCGTCCAGCGGGTAGTCGGCGTGGCCGTCCACGCCCGCGGCGGCCAGGAAGGTGGCCGACCAGTCCATGGTCAGGTTGGGCGTGTCGCTGACGGCGCCTGCCGGCATGCGCTCGGGCCAGCGCGCCACCAGGGGCACACGGATGCCGCCTTCGAGCAGGTCCATCTTCTGGCCGATGAAGGGCCAGTTGTTGGAGAAGCGTTCGCCGCCGTTGTCGCTGGTGAAGACGATGAGCGTGTTCTCGGCCATGCCCTTTTTCTCGAGCGCATCCAGCACCCAGCCAATGCCTTCGTCCATGTGGTGGATCATGCGCTGGTAGGTCTCGATGGTGCCGCCGTCGGTGTGCTTGCCGAAGCCGCCGATGCGCCGCGATTCCGCCAGGTCGTCGCGCGTGAGCCAGGGCCAGTGCGGAGCGCTGTAGTGCAGGGACAGGTAGAAGGGCTTGTCGGCCGTCTGGCGCTCGACGAAGTCCACGGCGCGGCGGCTCAGCAAGTCGGTGAGATAGCCCTCTTCCTCGTGCGGCTCCTCGTTGATCCAGAAGTCGGGGCGGCCACGCGGGTCGCAGTGGGCGAAGTAGTCGGCGCCGCCTGCGTGAAAGCCGTAGAACTCCTCGTAGCCCGACATGCGCGGGCCGAAATGCGGCGGGTAGCCCAGGTGCCATTTGCCGACCAGGGCGGTGGCGTAGCCGGCGTCGCGCAGCAGCGAGGCCACGGTGGGATGGTCGGGCGGCAGGCCCAGCACCTTGTCGCCGTGGACGCTGGCGATCGGCTCCTCGGCCGCGCCGCGCAGGCGGTACTGCCAGCGGCCCGTGGCCAGGGCAAAGCGTGTGGGCGAGCACACGGCCGAGTTGGAATAGCCGCGCGTGAAGCGCATGCCCTGCGCGGCCATGGCGTCCAGGCGAGGCGAGACATCGGTGGCGCGGCTGTGCGCATCGCGCGCGCCCGTGCAGCCGAGGTCGGCATAGCCGAGGTCATCGGCCAGGATGAAGATCAGATTGGGGCGCTGGGTTGCCATGGGAGCCAGGAGACAGTGGATGCGTTGGGAAAGGGAGTATCGCCAAAACGGCGGTGCCTCAGGGCCACAGGCCCTGGTGGCGGCTTCAGTCGTTGGTCAGGTGGATGCGCTTGACCAGGGCGGCCCACTGCGCGGACTGTCCCTTGGCACGCGCCTGGGCCTCGGCCACGGTGGAGCCGACCATCTCGATGTCCAGGGCCTTGGCGCGTTCCTTTTGCTCGGGTGCGCGGATGGCCTCGTTCATGGCGTCGACAAAGCGCTTTTGCACGGCAGGCGGCACGCCCTTGGGTGCGGCCAGCAGGATCCAGAAGGTGCCGTCGAACTCGGGAAAGCCCGACTCGGCAATGGTCGGCAGCTCGGGCGCCAGCGCCGAGCGCGTCTTGCCCGAGGTGGCCAGGGCGATCAGCTTGCCGCTCTGGACCTGGGGCAAGACCGTGGGGCCGGCCAGGAAGCCGCAGTCCACCTGGCCGCCCAGCAGGTCCTGCATGGCCGGCGCGGGGCCCTTGTAGGGCACATGGACCATCTTGGCGCCCGAGGTAGCCAGCAGCGATTCCATGACCAGGTGGCCCGGCGAGCCCGCGCCGCCCGAGGCATAGGTCAGCTCGCGCGTCTTGCTGGCGGCCACCATATCCTTGACGGACTTGAAGCCCGTGCCCGGGCCGCAGACCAGGGTCTGCGAGAAGCGCGCGGCCACGACCAGGGTTTCCAGCGCGTCGGCCTTGTAGCCCATGTTCTTGTAGACATGGGGGTTGACGGTGAGCACGGGGTCCATGGCCCACAGCCAGGTGTAGCCATCGGGCGCGGAGCGCGCGACCTCGGCCGCGCCGATGTTGCCGTTGGCGCCCGGCTTGTTGTCCACGACCACGGCCTGGCCCAGCGCCGCCTGCATGGCGGCGGCCACGGGGCGCAGCGAGATGTCGGACGGGCCGGCCGGCGGATTGGGCACGACGATGCGGATGGGCTTGGCCTTGGGCCATTCCTGGGCCAGGGCGGGCGCCGCGCACAGGCCGGCGGCGACCAAAGCCAGGGCGGCACGCGCCAGGGCTGCGAGGGGGCTGGGCATACTTGTCTCCTTGTCGTTGTCTTGCGGCCAATGTACGCAGGCCGCCGACAATGCATCTAATCCATCATCCCTAGCGTAAACCCGAAACCGGCCCGCGAGTCCATGACCGACCTCCACCGCTGGCGCCACCCCGCCGTGCTCGACGACATGTTCCTCTACCACCTGGCGCGGCTGCAGGCGGCCGCTGGCAGCCGCGTGGTGCGCCTGTGCGAGGGCCGCTACGGCATCACGCGGCGCGAGTGGCGCATGCTCTGCCTGCTGGCCGAGGCCGGGCAGCTGCAGCCCTCGCAGCTGGCCGAGCAGGCGCAGCTGGACCGCACGCGCACCTCGCGCGCGGTCACGGCGCTGCTGGCCAAGGGCCTGGTGTGGAAAGAGAGCCAGGTGGGCGATGCGCGCCGCGCACTGCTGCGCCTGAGCGACACGGGCCGCGCCCTGCATGCCGAGCTGTTCCCGCAGGTGCAGGCCATCAACCGCGAGCTCATGGACGCCGTGCCCGAGCCCGAGCTGCAGGCCATGGCCAGCGCCTTTGCGCGCATCCGCGCCCGGGCGCGGGAGCTGGAGGCCAGCAGCCCGCCGCCCAAGGCGCCGCGCAACCGCAAGCGCACGGCCTCGACCTGACAGGGCCGACAGACAAGCATGCTCCAATGGCACGCAGATCAACTCTGCGGCCTTTCCCATGAAAGCTCTACTCCTCGGCCTGGCGGCCGCCATCTGCGCAAGCACCACCATGGCCGCACCGGCCACGGCCGTCCTTGGCGAAAAGCCGCTGCAGGCAACGGGTCCACTTGACCCACTGCGGGGTGTTCTGCTGATGCCGAGCCAAAGCGCGCCGCCGGTCGTACTGATCGTCCCCGGCTCAGGCCCCACCGACCGCAACGGCAACAGCCCGTTCGGCCTCAAAGCCTCGACCTACCAACTGCTCGCACAGGAACTGGCCACCCAGGGCATTGCCACCGTACGCATCGACAAACGTGGCATGTTCGAAAGCTACAAGGCCGTGGAGGACCCCAATGCCGTGACCATCCAGGCCTATGCCGAAGATGTGCACCACTGGGTGGACGCCATCCGCAGCGAGACCGGTGCCCAATGCGTCTGGGTGCTGGGACACAGTGAAGGTGGACTGGTCGCTCTGGAGGCTGGTCAGGGCCGCTCCGATATCTGCGGACTGATATTGGTAGCAGCTCCTGGTCGCCCAATGGGGCAGACGCTTCGGGAACAGCTCAAGGAAGACCCCGCCAATGCACCGATCCTGGACCAGGCGTTACCGGTCATCGATGCTCTGGAAGCAGGCAGGCGCGTGGATACCCGCCAGATGGACAGGCCGCTCAACACCATGTTCCATGCCAGCGTACAAGGCTTTCTCATCAACACCTTCGCGCTGGACCCCGCTCGCCTGATAGCGGGCTATTCCAAACCCGTGCTCATCATTCAAGGTGAGCGCGACCTGCAGATCAAGCCAAAGGATGCTCAGCGTCTGGCCAAGGCTGCACCGAACGCCAAGCTTGTGCTGTTGCCCGCCACCAACCATGTGCTCAAGAAGGTGGAGACCAACGATCGCGCTGCCAATCTTGCAACCTATGACAAGGAGGGGCTGCCGCTAGTGCCCGGGGTTTCCAGCACCATTGCCCGGTTCATAACGTCAGCCACCGTGAAGCGATAGGCGAGCCGTTGGCTCACCCCTGCAGGTACACCACGTGCGTGTGCGTGTACTCGTACAGGCCGTGCTTGCCATCAGCCCCGCCCACGCCCGACTTGCGCACGCCCGCATGGAAGCCCTGCATGGCCTCGAAGTTCTCGCGGTTGATGTAGGTCTCGCCGAAGTCGATCTCGCGCATGGCCTGCATGGCCTTGGACAGGTCGCGCGTGTAAAGCGACGAGGTCAGCCCGTATTCGCAATCATTGGCCAGGGCGATGGCCTCGTCCAGGTCCTCCACCACCTGGATGGGCAGCACGGGGCCGAAGATTTCCTTGCGCATGATCTCCATGCCGGCATGGCAGCCGGCCAGCACCGTGGGCTGGAAGTGAAAGCCCGCGCCCAGGTCTGCGGCCTGCCCGCCCGTGACCAGTTGCGCGCCGTCGGCGATGGCCTGGCGCACCTTGGCCTGCACGCTGTCCAGGCCCTTTTGGTTGATCAGCGGGCCCATTTCCACGTCGGGCCGCGCAATCGGGTCGCCGTAGCGCGTGGCTGCCATGGCCTGGGCGATGCGGGCCGTGAACTCGTCAGCCACCTGGCGCTGCACGTAGACGCGTTCGGCGCAGTTGCAGACCTGGCCGGTGTTGATGATGCGCGAGTCGCGGATGGCGCGCACGGCCAGGTCCAGGTCGGCATCGGCCAGCACGATGGCCGGGGCCTTGCCGCCCAACTCCAGGTTGAGCTTGGTGATGTGGGGCGCGGCGGCAGCGGCGATGTGCTCGCCCGTGGCCACGCTGCCCGTGAAGCTGACCATGTCCACGCCCGCATGGCCGGCCAGCGCAGCGCCCGTGCCGCCCTGGCCATAAACCACGTTGAACACGCCGGCCGGCAACTCGCACTGGGCCAGCAGCTCGGTGAAGGCGTGGCAGTTGATGGGCGTTTCCTCGCTGGGCTTGATGACGATGGTGTTCCCAGTGAGCAGGGCCGGCGCCATCTTGCGGGCGATCAGGAAGAAGGGAAAGTTCCAGGGCAGGATGCCCGCGACCACGCCCAGCGGCTTGCGCAGCAAAAAGATCTGCTCGTTGGCCCGGTCGCTGGTGATGACCTCGCCCTCGATGCGGCGTGCCCATTCGGCCATGTAGTCCAGGTAGTCGGCGGTGAAGTTCACCTCCACCTCGGCCAGGCCCAGGGTCTTGCCCTGCTCCTCGGTGATGGTGCGCGCAATGCGCGCGGCGTTGTCGCGGATGCGGGCCGCCACGCGGCGCAGGTACTGCGCGCGCTCCACGGCCGGGCGGCGCGCCCAGGCCTTGTGGGCGCCACGCGCGGCGGCGATGGCGCGGTCCACATCGGCCTGGCTGGACAGGGGCGAGCGCGCCAGCACCGCGCCCGTGGCGGGGTTGGTCACCTCATGCAGTTCGGCGCTGTCGGTGAAGCTGCCGGCGATGAAATTGCGCAGCACGGTAGGGGATGCCATGGAGTTCTCCTTGGGTTCAGTAGGTGCGGGATGCAGGGGCCGCCTGGTCCGTGGCTTGCGTGGCGCGATAGCGACCCAGGTTGGCCAGCGCGGCCTGGCGCAGCAGGCTGATGTCTATGCCCACGGCGATGAAGCGGCAGCCCCAGTCCGCATAGCGGCGCGCATCCTCATCGCGCGGCGCGAGGATGCCGCAGGCCTTGCCGGCGGCCAGCGTGGCCTCGACGGTGCGGCGTATGGCGTCCTGCACCTCGCCCTGGCTGGCGTCGCCCGCATGGCCCATGCCCGTGGACAGGTCGGCGGGGCCGATGAAGACGGCGTCCACGCCATCGACGGCCGCAATCTCGGCGGCATTGGCCACGCCCCGGGGCGACTCGATCTGCACGATCAGGCACAGCTGTTCATGCGCCGTGCGGATGTAGTCGGGCACGGCATCCCAGCGCGTGGCCCGCGTCAGGCCGCCGCCCACGCCGCGCACGCCATGGGGCGGGTAGCGCATGGCGTGCACGAGTTCGCGCGCCTGCTCAGCCGTCTCCACCATGGGCACCATCAGCGTCTGCACGCCCACGTCCAGCAGTTGCTTGATGAGCACGGTGTCGCCCTGCACGGCGCGCACCACCGGGTGCGTGGCGTAGGGCGCCACGGCCTGCAGCTGGCCCAGCAGCGTGGGCACGGTGTTGGGGGCATGCTCGCCATCGACCAGCATCCAGTCGTAGCCCGTGGTGGCGATGATCTCGGCCGCATAGGGCGTGGCAAAGCCGGCCCAGATGCCGTACAGCGGCTCGGCGCGCCGCAGCGCGGCCTTGAAGGGGTTGTCAGGCAGTTGCATGGCGGACTCCTTCAGTGCGTGTACGGGCGGTGCAGGGCGCACTCGGGATTGAGCTCCACGCCGAAGCCAGGCCTGTCCAGCGCCGACAGGCGCATGCGGCCGTTGACGGGCACGGGCTCGCCCAGCAGCTGCGGATGGAACATGGGCACGACCTCGTCGGCCTTGGGGGCCATCATCAGGAACTCGGCAAACGGGCTGTTGTGGCGCGTGGCCACGAAGTGGTAGCTGTAGACGCTGGAGCCATGCGGGATGACCAGGGCCTGGTGGGCATCGGCCAGGGCCGAGATCTTGAGCAGCTCGGTGATGCCGCCGCACCAGCCCACGTCGGGCTGGATGATGTCGCAGCAGCCCATCTCCAGCAGCTGGCGAAAGCCCCAGCGCGTGGCCTCGTGCTCGCCCGTGGTCACCAGCATGCCGGTGGGCACGTTCTTGCGCAGGGCCGCGTAGCCCCAGTAATCGTCGGGCGGCAGGGCCTCCTCGATCCACTTGAGGCCATGGGCCTGCGCACCCTGGGCCAGGCGCGTGGCGTAGTTCACATCCAGGCTCATCCAGCAGTCCAGCATGAGCCAGAAGTCCGGGCCCACGCGCTCGCGCATGGTGGCCAGCTCCTGCAGGTTGCGGCGCAGCCCTTCCTCGCCCTCGGCCGGGCCGTGGTGCAGCGGCATCTTGCCGCCGATGAAGCCCATCTTCTGCGCCAGGTCGGGCCGCGCGCCCGTGGCGTAGAACTGCAGCTCATCGCGCACGGCGCCGCCCAGCAGCTGGTGCACGGGCTCGCCGCGCACCTTGCCCAGCAGGTCCCACAGCGCCAGGTCCACGCCCGAGATGGTGTTGATGACGATGCCCTTGCGGCCGTAGTACAGGGTGGACAGGTACATCTGGTCCCAGATGCGCTCGATGTCGGTGACCCGGGCGCCTTCGAGGAAACGCGCCAGGTGCTTTTCGACGATGTAGGCCGCAGGCTCGCCGCCCGTGGTCACGGCAAAGCCCACGCGTCCGGCGCTGTCCTCGATCTCCACCACCAGCGTGCCCAGCACGTTGATGCCGAAGCTGCGGCGGCTTTGCCGGTACTCGGGGTACTTGGCCATGGGCGTGGCGATGTGGTCGTCGATCCAGTGGCCGTCGGACTGGTCGTGGTAGTCGGCGCCGCCGCCCTTGAGCGTGAAGGCGCGCACCTGCTTGATGGTGGGGATCTGTGTCATGGGATGGTTGTGCTCCGTGTGCAAGTGGTTCAGGCGGCCGACGGTGCGGCCAGGGCCGGCGCCAGGCGTGCGCGCACGCCCAGCACCAGGGCCGCAGCCAGCAGCGTGGTGCCGGCCAGCAGGTACAGGCCGGCCGCCGGGGAGTGGAAAAAGCCCTCGGCCCAGTTCTTGACGATGGGGGCGATGAAACCGCCCACGGCGCCGAGGGAGTTGATGAAGGCGATGCCGCCAGCGGCCGCAGCGCCGGCCAGCGTGTTGGCAGGAAAGGTCCAGAACACGGGCTGCACGGCGATGAAACCGGCCGCCGCCAGGCACAGCGCGGCCACACCCAGCAGGGGGCTGGAGAAACTCACCGATGCAGCCATGCCCACGGCAGCCATCACCAGCGTCAGGCTGGCGATGCCGCGCGGCTGGCCTGTTCGCTCGGCATGGCCCGGAATCCACCAGGCGGCCAGCAGCGCGCACAGCCAGGGAATGGCCGAGACCACGCCCACCAGCAGGCCCACCTTGGTGCCCAGCAGGCCCGCCACCTGGCTGGGCAGGTAGAACACCACGCCATAGACGCTGGCCTGGATCAGCAGGTAGATCAGCGCCAGGTAGAGCACGCGCGGCTGGCACAGCGCGGCCAGCAGGCTGTGGCCGTGGCCGCCCTTGGCGCGCTCTTCGCTGTCGAGGATGTCCTGCAGCAGCGCCTTGTCCTCGCGGCTGAGCCAGGTGGCGTCGGCGGGGCGGTTGTCCAGGTGGAAATACGCCCAGATGCCCACGGCCACGGCCATCAGCCCCTCCACCGCGAACAGCCACTGCCAGCCGTGCCAGCCGCCGATGCCGTCCAGCTCCAGCAGCAGGCCCGATAGCGGGCTGCCGAAGATGAAGGCCAGCGGCGCGCCGAAGTAGAAAAAGCCCATGGCCTGCGCGCGGTGCGCTGCCGGGAACCAGTAGGTCAGGTACAGGATGACGCCGGGGAAGAACCCCGCCTCGGCCACGCCCAGCAAAAAGCGCAGCACGTAGAACGTGGTCTGGTCGTGGGCGAACATCATGGCCGCCGACACCAGGCCCCAGGTGACCATGATCCGGCACATCCACATGCGTGCACCCACGCGGTGCATGATCAGGTTGCTGGGCACCTCCAGCAGCGCATAGCCCGCGAAGAACACGCCCGCGCCAAAGGCGAAGGCCGCATCGCTGATGCCGGTATCGGCCTGGAAGGCCACCTTGGCAAAGCCCACGTTGGCCCGGTCCAGGAAGGCCATGATGTACATGAGCAGCAAAAAGGGCAGCAGGCGCCAGGAGATCCTGGCGAGCAGGGGAGCGGGGAGTTTTTTCATGACTTTCCTTGCAGGCAATGAGAGGCCGTCACGCCCGGTCGTCCGGAGCGCTGAAGGCGTGCTTTGGTGAAGGTGCGAGCGCGGCCGCGGCGTTGGTGCCGGCCGCGTCGGCGCGTCATGAAACAGGCGATGGGCTGTGCATGTCTTGTCTCCTGGATTGGGTCTGTTTTTTCTTGTCGCAGGGCCAATGTACGGCGCATGATCGATGCTCAACAAATCGAATTTCGGTCACATCCGATACCTTGCGCTTATGCCTGACAAGCCGCCCGAATCCACCCCGCCCGTGCTGCACCGCAGCCTGCTCAACCGTCTGCGCTACAAGCACCTGCACATGCTGGTGGCGCTGGGATCGAGCCTGAACCTGCACCGCGCATCGCTGAGCCTGGCCATGTCCCAGCCTGCGGCCACGCGCATGCTGCGCGAGATCGAGGACATGTTCGGCTGCCAGCTCTTCGAGCGCCTGCCGCGCGGCATGCGGCCCACGGCGCTGGGCGCGCAGCTGGTGCGGTTTGCCGAGGCCTCGCTCAACAGCCTGGACCGCTGCGCCGAGGACCTGGCCGCGCGCCGCCAGGGCGGCTACGGCTACCTGTCCATCGGCACCATCATGGGCGCCGCACCCGACCTGGTGATGACGGCCGTGGCCCGCATGAAGGCGCAAAGCCCGCAGTTGCGCCTGCGCATCATGGGCGACACCAGCGACCAGATCCTGCGCCTGCTGGACCAGCGGCGCATCGACCTGGCCATTGCACGGCGCAGCCCCACGGCAGACAGCAGCGGCTACGGCTTCGAGGAACTGGGCAACGAGCGGCTGCTGCTCGTCGTGCGCAGCGGCCATGCGCTGGCGCGCCGGCGCAAGCTCGACTGGGAGGAACTGGTGCGCGACTGGCCCTGGATCCTGCAGCCGGCCACCAGCCCTGCGCGCATCGCGCTCGACCAGCTGCTGCAGCGCCTGGAGCTGCCCGCGCCGGCCGACATCATCGAATGCAGCTCGGTGTACTCCATGCAGCAACTGGTGCAGCTGACCGATGCCGTGATGCTGCTGTCCGAATCCGCGCTCAAGGACTATCTGCGCATGGGCCTGGTCAGGGCGCTGCCGGTCTGCATCGACGTGCCCATGGCGCCCTTCGGCATCCTCACCCGCACCGATGACGCGCCCACGCAGGAGCAGCAGCGCTTCATCGCGCTGCTGCGTGCGCAGGCCCGGGGGCTGGCTCGGGCCGGCTGAGCCAGCACCGCTCGCGTTTCGACCTGCAATCTCGCATGGCGCAGGGGAACGGCCGTTGCCGGGCCTGCTCGGCGGCCTGCCGTCACGCGGCCCGGGCTTCAACACCGGCGTGCAGTTCATGGGCTACTACACGGCCGTGCTGAGCGTTCCGGCGCTGGTGAAGCTGTTCTGATTTTTGCGCTGCAAGGGTCAGAACATTCTGAGATTTGGGTTCAGCGCCGCGCCCGCCGTCCACAAGGCCCAAGGCCGTTGCCATACTGGGTCACCGAGGCCGCCGCACCGCTGGCGGCTTCTTCCTTTGTGTGGCTTTGTGTCTGTCGTTCCTGCGAGGTGCCCATGGGTCTGGCCCTGGTTCAAAGTCGTGCGCTGCTGGGGCTGG
The DNA here is from genome assembly GCF_059499305.1 of Delftia sp. Taxonomy (NCBI): domain Bacteria; kingdom Pseudomonadati; phylum Pseudomonadota; class Betaproteobacteria; order Burkholderiales; family Comamonadaceae; genus Delftia; species Delftia sp. The sequence goes on from NZ_JCABYI010000011.1 coordinate 12,715, forward strand.
CCGCCCCGCGTGTCACTGTGGAAGTGCATCTGGCCAACGGCCTGCCGTCGTTCACGCTGGTGGGTCTGGCCGATGTCGAGGTCAAGGAAGCGCGTGAACGCGTGCGCTCGGCACTGCTGAACTCCGGGCTGGAGTTCCCGAGCAACAAACGCATCATCGTCAACCTGGCACCCGCCGACCTGCCCAAGGATTCGGGGCGCTTCGACCTGCCCATTGCGCTGGGCATTCTCGCGGCCAGCGGCCAGATCAATGGCGATGCGCTGGCCGACTACGAATTCGCGGGCGAGCTGTCGCTGTCGGGCGCGCTGCGGCCCGTGCGCGGCGCGCTGGCCACGGCCCTGGCCCTGCACCGCCAGCAGGACGGCGCCCGCCTGGTGCTGCCGCCGGGCAGCGCGCAGGAGGCGGCCTTCGTGCCGTCGGCCCAGGTGTTCTGCGCGCACCACCTGCTGGACGTGGTGCGCCGCTTCATCACACGCTCGGCCAATGCCCTGGTGCAGGCGGAGCAGGACACGGACGATGCCTGCTGCAGCGACGAAAGCGAGGACACCGAAGAGACCGACGAAACCGACGCCTTGCCGGCAGCAGGCGACACCCAGACATGCCCCGGCCCGGGCTGGCATGCGGTGCAGCCGCAGCCCGCCGTCGCCGTGCGCAGCAGCCTGGACCTGGCCGAGGTGCGTGGCCAGGCACAGGCGCGGCGCGCGCTGGAGATTGCGGCGGCCGGAGGCCACGGCCTGCTGCTGGTGGGGCCGCCGGGTTCGGGCAAGTCCATGCTGGCCCAGCGCTTTGCCGACCTGCTGCCGCCCATGAGCGACGACGAGGCGCTGGAAGCCGCCGCCATCGCCAGCCTGGCCGGCCGCTTCACGCCCGAGCGCTGGCGCCAGCGCCCCACGGCCAGTCCGCATCACACGGCCAGCGCCGTGGCCCTGGTCGGAGGAGGTTCGCCGCCGCGCCCTGGCGAGATCTCGCAGTCCCATCACGGAGTACTGTTTCTGGACGAATTCCCCGAGTTCGCACGCAGCGCGCTGGAGGCGCTGCGCGAGCCGCTGGAGACCGGCCAGATCACCATCGCCAGAGCCGCCCAGCGCTGCGAATTCCCCGCGCGCTTCCAGCTCGTCGCGGCCATGAATCCCTGCCCCTGCGGCCATTGGGGATCGACGGTGCAGCGCTGCCGCTGCACGCCCGACAAGGTGGCGCGCTACCAGGCGCGCATCAGCGGCCCGCTGCTGGATCGCATCGACCTGCATGTGGAAGTCGGTGCCCTGCCCCCGCAGGAGCTGCTGGCCGCGCGCTCTGGCGAGGCCAGCGACACCGTGCGCGAGCGCGTGGTCCAGGCCCGCGCGCTGGCCCTGCAGCGCCAGGGTAGTGCCAACCACCAGCTCCAGGGCCAGGCCCTGGACGACCACCTGGGCCTGTCGCCCGAGGCCCTGGCCTTCGCCCACAAGGCCGCCGCACGCCTGGGCTGGTCGGCCCGCAGCACCCACCGCGCGCTCAAGGTGGCGCGCACCATTGCCGACTTGGCCGGCAGCGCGGCTGTGGAGACCGGGCATGTGGCGGAGGCCATGCAGTATCGGAGGGTGTTGCGGTTGCCTTCATGAGGATCTGCATTGGACGCGGTTGCATGGTTGTCGGAATTATTTCTGATATTCCGAAATTTTCTCCTGAATGAAACGAAGTACTCCTGAATTTCGGAATATTGGAAATTGTTTTGAAAATTCCCTAAGAAATCCTAGAATTTCGGAATATCAGAAATAAAGCCAATTCATCCATGCCGTCTTCCACGCCCATGAACGGCCCGCAGCAGGATCCCCTGCAGCCCGGGGCCGTGGTCATCGCTGACCTGTCCAGGCTCGGCGCCCAGATCCGTGCCATGCGCAAGGCCCAGCACCTGCGCATCGATGACACGGCAGCCCTGTGCGGCGTGTCGCTGGATCTGCTCTCCCGTCTGGAGAACGGCAAGGGCGGCGTGGGCTCCGACAAGCTGCTGGCCGTACTCGACGGGCTGGGTCTCGCCATGGTCATCGCGCCCAAGCAGGACGCCCTGATGGCACGACTTCCACGGGCCTGAAGCGCACATGGCCACGCCGCCGTCGCTTTCGCTTTCGCTTTCGCTGTGGAACGATGTCGGCACGCACGTGGCCGATGTGACCCATGACCCGCACAACGATCTTTGGGGACTGCGGTATGCGCCTGCATGGCTGGAGCATGAACGGCCTTTCTACTTGGCGCCCTGCCTGCCGCTGGCCGCTCCCGAAGGGGGCTACGACTCGCGCTCCATCCGGCGTTTCATCGAGAACCTGCTGCCTGAAGGCGCGGCGCTGGATGTGGTGGCCAGAAGTCAGGGCATAGGCAAGGGCAACATCTTCGGTCTGATACGCGCCCTCGGCGCCGAGACCACCGGGGCTTTCCGGTTTCAGGCCGACGGCAGCAAGCCCGATCCCCAGGCCGCCAATGCCGCTCGCCCCATATCGACAGCGGAACTCTCCCAACGCATTGCAGACCGAGAGACACGCCCTTTCATCGAGTGGGATGGCAAAGTGCGCATGTCGGTGGCCGGCTACCAGGACAAGCTGCCCGTGCACGTGGAAGGCGAGAGCGTGCAGGAGGGCACCATCTTCCTTCCCGACAACGTTCCGTCCACCCACATCCTCAAACCCCAGCCGCGCGACAGCGCGGTGCCGCACATGGTGGTGAACGAGCATTTCTGCATGCGCCTGGCAGCGGCCATGCGCTTGCCTGCAGCCGAGGTGCAGATGCTGCACGTACCACAGCCGGTGCTGGCAGTCAGGCGCTTTGACCGCGTGCGGCAGGCGCCGCAAAGGCGGGTCCTGCGCACCCACATCATCGATGCATGCCAAGCGGGCGATCTGCCCGTCAGCTACAAGTACGAGCACCACGTAGGCAGCGTGGGCGATGCCCGGCTATACCGCGACGGCATGAGCTTTCCCCGGCTGTTCGGTCTACTGGAGCACTCGGTGGCGAAGGCTGCAGACAAGCTGGCAATGATCCGATGGGCGCTGTTCCAGATACTGATCGGCAATGGCGACGCACATGGCAAGAACTTCTCCTTCCACGTGCTGCCGCAGGGCCTGGCGACCGCACCCTGGTACGACCTCGTCAGCGTGGCCCAGTATCCCGATGTGTCCCAGGAACTGGCGATGGCCTTCGGCGACTGCTTTGCGCTGGAGGAACTCACACCCTTCGAGTTTGCGCATTTCGCGCACCTGTGTGCGATAGACCGCAGGCTGCTCGCACGTGAAGCCCAGCGCATGGCCAGGGCAGCTCCTGGTGCGGCGGCCAAGGTTCTGCGCGAATCGCCTTACACGCCAGAAGAACACGTCTTCGCCCAGCGCATCGCCGCCTATGCGACCACCCAGGCCCAAAGACTGGTGGACATCGCCCAAAAGGCAGCAGCCTTGCCTTCCGACCTGTTCTGAGTCTCAGGCAGACGCTGCCGGGACGGCTTCCATGCCCAGGGCCTCTTCGCCTTGCACACCCTCGATCCCCAACACCTCCACGCACGCATGCAGCGCAGGCGACCAGCCCTGGCGCGCGGGCACGACGAACCAGGTTTCCACGCGGGCGACTTCCTGGGCGAGTGCGCCGGGCAGGGCCGTGATGTGCACGCCGAAGCGGTGCTGCTGGGCCTGGACCACGCTGCGCGGCAGCAGGCCGTAGCCCATGCCGGCGGCCACGCAGCCGAGGATGGCGTCCAGCGATCCCATTTCCATGATGCGTGCCGCCACGCCGCGCGCGGCCAGCAGCAGCTCGATGCGCTGGCGGTAGCTGCAGCCCTGGCGGAAGGCCAGGAAGGGCACGGCGCTGAGCTGGGCGGCATCGGGAAAGCGCGGCAGCGCGAATGCGGTGACCAGCACCAGTTCCTCCTCGAAAACCTTCCAGCCCTGCAGCCGCGACTGGGGCGGCATGCCCGAGACGAAGGCGCAGTCCAGCCGCCCTGCCAGCAGGTCAGCCAGCAGCTCGGCCGTGGTGGCCGTGCGCAGCTCCAGGTCCAGGCCGGGCCGGGCCTGGTGCAGGCGCGCCAGCAGCGGCGGCAGGCGCAGCGCGGCCGTGGTTTCCATGGAGCCTATGCGCAGCGCGCCGGCGGCCCGGGCGCTGCCCTGCAGCAGGGCCAGCGCCTCGTCATGGTCGGCCAGCATGCGCCGCGCGTATTGCTCCAGCAGGCGGCCGGCAGGCGTGGCGTGCACGGGAGCGCTGCGCTCCAGCAGTTGCACGCCGGCCTCGTCCTCGAGCTTTTTCACATGGGCCGTCACGTTGGACTGCACGGTGTGCAGTTGCTGCGCGGCAGCGCCGAAGCTGCCGCTGTCGCAGACGGCCAGGAACATGCGCAGGGACTTCAGTTGCATCGCGGCTCCAGTGGCATTCATCTTCAATCGAGATCGACGCCATCATTTTGAATCATTGGACATGATGACTCCGGCGGCTTAAGGTATGCCCATCCTCCCCGCATGGCGCCCACTCCCGTGATCCAACGCAACGAAACTTCCCTGCTGCTGACCGGCTTCATGGCCACGCTCAGCGGCGTCGGCCTGGCGCGCTTTGCCTACACGGCGCTGATGCCGCAGATGGTGCATGCCGGCTGGTTCAGCGGCGAGCAGGTGGCCTACCTGGGTGCGGCCAACCTGCTGGGCTATCTGATCGGGGCGCTGGCCGCCGCGCCGCTGGCCGAACGCCTGGGCGCGCTGCGCGTGCTGCTGTGGTGCTGGGTGGCCCTGGCGCTGAGCTTTGCGGCCTGTGCCTGGCCTCTGCCCATGCCCTGGTTCTTTGCTTGGCGCTGCATCTCGGGCATTGGCGGCGCCATCCTGATGGTGCTGGGCCCCTCGGTGGCCCTGGCGGCCACCCCCCTGCAGCGGCGTGCGGCCCTGGGGCCGCTGATGTTCTGCGGCATAGGCGCCGGCGCCCTGCTGTCGGCCACGCTGATACCGCTGCTGGCGCGCCAGAGCCTGGGCGCCGTCTGGTGGGCGCTGGCGGCGGTCTGCGCCTGGGCCGGCTGGCTGGGCTGGCGCCATGTGCGGCGGCTGCCGGTGCCTGCGCCCATCGCCATCACGCCCCATGCCCGGCCCGTGCCCGCCGCGCCCCTGTGGACGCTGCCCGTGGTGCTGGTGATGCTGGCCTATATGACGGATGCCTTCGGCTTTGTGCCGCACACGGTGTTCTGGGTGGACTACCTGGCGCGCGAGTTGCAGTTGGGCGATGCCTATGCCTCCACGCAGTGGGCCGTGTTCGGCCTGGGCGCCATTGCCGGGCCGCTGGTGGCCTCGCTGTGCGCCACGCGCTTTGGCTGGTGGGGCACGACCACGGGCGCCTATGCGGTCAAGACCCTGGCCATTGCCATGCCGCTGTTCTGGGTGGGATTTGCGGGGCATGCGACCTCGTCCTTCCTGGTGGGCGCGCTGTCGCCGGGCATGGCGGCCATCACCTCGGGCTACCTGATGCAGCTGATCGGCCCCGTGCAGCACAAGCGCATGTGGGGCTATGCCACGGCGGCCTTTGCGCTGATGCAGGCCGTGTCGGGGTATTTCATGGCCTGGAGCTATGCGGGCCTGGGCTCGTACCAGCGCCTGTTCGTCATCGGCAGCGTGTCGCTGCTGCTGGGCACGCTGATGATCGCCGCCAGCCGCGCCAGCGCACGCCGGCAGGCCGCCGCATGAGTGCGCGGATTCGAGGCAGGAAACAAGGAGTCGTATGAGCACCGCAAAGACCGCGTGGATGGCCCGCCTGGGCATGCGCCATCCCATCATCCAGGCCCCCATGGCCGGCACGTCCACGCCCGCGCTGGCGGCCGCCGTCACCGAGGCCGGCGGCCTGGGCTCGCTGGGCATTGGCGCCAGCGGCACGGAGCAGGCACGCCAGCAGATCGTGCAGACGCGCGCGCTGACTTCGGGCGCCTTCAACGTCAACCTGTTCTGCCACCGGCCGGCCCGGGCCGATGCGCAGCGCGAGGCCGCCTGGCTGGCCCATCTGGCGCCCGAGTTCGCGCGCTTCGGCGCCGCGCCGCCTGCCACGCTCAACGAGATCTACGCCACCGCCGTCGGCAACGCGGCGCTGCAGGCCATGCTGCTGCAGGAGCGGCCCGCCGTGGTGAGCTTTCATTTCGGGCTGCCTGAGCAGGGCTTCATCGACGCGCTGCGCGCGGCCGGCGTCGTGACCCTGGCCAGCGCCACGTCGCTGGACGAGGCGCGCCAGGTGGAGCAGGCCGGTGTCGATGCCATCGTGGCCCAGGGCGTGGAGGCCGGGGGGCACCGCGGAACGTTCGATCCCGCGCAGGACCGCATGATGGGCACCTTCGCCCTGGTGCGCGTGCTGGCCCGCAACACGGCCCTGCCGGTGATCGCGGCCGGCGGCATCATGGATGGCGAAGGCATTGCGGCCGCGCTGGGCCTGGGCGCCTGCGCGGCGCAGCTGGGCACGGCCTTCATCCTCTGCCCTGAATCGTCCGCCAGCCCGGCCTACCGTGCCGAGCTGCGCAGCGAACGCGCCCACCACACAGGCATCACCGCCGCCATCTCGGGCCGGCCGGCGCGCGGCATGGTCAACCGGCTGCATGCGCTGGGCGCCAGCCATGGCCAGCCCCTGCCCGACTATCCGCGCGTCTACGACGCAGGCAAGGCGCTGCACCAGGCGGCCTCGGCGCAGGGCAGCTCCGACTACGCAGCCCACTGGGCCGGCCAGGGTGCGCCGCTGGCGCGCGAGATGCCGGCCGCTGCGCTGGTGCAGACGCTGGCCGGCGAGCTGGCGAGCGCTCAGGCAGGCCGCTAGAGCGTGTTATCCACTAAAGTGCCGCCAGCCCCTGCTCCAGATCGGCGATGAGGTCGCGCGGCGACTCCAGACCGATGTGCAGGCGCACCACGGGCCCGCGCGCACTCCAGTCGGTGACGCTGCGCGCCTGCGCCATGTGCGCGGCCGTCGCCAGGCTCTCGTAGCCGCCCCAGGAGGCGCCGATGCCGAAGAGGCGCAGGCCGTCGATGAAGCGGTCCACGGCGGCCTCGGCGGTGCCGGGCTGCAGCTCCAGCGACACCAGGCCGTTGGTGCCCTGGCAGTCGCGCAGCCACAGCGCATGGCCGGGGTGCGTGGGCAGCGCGGGGCAGAACACGGTGGCCACGGCCGGGTGCTGCTGCAGCCAGTGCGCCACCTCCAGCGCATGCGCCTCGTGCATCTGCAGCCGTGCGGCCAGCGAGCGCATGCCGCGCAGCACCAGCCAGGCATCGTCGGGGCTGACCGCCATGCCGAAGGCATCGCAGCGCGCGGCCAGCGGCTCCCAGGCGGCCTCGGTGGTGGCCACGGTGCCCATCATCACGTCGGAGTGGCCAGCCAGGTACTTGGTGGCTGCCATCACCGAGACATCGGCCCCCAGCGCCAGCGGCCGGTACTGGCAGCCCGATCCCCAGGTGTTGTCGGCCACGACCAGGGCGCCGCGCGCATGGGCCATGGCCGCCAGCGCGGGCAGGTCGCACATCTCGTAGACCAGCGATCCCGGGCATTCGGCATAGACCATGCGGGTGTTGGGACGCATGCGCGCCTGGGCGTCGCTGCCATCGGCCGCGAAGAAGTCGTACTCGATGCCGTAGGGCCGCAGCCATTGGCCGGCCAGGTGGCGCACAGGCTGGTAGGCGCTGTCGGTCAGCAGCACATGGTCGCCGGGGCGCAGGTAGCTGAGCAGGGCCATGCCGATGGCCGCCAGGCCGGTAGGCAGCAGCCGCGTGCGGTGGGCGCCTTCCAGCTCGCTGACGGCATCTTCCAGCGCAAAGCCGGTGGGTGTGCCGCGCGCGCCGTAGCTGAAGATGCGCTCGCCGGCGCGGCGCTCGCGCATCTCGCGCTGCTGTGCCGTGCTCTCGAACAGCACGGTGCTGGCGCGCACCAGGGGCGGGTTGACGGCCGTGCCGCCCGCATAGGTCGGGCGCTTGCCCGCATGCAGCAGCCGGGTCTGCAGGTCCAGCGCGGGGGCGCCAGAGGCCGATGATCCAGGCACGGGGGCGTGTTCGGCAGCCATCAGTCGATCTTCGCGCCCGAGAGCTTGACCACGCGCGACCAGCGCTCCATGTCCTGGCGCAGCTGGGCGGCAAAGGCTTCGGGCGTGCTGGCCACGACTTCGCTGCCGCCATCGACGACCAGCTTGGTCACTTCCGGCAGTTGCAGGGTGCGCACGATGGCGTCGTGCAAGAAAGCCACGCGCTCGGGCGGCGTGCCGGCGGGAGCGAAGAAGCCGTACCAGTCCTCGAAGCGCGCATTGCGCAGGCCCAGTTCCTCCAGCGTGGGCACCTTGCCGAACACGCCGATGCGGCGCGGGCTGGTGACGGCCAGCGCACGCACCTGGCCCGCCTGGATCATGCCGGCCACGGACGAGGTGGAGGTGATCAGCACATCGACCTGCTGGCCCAGCAGATCGTTGATGGCCGGCCCCGCGCCCTTGTAGGGCACATGGGTCATGGGCACGCCGTTTTCCTTGGACAGCACCACGCCCACCAGGTGCGACAGCGTGCCGTTGCCGGGCGTGGCATAGGTGACGCGGCCCGGCTCGCCCTTGCTGCGCGCCACCAGGTCGGCAAAGCTCTTGAGGGGCGAGGCCGAGGCGACCACGATGGCCAGCGGCGCCGCGTTGATCTGCGTGATGGGCACGAAGTTCTTGAGCGGATCGAAGCCCGGCGCGCTGTAGAGCGCGGGGTTCACCGCCATCAGCGAGACCTGGCCCGTGAGCACGGTGTAGCCATCGGGCTTGGCCTCGGCCACGGCCTTGGCGCCGATGTTGCCGCCTGCACCGCCCCGGTTTTCCACCACGGAGGGCTGGCCCGTGGCCTCGGTCAGCCGCGTGGTGACCCAGCGCGTGCTGGCGTCGTTGCCGCCGCCCGGCGGGAAGGGCGAGATGAAGCGGATCGGCTGGGCCGGATAGCCGTTGCGTGCGGCCAGCGGCTCGGCAGTGGCCTGCGAGAGCATGGCCAGGGCCGCGAGGCTGGCGGCCAGCATCCTGGCCAGGTTGAGGGTTGCGAACATGTCTTGTCTCCTGTCGTTATGTGATCTGATTTATGTCGCTCTACGGCAAGTCAGCGATATATGGCGCTGCCTTTGCAACTGACGTGACTTTGGCCAGGGGCACCAAGCAAGGGCCTACGCCGGCCGCGCCGCCCCCGCAGCGAGGGTGCCGTCCCCCTCCCGCGCAGCGAGAGAGGGGGAAGCGGCGAAGCCGCTCAGGGGGAGCTTCATGCACTCGGCAGGCGGAAGGCGGCCAGTTCCTGGGCATCGAGCTGCGGCACCAGGCCCGTCTCCCAGGCCAGGTAGCGGCGTGCCGCTTGCTTGTTGCCGTCGTGGCGGTCGTGCACGAAGAACAGGTAGTCGATGCACTCGGCGTCGGTGGGGCTGTCGGGCGTGGCCTCGACGGGCAGGCCGGCCTGCTGCCATGCGGCCAGGCCGCCTTCGAGCAGCAGCGGCGCGGCGCCCTGCAGTTCCAGTGCTGCCCATTGCGCCATGCCGGGCTCGTCGGCCACCAGCACGATCTGGCGCGTCTCGCCGGCCAGATCGCTGGCCAAGCACGGGCGGATGGACCAGCGGGCTCCGGCGATGTGGCCTGCGCGGTACTTCATGCCCGCGCGCAGATCGACCACGGCCACCTCGCCCTGGCGCATGCGTTCGTGCAGGGCCTGCGCCGTGATGCCTGCCAGTGCGGGGACCTGGGGCGGCTGGGCCGGTGCCAGGTCCAGGCCGCTGTGCAGGCCTCCCCGCAGCACGCAGGCGTCATGGCCGAGCTGGCGCAGCCAGCTGGCCACCACGGGGGCGCGCACGCCATCGCTGTCGAACAGCACCAGGCGCGCACCGCGCACGCCCACGTACTGGTCGCCGGCCTGCATGAGCTGGCCGCCGGGCGTGTGCTGGGCGCCGGGCAGCGAACCGGCCTTGAATTCCTCGGGCGTGCGCACATCGCACAGGAACAGCGTGCGCGCAGCATCCTGGCTCCAGGCGCGCACGGTGTCGGCATCGACCTCGGGCACGTCGAAGCGTTCGGCCAGGGCGCGGGCCTGTGCTTGCAGCGCGCTGCTGGCCGAGTCGTCGCCATAGCGCTGCGTGCCGCCATGCTCCAGCGGCAGGTCGGCCAGGTACCAGCCCTGGGTGCCGTTTTCCAGCGCGTAGACGGGGTTGGGAATGCCCAGGTTGATCAAGGTCTGCGCGCCGATGATGGAGCGCGTGCGGCCCGCGCAATTGACCACGATGGGCGTGGCCGCATCGGGCACCAGGCGGCTCACGCGCAGCGCCAGCTCGCCATTGGGGCAGCAGATGGCGCCGGGGATGTTCATCTTGTGGAACTCGGAGACGGGCCGGCCGTCCAGCACCACCAGGGGCAGGCCCGCCGCCTGGCGCGCCGCCAGCTGCTGGGCCGTGATGCGCGGCGTGCCGTAGGCGTGCTCGGCCAGTTCGCCAAAGGTCTTGGAGGGCAGGTTCACGCCGGCGAACAGCGTGTAGCCTGCCGCGCTCCAGGCCTGGGTGCCGCCTTCCAGCACAGACACCTGGGTGTAGCCCAGGGCTTCGAGGCGGCGCGCGGCGCGCCCGGCCACGCCCGCGCTGGCATCGCCCTCGCCACCGTCGTAGGTGACGACGCGCACCTGCCTGCGTGGCACCAGGCGGGGCACATCCAGCTCCAGCCGGCTGTAGGGCAGGGGCGTGGCGTAGAACAGGTGCGACTCGCCGTACTGGCCGTGCTCGCGCACGTCGAGCAGCGCGATCTCCTGGCCGTCGTGCAGCCAGGATTTGAGGGTGTGGGCGTCAATGGATGCGGTCATTGCATGCGGTCCGGGAAAAAGATCGGCAAGGAATTTCGGGCAAAGCCGTGCCACGCGCGCCCCGTGGGGCGCGCTGCGGCATGGACAGGGAAAAGGCAGGAAGCGGGAGGTAGCGGCCGGAAGGCCGGGGCTCAGCGGCGCGTCTGCACGCCGATGGCCATGGTCTGGCAGGTGCCGGCGGCCAGGTCGTAGCTGGTGCGCTCGTTGAGCGTCTCCAGCGCGCGGCCGTACATGTGCAGGTGGCGGATGACCTGCTCGCCCTGGATCTCCACGGAGTGGATGTCCTCGGGCATGAGGGCGATGCCCTGGCCTGGCGCCACCACCACGAGATCCGTCTCGCGCAGCGTGCCCTTGCCGGGGACGGAGCCGTCGTCGGTGCGCTCGTAGACGCGGTTGTGCTCCGTGCCTTCCACGGCGGCAATGCAGGCCCAGGTCGTGTGGTTGTGCGGCACGATGCGCTTGCCCGGGCGCATGACGTTGAGGTACAGCGCATAGCTCTGGTCGGCGTCCTCGGCGATCAGGTAGCGCGCCTGGTGCTCGCCCTCTTCGGGCGCGGCGTAGTCGGCCTGCTGCCAGAAGTCTCGGCGCGCGGCCAGGCCCAGCAGCTGCTGGAGCACGGCGTCCAGGCTGGCGCGCGTGGCAGCGCCTTCGCCAATGGCCTGCTTCATGTGGTCGATGGCCGCTGTCACGGCGGCGCTGCGCTGTTCGGTGATGGTGGTGGTGGTGGTGGTGGTGTTCAAAGGGGACTCCTTGTCGTCGTTGAAGCCCACTGTAGTGAGGCGTCCGGCCCGCAACAATCCACGCACCCTCAACAAATACTTCAATAAAATTGAAGTATGGAGACGCTTGACCTGGACCTGCTGCGCACCCTGGCCGCCATTGCCAGCCACGACAGCTTTGCCGCCGCCGCCGTGCAGATGGGCCGCACGCAATCGGCCATCACCCAGCAGATGCAGCGGCTGGAGGAGAAGATCGGCCACGCGCTGTTCGAGAAGCAGGGCCGGCAAAAACGCCTCACCGACCACGGCCAGCGCCTGCTGGGCTATGCGCGCCACATGCTGGCCATCCACGACGAGGCGCTGCGCAACCTGCAGCACCGCCAGGTGCAGGGCCTGGTGCGCATTGGCGCACCGCACGACGCGGCCGACAACATGCTGCCGCCCGTGCTGCAGGAGATCGCGCTGAACTTTCCGGGCATGCAGATCGACATCCATGTGGGGCGCAGCCCGTTCCTGATGGAGTCGCTCAAGCAGGGCGAGCTGGACCTGGCCATCTCCAACCGCGAGGACGAAGGCTTCGAGGGCTTTGCCCTGCGCTCCACACCCACGGTGTGGCTGTGCGGCGCGGGCTATGCCCATGACCCGGGCAAGCCCGTGCCCCTGGTCATGGCCGACGGGCCCAGCATCTTCCGCCGCCTGGGCTGCGACGCGCTGGATGCGGCCGGCATCGCCTGGACACCGCGCCACACCTGCACCAGCCTGGTCGGCATACGCGCAGCGCTGCGCGCCGGCCTGGGCGTGACGGCGCGCGGCGTGGAGCAACTCGACCCGGGCCTGCGCGTGCTGGGCGCGGGCGACGGCATGCCGCCGCTGCCGGACCTGGTCTACCGCCTGTACATCCGCAGCCATGTGATCAGCCCCGTCACGCGCCAGATCTTCGAGAACCTGCAGGCACGCATGCGGCTGCCGGCCGGCTGAGGGACAGCGTTGGGGAGGCGGAGGGACGGCAGGCGTGCAGCTTGCCAGCGTTGCTTGTAATGGGACTTATTCTCAAATAACATCCGCGCCACCGCCGCCTCCTCTGCCGGTGTTTTTCGAGCCTTTCCAGGCACTGCGCCATGCCATCTCCCACTCTTGCCCGCACCCATGACTGGTTCCGTGACTGGTTCCGTGACTACGGGCCGCTGATCTCCCGCATCCTCGCCGCGATTTTTGGCGGCTACGCCGTGGCGGCGCTGGCCAGCGTGGCCGTTATGGCCCTGCCCGCAGACCGCACGCAGGCGGCGATCTCGGGCACCTTGCTGAGCTTTGCCGTCTACGCGGGCGCGGTGATCTGGGTGTTTGCCGTGCGCAGCGCCACGCGCGCCTGGGCCGGCCTGCTGGTCGCCGCCCTGGTGCTGGCGCCTGCCGCGTGGTGGACCTGGGGCAAGGGGCTGGGCGCATGAACACGAGCACCACGAACACCCCGGACACCACGAACACGGCCGGCAAGTCTGCCAAGCCCGGGAAAGCCGCCAAGGCGCCCGGCATCCGCCAGACCATGTCCGACCTGCACACCTGGGTCGGCCTGCTGCTGGGCTGGTTCCTCTACGCCATGTTCCTCACGGGCACGGTGAGCTATTTCAGGAACGAGATCACGCAGTGGATGCAGCCCGAGCAGCCGCACCAGAGCCAGGCGAGCGAGCCCGCGCTCGTGGCCCAGCGGATCGGCGACGCCATGGCGCATGTGGCGCCGCAAAGCCCGCAATGGCTGATCAACCTGCCCGATGCGCGCAGCACGGTGGCCACGGTGTTCTGGAGCCCGCCGCAGACCGAAAAGGGCACCAGGCGCCGCTTCGAGAACGGCCGCTTCGACCCGGCCACCGGCACGCGCCTCGAAGGCCCGGTGCGCGAGACGCGCGGCGGCGAGTTCTTCTACCGCTTCCACTTCCAGTTCCACTACATGCCCGTGCTCTGGGGCCGCTATCTGGCGGGGCTGTGCGCCATGTTCATGCTGGTGGCCATCGTCAGCGGGGTGATCACGCACAAGAAGATCTTTGCCGACTTCTTCACCTTCCGCTGGGGCAAGGGCCAGCGCTCCTGGCTGGACGCGCACAACGCGCTGTCCGTGCTGGGCCTGCCCTTTCACCTGATGATCACGTACACCGGCCTGGTGACGCTGGCCCTGATGTACATGCCCTGGGCCAGCCTGGCCACCACCATGACGCCCGAGCAGCGCGTGGTGGCAGGCCAGCAGCTCAGCGCCTTCGTTCCGGCTGGCAAGCCCTCGGGGCAGGCCGCGCCCCTGGCACCGCTGGCCGACATGGTGCGCCAGGCCGAGCAGCGCTGGGGCGCGGGCCAGGTGGAGCGCCTGAACGTCAACCTGCCCGGCGATGCCAAGGCCAGCGTGGTCGTGGTGCGCGGCGACAACGGCCGCGTCTCCATCAGCCCGCAGTTCATGACGTTCGACGGCGTCAGCGGCCAGCTGCTGCAGGCCCAGGACAGCGTGGGCACCGCCGCCGAGACGCGCGGCGTGCTCTATGCGCTGCACATGGGCCGCTTCGGCGACCTGCCCACGCGCTGGCTGTACTTCATCGTCAGCCTTGCGGGCACGGCCATGGTGGGAACAGGACTGGTGCTGTGGAACGTGAAGCGGCGCAGCAAGCTGCCCGACCCGGAAAGGCCGCATTTCGGCTTCCGGCTCGTGGAACGGCTGAACATCGCCACCATCGCCGGCCTGTCCATCGGCATGGCCGGCATGCTCTGGGCCAACCGCCTGCTGCCGGTGGAGATGGCGCAGCGCGCCGAGTGGGAGGTGCATGCCATGTTCATCGCCTGGGGGGCCACCCTGTTCTGGGCGATGGGCCGGCCCGCCAGGCGGGCCTGGATCGAGTTGCTGTGGGCCGGCGCCGCCGTTCTGGCCCTGCTGCCCGTGGTCAACGCGCTGACCACGGATCGCGGCCTCTTGGCCAGCCTGCGCGCGGGCGACTGGGTATTCGCGGGCATGGACCTCATGCTGCTGGCCCTGGCCGCACTGCATGCCCATCTGGCCCTGCGCACCCAGCGCCACCAGCCCAAGGCCAAACCGGTGCGCGCCGCCCGGCCCGCGCCCAAGTCAGCCACCACTACAGCAGCCGCCACGGCAGTGGCCGCCACAGCAGCGGCCGCCGCAGCGGAGACCAGCGCATGAGCATGGCCCATCTGTTCTGTCAGCTGCTGGCCCTGGGCGCCTTCGCCTGCCTGGCCCTGGCCATGGACCGCCACCAGAGCGACCTGTTCGGCAAGGAACTTCCATCTGCCCACACACGGCGCCTGCGCGCGGCCGGCGGGGTGCTGCTGGCGCTGTCGCTGTGGGCGGCGCTGCAGGTGGAGCCCTGGTCGCTGGGGCTGGTGGCCTGGTTCGGCCACATCAGCGCAGCCGCCGCCATCGTGCTGCTGTCCATGGTGGCGCGCGAGCGCCTGCGCTGACGCCCCTCCTGGCGCCTTCAGAGAAACATGCCGCCCGAGGCCTCGATGCGCTGACCCTGCACCCAGCCCATGCCGGGCTGCAGCAGGGCGGCCATCACGGGGCCGATGTCGTCGGGCTGGCCCACGCGGCCCAGCGCCGTCTGGCTGGCCAGGGCGGCGCCCATCTGCGCATCGTCGCGCACACGGCCGCCGCCAAAATCCGTGGCAATCGCCCCCGGCGCCACCGTGTTGACGCGAATGCCGCGCGCCCCCAGCTCGCGCGCCAGGTAGCGCGTCAGCACCTCCACGCCGCCCTTCATGGCCGCATAGGCCGCATAACCGGGCTGGGTGAAGCGCGTGAGCCCGCTGGACAGGTGGATGATGCTGCCGCCGTCGCGCAGCAGGGGCAGCAGGTGCTGGCTCAGGAAGAACGGCGCCTTCAGGTGGATGGCGACCAATTCATCGAACTGCGCCTCGGTGGTAGCCGCGAAGGGTGCATTGATGCCGATGCCGGCGTTGTGCACCAGCGCATCGAGGCGGTCGGCCTGCCAGGTCTCGGCCAGGACCCTGCGCACGCGGGCCGCAAAGTCCGCAAAGCCCGCGCTGCGCGCCACGTCCAGCTGCAGGGCGGCGGCCCGCCCGCCCAGCGCCTCGATGGCGGCCACGGCGGCCTGGGCCTGGTCGGCACGCTCGCGGTAGGTCAGCACCACGTCCAGGCCCTGGCGCGCCAGGTGCTCGGCCGTATTGCGGCCCAGGCCGCGGCTGCCGCCCGTGACGAGGACGATGCGGCGGGCGGCAGGGGAAGAAGCGGTCGAAGGAGAAGCTGTCATGGCGGACCTCGTTAGGTGGTTTGCAATGACAGCGACTGTATTGAAGGTCTATTTTTGGATAAATTGGCTGTTTCTGATTTATTTGTTCGTCCCATGCAAACAATCAAGCTTCTGGAGCAGATGCAGATCTTCAGCCGCGTGGCCGAGATGGCCAGCTTCACGCGTGCGGCCGACAGCATGGGTTTGCCCAAGGCCAGCGTCTCCCAGGCCGTGCAGCAGCTGGAGGCGCGGCTGGGCACGCGGCTGCTGCACCGGACCACGCGGCGCGTGCAGCTCACCCAGGACGGCCAGGCCTGCTACGAACGCTGCCAGGACCTGCTGGCCGACGTGGACGAATTCCAGGGCCAGTTCCAGCAGGCCGGCGACGCACCGCTGCAAGGCAAGGTGCGGCTGGACATGACCACCGGCCTGGCGCGCCATGTGGTCATGCCCTTGCTGCCGCAACTGCTGCAAAGCCATCCTGCGCTGGAGCTGGAACTGAGCTGCACCGAGCGTCGCGTGGACCTGGTGCGCGAAGGCTTTGATTGCGTGCTGCGCCTGGGCCCCGTGGACGAGCCCGGGCTGGTCGCCCGCCCGCTGGGCCTGGTGGCGCTGGCCACCTGCGCCAGCCCCGGCTATGTCCAGGCCCACGGGCTGCCCGCCACGCTGCAGGATCTGGGAGGTCACCGGCTGGTGCACTACCAGCGCACGCTGGGCGCGCGGCCGCTGGGCTTCGATTACGAAGAGGACGGCCAGGCACTCAGCCTGCCCATGGCGGGCGCGCTCACCGTGAACAACGCCGAGGCCTATCTCTCGGCCTGCCAGGCCGGCCTGGGCCTGATCCAGGTCCCGCGCCTGGCCGTGCAGCCGCTGCTGGACGCAGGGGAACTAGTCGAGGTGCTGCCCCGCCATCCGCCCCCGCCCATGCCCTTGCACCTGGTCTATGCCCACCGCCGCCAATTGCCACGCCGCGTGCGCGTGCTCATGGACTGGCTGGCACAGGCCATACAGCCCTGGACACTCGACGCTGGCCTGCCCGAAAAGCAATAGGCGATGGCCCGCTGGACTCGGCCAGCGTCATTTTGCTTATCACTAATCCGTATCAAGACAAAGGTTCGCGCCTGCCCCTTTTGACGCCATTTACCGGACAATAGCGACCTTGCCCCGGTCACCGGCCGCCACGAAGCAGCGGCAACGCGCACACCGCGCCTGCCCCCTGCGCTTCCCGCCACCGCGTGCCTGCATGGCACTGACCTCTCATTGCAACGTCCCGGCGGGCACTGTCCGCCCCGAATTCACCGTATTGCCAACATGAGTGCTTTTCTTGAAGAACGCGTGCTGTCCGTCCACCACTGGACCGACCGCCTTTTCTCCTTCACCACCACCCGTGACACTGCGCTGCGCTTTTCCAACGGCCATTTCACGATGATCGGCCTGAAGGTCGACGGCAAGAACCTGCTGCGCGCCTACTCCATTGCCAGCCCCAATTACGAGGAGCACCTGGAGTTCCTGTCCATCAAGGTGCCCGACGGCCCGCTGACCTCGCGCCTGCAGAACATCAAGGTGGGCGACACCATCATCGTCGGCAAGAAGCCCACGGGCACGCTGCTGATCGACTACCTGCTGCCCGGCAAGAACCTGTACCTGATCGGCACCGGCACGGGCCTGGCCCCCTGGCTGGCCGTGGCGCGCGACCCCGAGACCTACGAGCGCTACGAGAAGGTGGTCGTGGTGCACGGCGTGCGCCATGCCAACGAGCTGGCCTACCAGGAGCTGTTCGAGAAGGAACTGCCCGAGCACGAGTTCCTCGGCGAGATCGTCAAGGACAAGCTCATCTACTACCCCACGGTGACGCGCGAGCCCTTCCGCAACCAGGGCCGCATCTCCAACCAGATCACGGCCGGAACCTTCCCGCAGAACATCGGCCTGCCCGAGCTCAACCCCGAGACCGACCGCGTCATGCTGTGCGGCAGCCCCGCCATGCTGAACGAACTCAAGGAGCTGCTGGAGCACCGCGGCTTCAAGGAAGGCAACACCACCACGCCCGGCGACTTCGTGGTCGAGCGCGCCTTCGTCGAGAAGTAAAGCCCACGACACCCCGTGGCGGGGCGGCTGCCGATAATCGGCGCATGCCGCCCTCCTCCCTTCCTTCAGCCCCGCCAGGCGACGAAGACCGCAACTTCATCGTCGCACTGGCGCGCGGGCTGGACGTGCTGTCGTGCTTTCGCTCCGGTGAGAAGCTGCTGGGCAACCAGGACATCGCCAGGCGCTGCGGACTGCCCAAGTCCACGGTCTCGCGCCTGACGCACACGCTGACCACGCTGGGTTACCTCATCCATGTGCCCGAAGAGGGCAAATACCGCCTGGGCACGGCCACGCTGGCGCTGGGCAGCGCCATGCTCTCGCGCCTGGACGTGCGCCAGATCGCGCGCCCGCTGATGCGCAAGCTGGCGGCCGCCACCGATGCCGAGGTGGCCCTGGCCACGCGCGACCGGCACAACATGGTCTACATCGAGCACTGCCCCAGCGCGCGCTTCATGCACCGCGACCTGGACATGGGCTCGCGCATTCCCCTGGCCACCACGGCCGTGGGCCGTGCCTGGCTGGCCGCCAGCCCCGCGTCCGAGCGCCAGCGCGCGCTGGACTATCTGCAGTCTCACGCGCCCGAGCAATGGGCCGCCGCACAGGCCCAGTTGCCGCTGTGGCCGGAGGCAGGCAACCAGCCCCAGCCCTGGCTGTCGCGCTCGTTCGGCGACTGGCAGCCCGAGGTCAACGCCATCGCCCTGGCCTTCTCGCCGGGGCGCGGCCTGCCGCTGATGGCCGTCAGCCTGGGCGGGCCCTCGCGCTTCGTCACGGCCGACGCACTGCGCCAGGACGGCGTGCCCGCGCTGCAGCGCATGGTGCGGCGGCTGCAGCAGGACATCGACAGGGCCTGAACGCCTGTCCCGCAGGTGCCCGCGCGGTACCGCTCAGCACGGCGCAGCACGGCAAAGTAGCCAAGACGACAGCGTGCACGGTGCCGGCGCCCTAGCATGCAGGTGTTGCTCAACCACCAGAAACCCAAGCCAGGAGACATACAGCATGAGCGTGAAAGCATTGTTCGACCTCACGGGCAAGACCGCCCTGATCACCGGAGGCTCGCGCGGCCTGGGCCTGCAGATGGCCGAGGCGCTGGGCGAGATGGGCGCCCGGCTCGCCATCACGGCGCGCAAGTCCGACGAGCTGGCCGAAGCCAAGGCCCACCTGCAGGGCCTGGGCTACCAGGTCGAGACCTTCACCAACGACCTGCAGAAGTTCGACACCATCCCCGCCCTGGTCGAGGACGTGCTGGCGCGCTGCGGCGACATCGACATCCTCGTCAACAACGCGGGCGCCACCTGGGGCGCCAAGGCCGAGGAATACCCGGACGAGGCCTGGAACAAGGTCATGAACCTCAACGTCTCCGCGCCCTTCTTCCTCACCCGCGAAGTGGCCAGGCGCGTGATGATCCCCAAGGGCCGGGGCAACGTGATCATCACGGCCTCGGTCGCCGCCTTCAAGGGCACGCCGCCCGGCATGAACACCGTGGCCTACAACACCTCCAAGGCGGCCGCCGTGCACCTGGCGCGCACCCTGGCCTCGGAGTGGGGCCACTACGGCATCCGCGTCAACTCCATCTGCCCGGGCTTTTTCCCCAGCAAGCTGGCCAACGGCCTCATCGACAAGCTCGGCGACCAGCTCATCGCCCGCGCCCCGCTGCGACGCATCGGCGGCGAGGAGGACCTCAAGGGCGCCGTGGTCTACCTGGCGTCCGATGCATCGCGGCACATGACGGGGCAGGCGTTGGTGCTGGATGGTGGAGCGAGCTTGTTGTAAACAACGCAGCCCTGCAATGAGAAAGGCCCCTGTACCGCGGTGCAGGGGCCTTTCTTACGTGAGCCGCTGCGCAGCGACTCAGCATGTCTTCTTCAAGCCTGCAGAGCAAAGGGCTCGATGGACTCCAGGTCGTCGCCTATGGCCTCGCGCGCGATATCGGCGTCGTACTGGCTTTGCAGATTCATCCAGAACTCCACGGACGTGCCAAAGAAGCGCGCCAGGCGCAGCGCCGTATCCGCCGTGATGGAGCGGCCGTTCTTGACGATGGCCGCGATGCGTGTCTGCGGGACATGGATGGCCTGGGCCAGGCGGTATTGCGTCAGGCCCATGGGCTCCAGGAATTCAGTGGCCAGGATTTCGCCTGGCGTGGGGAGGTTCAAAGGTTTGTTCATGGTCAGCACTCCTGCGCCAGATCCAGGATCAACGCTTTCGCTTCAGTGGTAATCGACGATCTCCAGCTCACTCGGGCCTTCATGGGTCCACACAAAGCACACGCGCCACTGGTCATTGATGCGGATGCTGTGCTGCCCCTTGCGATATCCGTGCAGCGCCTCCAGCCGGTTTCCGGGCGGGACCCTCAAGTCCTGAAGCACATGAGCGGCATGCAGCATCCGAAGCTTGCGCAGCGCAACCACTTCAATGCTGCTCCACCGACGCACCCGCCTCTGCTGGAACAGTTGCTCGGTGTCGGGGCACTTGAATGACTGGATCGTCATGGAAGCAAATAATAACGTGCCGCGTCAGTAACGTCAAACGCAAGTACCGGACAACTGAGTCCACAAGAAAGCGCCTGGGCCAGATCAAGCTGGCACCAGGCGCTTTCGGTCGAAAAACTGAGCGGCGCTCTACTTGTTCGCCACCGTCATCACCGCCTCGATCTTGCCATCGCGCACAGCGGCGCCGCGCTCCGTGGTCAACGTGCCGCCACGCTCATCCACGCCCTTGACGCCGCCGGGGTTCACGTCGGGGCGCAGGGATTTGTAGGCTTCGTCCAGCTTGGCGTGGATGGCCTTGGTGTCCGAGGCCGAGCCGGCCAGCTGCATGGCCTTGACGGTGGCGTGCACGGCCGTGTAGTTCCACTGCGCCTCCGAGCCGGGGATGCGGCCCGGGTAGACCTTGCCGAAGCGTTCGACGAAGGCCTTGTTCTCGGGCTTGGTGTCCTCGGAGACGGGCATGACGCCGATGGCGCCTTCCAGCGGCGCATAGCCGCCGACCACGCGGGCCATTTCGTCGAGCTTGGCCTGGTCCATGACCACGAAGCCGCCCTTGAAGCCCAGCTCGCGAGCCTGCTTGACGACCAGGGCCGTGGGCTCGGAGGCTCCGCCCACAAAGAGCACGTCGGGCTTCTCGGCCAGGGCCTTGCTCACGCCGCTGTAGAAATCGGTGGCGCGGTTGTAGCTCATGGCGTTCTCGGCCACCACGGTGCCGCCCAGCTTTTCCCAGCCGGGCTTGAAGGCGGCGACCCAGGCCTTGGCGTAGTCGTGGTCGGCGCCCACCAGGGCCACCTTCTTGCCGAAGCGGCCCATCACGTACTTGGAGAACGGGTCGATATACGAGGTGAACTCGGGCGGGATGCGCAGGGTCAGCTTGTTGCCCCGGTTGGTGATCTGCGGCACCGAGCTGTAGGCCAGCACGATGAAGTTGCTGCGCTCGTTGGTGGTCTGCAGCGCGAAGATGCCGCCCGAATGCGGCACCAGGATGGCCGCCGTCTTGTGCTGCTGCACCAGGCGCTGGGCGTTGATCGCGGTCTCGGACGGGTTGTACTTGTCGTCCAGCGGAACGATCTCGATCTTGACCTTCTTGCCACCGATCTCGGGCGCTGCGGCATTGATCTCGGAGACGGCCATCTGCATGCCGTCGAGCACGTTCTTGCCGTACTGGGCAGCGCCGCCCGACAGCGGGCCGGAGTAGCCGATCTTGACGACTTCCTGGGCCAGCGCAGGGCCGGCGGCGGCCACGGCGGCGCAGGCCAGGGCCAGCGTGCCCACCCTGCGGCGGGTCAATGGTGCGAATGCTGTCATGTCTGTCTCCTTGGATCGTTGGTGGTGGTGGCTTGGGTAGAGGCAAGAGGCGGCGTCATGCACCGATGTAGGCTTTTCGGATGGAGTCGTCAGCCAGCAGCTCGGCCGGCTTGCCCTCGCGCACGATGCGGCCGCTTTCCATCACATAGGCGCGGTGCGCGATCTTCAGCGCCGCATAGGCGTTCTGCTCGGCCAGCAGCACGGTGGTGCCGGCCGCGTTGATGCGCTGTATGGCCTCGAACATCTGCTTGATGACCAGGGGCGCCAGGCCCAGCGAGGGCTCGTCCAGCAGCAGGGCCTGGGGCCGGCCCATCATGGCGCGGCCGATGGCCACCATCTGCTGCTGGCCGCCCGACAGCGAGCCGGCCGGGTCATGCTGCTTCTCGCGCAGGATGGGAAACAGCTCCATCACCTCCTGCAGCGTCTTCTGGCTGGGACCGGGGTCGCGGCGGTGCACGTAGGCGCCCAGCTGCAGGTTGCGCAGCACCGACATCTGGGGGAACAGCTTGCGCCCTTCGGGGCACTGAACCACGCCGGACTGCACGATGGCCGAGGGCTTGCTGCCAGCCAGCTCCTTGCCATTCCAGACGATGGAGCCGCCCGCGGCCTTGTGGATGCCGCTGGCCGTGAGGAACAGCGAACTCTTGCCTGCGCCGTTGGCGCCCAGCAGCACCACCAGCTCGCCCCGGTCGGCATGCAGGCTGACCCCGTCCAGCGCCAGGAAGCTGCCGTAGCGCAGCGACACGTTCTCAAACTTCAGCATGCTCGCTCCCCAGGTAGGCATCGATGACGGCGGGGTTGCGGCGTATTTCCTCGGGCGTGCCCTCGGCGATCTTCTCGCCGTAGCTGAGCACCAGGATCTTGTCGGCCAGGCTCATGATCATGCCCATCTTGTGCTCGATCAGCGCCACCGTGATGCCGTGGCGCACCAGCTTGCGGATCAGCTCGGCCAGGCCCTCGGTCTCCTCGGGGTTGACGCCGCCGGCGGGCTCGTCGAGCAGCATCAGCTTGGGGTCGGTGGCCAGGGCCAGCGCGAAGGCCACGCGCTTGCGCTCCTCCTGCGTGATGTCGCCCGCGATGCGGCCGGCCACATGCGACAGGCCCACGAAGTCCAGCGCGTCGCGCGCCTTTTCGCGGCACACGCGCTCTTCCTCGCGCAGGCGGCTGGAGCCGCGCAGCACATCCCATAGCCCTGAGCGCGTGCGCAGCCGGTGGCCCACGATAAGGTTGTCCAACACCGTGGCGCGGTCGAACAGCGCCGTGGTCTGGAAGGTGCGCGCCACGCCCAGTTTCGCCACCTGGTCGGTGCGCAGCGAGGTCACGTCCTGGCCATTGAAGGTGATGGTGCCCGAGGTGGGCTTGTGCACGCAGCTGATCAGGTTGAAGAACGTGGTCTTGCCGGCGCCGTTGGGGCCGATGATGGCGTTGATGCGGCCTTCCTCGATCACGGTGCTGACATCGCTCACGGCGGCCAGTCCGCCGAACCGCTTGGTCAGGTGGTCAATCTTGAGCATGCGGCTTGCCCTCCTTGGCATTGCGGCGCGCGCGCCAGGCGGTGACGCTGCCCACCACGCCGTAGGGCATGAAGATCACCAGCATCACGAGAATGGGGCCGAAGACGATGAAGCGGTACTCCTGCAGGAACTGCAGGTACTGCGTGATCCAGGGCATGCCGATGGCGCCCAGCAGCGGGCCCAGCACCGTGCCCATGCCGCCGACCATGGCGAAGATCATCATGTCGAAGGTGTGGTGCACGCCCGCCATGTCCGGCCCGATGAAGCGCACGAAGCCCGCATACAGGCCGCCCGCCACGCCCGCGTAGACCACGCTCAGCATGAAGGCCAGCACCTTGTTGCGCATGAGGTTGATGCCCAGGGCCTCGGCCAGCTCGTCGCTGTTGCGGATGGCCACGAAGGTGCGGCCCAGCAGCGACCGGACGATGCGCCGCATCACCCAGACCGAGGCCACGAGGAAGGCCAGCACCAGGTAGTACAGCGCCAGCGGCGACTCGAAGCTCAGCGCGCCCAGGGCCTCGGGCGCGGGGATGCCCATGATGCCCACCGTGCCGTGGGTCAGGCCCTCCCACTTCTCGATGACGAGGAACATGATGTAGCCCACGCACAGCGTGAAGATGGAGAAGTAGTGGCCCTTGAGCCGCAGCGAGACGATGCCGATCAGGTAGCCCAGCACCGCGCACACCACGCCCGACATCACCAGCCCGCCCCAGAACGGCCAGCCATGGTCCACCGTGAGGATGCCCACGGTATAGGCGCCCGCGGCCATGAAGCCCGCATGCGCCAGATTGAGCTGGCCCGTGTAGCCCGTGATCAGGTTCAGGCCCAGCGTGGCGATGGCGAAGATGTAGGCCGTGCTCATCACCGTGAGGTGGTAGTCGTTGCCCGCCAGCCAGGGAAAGGCGATGCCGGCGGCCAGCAGCAGGCCCCAGGCGATGCGGGAGTCGATGAATCCGTTCATTCAATGACTCCTCTTGGCGAACAGGCCCTGAGGGCGCAGCGACAGGATCACCACCAGCAGCACGAAGGCGATGATGTCCTTGTAGTCGGTGGAGATGTAGTAGGCGCCGAAGCTCTCGGCGAAGCCGATGATCAGCCCGCCCAGCACGGCGCCCGGGATGCTGCCCATGCCGCCCAGGATGATGATCACGAAGGCCTTGGTGATGACCAGGTGACCCATGGCCGGATAGACCAGGTTGATGGGCGCATACAGCGTGGCCGCCACGGCCGCGAGCACGCCTGAGATGGCAAAGGTCAGCATGGATACGCGGTTGGCGTCGATGCCCACCATCGATGCGCCCTCGCGGTTCTGGGCCATGGCGATGATGGTCGAGCCCGTGGTGGTGCGCGTCAGGAACAGGTGCAGCGCCACCATCAGCGCAAAGGCCGCGACTATGATCAGCAGGCGCTGCGCAGGCGCCGTGATTCCGCCCATCTCCACGATGGAGGTATAGGGCGTGGGCATGCGCTGGAAGTCCGCGCCCCACAGCGCCTGGGCTCCGGCCTCCAGGAACAGCAGCAGCCCGATGGAGGCGATCTTGGGATGCAGGGGCGAGGCCTTGCGCAGCGGATGGAAGATCAGCCGCTCGCTGACGATGCCCAGCACCGCCACCGCCACCGCCGCCACCAGCATGGCCGCCCAGTAGCCCCAGCTCCAGGCCACCATGGCCTGGAAGGCCACGAAGGCGCCGATCATGTAGAAGCCCCCGTGCGCGAAGTTGGGCACGTGCAGGATGCCGTAGACCAGGGTCAGGCCCAGGGCCACGAGGCCATAGATGCCGCCCAGGGTCAGTCCATTGAGCACTTGCTGCAGGAAGACGTCCATCACCGCCTCCCGCCTGCCGCCGCCGGTGGCCGCCACCGGACCAGGGTCTGTTCTCGCATTGCCTTGCCTCCTTGTTTGCTGTGAACCAGCTTAGGAGGCGGTGCCGTGCACCATCAACCCGAAGATTCCGCACAGCGGAATTCACCTGGGAAACCCCGAGGCGCAAACCGCTGCGGCAGTAACCTAGATGACAGGCGCAGGCCGGCAGGAGCGGGGAACGCTAGATGGACAGCGCCGGCAGGTTCTCGGGCAGGCCCTGCATGGAGCGCTGCGTGTGCTCGGCCACGAAGTCCAGGAAGCTGCGCACGCGCGCCGGCATGAACTTGCGCGTGGGCAGGGTGGCGTAGAGCGTGAATCGGCCCGTGGTCCATTCGGGCAGCACATGGCGCAGCCGGCCCGAGCGCAGGTGGCGCGCGATCAGGTCCAGCGGCTGGGTGCTGATGCCCGCGCCGTCCAGCGTGGCGCGCAGCAGCGTGCCCGTGTGGTTGGCCACCAGCACGGGGCGCACGGCCACCTCGACCTCGCCCGCGTTGCCGTCGAGCCGGCGCATGCGCAGCATGTCGGAGCGGCCCTGGATGCGCCGGCGCAGCAGGCACTGGTGGCCGGCCAGGTCCTCGGGCACGACAGGCACGCCATGGGCGTCCAGATACTCGGGCGCGGCGCAGGCCAGGCCGCAGGTGGTGACGATGGGCCGGGCCACCACGTTGCCGTCGTAGCCCTCCTCGGCATTGACGAAGGTGATGTCGTATTCGCCCACGGCCGCCTCGCTGGCCGACTCCACGAAGACCTCGATGCAGATGCGCGGATGCAGGCGGTGGAAGTCCGCCACCAGCGGCGCCAGCACATGCTCGGCGAACACGGGCGGCGTGAGCACGCGCACGGCGCCAGACAGCTCCAGCGTGTGCGCCTGGGCCAGGCTGAAGGCGTCCTCCACATCGGCCAGGATGCCACGCACGCGCTCCAGGTAGGCCTCGCCAGCCTCGGTCAGCGAGACGCTTCGCGTGGTGCGCTGCAGCAGCCGCGTGCCCAGGTGCTGCTCCAGGTCGGCCACCAGGCGCGTGACCGTGGGCACGGACATGTCCAGGCGCCGCGCCGCCGCCGAAAACCCGGCCTCGTCGGCCACGGTCTGGAATACCCGCATGGTCTGCAATCGGTCCATCTTGTCCTTGGCCCCCGGCCTTGGTGCCAGGGGACTTTGCTGCATTGTTCCATTGCCCAAACGCCTGCGCCGCGGCTTTGCGGGCCGCGGCGCAGGCGTTCATCTTCGTCGAAATGCGGGAACTCAGCCCTTGCCGCCCGGAGTGTCCCCGGCGCTGGCCGCCTCGGCGGGCGGCGCCCAGCGGATGGGGTGGGTGAAGCGCACGCCGGCATCGCTGAAGGCCTTGGCCGTGGCGGCCGACAGCAGCAGGATGGCCGAGGAAAAGTAGATCCACATCAGCAGCACCACCAGCGAGCCCGCCGCGCCATAGGCCGAGACCACGGCCGCCGTGGCCAGGTACCAGGCCAGGGCCTGCTTGCCCAGCGTGAACAGCAGGGCGCCGATGATGGCACCGAAGATCAGATAGCGCAGCCGGGGCTTGGGGCCGCCGCCTATGCGCATCAGCCCCACAAAGAGCAGCACGGTGATGCCGAAAGACACGCACTCGTTGATCAGGCTGACCAGCGGCCCCAGCGGCTGCATCTGCAGCTTGGTGCCGGCCCAGTTGGTGATCAGCTGGATGGCCGTGGACAGGGCCATGGACACCAGCAGCAAGAAGCCCAGCGCCAGCACATAGGTCAGGCCGCGCAGCCGCAGCGCGGCCATGCGCCACCACACGGCCTTGGGCGGCGGCGGCTCGCCGTTGGAGGTCCAGAGCCTTTCCAGCGCGGACTGCAGCTCCACGAAGACACCGGTGGCGCCCGACATCAGCAGGATGAAGCCGAACAGCGAAGCCAGCCGCCCCTCGTCGGGCCGCTGGGCGCTTTCCAGCGCGCCGCGCACCACCTGGGCGCCGCGCTCGCCGATCACGTCCTGCACCTGGTCGATGAGCTGGTGCTCCACATAGCTGCGGTCCACCCACCAGCCCAGCACGCCGACCAGCAGCAGCAGCAGCGGGGCCAGGCTCAGGATGCCGTAGAAGGACATGGCGGCGCTCATGCGCAGGCCATCGGCGTCCAGCCACAGCTGCACGGCGTTCCACATGGCGCGCAGCGGGTTCAGTTCCAGCAGCCGGTCCAGGCGTGCGGACCAGGACGAGGCGGGGGGAGTTTCCGGGGTATCTGAGGGCATGGCCCCCATTGTGCGCAGCGGCGCACCGGCGCCCTGTCAGCCTGTGCCGACAGGGGCCTGTGCGCGCGGCTCAGGTCACGGGCGCTGGATTGAACAGCACCAGGGCGTTGTGCAGCTTCCACTGCTCGGCCCAGGTCTTCCTGCGGCCGCTGGCCACGTCCAGCATCAGGCGGAACATCTCCCAGCCCACGTCCTCGATGCTGGCCTGGCCCTCGGCGATGCGGCCCGCGTTCACATCCATCAGGTCATGCCAGCGCCGCGCCAGGTCGCTGCGCGTGGCCACCTTGATCACGGGCACCTGGGCCAGGCCGTAGGGCGTGCCCCGGCCCGTGGTGAACACATGCAGGTTCATGCCGGCGGCCAGCTGCAGCGTGCCGCAGATGAAGTCGCTGGCCGGCGTGGCTGCATAGACCAGGCCGCTTTGGATGCCCCGGTCGGCCAGACGCTGGCCCGGCGACAGCACGCCGGTGATGGGCGCCGTGCCGCTCTTGATGATGGAGCCCATGGCCTTCTCGACGATGTTGGACAGGCCGCCCTTCTTGTTGCCCGGCGTGGTGTTGGCGCTGCGGTCCACGCGGCCCTTGTCCAGGTAGGCGTCGTACCAGGCCATCTCCTCGATCATGGCCTGGGCCACCTCGGGGCTGGAGGCGCGCGAGGTGAGCTGGTCGATGCCGTCGCGCACCTCGGTCACCTCGCTGAACATCACGGTGGCGCCTGCGCGCACCAGCAAATCGGTGCAAAAGCCCACGGCCGGATTGGCCGTGACTCCGCTGAACGCATCGCTGCCGCCGCACTGCACGCCCACCACCAGGGCGCTGGCCGGCACGGTCTCGCGCCGGCGCGCGTTCAGCCGCTCCAGATGCACCCTGGCGCGGCCCATGATGGAGTCCACCATGGACATGAAGCCCACATGCGCCTCGTCCTGCAGGCAGACCACGTCCAGCGCGGGCTCGCGCTCATCGACGATGGGAAACGACCCCGGCGGCAGCAGCCGCTCGGGCTGCAGCTTCTCGCAGCCCAGGCTCACCACCATCACCTCGCCGCCGAAATTCGGGTTGTGGCTGATGTTGCGCAGCGTGCGCTGCGGAACCTCGGCGCCCACGGCATCGATGGCCACGCCGCAGCCATAGCTGTGCTCCAGGCCCACCACATCGTCCACGTTCGGATAGCGCGGCAGCAGCTCGGCCTTGATGCGGCCCACCGCGAAATCCAGCACCCCGGCCACGCACTGCACCGTGGTGGTGATGGCCAGGATGTTGCGCGTGCCCACCGTGCCATCGGCATTGCGGTAGCCCTCGAAGGTGTAGCCCGTCAGCGGCGGCAGCGCGGGCGGCTGCACCGTAGCAATCGGCAACCCCTCAAGAGACAGCGCCCCCGGCATGCGCAGCAGCCGCTCATGCACCCAGCTGCCCGCGGCAATGGCCTGCAGCGCATAGCCGATCACCACGTTGTAGCGGCGCACCTCGCCGCCCTCGGCAATGTCCACCAGCGCCACCTTGTGCGCCTGCGGCACCTTGTCGACCAGCACCAGCCCCCCGGGCATCACCGTGCCCGCAGGCAAACCCCCGTCATTGGCCACGATGGCCACGTTGTCGGCCGGATGCATGCGGATGGAAAGAGGAAGTGGGGTACTCATGGCAATGTCTCAATTTTCTAGGGGCCTGTCGCAATCGGAGTGGGCCCTCGCAACCGTCACGTCCCAACTCAGGAACGCCGAGCAAGAGCCGCCTCGCGGCGAAGGCGTTGTCCCCCTCCGCGAAGCGAGAAGGGGGAAGGCGCGAAGCGCCTCAGGGGGTCACTCTGCTTTTATTCCAGCAGCCTTGATCACCTTCCCCCACTTGACCACCTCGGCCTTCTGGAACTCGCCCAGCTCGGCCGGTGTCATCTGCGAAGGCAGCATGCCGAAGTTCTTCAGGCGCGCCTGCACCTCGGGCGTGGCCACGATCTTCATGATCTCCGCATGCAGCCGCTCCACGATGGGGCCCGGCGTGCCTGCGGGCGCGAACACGGCCTGCCAGGAGCCCATGTCGAAGCCCTTCTCGCCGGCCTCGGCGATGGTGGGCACATCGGGCAGGGATTCCAGGCGCTTGGAGCTGGTCACGGCGATGGGACGCAGCTTGCCGGCCTGCACATGGGGGCCGACGACCAGGGCGGTGTCGAACATCATGTCCACCTGGCCGCCGATCACGTCCTGCACGGCCGGGCCGCTGCCCTTGTAGGGCACGTGGGTGAACTTCACGCCCGTCTGGTAGCCCAGCAGCTCCAGCGCCATGTGGTTGGAGGTGCCGCTGCCCGGCGAGGCCGAGGTCAGGCCGCCCGCCGCTGCCTTGGCCTTGCTGGCGGCCAGCACGTCGGCCAGCGTCCTGTAGGGGCTGGAGGCCGGCACCACCAGCACCAGCGGGCCCGAGCCCAGCATGGCCACCGGCGTGAAGGACTTGACCGGGTCGTAGTCCAGCTTGGCGTACAGGCTCACATTGATGGCGTGCGAGCTGATGGTGCCGCCCAGGATGGTGTAGCCATCGGCCGGTGCGCGCGCCGCAATGGCCGAGCCCACGCTGCCGCCCGCGCCGCCCTTGTTCTCGATCACCACGGGCGTGCCCAGGGCCTTGCTCAGCGGCTGGGCGATCACGCGCGCCAGCGTATCGGTATTGCCGCCGGGCGGGAACGGCACCAGGTAGGTGATGGGCTTGCCCGTGGGCCAGTTGCCCTGCGCTGCGGCCGGCATGGAGGCCAGGGCCGTGCCCAGCAGCAGGGCGCTGGCGAGGGAATGTTGGATGAGTGTGCGGCGTTGCATGGTGCTTGTCTCCGGGTATGCGTCGTTGGAATCGTGTGAAAGCGGGTTCAGAAGCGCGGCTGGTGGCCGGTGAACGCGGGGTCGTACTTGCGCATCTGCCCCAGGTCGTCGCGGTTGCGGATGCCGCAGTGCAGGTAGTTGTCGTGCAGGCGGGCCAGGGCCTCGCGGTCCA
The DNA here is from genome assembly GCF_059499305.1 of Delftia sp. Taxonomy (NCBI): domain Bacteria; kingdom Pseudomonadati; phylum Pseudomonadota; class Betaproteobacteria; order Burkholderiales; family Comamonadaceae; genus Delftia; species Delftia sp. The sequence continues at coordinate 42,903 of NZ_JCABYI010000011.1, forward strand.
GCCGCACACCCAGGCCGGGCGCCGTGGGCACGCGCAGGCTGCCCTGCTCGAACTGCAGCCGGCCGCCCTCGACCACTTCCTCGTCCTGCCAGGGGTAGTGCGTATCGCAGGCATAGGTCAGCAGGGGCACGCTGGCGCACAGGTGCGTCATGGCCACCAGGCTGATGCCCAGGTGGGAATTGCTGTGCATGGACAGGCCCAGGTCGAAGGTGCGGCACAGCGTGGACAGGCGCTGCGTGGCGCGCAGCCCGCCCCAGTAGTGGTGGTCGCTGAGCACGATCTTCACGGGGCAGCCCATGTCGGCATTGCGGCGGAACTCGGCAAAGTCCGTGACCACCATGTTGGTGGCCAGCGGCACATCGCACTCGCGTGCCACGGCCGCCATGCCGTCCAGGCCGGGCGCCGGGTCCTCGTAGTACTCGAGCACGCCCTGCAGCTGCTGCACGATCTTCAGGCTGGTCTCCACCGTCCAGTTGCCATTGGGATCGATGCGCAGCGGCGTGCCCGGAAAGGCATCGGCCAGCGCCAGGATGCCGGCCGCCTCCTGCTCGGGCGGCAGCGCGCCGGCCTTGAGCTTGATGCTCTGGAAGCCGTACTGCGCAATCATGCGCCGCGCCTGCTCCACCAGCTGCTGCGGCGCCAGGGCCTCGCCCCAGGCGTCGGGCGAAGAATCTGGTCCATAGGGCCTGTCGATGTGCTCGGCGTACTTGTAGAACAGGTAGGCCGAGAACGGCACGCTGTCGCGCGCCGCCCCGCCCAGCAGGTCCACGATGGGCGCCCCGGCCATCTGGCCCTGCAGATCCAGCATGGCGACCTCGAAGGCGCTGACCACCTTGGCCACGGTCTTGGACACATGTGTGCCCGGCGCCAGCGACACCTGCTGGCCCAGGAACTCCGACGCCGTCAGCGCAGGCGGCGCCACCAGGGCCGCGACGCGGGCCTCCATCTCGTTGAGCGCCCAGGGCGACAGCCCCACCAGCGCGGGCGCGGCCTTGGCCAGCGCATCGAGCATGGGCTGGTCGCCGTAGCTTTCGTTGATGCCGACCAGGCCCGAGGCCGTCTCGATCTCGATGATGGAGCGCAGCGCCCAGGGCTCGTGGATGCCGGCCGCATTGAGCAGCGGCGGATCACGGAAGGCAATGGGCGTGATGCGGACGTGGCGGATCGCGTGGGTCGCTTGGGAGGTGCTCATCTGGACTGCGGACGGGGTCGGAAAATCGGAAAAATCTGCGAAAGCGTTGACGTCTTGTGATACGTTGTCGTACAACTTGGAGCGATTATGATCAGCACCATGGAAAGTTCGGCAAAGGGATTTCCCGCATCACCCCCAACGATCGAGCTTCCCCTGCGAGGAAAGTCCGGTCGCAGCGGCCGCAATCTGGCCGCCCTGCTGTTCGACGAGTTCGCGAGCAAGATCCGCAACGGCCTGCTGGCCGAAGGCGAGAAGCTGCCCACGGAATCGTCGCTGGTGCAGACCTACGAAGTCAGCCGCACCGTGGTGCGCGAGGCGCTGTCGCGCCTGCAGGCCTCGGGCCTGGTGGAGACACGCCACGGCATAGGCACCTTCGTGCGCGCCGCCCAGCCCGCATCCACGCTGATGCTCAATGCCGACGAGCTGACGGCCGCCGTGGACGTGATGGCCGTGCTGGAGCTGCGCATCAGCCTGGAGACCGAAAGCGCCGGCCTGGCCGCGCTGCGCCGCAGCCCCGAGCAGCTGCAGGGCATACGCACGGCGCTGCAGGCCTTCGAGATCGCCTTTGCGCGCGGCGAGGACACGGTGGCCCATGACCTGGCCTTCCACACCCAGATCGCCGAGGCCACGGGCAACCGCTACTTCGGCGACATCCTGCGCCACTTCGGCGCTCAGCTGATTCCGCGCACGCGCATCGCCTCCATCCACCAGCCCCAGCGCGACCCCGACTACCTGCGCCGCGTCAACCGCGAGCATGAGGAAATCCTCGCCGCCATCGAGCGCCAGGACGCCGACTCGGCCCGCGCGGCCATGCGCATCCACCTGACCAACAGCCGCGAACGCCTGCGCCTGGCGCAAAAGACCAGCGCCGCCTGACGCCTTCTGGGCATCCTGGACCGCCCTGCGCCCTGCGGGACGGATGGCGCCGGCACAGGAATTCAGACAACCAAGGGAAAACCCTTTATCACGGCATGCATGTCTCGGTTGAAAATTCGCTTCAGTTGTACGACAACTGACAACACAAAACCCGGAGACAAGAGCATGACCCTGAGCCGAAAGCAATTCCTGCGCGCCGCTGGCGCCACCGCCCTCGTGGCCACCGGCGCCGGCGCGCTGGCCCAGAGCAACTGGCCCACGCGGCCGCTGCGCCTGGTGGTGCCCTACCCGCCGGGCGGCAGCTCGGACATCATTGCGCGCGCCATCGGCCCGCTGCTGTCGGCGGAACTCAAGCAGCCCGTGGTCATCGAGAACAAGCCTGGCGCCAACGGCAACCTGGGCGCCGACATGGTGGCCAAGGCCCAGCCCGACGGCCACACGCTGATGCTGTGCGACCTGGGTGCGCTGGCCATCTCGCCCTCGCTCTACACCAAGCTGTCCTTCGACCTGTCCCGGGACCTGCGCGGCACCGCCATGCTGGCCTACTCGCCCCACCTGCTGGTGGTCCATCCTTCGGTGCCAGCCAACAACCTGCAGGAGCTGGTGGCGCTGTCCAAGAAGGAAGACCTGAGCTTTGCCGTCACCGCCACGGGCAGCGCCCCGCACCTGGCCGGCGTGGAACTGGCGCGCGCCACGGGCGCCCGCTGGGAATACGTGCCCTACAAGGGCGGCGTGCAGTCCATACAGGACACGGTGGCAGGCCAGACCCAGGTGCTGATGAACGGCATGCTGGCCACCTATCCCCATGTGCAAAGCGGCAAGCTCAAGCTGCTGGGCCTGTCCAAGGGCACGCGCATGCCGCTGGCCGCCAACGTGCCCACCATCGCCGAGCAGGGCGTACCCGGCTTCGAGACCGGCACCTGGCAAGGCGTGGTCGTTCCCGCCAAGACGCCCGAGGCCGTGGTCCAGCGCCTGCATGAGGCCCTGATCACCGCCATCCGCTCGCCCGAGGTGCGCGCCCGCCTCACGGGCCAGGGCGCCGAGGTCGTGACCATGAACCCCGCCGAGACCGCGCGCTTCCTGGCCACCGAACGCCAGCGCTGGCAAAAAGTGGTTCAGACAGCCGGTTTGAAGCTCGACTGATTCCACCCCTTTTTCTTTCTTCCCCACCCTTGTTCCCGAGAGCACCATGACCCCCCAAGACCTCAAAGACGTGATGAGTTCCGGCCTGCTGTCCTTCCCCGTGACGGACTTCGACAGCAACGGCAACTTCAATGCCAAGGGCTATGCGGCCCGCCTCGAATGGCTGGCCCCCTACGGCGCCAGCGCGCTGTTCGCGGCTGGCGGCACGGGCGAGTACTTCTCGCTGTACGGCGAGGAATACGGCCAGATTATCAAGACCGCCGTGGACACCTGCCGCGGCAAGGTGCCCATCATCGCGGGCGCCGGCGGCCCCACGCGCACGGCCATCGCACACGCCCAGGAGGCCGAGCGCCTGGGCGCCCACGGCGTCCTGCTGCTGCCCCACTACCTGACCGAAGCCGGCCAGGAAGGCCTGATCGCCCATGTGGAGCAGGTCTGCAAGAGCGTGAAGTTCGGCGTCATCGTCTACAACCGCGACCGCACCCGCTTCACGCCCGAATCGCTGGCCATCCTGGCCGAGCGCTGCCCCAACCTGGTGGGCTTCAAGGACGGCATGGGCAACATCGAGACCATGTCCTCCATCTTCATGACGATGGGCGACCGCCTCGCCTACCTGGGCGGCCTGCCCACGGCCGAGGTCTATGCGGCCGCCTACAAGGCCCTGGGCACGCCGGTGTACTCCTCGGCCGTCTTCAACTTCATCCCCAGGACGGCGATGGCGTTCTACGAAGCCGTGCGCACCGACGACATGGCCACGCAGCACAAGCTGCTCAAGGAATTCTTCATGCCCTACCTGAAGATCCGCAACCGCGTCGAAGGCTACGGCGTGAGCATCATCAAGGCCGGCGCCAAGCTGGTGGGCCACGACGCCGGCCCCGTGCGCGCCCCGCTGACGGACCTCAAGCCCTCCGAGCTGGAAGAGCTCAAGGCCCTGATCGACAAGCTCGGCCCCCAATAAGCCACAAGACCGGGCGCAGGGGCCAGTCCGGCCCTTGCGCCCCCAGGAGACAAGAACATGAAAAAGATTCTGATCGCGCTGGGTGCCGCACTGGCCCTCACGGCGCAGGCGGCCGGCAGCTTCCCGGACAAGGCCGTCAACATCATCGTGCCCTTCCCGGCTGGCGGCTCCACCGACACCGTGGCCCGCGCCATGGCCCTGAGCATGGGCGAGCAGCTGGGCAAGCCCTTCGTAGTGGAAAACCGCCCCGGCGCCACGGGCACCATCGGCGCAGGCGCCGTCAAGCGCGCACCGGCCGATGGCTACACCCTGCTGGTGGCCTCGCTGGGCCCCTTCGTGGTCACGCCGCACCTGGTCAAGAACGTGCCCTATGACGCAGGCAAGGACTTCGACTACATCACCATCCCCGTGCAGGCGCCCAACGTGCTCGTGGCCAGCCCCGCGCAGAAGGCCCGCACCGTGGCCGAGGTCATCGCCGCGCTCAAGGCCAACCCCGGCAAGATCAGTTTCGCGAGTTCGGGCAACGGCTCCTCGGACCATCTGTCGGCCGAGCTGTTCTGGCAGCAAAGCGGCACCGAAGGCATGCACGTTCCCTACAAGGGCGGCGCCCCGGCCATCACCGACCTGATCGGCGGCCAGGTGGACTTCTCGTTCCAGAACGTCAACGCCGTGCTGCCCCATCTGCGCAGCGGCAAGCTGCATGCGATCGCCGTGACCGGCAGCCAGCGCTCGCCCGTGCTGCCCGATGTGCCCACGCTGGCCGAGGCCGGCGTCAAGGGCGCCGAGGTCTATTCCTGGCAAGGACTGGCCGCACCCAAGGGCCTGCCCGCCGATGTGAAGGCCAAGCTGGCCAAGGCCGCCATCGCCTCCGTGCAGCAGCCCGACATCCGCAAGCGCTTCGTGGAGCAGGGCCTGGAGATCGTGGGCAACACGCCCGAGGAATTCACGCGCTACCAGGCCCAGGAATCGGAGCGCTGGAGGCAGCTCATCCAGACAAGAAAGATCACCGCTGATTGAGCTGGAAACAACGAGCCGGCCCCGGGGCCTTTGCCCGCCGGCCTTTGCCCGCTGGCCTGCGCACCGCAGGCCCTTTTCACCGGGGCTTGCAGCCCCTGCAAGTTCCAAGGATTCCAAGGCATGGCGACCTCCCGTCCACGCGTTCTCCAGTTCGGCAAGATGCCGCTGCCCCAGCTCGATGCCGAGCTGGCCCAGGCCTATGAGGTGACGCTGCTGTCCGAGCAGCCCGACCGCGAGCGCTTTCTCGCCGAGCACGGCGCGCAGTTCGAATACCTGGTCACCTCGGCCGCCATGGGCGTGCCCGCGAGCGTGGTGCAGGCCCTGCCCCAGCTGCGCTTCGTGAGCAGCTTCGGCGTGGGCTTTGACGCGCTGGACCGCGAGTCCCTGCTGCGCCAGGGCGTCCGCGTGGGCTACACGCCCGGCGTGCTCGACGACTGCGTGGCCGACATGGCCTTCGCCCTGCTGCTGGACGCCGCGCGGGGCCTGAGCGAATCCGACCGCTTCGTGCGCCGGGGCGACTGGAGGCAGGGCCGCTTCGGCATCCGCACGCGCGCCAGCGGCAAGCGCCTGGGCATCTTCGGCATGGGCCGCATCGGCTCCACCGTGGCGCGCCGCGCGGTCGGTTTCGACATGGAGGTGGCCTATCACAACCGCCGCCCGGTCGAGGGATCACCCCACCTCTACCAGCCCTCGCTGCTGGAGCTGGCGTGCTGGGCCGACTTCCTCGTCATCACGGCCGCAGGCGGCGACGGCACGCAGCACCTGGTCAACGCCGAGGTGCTGGACGCTCTGGGCCCGCAGGGCTTTCTGGTCAACGTGGCGCGCGGCAGCGTGGTCGACGAGGCCGCACTGGTCCAGGCCCTGCAGCAGGGCCGCATCGCGGGCGCGGGCCTGGATGTGTTCGAGGACGAGCCCCGCCCCCATGCCGAGCTGCTGTCGCTGGACAACGTGGTGCTTGCGCCCCACATCGCCAGCGGCACGCATGAAACCCGCCGCGCCATGGCCGACCTCGTGCTGCGCAACCTGGCGCAGTTCATCGCCACGGACCGGCCCGAGGCCGAAGTGCCCTGGTCGGTCGCGCAGCAGCCGGCCACCGCCGCCACCGCATAGCCCTTTTTTTCCCAGAGACCGATCCAACGATCCAAGAGCACGCCATGTCCTCCACCCCGACCATCACCGAGATCGAAGTCATTCCCGTCGCCGGCCGCGACGGCATGCTCATGAACCTCAGCGGCGCGCATGCGCCCTACTTCACGCGCAACATCGTGCTCATCCACGACAGCGCGGGCCACACCGGTGTGGGCGAAGTGCCTGGCGGCGAAGGCATACGCCAGGCGCTGGAGGACAGCAAGGCGCTGCTCATCGGCCAGTCCGTGGGCAACCACCTCAAGCTGCTGCAAAACGTGCAGCAGGCCCTGGCCGGCCGCGACACGGGCGGGCGTGGCCTGCAGACCTTCGATCTGCGCATTGCCGTGCATGCCGTCACCGCCGTGGAATCGGCCCTGCTGGACCTGCTGGGCCAGCACCTGGGCGTGCCCGTGGCGGCCCTGCTGGGCGAAGGCCAGCAGCGCGACCGCGTGGAGATGCTGGGCTACCTGTTCTTCACCGGCCCCACCGACAGGACCGACCTGCCCTACGTCCAGCCCGGCGAAGACCAAAGCGGCAGCGACGACTGGACGCAGGTGCGCCACATGACCGCCATGGACCCGGCCGCCATCGTGCGCCAGGCCGAGGCGGCGCATGCGCGCTACGGCTTCAACGACTTCAAGCTCAAGGGCGGCGTGCTGGCCGGCGAGCAGGAAGTGGAGGCCGTCACCGCGCTGGCCAGGCGCTTTCCGCAGGCGCGCGTCACGCTGGACCCCAACGGCGGCTGGCTGCTCAAGGACGCCATCCGCCTCATGCGCGACATGCACGGCGTGCTCGCCTATGCCGAAGACCCCTGCGGCGCCGAGAACGGCTTCTCGGGCCGCGAAGTCATGGCCGAATTCCGCCGCGCCACCGGCCTGCCCACGGCCACCAACATGATCGCCACCGACTGGCGCCAGATGGTGCATGCGCTGTCGCTGCAGTCCGTGGACATCCCGCTGGCCGACCCGCATTTCTGGACCATGGCCGGCTCCGTGCGCGTGGGCCAGACCTGCCGCGACTGGGGCCTGACCTGGGGCTCGCACTCCAACAACCACTTCGACATCTCGCTGGCCATGTTCACCCACGTGGCCGCCGCCGTGCCCGGCAAGGTCACGGCCATCGACACGCACTGGATCTGGCAGGACGGCCAGTACCTCACCCAGAACCCGCTGCAGATCCGGGGCGGCTTCGTCGAAGTGCCCAAGACCCCGGGCCTGGGCGTCACCGTGGACCGCGCCGCGCTGCAGCGCGCCAACGCCCTGTACCTGGAGCACGGCCTGGGAGCGCGCAATGACGCCATGGCCATGCAGTACCTGATTCCCGGCTGGACCTTCGACAACAAGCGCCCCTGCATGGTCCGCTGACCCCTTCCTTCCGTTACCCCTTTCCCGGAGCACCTCATGTCCCGCTACGACAACCTCATCAACGGCCAATGGAAGGCCGCCGACGGCTACAGCGCCAACACCAACCCCAGCGACCTGTCCGATGTGATCGGCGAGTACGCCCAGGGCAATGCCGCCGATGTGGAAGCCGCCATCGCCGCGGCGGCCGCGGCCTTTCCCGCCTGGAGCACCTCGGGCATCCAGGCCCGCCACGACGCCCTGGACAGGATCGGCAACGAAATCCTGGCCCGCAAGGAAGAGCTGGGCGACCTGCTGGCGCGTGAGGAAGGCAAGACCCGCCCCGAAGCCATTGGCGAAGTCGGCCGCGCAGGCCAGATCTTCAAGTTCTTCGCGGGTGAATGCCTGCGCCTGGCCGGCGAAACCCTGCCCTCCGTGCGCCCCGGCATCGGCGTGGAAATCACGCGCGAGCCCGTCGGCGTGGTGGGCCTGATCACGCCGTGGAACTTCCCCATCGCCATTCCCGCCTGGAAGATCGCCCCGGCCCTGGCCTTCGGCAACTGCGTAGTTCTGAAGCCCGCCGACCTGGTGCCCGGCAGCGCCTGGGCGCTGGCCGACATCATTCACCGCTCGGGCATTCCGGCCGGTGTCTTCAACCTCGTCATGGGCCCGGGCCGTGTCATCGGTGATGCCCTGGTGCGCCATAGCGACGTGGCCGCCATCAGCTTCACCGGCTCCGTCGGCGTGGGCCGCGGCATTGCCCGCGCCTGCGTGGAAAGCGGCAAGAAGGTGCAGCTGGAGATGGGCGGCAAGAACCCGCAGATCGTGCTGGACGACGCCGACCTCACCCAGGCCGTGGAGCTGTCCGCGCAAAGCGGCTTCTACTCCACGGGCCAGCGCTGCACGGCATCGAGCCGCCTCATCGTCACCGACAGGATCTACCCCGCCTTCATCGAGGCCCTGCAGGCCCGCATGGCCAGGATCAAGGTGGGCGACGCCCGCGCCGCAGGCACCGACATGGGCCCCGTGGTCAGCCAGGCCCAGCTGGAGCAGGACCTGAGCTACGTGGAAATCGCCAAGGCCGAAGGCGCCGTGCTGGCTGCCGGCGGCGCAGCCGCCGCCTGCCACACCGGCAGCGGCAACAAGGGCTACTACATGGCGCCCACCCTGTTCGTGGACACCGCCGCCGCCATGCGCATCAACCGCGAGGAAGTCTTCGGCCCCGTGGCCAGCGTCATCCGCGTCAAGGACTACGAAGAAGCCCTGGCCGTAGCCAACGACACGCCCTTTGGCCTGGCCGCAGGCATTGCCACCACCAGCCTCAAGCACGCCACCCACTTCAAGCGCCACAGCCAGGCCGGCATGGTCATGGTCAACCTGCCCACGGCCGGCGTGGACTACCACGTGCCCTTCGGCGGCCGCAAGGGCAGCAGCTACGGCCCGCGCGAACAGGGCCGCTATGCGCAGGAGTTCTATACGACGGTGAAGACCGCCTACACGCTGGCCTGAGGCAGGCCCCAAAGCAGCCGCCAGGACCTGGCGACTGCTTTCATCCCTGACGCCATCCGCAACAAAACGATGCGAATGGCGTTTTTTCATTCGTCGTTGCGCCCACAGTCAAATCCCGTGCGCGAAAGTGCAAACCGCCCCTTCCATTGCACCAGGGCCTTGCATAGCATCTTCCTCAACGTGAGAGCCGGCTTCAGCCGGCCGGCGTCCATACCCGAGGGAGACCATGGCAACAACTGCAAGAATTTCCGGCCCCGTGGGGCGGGCGGCAATGAATCATCCCAAAGACGTGTTCACTGTCCAGCAATTGCTCAACGGACATATGCAGCGCGATCCCTGCCGCAAACTGCTAAAAGCTCTTTCAACATGTACAACAGCCTGCGTTGCCACCGTACTGAGCGCATGCAGCAACCCCGAGGAATACACACCTACAGGGCAATGGGAGGCAACAGAAGATTTGTACGTCTACACTACAAACGACCATCCCTTGACGATCGCCTTTACTATAAAAAAGGGTGAAATTTGCGCAATAAGCAAAAAACCCACCATCAGAAAAGACTTGGGTTATCTACAGGTCTTATGTGCCCAGGGAAGCGGATGGGAAATAACGGGAAAATTCAAGAGACTGGGCAACCAGGATGATTCGCATGAATCTTTATCGAAAAACAAGACAACCATTTATGCAACATTAACTATAAGTTAATCATCAGATATGGCAAGCACAATAATTACCTGCAGTGTGGGAGGAGGGAAAGAATCCTTCAACATCTCCGATAAGAATACCCTCAACCGGCTAATGCTCAAACTATGCCAACTCTACGTGCAATCCACGCAGGCGGCAGATGAAGCTACCCAATACTGGGCCGATGTTGCAACGCAATCGCAGAGCCCTTTGGCCCCGCTAGCACACGTACCAGGAGCATTCGCTGCGCTGTGGACCCCTGAGGTTGCACCTACCACAGCAGCAGTATTGAGTACGGCTGGATATGGCTTTGCAGCGCTGCCAAGAAGTTTGACACACTTCACCACCAAGGCAGGCGCTGCAGGCATCGCTGGTACAGGCGTCATCAATTCCAGCAAATTTGGTCTGAATGGGCTCTTCGGACCCGGCGTATACATGGCAAGACTCGGTCGCCCGCTGAACTTAATGATCAAAGAACCCGCTAAAATCCCCATCTATCTACCAACACCTGCCGGCACCGTACGTATCCTGCCTTATGTTGTGTACGTCCGATGGGGTTTCAGTGGCGTGAAGGCACCCTAATGAAAATTCCTCGCTTTTCGATCATTTTTGGTTGGTGTGCCGTAATATTCGCCTGGACTTGCTGGGTTCTGGCCTACATACAATCTAGCTGGTGGTGGCTGGTAGTTTCGTTGATTCCATATCTGATCTACCAAACATTCCTAAACAAGGATGGACAGGCCGGTGGCGAATAGGGGGACTGCCGCTGGTTTACGGAACAATATCCCATGACAGGAATTCTCTGGGTCATCAAAAGTCTCAGTGAATCACGGTCTGTGCACACACCCATGCAGACTACATACATCTAGATTCACAAATCTTAGAAGTGATTTACCGAAACCCGGGGCGCAATGCCTCGGCAGGCCTGTCACAAGAAAGCCTGAATCAGCGCTGAAACGCCGCCGCAGCAGCCGCCATTCGCCGCAGATACGCCGGGTCTTCCTGCAGGCAATGCACGTGGTTGACCTCGTCCTCCACCAGTTCCTCCATCCGCTGCGCAGCCCCGCAAATGTCCTGCAGCGCATTGGCCACCACCTCCAGATTGCGGTAGCCCTCGGGCCGCTCCAGCCAGGCCAGCGCCAGCTGGCCCAGCGAGTACACCTCGCTGCTGCCCTGCAGCGTCAGCCGGCCGATTTCGGTCACGGCATGGCTCAACTGCTGCGGCGTGGGCTGGGTCAGGGTTGTGGAAGCGGTACTCATGGCGCCACCCTTCCCATGGCAGATGCGCGAGAGTGAGGCGCTTGGGTGGCAGAGGGGAATGCAAAAGAAGAAATGCCGTGCATGGTTTCGTACTCCTTCGTGAGAACAAAAACCACCGGCCCGTGTTCTTACGCACAGACAGGTGGACGGGATGTTAAGAACACGAACGAAGCCGTGCGGACGCCCTTGCGGGTAGCCCCATCCCGTCCGTAACCGCAGGAACGCAGGCTTGCGCCCACGCTCCGGAAATCAGACGTGACAAGGCCTCCTTGACGGCGAGGCCGCACCGCTTCGTTTTGGGTGTTCTTACGCACCGGCCCCGGAACAGGGGGCTACCGCGATGATAGAGGCTTTCAAGAGGGCAAGCGCCCCAGCACTCCAGGCCGAGCGCAGCGAAGGCCCGCACCCACTCCCCGTATGTCAGCGCCTGCGCCGTGGCGGTTGCGGGGTTGCAGTCCTGCCGCAGGACAGGACTGCTTCGTCATCTGACTCGCCGTGATTGTTTGAACGTAGCGCGCAGCGCGAAGTGAGTTTCACGGCGAACCCCGCAACCGCCACGACGCAGGTTGCCCCGCAGCGAAGCGAAGGGGTCGCGGACATCCGGGTCGCCTTCTTTGATCTGACCTTTCTTGGCGAATCAAGAAAGGGCAGTCGGCTGCCGGGCCGAGACCCGGCCTCGAAAAACAACCACCCGGCAGGGGCAAAAAATCATCCCGACCCGTGCACATCGCCGACCTGCCTGAAGCGCCCACACCAACGACAATCACTAGGCCCATGCACCCCAGAAACCGCCCCCCTCCACGCCCGGCCCTGCGCGCGCGCCCCGCCTTCGCCGACCGGCCCGACACCGGCCCCTCACGCCTGCTGTGCCTCAACAAGCCCTACGGTGTACTCAGCCAGTTCACCCCCGAGGGCCGCTGGCGTGGCCTCAAGGAATACATCGACGTGCCGGGCGTGCATGCGGCAGGCCGGCTCGACGCCGACAGCGAAGGACTGCTGCTGCTGACCAATGACGGCCCGCTGCAGGCGCGCATCGCCGATCCGCGCTTCAAGATGGAGAAGACCTACTGGGTACAGGTCGAGGGACTGCCCGACGAGGCCGCGCTGCAGGCCCTGCGCCAGGGCGTGCAGCTCAACGACGGCATGACGCTGCCCGCGCAGGCCCGCCGGCTGGAGCCGCCGCCCGTGCTGTGGCAGCGCGACCCGCCCATCCGCGTGCGCCAGAACATTCCCGACTGCTGGATCGAACTGGTCATCCGCGAAGGCCGCAACCGCCAGGTGCGCCGCATGACGGCGGCCATTGGCCACCCCACGCTGCGGCTGGTGCGCGCGGCCATCGGGCCCTACACGCTGGACGGCCTGGAGCCCGGCCAGTGGAAGGACGTGGAGCCCGCCTAGGGTTCCGGATTGTCGGTAGGTGCCACAGCCTTCCAGCGCTGCAGGCCGAGCCACGGATGAAAGCGCCGCGCCTCGCCCACCTCCACGCGCTCGACGCTGCCGGCCAGCAGCGGCCACAGGCGCTGCAATTGCGCCGAGCGCTGCTGCGTGCAGCGCCGCGCGCGGGCCAGCAGCTCGCTGCCCTGGCCCAGCAGGCGCGACAGCTCGCGCAGGCGCGGCGGCGGCAGGCATTGGGCGCTGGCCAGCATCAGCCAGGACGGTGCCTGGCCCGCCTGGGCGGGGCCGCTGGCGGCGAACTGCTCCAGCAAAGCGACATGGGCACTGAGCAGGGGCGCGGGCGGTTTCTCGGCCAGCATGATCTCCAGCAGCCTGCCATCGATGCGCCAGCGGGCGGGCACCACGGCATGCTCTACCGAGTTGCCGAAGCGCGTGGACTGGCGATGGCGGACGGCACGGCTGCCCTGCTCCAGCAAGGGCTGCAGCAGTTCGGCCAGGGCCTGCTCGCGCTGCGCCGTGGGCGCTTCGGCCAGCGTGATGCGCAGTGGCACGGCCTCGTAGCCGCGCAGCTGGTCGCGCCAGGCCATCCAGCCCGCCGTGTCGGGGCCGCCCAGCAGCAGGGCGAGGAAGGCGCCCAGGCCGGCCAGGGCCGAGCCGGTCCACCAGGACACCGGCACAGGCTGCCGCCCGGCGATCAGCCAGCCTGTCAACCAGACCAGCGCCCCCGCGCAGGTGGCCGCCAGCAGGCCCATGCCGAAGGCGAGGAAGGGCGCGCCATCGAGCCGGTCGGGCAGCAGCACCAGCATGGCCACGCAGGCCGCGCCGGCGCACAGCGCAACGGCCCACCAGCCCGCCACGGGAAGGGTGCGCGCGGTGCGGCCCGTGAGACCCGTGAGACCCGTACGGCCGGCCAGTGCCAGCAGCAGCAGGGCCACCACCGCGCCAGCGGTCAGCGCAATGAACAGGGGCGCAAACACCCACAGCGCCAGCAGCCCGAGGACCGCCGATACCGCAAGCGACAGCGCCAGCATGCTCAGGCCTTCTTGAGGAACTCCGACTTGAGCAGCATGGAGCCCAGTTCGGTCTTGCAGTCCACGTTGTGGCCGTCGGCGCCATCGACCAGGCGGATGCCCTTGATCTTGCTGCCCTTCTTGAGCACGGTGGACGAGCCCTTGACCTTGAGGTCCTTGACCAGGATCACGGCATCGCCGTCGGCCAGCGCATTGCCGTTGGCGTCGCGCACGATGCCGTCACCAGCGGCGGCTTCGCCGGACTCTTCTTCGGCCTGCATGGGCCATTCGAAGGCGCAGTCGGGGCAGATGTAGCTGGTGGCATCGGGATAGGTGTTTTCAAGGCCGCACTGGGGGCAGGCGGGAGTGGTCTGGGGCATGGGATGGACAGATTCGGTGAAGACAAAGAGGCGCGGCGGGCGCGCCGTACCTGGCGATTGTCGCCCCTGCCCCCGCAGGCATGCCCCGGCAAACCCGAGCGGCCTGCTACGCTGCGCGCCACTCTTTGCTTTTTCCCCATGGATACGCTGACCCCCTTGCGCGCCTTCCGGCGCATCGTAGAACTGGGCTCCATCGCCAAGGCGGCCGACGCGCTGGAGCTGTCCTCGGCCGCGCTGAGCAAGCAGCTGCGCGCGCTCGAAGCCCATCTGGGCGCCGTGCTGCTGCAGCGCACCACGCGCCGCATGAGCCTGACCGACACGGGCCAGGCCTACTACGCCGAGTGCTGCCGCCTGCTCGATGAATTCGATGCGCTGGAGCAGTCGGTGCGCGCGCAGTCGCAGCAGGTGACCGGCCGGCTGCGCGTGAATGCGCCGCTGTCGTTTGCGCTGAGCACGCTGTCGCCGCTGCTGGCGCGCTTCATGCAGCGCCATCCGCAGCTGCAGATCGACCTGTCCATGGAAGACCGGCTGGTGGATGCGGTGGGCCAGGGCTTCGATGTGTCCATCCGCCTGAGCGCGGAGCTGGCGGACTCCTCGCTGATCGCGCGGCGCCTGGCCTCGCTGTCGCAGATGCTGTGCGCGGCCCCGTCCTATCTGCAGGCGCATGGCCGCCCGGCCAGTGCCGCCGGGCTGCGCGGCCATGCGCTGCTGAACTACAGCCTGGCGCATGCGCCCCGCGAAGCGGGCGAGAGCCCCCAGGCGCCGTCCGAGGCGCGCGCCAACGTCAACAACAGCCTGATGCTGCGCGACCTGCTGGTGGCGGGCCTGGGCATTGGCGCCCTGCCCTCGTTCCTGGCGCGGCCGGCGATTGCGGCAGGCCAGCTGGTCGCACTGGACCTTGCGGACCAGGCCGCGCAGGCCCGCCATGTCTACGCGGTCTATCCCACGCAGCGCCACCTGCTGCCCAAGGTGCGCGCCTTCGTGGACTTTCTGGCCGAGGAGCTGCCTGCCGCCATGGGCGAGGATTGTTGACGCCGCGTTAAGAGTTCCTCAAGCGCGCGCCCCTTTTTCGCGCCGGGCCTGCGGCCTACGCTTGCCGTCCATCACAGCCATGAAGGACACAAGCATGACGCAATGCAATGATTTTTCCTGCGCCCTGCCCGCGCAGGATGCGGCGGCCGCCTCGCCGCAGCAGGCCCTGCAGGCGGCGCCTGCTGCGGCGCCCGCGGTCGCCCCCGCCATCGACTTCTTCCATGACGTGGTCTGCGGCTGGTGCTACGTGATGTCGCCACGCCTGCGCCAGGTGGCGCGCGAGCTGGGCCTGCGCGTGCGCCACCGCAGCTTCGTGCTGCAGGCCTCGCGCGCCGAGATGGTGGCGGCCTTCGGCTCCATGGAGCGCGCCAAGCAGGTCATCCTGGAGCACTGGCAGGCCTGCGCGCAGCATGACGACGAGGACCGCATCGACATCGAGGGCATGCGCCGCGAGGCCTTCGAGTACCCCAGCGGCATGGCCGGCGCACTGGCCTGCCAGGCGGCCCAGATCCTGGGCGGCGATGACGCGCACTGGGATCTGTTCGACGCCATCCAGCATGCCCACATGAGCGAGCACCGCAACATCGGCGACGCCGAAGTGCTGCTGGACATCGCCACGCGCACGGGCTTCGAGCGCAACGCCTTCGCAGGCTGCATGGAAGGCGCCCAGGCGCTGGAGCAGGTGCGCCAGGACCGCGCTCTGGCACAGCGCATGGGCCTGCGCTCCATTCCCACGCTGATCGCGCCGGGCCTGCCGCCGCTGCAGACCCAGTCGCTGGCTGCGCTGCGCGAACGCCTGCACTTCCTGGCGGCCTGAGCGCCCCCGTCTTTGCTTTTTTTCATCGGCGTTTTCCGCCTTCCCTTGCGCGCGGCATGCGCGCCCTCTTTCAGCAGACCAAGGACTCTTGCATGACTCTCCAACGCTTCGCTCGCCGCATGGCGCTGCACTCTCTCGAGATCGCCCTGGCCGCCGCCTTCGCGGGCACCGCGGCCCAGGCCCATGGCGGCCACGAGCCCCCGGCCGGCGCACGCCAGGACGTGGGCACCAGCCCCTGGGGGCCGGCCGACGAGATCGGCCGCCTGAACCTGATCACGCCGGCCTCGCGCGCGGCCATCCTGCAGCGCATCACGGGCGGGCAGGTCTATGACCTGGCCACCGAGTACTACGTGGGCATGCCCAGCTGGCAGGACGCGGGCGATCCTCACTACCAGTTCTGGATGACGCACACGCCGCGCGGCACCGTGGTGGACGACCCGATGAACGTGGGCAAGGACATGAACGCCACGCGCAGCTACACGGGCACGGCGTTTTCCATGTACAGCCACACGGGCACGCACATCGATGCGCTCAACCACTTCGGCATCCGCGGCAGGATCTGGAACGGCTTCAGCGCAGACCAGCACCTGGGCGACCGGGGCTGGCAGCGCACGGGCATAGAGAAATTCCCGCCGCTGGTGGCGCGCGGCGTGCTGATCGACGTGGCGGCCGCCAAGGGCCTGGAGATGCTGCCCGACCAGTACCGCATCACGCGCCAGGACCTCAAGGATGCGCTGGCACGCCAGAAGGTGACGCTGCAGGAGGGCGACATCGTGCTGGTGCGCACGGGCCGCATGAAGCTGTACGGCCAGCCCCAGGCCTACATGGCCAAGCCGCCGGGCCTGGGCCTGGATGCCGCGCGCTTCCTGGTGGAGGAAGGCGGCGCCATGATCGTGGGCGCCGACAACCTGAGCCTGGAGACGTTCCCGTCCGAGGTGGACGACGACTACGTACCGCTGCACAGCTACCTGCTGGCGCAAAAGGGCGTGCCCATCATGGAGCTGGTGGCGCTGGACGATCTGTCGCGCGACAAGGTCTACGAGTTCGCCTTCATCGGCGGCCCGCTCAAGATCCGCGGCGGCGACGCCGCGCCGCTGCGGCCCATCGCCATTCCTGTGCGCTGAGCGGGGCAAGACGAGATTTCTTGAGCTTGACCTCGAAACTCCCGCGCCCCCAAGGCGAGGGACACCGAGCAAGGGCCTACGCCGGCCGCGCCGCCCCGCAGCAAGGGTGTCGCCGGCTGCCCGTACGCCCCCCTCCGAAGAGAGGGGGAAGGCGCGAAGCGACTCAGGGCGTGATCACAGACTCGTGCCCATTTTGCTGAGGAAGCGCTCGCAGGCGTCGAGCTGGGCCAGCTCGACGAACTCGTCGGGCTTGTGCGCCTGCTCGATGGAGCCGGGGCCGCAGACCACGGTGGGAATGCCGGCGTTGTGGAACAGGCCGGCCTCGGTGCCGTAGGCCACCTTGCGCTTTTCCTGGTCGGCGGTCAGCGCGCGCACCAGCTGGGTGATGGCGGCTTCTTCCGAGGCTTCCAGCGCGGGCGCGCTGGCGCCGGTCTCGATCTCGATGCGCGCGTCGGCGAACTCGGCGCGCATGCGCGGCAGCAGTTCGTCGCGCACATAGGACTCGACCTGGGCCTGGATGCCGTCCACCGACATGCCGGGCAGGTTGCGGAATTCATAGGCGAATTCGCACAGCTCGGGGATGGTGTTGACCGCGATGCCGCCCTGGATCTGGTTGGTGGTCATGGTGGTGAAGGGCACGTCGAAGAATTCGTCGTAGGGGCCGTGCGCCTTGAAGTGGTCGGCGATGTCCCGGATGCGACAGATCAGCCGCGCCGCGTATTCGATGGCATTGCTGCCGCGCGGCGTGAGTGACGAATGCGCGGCCTTGCCGTGCACGCGGCAGCGGTAGAGGTTGATGCCCTTGTGCGCCACCACGACCTGCATGCTGGTGGGCTCGCCGACCACGCAGCCGTCGAAGCGCGCGCCCTCGGCCTTGAGCTGGTTGATCATCACGGGCGCGCCCGCGCAGCCGATTTCCTCGTCGTACGAGAAGGCCAGGTGCACGGGCCTGGCGCGCTGCGTGGCCAGGAATTCGGGCACCAGCGCCAGCGAGGCGGCGATGAAGCCCTTCATGTCGCAGCTGCCGCGACCATAGAGGCGCCCGCCCTTTTCGGTGAGCGCAAAGGGGTTGGTGCTCCACTGCTGGCCATCGACCGGCACCACGTCGGTATGGCCGGACAGCACGATGCCACCCTGCGTTTCGCCATTGCTGGCCGGCAAAGTGGCGAAGAGATTGGCCTTGGCGCCGTCCGGAGAGTGGAACAATCGGGCACTCACGCCCAGCGTGGCCAACTCATCGCGTACACACTCGATCAGCGCCAGGTTGGAGTTGCGGCTGGTGGTGTCGAATGCGACCAGTGTTTCCAGCCAGTCGCGGGTGTTTTTCCAGGTAGTCATGTGGTTCCATCTGCGCCATGGCCTGCGCCGCCCTTCGTGGACGACGCAGGCCATGGCATAGGCATTGCATATGGCGAAGCAGTGTACGCCCGGGTTGCGGCCCGGGCAGGCACGCCGACCCATGCCCCGGGCGTGACTGCCGTCTTTTCAATCCCTTTTCGGAAATGGACCCTGCTTTGACCAAGCAAACCGTCTCGACCCGCAACATCGTGGCTGCCGTCATCGGCAACGCGCTGGAGTGGTATGACTTCCTGGTGTTCGCCTTCATGACACCCATCGTCGCCAAGCTGTTCTTCCCCAGCAATCCCGACAATCCGGACGACAACATCAACCGCATCCTGATGACCACGGCCGTGTTCGGCGTGGGCTTCTTCATGCGGCCCGTGGGCGGCATCCTGCTGGGCCTGTACGGGGACCGCAAGGGCCGCAAGGCGGCCATGGTGATGGTGACCGGCCTGATGGCCGTGGCCATCGCGCTGATCACGCTGGCGCCCACGTATGCGGCCGTGGGCATCCTGGCGCCGCTGTTCATCGTGCTGGCACGGCTGCTGCAGGGCTTTGCGGCCGGCGGCGAGTTCGGCACGTCCACGGCACTGCTGATCGAGCTGGCACCGCCCGGCAAGCGCGGCTTCTATGGTTCCTGGCAGATGGCCGGCCAGATGCTGGCCCTGCTGATCGGCGCGGCCACGGGCACGCTGATCACCGAGATCTTCACCGAGGAGGAACTGATGGCCT
The DNA here is from genome assembly GCF_059499305.1 of Delftia sp. NCBI lineage: Bacteria > Pseudomonadati > Pseudomonadota > Betaproteobacteria > Burkholderiales > Comamonadaceae > Delftia > Delftia sp. Next base: position 61,839 of record NZ_JCABYI010000011.1, read on the forward strand.
GGGCCTGGCGCGTGCCCTTCGCCGTGGGCCTGCTGATCGTTCCCGTGGCGCTGTACATCCGCCGCCATGTGGAGGAGCCCGAGGTCTTCAAGGAAATGCAGGCCGCGCAGGCCAGCGGCAAGGCGCGCCAGATCGGCATCATGGAGATGCTGCGCACGCATGCGCGCGAGACGCTGGTGGGCATGGGCCTGGTGGTCACGGCCACGGTGTCCATCTACATCACCTTCACCTATCTGGTGACCTATGCCACGGTGACGCTGAAGCTGCCCATGCGCGATGCCTTCATGGTGCAGATGGCCGGTGCCGCGCTGATGGTGGTGATCATGCCGTTCTTCGGCGCCCTGTCGGACCGCGTGGGCCGCCGCATGCTGACCATCGGCTCGCTGATCGGCTACCTGGTGGTGCTCTACCCGCTGTATGCCTGGCTGACCGACGGCCCCACGGTGCAGAAGCTGCTCATCACCCAGCTGGTGGTCTGCGTGTTCGTGGCCGTGTTCTTCGGCGTGTTCAGCACGGTGATGGCCGAGCTGTTCCCGCCCCAGGTGCGTTCGGCCGGCATGTCCATGGCCTACAACGTGGCCGTGATGATCTTCGGCGGCTTCGCGCAGTTCATCGTGACCTGGCTGATCCGCTCCACGGGCTCGCCCATGGCGCCGGCCTTCTATGTGATGTTCGGCGTGACGCTGGGCCTGCTGGCGGCCTTCTTCATCAAGGACCGCGCGATGGAGCGCAACCTGCGCTGATCCCCCCGGGCGGCGCGCCCTGCGCCGCCCTCGCGCATGCCCCGGCACGGGGCCTGCGCAGCCTTGCCGCACGCCGCGCGCACCATGCGCGGGCATGCCGGCCCCCGCCCTGCACCACGGCGGGGAGGCCCGCCCGCATCTGCCGATTTCATGCAGAAAAAGTCAGGGCTGAACTTCTCTGGAGTGCCGCAAATCCGCAGGGAATACCCTCTGCTGGCACGCGTTTCGCTTGTCTACATTCTTGCATGCAAGTTGCAGAGCCACTTGCATACAAGATTCCACAACTTGCGAAAGACGACTATGCGCCGCTTTGCCAGATCACTGTTCGGACAGGTGGTGATCGCACTCATCCTGGGTGTGCTCGCCGGAATATTGGCCCCTGAATGGGCCGTGAAACTCAAGCCCCTGGGCGATGGCTTCATCAAGCTCATCAAGATGATCATTCCCGTGCTGGTGTTCTGCGTGGTGGTGCACGGCATCGCGGGCGCGGGCGACCTCAAGCGCGTGGGCCGGGTCGGCGTCAAGTCGCTGATCTACTTCGAGGTGCTGACCACCATCGCCCTGGTGCTGGGCCTGGTGCTGGCCTTCGTGTTCCAGCCCGGCGCGGGCATGAACGTGGACCCGAGCAAGCTCGACGCCTCGGCCATGAGCGCCTATGCCAGCAACGCCGACAAGCTGACCAGTGGCGGCACGGTGGACTTCCTGATGAAGCTTATCCCCACCACCGTGGTGCAGGCCTTTGCCACGGGCGACGTGCTGCAGGTGCTGCTGTTCGCCGTGCTGTTCGGCTGCGCGCTGACCATGCTGGGCGAGCGCGGCGCGCCCGTGCATGCGCTGATCGACACGCTGTCGAACGTGCTGTTCAAGATCATGGGCATCCTCATCAAGCTGGCGCCGCTGGGCGTGCTGGGCGCCATCGCCTTCACCGTGGGCCAGTACGGCATAGGCTCGCTCAAGCAGCTGGGCATGCTGGTGCTGCTGTTCTACGTGGCCGTGATCTTCTTCGTCTTCGTGGTGCTGGGCCTGGTGATGCGCTTTTCGGGCTTCAGCCTGATCAAGCTGCTGCGCTACCTGCGCGAGGAGCTGATGGTGGTCTTCGCCACCACCTCCTCGGACAGCGTGCTGCCCCAGATCATGGCCAAGCTGCGCAACCTGGGCGTGCGCGACTCCACCGTGGGCCTGGTGATTCCCACGGGCTACTCGTTCAACCTGGACGCCTTCTCCATCTACATCACGCTGGCGGCCGTGTTCATCGCCCAGGCCACGAACACGCCCATCGGCATGGCCGACCTGCTGACCATCCTGGCGATTGCGCTGGTGACCTCCAAGGGCGCCCACGGCGTGCCGGGCTCGGCCATCGTGGTGCTGGCGGCCACGCTGCATGCGATTCCGGCCATCCCCGCCATCGGCCTGGTGCTGGTGCTGTCGGTGGACTGGTTCATGGGCATTGCCCGCGCGCTGGGCAACCTGATCGGCAACTGCGTGGCCACGGTGGCCATCGCGGCCTGGGAAGGTGACATCGACCGCGAGCGCGCCCATGCCGTGCTCGACGGCCTGGCCGACAATCAGGGGCCCGACGCCGAGCCCTCCGGCGCCGCCGCCGTCCCCGCAACCGTGACTCCTGCCCACCCTGCAACGCAATGACACCTGTAAGCCCCCAGCACATCGCCGAGCGCGTCGTCGAAGCCATCCTGGCCCAGAAACTGGCGCCCGGCGAACGGCTGGGGGAGCAGGAACTGGCCGACAACTTCGAGGTCAGCCGCACCATGGTGCGCGAGGCGCTGATGCAGCTGCAGGCGCGCGGCTTCGTGCAGGTGCAGCCCCGGCGCGGCTGGTACGTGGTCCAGCCCTCGGCCGAGGAGGCGCAGGACGCCTTCGCGGCGCGCCGCATCATCGAGACCGGCATCCTGGGCGAGGCCGGGCGCCCCCTGCAAAGCGTGATCGGCCAGCTGCGCCGCCACATCGCCCAGGAGCAGGAGGCCATTGCGGGCGCCGACGCCGCCACGCGCGCCTTCCTGCTGGCCGACTTCCACGTCTGCCTGGCCGAGCAGATGGGGCACCGGCTGCTGGCGCTCACCCTGCGCGACCTCACGGCGCGCACCACGCTGGCGGCCACATTGTTCCAGTCCACCCACAGCGCCAGCCAGTCCTGCGCCGAGCACGAGCGCATCGTCGAGGCCCTGGAGCGCGGCGACACCGAGGGCGCCAAGGCCCTGCTGCTGGAGCACATCGGCACGGTGGAGCGTTCGCTGGAGATCCGCCCGAGCGAGGCGCCCGACGCCGGCGACCGCCTGCGTGCCACGCTGGCGCCCCTGTTCGGGGGATAACCCTGTGTCGGAGGGTCGGCAAATTTCCACCGACCGTCGCTAAAACGCCAATCCGGGCCCTACGGGGCGCACTGTCATGGTGCCGACACGGCTGACTGCATACGCTGCTGAGCTGGCGCATTGCGCGCCGTTCATCAACCCACCACTGCTTCGGATATGACCCAACGTCCTATGTCCTTTTCCCGCACTCCCCTGCTCGCGTCCCTGTGCGCGGCTGCAGTCCTCACGGCCTGCGGCGGCGACGGCGGCTCGTTCTACCTCACGCTCGACGGAAAGCAGCCCCAGGTGATCGCCCACCGCGGCTTCTCGGGCAAGTTCCCGGAGCAGACGCGCATGGCCTACGAGGCCGCCGCCGACGCGGGCGCGGACATGCTCGAACTCGACATGCACCTGACGAAGGACTGCCAGCTGGTCGCCCGCCACAACGCCTGGCTCAGCGACAGCACCAACGTGGCCGACGTGGCCAAGACCAATGCCGAAGTGGCGCGCCGCCAGCGCACTGCGGCCGGCGTGCTGGTCAACGTGAAGTACCCCGCCGTGCCTGCCAACGGCCCCTCGCAATACCTGAGCGACCAGCTCGATGCCAACGATCCCAAGTCCGTGCTCAAGGCCCTGGTGGTCGATGGCGAGGACCACCGCAACGACTGGTCCATCAGCGACTTCACGATGCAGGAGCTGCGCAGCTGGCTGGGCGGCACGATCCTGGACAACCGCAGCGAGCGCCCCACCGAGTGGAACGGCAAGCTGCCCCTGATCAGCGCCCAGGACGTGCTGGACATCGCCGCCGCCAAGGGCAAGGCCCTGGGCCGCACCATCCCCGTCTACGCCGAGACCAAGAACCCGTACTGGAACAACCAGCAGGCGATCGCCAACGGCTGCGGCGCGCCCGGCTCGCGCCCGTTTGAAGACGCGGTGATCAAGCTGCTGGACCAGAACAAGCTCAACGCCAAGGATTCGCCCATCTACATCCAGAGCTTCGACCCGGCCAGCCTCAAGTACCTGCGCCAGGCCGGCATGAAGGCCAAGGGCGTGCAGCTGATCGACGGCAACGACTTCAATCTGCGCGACGGCTCCATGGTCTACATCACCAACGATGAATGGACCTTCATCAGCGGCCGCCCCTACAGCTGGACCCTGGCCGGCGACGCGCGCACCTTCGCCACCATGCTCACGCCCGCAGGCCTGGCCGAGATCAAGACCTATGCCGACGGCATCGGCCCCTGGAAGCCCCAGGTCCTGGCCCACTCCGTCGTGCCCTACAAGGACGGCGCCGGCCTCAAGGACGTGAACACCGTCAAGGACACGGGCCTGATCCGCGACGCCCACAAGGCCGGCCTGATCGTGCACAGCTTCACCTTCCGCAACGAGCCGGGCCGCCTGGCAGGCCTGTACAAGGGCGACCCCGTGCAGGAATACCTGGCCTACTACCGCCTGGGCATCGACGGCGTGTTCACCGACTTCACGGACACGGCCGTGGCGGCGCGCAAGGCGTACAACAAGGAAATCGGGCTCTGAAACTCCCATCCCGCTGACCCATGACAAGGCGCCTCGTGCGCCTTGTTTTTTTGGTCCCTGGCAGTGGGCATATTCAGGCGACCTCATCCATGGCAATCAGGTATACCTGAATGCGATTGCAGCGAATTGGTATACAAGATCGTTACAGCATGTCGCAAAAACACTTTCCCTCCAACTTGCCTCCGAGGCAATAAGCGCATTAAGCTGCCCCGATCTCTGATCCAGATGAAGCTTATGAATCTGGATGGCATCAAACCGTGGCTACCGAGAAACTCGATTGATGCGACTTTAGAAAATTGGAGGGACAGTTTGTGATACCAGATATGGAGTTTGATGGGCAGAAGCTGACATGGAATGGCTCCGGTAGCTTCAAGGCAACGACAGGACTTCCAGGTTTTCAGATGCCAGAAAATCAGTGCATCAAAGACAGCGGACCAATTCCGGAGGGGGTGTACAAGGTGCTCGTCACCGATCGTGGGGCGGCGAAGGATGACGGTGCGGGAAGATGCAACCTGTCTCCCGGATGGGGAGTCCAGACGATTCCACGCGGAGCTGCCGCCGGAAGCTGCGAAGCCTATTGGGCAAACTGGGGGCAGAACCGGGCGCGGATGGAGCCCGCCGACACTCAAACGCGCATCGCTTGCAACCCCGTTCGCAGCGGCTTTTATCTGCATGATTCAACCAAAGGCTTCAGCCACGGATGTATTGAGGTTGAGCATAGATTCTTCCCGATTCTTCGGTCGAAGGCGAAGTCCAGTTCACGTAGCTATTTCATTCTGAAAGTCAATTACGTCCCGGCAAGAGTGACAAACGGAGGCACACGTGCATAGCATGGCTCGATTTTTAATATGGTCTGCCTTGTTTGGCGGATCCGCCTTTGCCGCCCATGCCGACCAGATAACGTTTCAGAACGATCTTTCAGCCTGCGTGTCGATCACGGCGACGAAGACTTCCACAGAGTCCAACGTGGTGTGGGCGAACACCCGTGTTCAACTGCGCAAATCGATTGGCGAGTGCGGATGCCTTTCGGCTCTGGCGACCTACACGAGCAGCGTGAACCGAGGGGGCGTCCGGCAGGTACTGCAGGAAGGCCTGATCGACCTGGGCAGCGGGGGAGAGAGAAAACTCGTCCTTGCGACCGATCCGGCCCTGGTCGCCAACAAGGAGGTGCGGGTTCGGCTGGCGTGCACCGGGCCCTTGTAGGGCATCCTGGCCCCCGCAGCATCGGCGCGCGCGTGAACGCTCAGCCGGATCACATCCTCGGACTGGCCTGGCAACGGCGTGTGCTGCGGGCGGCGGCGGATGTGCGCAAGCACGGTTGGTCAACGCGACTTCTGATCGACTGCCTGCGCCGCTGGCACGCCCTGTCCGCAATTCCAGTCAAAGATGAATGCCTTTGTCCAAAATAGCAAAAAATCGCACGCCTGACCGGCGTAGCCAAGCCAGCGGTCAACCCAATATCAGGCGAGATTCGGCGCCAGCAACCGGCGCAGTTCCTCGATGTCCATGCCCCGGCGCGCGGCCATGTCGGCCAGTTGGTCCTCGCCGATCTCGCCGACGTTGAAGTAGACGGAGTCGGGGTGGCCAATGTAGAAGCCGCTGACGCTGGAGGCCGGGTTCATGGCCAGGCTTTCGGTCAGCGTCATGCCGATCTCGTCGGCCTTGAGCACGGCGAACAGGTCGGTCTTGGCGCTGTGGTCGGGGCAGGCCGGGTAGCCGGGCGCGGGGCGCACGCCCTTGTACTGTTCCTTGATCAGCGCTTCGTTGCTGAGGTTCTCGTCGGGCGCATAGCCCCACAGGTCCTTGCGCACACGCTGGTGCAGGCATTCGGCGAAGGCCTCGGCCAGGCGGTCGGCCAGGGCCTTGAACATGATGCCGGAGTAGTCGTCCAGCGCGTCCTGGAACTCCTTGTCCTTCTTCTCGGCGCCGATGCCGGCCGTGACGGCGAACAGGCCCGCGTAGTCCTGGATGCCCGATTCCTTGGTGGCCACGAAGTCGGACAGGCAGCGGCTGGGGCGCATCACGGGCTGGCCATCCGGGCCTTCCACCATCTGCTTTTCGGTCTGCTGGCGCATGCCGTACCAGGTCATCAGGACCTGGCTGCGGGACTCGTCGGCGTAGAACTCGATGTCATCGCCCACGCGGTTGGCAGGGAACAGGCCGATGGCGCCGTTGGCCTGCAGCCAGCGGCCTTCGATGATCTTCCTGAGCATGGCCTGGCCGTCGGCCAGCACCTGGCGGGCCTGCACGCCCACGATCTCGTCGTCGAGGATGGCCGGGTAGGGGCCGGCCAGGTCCCAGGTCTGGAAGAACGGGCCCCAGTCGATGTATTCGGCGATCTCGGCCAGGTCGAAGTTGCGGAACACGCGCCGGCCCAGGGCGCGCGGCGCCACGGGGGCCTGGGAAAAGTCCACGGGCGTGGCGTTGGCGCGGGCCTTGTCCAGCGGCCACAGCGGCGTCTTCTTCTTGTTGGCGTGCTGGGTGCGGACCTTGTCGTAGTCGGCCTGGATCTCGGCCAGGTAGTTGCCCTTGTTCTCGCCCAGCAGGCTCTGGGCCACGCTGACGCTGCGCGAGGCATCGGGCACGTAGACCACGGGGCCTTCGTACTTGGGCGCGATCTTGACGGCGGTGTGCACGCGCGAGCAGGTGGCGCCGCCGATCAGCAGCGGAATCTTCTTGATGCGGAAGTAGTCGTCCTTGTGCATCTCGCCGGCGACGTACTGCATCTCTTCGAGGCTGGGCGTGATCAGGCCCGACAGGCCGATGATGTCTGCGCCCTCGGCCTTGGCCTTGGCCAGGATCTCGTGGCAGGGCACCATCACGCCCATGTTGATGACCTCGAAGTTGTTGCACTGCAGGACCACGGTGACGATGTTCTTGCCGATGTCGTGCACGTCGCCCTTGACGGTGGCGATGACGATCTTGCCCTTGCTGGACACGTCCAGGCCCGCCGCTTCCTGCTGGCGCTTTTCCTCTTCGATGTAGGGCACGAGGTGGGCCACGGCCTGCTTCATCACGCGCGCCGACTTGACCACCTGGGGCAGGAACATCTTGCCGGCGCCGAACAGGTCGCCCACGATGTTCATGCCGTCCATGAGCGGGCCTTCGATCACGTGCAGCGGGCGGCCGCCGCCCTGCACCACGATCTGCTGGTAGGCCTCTTCGGTGTCGACGACGATGAAGTCGGTGATGCCGTGCACCAGGGCGTGCGACAGGCGCTCGCCCACGGTCTTCGGGTTCTCGGGCGTGCCGCGCCATTCGAGCTTCTTGCTGTCGTCCTTGGCGGCGCCCTTGGCGGCGTCGGCAATCTCCAGCAGGCGTTCCGCAGCGTCAGGGCGGCGGTTGAGCACCACGTCTTCCACGCGCTCGCGCAGTTCGGGCTCCAGGTCGTCATAGACGCCGACCATGCCGGCGTTGACGATGCCCATGTCCATGCCCGCCGAGATGGCGTGGTAGAGGAACACGGTGTGGATGGCCTCGCGCACGGGGTCGTTGCCGCGGAAGCTGAAGCTCACGTTGGAGACGCCGCCCGAGACCTTGGCGCCGGGCAGGTTCTGCTTGATCCAGCGCACGGCCTCGATGAAGTCCACGGCGTAGTTGTCGTGTTCCTCGATGCCGGTGGCCACGGCGAAGATGTTGGGGTCGAAGACGATGTCCTCGGGCGGGAAGCCCACCTCGTCCACCAGGATGCGGTAGGCGCGCTCGCAGATCTCGATCTTGCGCTGGTAGGTGTCGGCCTGGCCCTTCTCGTCGAAGGCCATGACCACGGCGGCCGCGCCGTAGCGCTTGATCAGCCGGGCCTGGCGCTTGAATTCATCCAGGCCTTCCTTCATGGAGATGGAGTTGACGATGCCCTTGCCCTGCAGGCAGCGCAGGCCGGCCTCGATGACCTCCCACTTGGAGCTGTCCACCATGACCGGCACCTTGGCGATGTCGGGCTCGGAGGCGATGAGGTTCAGGAAGCGCACCATGGCGGCCTTGCTGTCGAGCATGGCCTCGTCCATGTTCACGTCGATGACCTGGGCGCCGTTTTCCACCTGCTGGCGCGCCACGGACAGCGCTTCCTCGTACTGCTCGTTGAGGATCATGCGCGCAAAGGCCTTGGAACCCGTGACGTTGGTGCGCTCGCCCACGTTGACGAACAGCGTGCCCTCGCCGATGGTCACCGGCTCCAGGCCGGACAGCTTCATGGGAGGGGGAGTGAAAGAGGACGACATCAAGCTCACCTGCAAAAACGGCATGGCAACAGGTGAGCGTCGTTGGCACCGTGGGCGCGGTCCGGCCGGGAACCTGCACCTGGCCCAAGCCTGACGCGGCACGCGATCCGGTGTACGGATGGGCGGGTGCCGCGCTGCAACGCTCCTCGGGCCAAAGCCCGGGATTCTACGGCGGCTGGCGGCGGCCTGCAGTGCGGGTTTTACGCCCGCATTCGGGGCAGGCCTGCACAAAGCCATGCGGCACTGCACCAAAGCGCGGCAGCGCGGGCCGCTGGCGGCGCCTTCGGGACGGATTGTCTATGCCCCATCGCCCCGGATTCTTTGCAGCGCCTGAGGACAACGCTCCTTTTTTTCATCTGGCACGCAATTCGCTATCTGCTGGGTACGTGGTCTGACCAGTCAGGCCAAAACCCTCCACCCGCGCCAGCCCATGCAAAGCATTCCGATCTCGATGGCCCAGACGCTGCAGCAGCACATCCTGAGCGGCCACTACCCCGGCGGCAGCCAGCTGCCGCCGCAGCGCGAGCTGGCCCGGCAGCTGGGCATCAGCCGCGCTTCGCTGCGCGAGGCGCTGTCCATGCTGGAGGCCCTGGGCCTGGTCGAGATCCAGCCGGGCAAGGGCGTGCGCATCAACGGCCCGCACAGCGGCCGTGCACGCATGCACCGCGCCTATGCCACCCCGGCGCTGGGCACGCTGTCGCCGCGCCAGCTGATCGAGCTGCGCCTGGTGCTGGAGCCCGGCTGGGCCGCGCTGGCGGCCGTGCGCGCCGACGACAGCGGCCTGCGCCAGCTGCAATGGACCCAGTCCCAGCTGGCCCACGCCCTGGACCGCAGCGACCTGCTGGCCGCCGCCGACGCCGATCTGCAGTTCCACCTGCTGCTGGCCCAGCTGTCGGGCAACCCGGGCCTGGTGGCCATGGCGCGCCAGCTGGAGCTGGCCATCAGCCACAGCCTGCGCCTGCCCTTTGCCTGGAGCGGTGCCGACGACCAGCCGGTGCGCGAGCACGACGCCATCGTGCAGGCCGTCTGCGCAGGCGATGCGCCGGGTGCGGCGGGCGCCATGCGCGCCCACCTGCTGTCGGCGGCCAGGCGCAGCGGCATCGATCTCGACACACCGGACGACGCGGCGGCGCCCGACGCGACGGCACTCGATGCAACGGCGCCCGACGCATCTGCGCCCGATACATCTGCGCCCGACCCTGATCCGCTTTCCTTTCGCCTCACCCCACCTTCCGAAGGAGCTTTCGCATGACTTCCCCCCTGACACCCCGCCGCGCATTCATCCGCACCGCCCTGGCGGCCGCCACCCTGGCCGCTGCCGGCCTGGGCGGCGCCGCCCATGCCGACATGCTGGCCAACATCCAGAAGGCCGGCGTGCTGCGCGTGGCGATTCCGCAGGACTTCCCGCCCTTCGGCTCGCTGGGCACCGACCTGAAGCTGCAGGGCTATGACATCGACATGGCGGCCCTGGTGGCCCAGGAGCTGGGCGTGAAGGTGGAGCTGGTGCCCGTGACCAGCACCAACCGCATCCCCTTCCTGACCACGGGCAAGGCCGACATCGTCATCTCCAGCCTGGGCAAGAACGCCGAGCGCGCCAAGGTGATCGACTTCACCCAGGCCTATGCGCCCTTCCCCAAGAGCGTCTACGGCCCCAAGGACATGAGCATAAAGGCCCCTGCCGACCTGGCCGGCAAGACCGTGGGCGTGACGCGCGGCTCCACCGAGGACCTGGCCCTCACGCAGGTGGCGCCGGCCTCGGCCACCATCAAGCGCTACGAGGACAACAACGCCACCGCGCAAAGCTACCTGACGGGCCAGGTGCAGCTGGTGACGCTGGGCAACATCGTGGCCAACGCCGTCAACGAGCGCACCAGGCTGCGCCAGCTGGACGTGAAGTTCGCGGTCGAGGACACGCCCTGCTACATCGGCGTGGCCAAGGGCGAGCCGGCGCTGCTGCAGAAGGTGGACGCCATCATCACCAAGCTCAAGGCCGACGGCCGCCTGACCAGCCTGTCCCAGCGCTGGATGAAGATGCCGCTGCCCGCCACCCTGTAACCGCTGCGCCCCTGTTCCCGGAAATCCTTCCATGGCCTATCAATTCGACTTCGGCGCCGTGTTCGACTACAGCGGCCTGCTGGCACAGGGCGCGGGCTTCACGCTGGCGCTGACGGCGGCGGGCGCCGTGCTGGGCGGCGCCATCGGCGTGGCCGGCGGCGTCAGCCGCGCCTGGCGCATTGCGCCGCTGCACTGGCTGTTCAAGGTGTACGTGGAGGGCATACGCAACACGCCCTTCCTGGTGCAGCTGATGTTCGTGTTCTTCGGCCTGCCTTCGCTGGGCGTGCAGATCAACGAATGGCAGGCCTGCCTGCTGACCACGGTGATCAACCTGGGCGCCTACATCACCGAGATCGTGCGCGCCGGCATCCAGGAGACGCCGCGCGGCCAGCTGGAAGCCGCTGGCGCGCTGGGCATGGGCCGCTGGGCGGTCTTCCGCCATGTGGTGCTGCGCCCTGCGCTGCAGCGGGTCTGGCCCTCGCTGAGCAGCCAGATCGTGATCGTGATGCTGGGCACCTCGGTGGTCTCGCAGATCGCGGCCCAGGACCTGACGTTTGCGGCCAACTTCATCCAGTCGCGCAACTTCCGTGCGTTCGAGACCTACCTGGTGGTGACGGCGGCGTACTTCGTGCTGGCCCTGGCACTGCGCCAGTTGCTGGCCTGGATAGGCCAGCGCTTCGTGGTGGGCCGCCGCACGCCGCGTGCAGCCAGGCCCGCTGCACCCGCTGCACCCGCTGCACCTGCAACCACTGCCGGAGACGCCGCATGATTGCCGACATTCCCCTGCTGCCCATCCTGGCCAAGCTGGCCGAGGGCCTGCTGGCCACGCTGGCGCTGTCGCTGCTGGCCTTCGTGCTGGGCGGCGCCACCGGATTGCTGGTGCTGTTCGCCCGCGTGGGCCGCAGCCTGAACCTGCGCCGCCTGGCCAAGGCCTATATCCAGGCTTTCCAGAACACGCCGCTGCTGATGCAGATGTTCATCGTGTTCTTCGGCTCGTCCATGGCCGGCCTGGACATCTCGCCCTGGACGGCGGCCGCCATCGGCCTGACGCTGTACACCAGCGCCTACCTGGCCGAGGTCTGGCGCGGCTGCGTGGAGGCTATCCCCCACGGCCAGTGGGAAGCCTCGTCCAGCCTGGCCATGGGCTACCTGCAGCAGATGCGCCATGTGGTGCTGCCGCAGGCGCTGCGCCTGTCGATAGCGCCCACGGTCGGCTTCTCGGTGCAGATCATCAAGGGCACGGCCGTGGCCTCGATCATCGGCTTCAGCGAGCTGACCAAGCTCGGCTCCATGCTGGCCAACGCCACCTTCCAGCCCTTCCTCATCTACGGCCTGGTCGCCGCAGGCTACTTCCTGCTGTGCTGGCCCCTGTCCCTCTACGCATCCCATCTGGAGAAGAAACTCTATGCCGCTCGTTGATGTGCGCGCCGTTCACAAGCATTACGGCAACAACCATGTGCTCAAGGGCGTGGACCTGAGCGTGGACAGCGGCCAGGTGGTCGCCATCATCGGCCGCAGCGGCTCGGGCAAGAGCACGCTGCTGCGCTCCATCAACGGGCTGGAGGCCATCCAGTCCGGCCAGATCGTGGTGGACGACGCCGTGCTCAAGGGCTCGGAGGGCAGCGCGCCCTCGCCCGCCCAGCTGCGCGCGCTGCGCCTGAACGTGGGCATGGTCTTCCAGCAGTTCAACCTGTTCCCCCACCTGACGGCGGGCGAGAACGTGGCCCTGTCGCCCACCGTGGTCAAGGGCGTGAAAAAGCCCGAGGCGGCGGCGCTGGCGCGCCAGATGCTGGCCAAGGTCGGCCTGGGCGACAAGTACGACAGCTACCCCGACCAGCTCAGCGGCGGCCAGCAGCAGCGCGTGGCGATTGCACGCGCGCTGGCCATGCAGCCCAAGGTGCTGCTGTGCGACGAGATCACCTCGGCCCTGGACCCGGAGCTGGTCAACGAGGTGCTGGCCGTGGTCAAGCAGCTCGCCGCCGAGGGCATGACGCTGATCATGGTCACGCACGAGATGCGCTTTGCCCGCGACGTGGGCGACCAGCTGGTGTTCATGCACCAGGGCCTGATCCACGAAAGCGGCCCGGCCAAGCAGCTGTTCGCCAGCCCGCAGACGCCGGAGCTGGCCGGCTTCATCGGCGCCGTGCACTGAGCGGTACGGCCAGGCAGGACAAAGGCCCGCGTCGCGGGCCTTTTTTGCATCGGTGCGGCGCAGGGGCCGCGGTCAGTGGCTGATCATCCAGGGCCGCTTGGTCGGGAAGGTCTTGGCGCCGTTGGGCGCCGTGACCGTGGAGCCGCGCTTGCTGGCGCCGCTGCAGCAGCCGCAGCCCGAAGGGTGGCGCATGCGCGCGTAGCTGCCCTCGGCCACATCGCGTGAGCGCCTGGGCTCGTGCCGTGCGCGCTCGTTGGTGTCGTGGGCGCGGCGCTGCTCGGGGCTGGTGCAGGCCAGGCGCGGCGCGCTGACGAAGACGCGGGGCGAGGCCGCCTCGCAGATGGGGCAGGGCGCGGGCTCGTTGCGCTGCGAGAGGCTGCGCAGCGCGTCGAAGCCGCCGCATGCGGCGCAGTGGTAGTCATAGGTGGGCATGGGCGGCCTCTGGCGGATGGTGGATGGCGGGTGTCGTATGCCGGGCTTACTTGTCCTGGGCGATGGGCAGGTCCACCCCGCCCGTGATGATCTTCTGTGGTCCCTCGGCCGTGGGATTGATGTCGAAGTCGAAGATCTCCGTGGGCAGCCACAGCGTGGCGCAGGCATTGGGCACGTCCACCACGCCGCTGATGTGGCCCTGCACGGGCGCCGTGCCCAGCAGCGAGTAGGCCTGGGCACCGCTGTAGCCGAATTTCTTCAGGTACTCGATGGCGTTCAGGCAGGCCTGGCGGTAGGCCACGGTCACGTCCAGGTAGTGCTGCTTGCCCTTTTCGTCCACCGAGATGCCTTCGAAGATCAGGTAGTCCTTGTAGTTGGGCGTCATGGGGCTGGGCTTGAAGATGGGGTTCTTGATGCCGTACTTGGCCATGCCGCCCTTGATCAGCGAAACCTTCATGTGCACCCATCCGGCCATCTCGATGGCGCCGCAGAAGGTGATTTCGCCATCGCCCTGGCTGAAGTGCAGGTCGCCCACGCTCAGGCCCGCGCCGTCCACGTAGACGGGGAAGAACACGCGCGAGCCGCGCGAGAGGTCCTTGATGTCGCAGTTGCCGCCATGCTCGCGCGGCGGCACGGTGCGCGCGCCTTCGGCGGCGGCCTTGTCGCGCGCCTCGCCCTGCATCTGGCCCATGTGGGCGGTGGTGGCGTTGGGCGGGTTGGCCAGGCCGGGGATGCGGTCGGGGTCGGTGGCGATGAGGCCGGTCTCGCGCTCATTCCAGCTGGCCAGCATCTTGGGGTCGGGCAGGCAGCCGATCAGTCCCGGGTGGATGAGGCCTGCGAAGTTGACGCCGGGGATGTGGCGGCTCTTGGTGAACATGCCGTGGAAGTCCCAGATGGACTTCTGGGCCAGCGGGAAATGCTCGTCCAGGAAGCCGCCGCCGTTTTGCTTGGAGAAAAAGCCGTTGAAGCCCCAGAGGCTGTCGTCGCGCGCGCCGATGTCCAGCAGGTCCACCACCAGCAGGTCGCCGGGCTCGGCGCCCTTGACGCCCACGGGGCCGGACAGGAAGTGGACGGTGGACAGGTCCACGTCGCGCACGTCTTCGGCGCTGTCGTCGTTCTTGATGGCGCCGCCGGTCCAGTCATAGGTCTCCAGCTTGAACTCCGCGCCCGGCTCCACCCAGACCGCCATGGGGATGTCGGGATGCCAGCGGTTGTGCACCTGCGGGTTGTCGTAGGGGGACTGGTTGAGATCGACCTTGATCAGGGTTTCGGCCATGGTGTGCTCCTTGCGATGGCAGTGGGAAAAAACGGATCAGACGGAGAGGTAGGACTTGATGCGCTGTTCATCCGTATCAGCACGGGCCGTCTCATGGACCAGGCGGCCGCCCTCGATGACGAACAGCCGGTCGGCCACATCCATGGCGAAGGAAAGCACCTGCTCGCTGACCACGATGGTGATGCGGCGCAGCTTGCGGATCTCGTTGAGCGCCTTGGCGATGTCCTTGATGATGGAAGGCTGTATGCCCTCGGTGGGCTCGTCCAGCAGCAGCACCTTGGGGTCGGTGACCAGGGCGCGCGCAATGGCCAGCTGCTGCTGCTGCCCGCCCGAGAGGTTGCCGCCCTTGCGCCGGCGCATGTCCCAGAGCACGGGGAACAGGGCGTAGATGTCTTCGGGCACCTGGCGCGTCTTCGCGTTCTCCAGGCCCGTCTGTATGTTCTCTTCCACGGTCAGCGTGGGGAAGATCATGCGGCCCTGGGGCACGTAGGCAATGCCCTTGGCCACGCGCCGGAAGCTCTCGTCCTTCGTGACGTCCTGGCCGGCCACGGTGATCTGGCCGCTCTTGGCGGGCATGACGCCCATCAGGCTTTTGAACAGCGTGGTCTTGCCCATGCCGTTGCGGCCCATGATGGCCACGGTTTCGTTCTCGCGGCCCTCGAAGCTGATGCCGTGCAGCGCCTCGCTCTGGCCATAGGCCACGTACAGATCCTTGACTTGCAGCATGTGAATTCCTTGTGCGTGCCTCAGTGGCCGAGGTAGACGTCGATGACCTTGGGGTCGGCCTGCACCTTGTCCATGGGACCCTCGGCGAGGATCTTTCCCTGGTGCATGACGGTGACCTTGTGCGCGATGCGCGCCACGAACTCCATGTCGTGCTCGATGACGATGACGGAGCGGTTCTTGCAGATGCGCTGCAGCAGCTCGGCCGTCAGCTCGCGCTCGCGGGCGCTCATGCCGGCGATGGGCTCGTCCAGCATCAGCAGCTCGGGCTCCTGCATGAGCAGCATGCCGATCTCCAGCCACTGCTTCTGGCCGTGGCTGAGCAGGCCGGCCTCGGTGTCCAGGCGCTCGTCCAGGCCGATGTCGGCGGCCACGGCCTGCACGCGATCGCGCACCGCCTCCGTGCACTTGAAGGCCAGCGCGCCGAAGACCGAGCGGCCTTCGGGGTAGGAGACCTCCAGGTTCTGGAAGACCGACAGGTTCTCGTAGATGGACGGCGTCTGGAACTTGCGCCCGATCCCCAGGCGCACGCGCTTGTGCTCGGCCATGCGCGTGAGTTCCTCGTTCTTGAACTTGATGCTGCCGGCCGTGGCGCGGGTCTTGCCGCAGATCAGGTCCAGCAGCGTGGTCTTGCCCGCGCCGTTGGGGCCGATGATGACGCGCAGCTCGTTCCTGTCGATGTACAGGTTCAGCGCGTCGATGGCCTTGAAGCCGTCGAAGGAGACCGTCAGGTCTTCCACGGCCAGCGTGAAGTCGGTATTGCTCATGGTGTGCTCCCGCTGTGGTTCAGGCGCCCTGGCGGCCCATGCCTTCGGACAGGGCGGACGTGGGCTTGGTGGCGGCCGGGGCCTGGGCAGGTGCTGCCTGGGCTCCCTGCGCTGCGGCAGGCGCTGCGGCCGGTGCCGTGCCCTTGCGGCGGCTGTTCCACCAGGGAACGATGCGGCTTTCCCACAGGCCGGCCAGCCCCATCGGGAAGGCCATGGTCACGCCGATGAACAGGCCCGCCATGAGGAACAGCCACAGGTCCGGGAAGCTCTCCGAGAAATAGGTCTTGCCCGCGTTGACCAGAAGCGTGCCGTACACGGCGCCCACCAGGCTCATGCGCCCGCCCACGGCGGCGTAGATGACCATCTCGATGGAGGGAACGATGCCCACGAAGCTGGGCGACATGAAGCCCACCTGCAGCGTGAACAGCGCGCCGCCCACGCCCGACAGCGCAGCGGCCAGGCAGAACACGAAGACCTTGAAATTGGCCACGTCGTAGCCGGAAAAGCGCACGCGGTCTTCCTTGTCGCGCATGGCCAGCAGCAGGGTGCCCACCTTGCCCGTCTGAATCCAGCGGCACAGGACGATGGCGCCGATCAGCAGGGCCACGCAGACGTAGTAGAGGATGTACTTGGCGCTGTCCGTGCGCGTGTCCCAGCCCCACAGGGTCTTGAGGTCGGTCATGCCGTTGACGCCGCCCGTGTAGCCCTGCTGGCCGATGATGAGCACGGTGACGATCAGCGCCACGGCCTGCGTGATGATGGCGAAGTACACCCCGCCCACGCGGCGCTTGAACATGGCGAAGCTGATGAGCCAGGCCAGCAGCGTGGGCACGGCGATGACGGCGGCCAGCGAGAACGGCAGGCTCTTGAAGGGCAGCCAGAACGAGGGCAGCTCGGTCAGCTGGTTCCAGTCCATGAAGTCGGGGATGCCGGGCGTGGACTGGATCTTGGTGCTGATGGGGTCGGACGCCTCCAGCTTCAGGAACATGGCCATGGCGTAGCCGCCCAGGCCGAAGAACACGCCCTGGCCCAGGCTGAGCACGCCGCCATAGCCCCAGACCATGACCAGGCCGATGGCGACGAAGGCATAGGTCAGGTACTTGCCGACCAGGTTGAGGCGGAAGATGTCCAGCGCCAGGGGCAGCACCACCGCCAGCAGGACGGTGAGCAGCACCAGGCTGGCGAGCTGGTAGCGCTGTATCCAGGCTTTGAGGGCTTGCATGGAATGACTCCGGTGAACTCAGGGGAAATCGGGGGAACGCGGGGGAATTCGTGGACAGGGCCGGCGCCGGGATCAGCGCCGCACCTTGGACGCGAACAGGCCCTGGGGACGCAGCATCAGGATGAAGACGATCAGCGACAGCGTGATCACCTTGGCCATGGAGCCCGCGAGGAAGAACTCGGTGATGGACTGCGTCTGCGCAATGCCGAAGGCCGAGACCACGGTGCCCAGCAGGCTGGCCGCGCCGCCGAAGGTGACCACCAGGAAGGCGTCCACGATGTACAGCGAGCCCGAGGTGGGGCCGGTGGAGCCGATGGTGGTGAAGGCCGCGCCCGCCACGCCCGCGATGCCGCAGCCGATGGCAAAGGTCAGGCGGTCGGTCTTCTTGGTGTCGATGCCGATGGCGTTGGCCATCACGCGGTTGCTGACCGTGGCGCGCACGCGCAGGCCCCAGCGGCTTTTGTGCAGCGCGATCAGCACGCCGGCCGTGACGGCCATGGTCAGCGCCAGCACGAACAGGCCGTTGATGGGAATGTCCAGCCCCTCGGCCGGCGCCCACGAGCCCATCAGCCAGTCAGGCAGGGTGGGGCTGACTTCCTTGGGGCCGATGAAGGTGCGAAAGCACTGCTGCAGCGCCAGGCTCACGCCCCAGGTGGCCAGCAGCGTGTCCAGCGGCCGCTTGTAGAGGTGGCGGATCAGCCCCCATTCCACCAGCCAGCCGGCCACGAAGGCGAACAGGAAGGCGGCCACGATGGCCAGCGGGAAGTAGTAGGGCATGAACTCGGGCGCGTGCTGCGCCGTGAGCGTGGAGCCCAGGTAGATGGTGTAGGCGCCAATGGTCATGAACTCGCCATGCGCCATGTTGATCACGCCCATCTGGCCAAAGATGATGGCCAGGCCCAGGCCCATCAGCAGCAGCACGGCGAACAGGCTCAGCCCCGCGAAGCCCTGCATCAGGCCGATGTTCATCATGTCGGAAAAACTCATGGTGCTGCTCCTGCGCGCAAGCCAATCGGGAGAGGGGGAAACGATTCACGCGGCAGCCCGCCCACCAGGCCGCAGGCCGCCGCGCATCACCTGCCTGAACGGATCAGGGCTTACTGGTAACCCTTGGGGAAGGGATCGGGTTTGATGAGTTCAGGCGACTCCGAGACCACCTTGAACGTGCCGTCCGGCTGCCCCACGGCAATGCGCGACTTGCTCCACAGGTGGTGGTTGGCGTCCACCTTCACGTAGCCTTCGGGCGCGGTCTTGAGTTCCAGCCCCGGCGATGCGGCCACCACCTTGTCCACGTCGAAGCTCTTGGCCTTTTCCACGGCGGCCTTCCACAGCCAGGGGCCCAGGTAGCCGGCCTGGGTGACGTCGCCGATGACGGCGTTGGGGCCGTACTTGGCCTTGAAGGCGGCCACGAACTTCTTGTTGTTCTCGTTGTCCAGCGTCTGGAAGTACTTCATCGAGGAGTAGAAGCCCGTGAAGTTCTCGCCGCCCACGCCGGTCATCTCGTCCTCGGTCACCGACAGCGTGACCAGCAGTTGCTTGTCACCCGTGATGCCCGCTGCCTTGAGCGCCTTGTAGAAGGCCACGTTGGAGCCGCCCACCACGGCCACGAAGATGCAGTCCGGCTTTTGCAGCTTGATCTTGTTGACCAGCGAGCCGAAGTTGGTGCTGCCCAGCGGGTAGTACTCCTCGCCGACGACCTTGCCCTTCTGGAAGTTCTCGATGTGCTTGCGCGCGATCTTCATCGAGGTGCGCGGCCAGATGTAGTCCGAGCCGATCAGGAAGAAGGTCTTGGCCTTTTTCTCGGCCTTGGCCCAGTCCAGGCTGTACAGGATCTGCTGCGTGGCTTCCTGGCCCGTGTAGATCACGTTCTTGGACTGCTCCAGGCCTTCGTAGAAGGTGGGGTAGTACAGCAGGCCGTTTTCCTTCTCGAACACGGGCAGCACGGCCTTGCGCGAGGCGCTGGTCCAGCATCCGAAGACGGCGGCGCAGCGGTCGTTGATGAGCAGTTTCTTGGACTTCTCGGCGAAGGTGGGCCAGTCGGAGGCGCCGTCTTCCTTGATCACGCGGATCTTGCGGCCCAGGATGCCGCCCATGGCGTTGATCTGGTCGATGGCCAGTTGCTCGGCCTGGATGGAGCCGGTCTCGGAGATCGCCATGGTGCCCGTGGCCGAGTGCAGCTGGCCCACGACGACCTCGGTGTCGGTCACGGCCAGCTTGGTGGTGTTGACCTGGGCCGTGGGCTGGGCGAAGGACCAGGCCGGCAACCCGGCCACCGAGGCGGCGCCAAGCGCCTGCAGGACGCGGCGGCGGCCCATTTCCGTGCCGGGGGAACCAGGTGTGCGGGGGTCGGAGGGGTGGCTCATGGTGACTCTCCTGTAAGGATCGGTTGGGTGATCTGCAAGTGGCTGAAAACTGGCGTTGCGGTTACGGCTTGTTTCCGCGCTGGGTCCAAGATTAGGAAGAACCCTTGCCGCCGCCCATACGTCAATTGACGTAGCCACCTGCGTACGCACCCCGGCTACCCCTCTTGCAAGCCGCGCCAGCATTGGCCCCGCACGTTTCTTGCTAGACCTGGGAATGCACTCCGCCCCCCCGCCCGACAGCCCCACCGGCACCGCAGCCGCGCCGCAGACCATCTTCCGGTTCCGGCGCGAGTACAACGCCTGGGTGGCCGACGAGACCATGGAGGACTACGCGCTGCGCTACACGCCGCGCAGCTTCCGGCGCTGGAGCGAGTTCCGTGTGGCCAACACGGCCTTCGGCTCGCTGTCCTTCCTGGCGCTGGAGGCCATCGGCGGCGCCATTGCGCTGAACTACGGCTTCGCCAACGCCATGTGGGCCATCGTCACCGTGGGGCTGGTGATCTTCCTGACGGGGCTGCCCATCGCCGTCTGCGCCGCACGCTACGGGCTGGACATGGACCTGCTGACGCGCGGCGCGGGCTTCGGCTACCTGGGCTCGACCATCACCTCGCTGATCTACGCCGTCTTCACCTTCATCTTCTTCGCGCTGGAGGCGGCCATCATGGCGCTGGCCCTGCAGCTGGTGGTGGACTGGCCGCTGCAGTGGTGCTATGCGCTGTCGGCCCTGGTGGTGCTGCCGCTGGCCATGCGCGGCATCACGCTGATCTCGCGCCTGCAGGCCTGGACGCAGCCGCTGTGGCTGTTCCTGCTGGTGCTGCCCTTCGTGTGGATGGCGCTGGCCCAGCCGCAGCTGTACCGCGACTTCGCCAGCCTCACCGGCCTGCGCTCGGGCAGCAGCCAGTTCGATCCGCTGATGTTCGGCGCGGCGGCAGCCGTGATCTTCGCGCTGGTGGTGCAGATCGGCGAGCAGGTGGACTTCCTGCGCTTTCTGCCGCCGCGCACCCAGGCCAACCGGCTGCGCTGGTGGGGCGCGGTGCTGGTGGCCGGCCCGGGCTGGGCCGTGATGGGCATGCTCAAGATGGCGGGCGGCGCCTTTCTCGCGTTCGCGGCCATGCAGCTGCAGGGGGTGGACGCCACGCGCGCGGCCGAGCCCACGCAGATGTTCCTGGCAGGCTTCCAGCAGGTGCTGCAGGCCCTGGGCCTGCCGGGGCTGGCCGTGGCGGTGACCGTGGTCTTCGTGGTCATCTCGCAGGTCAAGATCAACGTGACCAATGCCTATGCGGGGTCGCTTGCCTGGTCCAACTTCTTCGCGCGCATCACGCGCAGCCATCCGGGGCGCGTGGTCTGGATGGTGTTCAACGTGGTCATCGCCACCTTGCTGATGACGCTGGGCGTGTTCGGCGCGCTGGAGAAGGTGCTGACCATCTACAGCAACGTGGCCATCGCCTGGGTGGGCGCGCTGGTGGCCGACCTGGTCATCAACAAGCCGCTGGGGCTGAGCCCGCCGGGCATCGAGTTCCGCCGCGCCCATCTGTACGACTTCAATCCCGTGGGACCCGTCGCCATGCTGCTGGCCGCCGCCGTGGCCTGCTGCGCCTATGCGGGCCTGCTGGGCGAGACGGCGGCCGCGTTCTCGCCCTTCATCGCGCTGGCGCTGTCCATGCTGCTGTCGCCGCTGCTGGCCTGGCTGACGGGCGGGCGCTACTACCTGGCACGGCCCGCAGGCAATCTGTGGAAGCCCGGCGAGACGGTGCGCTGCGCCGTCTGCCAGAACCAGTTCGAGTCCGAGGACATGGCGCGCTGCCCGGCCTACGGCGCGCCCATCTGCTCGCTGTGCTGCTCGCTGGAGTCGCGCTGCCATGACCGCTGCAAGACCGGCTCGCGCGCGGGCGAGCAGCTGCGCGCGCTGGCCTCGGCCATGCTGCCGCCGCGGTGGGCCACCAAGGTGAACTTCCGCGCGGGCCAGTACCTGGTGGTGATGCTGTCTCTGTGCGCGGTGACGGCCTTCATGGTGGGCGTGGTCTACATGCAGGAAAGCCTGCAGGCAGGCAGCGTCGATGGCGGCGCGCTGCGCATCCCCTTCCTCAAGGTCTTCGCGCTGCTGGCCCTGCTGTGCGCCGTGGCCGCTTGGTGGGTGGTGCTGAGCACGGACAGCCGGCGCATGGCCCAGGACGAGTCCGAGCGCCAGAACCAGCTGCTGCTGCAGGAGATCGCCGCCCACAAGCGCACCGATGCCGAGCTGCAGGTCGCCAAGGACCATGCCGAGCAGGCCAGCCAGGCCAAGACCCGCTATGTGGCGGGCATGACGCACGAGCTGCGCTCGCCGCTCAACAGCCTGCTCGGCTATACGCAGATCCTGCTCAAGAGCCCGCAGGTCGATGGCTGGGTGCGCGAGACCCTGTCCACCATGCAGCACAGCGGCCAGCACCTGCGCGCGCTGATCGACGAATCGCTGGAGCTGGCCAGCATCGAGGCCGGCCGCCTGCGCCTGGACCTCGCCCCCCTGCCCCTGCCCGCGCTGATCGACGGCATCGAGGCCATGATGCGGCCCCAGGCCCAGGCCAGGGGGCTGCAGTTCTCGGTCGAGACGCTGGGCACCATGCCGCGCTGGGTGCGTGCCGACGCCAAGCGGCTGCGCCAGATCCTGATCAACCTGCTGTCCAACGCCGTGCGCTTCACCCAGCGCGGCGAGGTGCGGCTGCGCATGGATTTCCGGCCCCATGTCTCGCGCATCGAGGTCATCGATACCGGCATCGGGATCGAACCGCAGGACATGGAGCGCATCTTCGTGCCCTTCGAGCGCGGCAGCGCGGGCCGGCGCGTCAGCGAGGCGGGCACGGGCCTGGGGCTGACCATCACCCACCTGCTGACCGAGCTGATGGGCGGGCAGCTCACCCTGAGCAGCACGCCCGGCGAGGGCAGCTGCTTCACCGTGCGCCTGTATCTGCCCGAGATGGCGCCCGACGCGTCCTGGGTGCCCCCCGGCGCCGCCGCCACGCTGCACACCGTCATCGGCTATCTGCCGCCGCGCCGGACCCTGCTGGTGGTGGATGACCAGCCGCTGCAGCGCCAGCTGCTGGCCGGCCTGCTGCTGCCGCTGGGCTTCGAGATCCGCGAGGCCGCCAGCGGCCGCGAGTGCCTGGAGATCGTGGAGCAAAGCCTGCCTGACCTGGTGCTGCTGGACATCAGCATGGACGACCTGGACGGCTGGCAGACCGCCGCCCTGCTTCGCGCGCGCCGGGATGCGCAGCAGCTTCCCGTGGTCTTCGTCTCGGCCAACCTGTTCGACAACGACCCGCCGCGCCTGGCCGATGCGCATTGCCAGGGCTTTGTCGCCAAGCCGGTGATCGAGTCCGAGCTGCTGCAGGTGCTCGAGCGCGTGCTGCGGATCGAATGGGTGCATGACAACCGCCCGTTGCTGCTGCCGGCGCCGCGCGCGGAGCAGGCGGAGGCAAAGGCAGCGCAGGCGCCGGCAGCCGCCCCCTTCCCGCCCGACCTGCGCGAAGACCTGGCCCGGCTGGCGCGCTCGGGCCAGGCCACGGCCCTGCGCGAGCGCCTGCGCCAGGCGCGCCAGCAGGCGCCCGCGCATGCCGCGCTGCTCGATGCGCTGCAGGCCTGCGCGAACCGCTTCGACTTCGATGCGCTGGCGCGCCTGCTGCCGCAGCCCCGGGAAGAAGACGAACAGGAACAGGAGGAGACAGATGAATGAACATCCAGGAGGGCAGGAAATGACCGCCACCACCACCGCCAACAGCCGCAGCAGCCATGGCAACAGCGCCCATGTGATCCTCGTGGTGGACGACGCGCTGGACAGCCTTCGCATGCTGTGCGATGCCCTGGCCGCCGAAGGCTACGTGGTGCTCGCCGCGCGCGATGCCGACGAGGCGCTGCAGCGCTTTGCCCTGACCGTGCCCGATGGCGTGCTGCTGGACGCCGTCATGCCCGGCATGGACGGCTTCACGCTGTGCCGCCGGCTCAAGGACACGCCGGCCTGGGCCCACGTGCCCGTGGTCTTCATGACCGGCCTGTCGGACACGGACCAGATCATCCGCGGCTTTGCCAGCGGCGGCGTGGACTACGTGGTCAAGCCGCTGCGCATCCCCGAGGTGCTGGTGCGCCTGGCCACCCATGTGCGCAACGCCCGCGCCACGCGCCAGGCGCAGGAGGCCGTGGACGTGGCGGGGCTGGGGGTGGTGGTGCTCGACGGCCAGGGCCGCGTGGCCTGGCGCTCTCCCCAGGCAGCGCGCTGGCTGGAGGAGGCCTTTGCGGACCAGCCCTTCCCCATGGAGGCGGCCGGGGACTGGCTGGCCGGTGCCCACCAGTCGGACCAGGCCGGTCACCAGGATCTGGCGCTGGCCCTGGCCGATGGCCGCCAGTTGCTGGCGCGCCACATGGGCGCCAGCGGCCTGGGGGAGTCGATGGTGCTGCTCAGCCACGAGGCGCCGCAGGCGCCCGCCGCGCGCCGGCTGCAGCAGGTGGCGCTCACCCCGCGCGAGACCGAGGTGCTGTCATGGCTGAGCAAGGGCAAGACCAACCGCGACATCGCCGACATCCTGGGCATGAGCCCGCGCACGGTCAACAAGCACCTGGAGCACATCTTCGAGAAACTCGGCGTGGAGACCCGCACGGCCGCCGCCGCCGTGGCCGGTCAGCTGCTGCAGGCCGGCTCGCCCTGAGCGCGGGGTGCCACCGCAGCGGATGCCGAGGCCGAGGCCGGCAGGCCGAACACATGGTCGAAGCACCAGTTGAAGACATAGGTGTAGACCAGGAAGAAGACCAGCAGGCCGGCCTCCATCACCGTGGCCTCCCACAGCGTGACGCCGAACCACCAGGCCATCAGCGGGATCAGCACCATGGCCAGCCCGCCCTCGAAGCCCAGGGCGTGCACCACGCGGCGCAGCACCGAGCGGCCCTTGACGCTCTGACGCGACTCCCACTGCTCGAACAGGTGGTTGAAGGTCAGGTTCCAGACGATGGCCAGCGTGGAGGCGGCAATCGCCATGCCGCCCGAATGCCCGGCGCTCTGGCCGATGGCCATGAACAGCAGGCTGGAGGCGAGGATGGCGATCAATTCATACAGGGTCACGAAGACCACTTTGCGCTTGGGCCCCTGGAGGCCCTTTTTGTGTGTCTGCAAGGTCATAGGGGGCGCAGTCTATATGCCGGCAATTGAACGTTAAAGTCAGATTCTTTCAATAAATCTGACAGGTCCCCACCATGTCCTTTCCAGCCGACCAGGTGCCGCTGTTCATTGCCGTGCTGGACCACGGCTCGTTTTCCGCCGCCGCGCGCCAGCTGGGCCGCGTGCCCTCGGCCGTGAGCATGGCCATCGCCCAGCTGGAAGCCGAGCTGGACCTGCAGTTGTTCGACCGCAGCGGCCGCGAGCCCCGGCCCACGGCGGCGGCACGCGCACTCGAACCCCAGGCCCGGCTGCTGGCCGCCCAGCTGCAGCAGCTCAACCACCAGGCGCTGGCCCTGCACCAGGGACTGGAGGAGCGGCTGACCCTGGTGATCGCGCCCGAGCTGCTGTCCACGGCCTGGGCCGCGCCGCTGCAGCCGCTGGTCGAGGAATTCCCGGGTCTGGAGGTGGAAGTGCTGGTGGCCGCCCAGGTCGATGCGCTCAAGGAACTGCACTCGGGCCGCGCACATCTGGCCCTGGTCTTCGAGCGCCCGGCCATCGACGGGCGCGAGGATTTCCAGGAGATGGGCCAGGAAACCATGGTCGCCGTGATGGCGGCCAGGCATCCGCTGGCCCGGCAACTGGGCGTGGACGGGCAGCAGCGCCTGGACGTGGGCCAGCTGGCCGGCGCGCGCCAGATCCTGCTGGCCAGCCGCGACCTGGCCCATACCGATCCGCGCTTCGTGTTCTCGCACCAGCTGTGGCGCACGGACAGCCACCTGGCAGCCCTGTCGCTGATCTCGGCCGGCCTGGGCTGGGGGTGGCTGCCCTTCAGCGTCGCCGAGCCCCTGCTGCAAACGGGCGCGCTGCTGCGCATCCCGCTGTGCAACATCAGCAACGGCACCCAGCTGTTCGTCGATTGGGTGTGGTCCAAGGAGCGCCCGCTGGGGCTGGCGGCGCGGCGGTTCGTGGAGCAGTTGCAGGTGCCGGTGCGGCCGTTGCCGGACAGCGATGCGGATCGCATCGGGTAGCATCTCTCGCCATATCGGACCAAAAATCCACATCTCCAGCAGCAGGTCACACAAGAGGAAGGGAAAACATGTTCTTTGATCATCATCACAGCAAGACCGCCATCGCACTGGCCCTGGGCGCCGTTCTGGCCGGTTGCGGCGGAGGTGGAGGCGGCGGCCCGTCCGGCCCGTCTTCGCAGTTGACCGCCGCCTGCTCGGGCACGGCCTGCGGCGCGGCCAATGCCACCACCTATTCGGGCCAGGGCGTGGGCGTCTGGAGCTACACCAACACCACGCAGGCCGAGCAGCAGATCCCTGTGGGTCTGACCAACCTGGGCAGCAAGCAGGTCACGCTGATCTACACCAACAACGGCGACGCCAGCGTGCCCATGCCCGCCCTGACGCTGACTCCGCCTGCGGCGACCACCGCCACGGCCCAGAAAAGCCTCAGCGCCGCACCCGCAACGGTCAACCGGATTCCCGAGCGCATCCGCAACTTCAAGCCCCGCCTGACGGCAGCGGACATGCAGGCGCGGCAATCCATCAAGCCGCAGGCAGCGGCCATCCTGCCCGTGGGCAGCCAGCGCAGCTGGTTCGTCCAACCCGGCGACTCCCGCATCGAAGCCCGCCAGGCCACGCTCAGACGCCAGGCCAGCGTGCCCACGCCCACCGGCACCCGCACCATCAACGTCTGGCTGGAAGACAGCGAGTACGACGCTGCCAAGGTCAGCGATGCGATGCTCGACACGCTGCTCCAGCGATTCACCAGCGGCTCCGACGCGGTCTATCCCCTGATCACGGGGCTGTCGGGCGAGCCCTGGGGCGCTCACTCCTACAGCGACCTCATCGACCCCGAACAGCCCCTGGACATCGTGTTCGTGAATTTCGTTCCGGACCGCACTCCGTACGGGCTGCTGGGCTATTTCTGGTCTCTGAACAACTTCAAGCAGGACCCGGCGAACCCCGACCTCAAGTACAGCAATCAATCGCTGTCGTTCTACATGGATACGGAAACGCTGTACCTGGATCCTGCCGAAGGCATGACCAACCAGATCAGCACGCTGTCCCATGAGTTCGTCCACATGACGAACTTCTACCGCCGCAGCGTCCAGCTGTCCAAG
This sequence comes from Delftia sp., assembly GCF_059499305.1. NCBI lineage: Bacteria > Pseudomonadati > Pseudomonadota > Betaproteobacteria > Burkholderiales > Comamonadaceae > Delftia > Delftia sp. Next base: position 88,881 of record NZ_JCABYI010000011.1, read on the forward strand.
CCGGGAACCGACTACGCGTTCGACACCTTCCTGGAGGAAATGAGCGCCATGATGGGCGAAGACATCGTGGCCCAGCGCGTCACGCCCGGCTTCAACTCCATCGCCAATGGACGCGTCCCTTCCTGGCTGTCCCGCTCGGGCTTCAACTGCGACCCCGCCGCCTGGAGCGCCGACACCGCCGCGCCCTGCTTCGGCTACGACGTCAACGGCAGCCTGGGCGCCTATCTGGTGCGCCAGTACGGCGTGGGCTTCTACAAGCAGCTGCTGAGCAACACCACGTCCACCGATTCGCTGCAGGTCCTGGGCAATGCCATACAGCAAGCGGGCGGCCCCACGCTGCCGGTCGCCATCCAGCGCTGGGGCGCCAACATCGCACTGCTGCCCGGCGATGTGCCCAGCGGCTATGGCTGGCCCGCGCGCACGGAGCAGGGCTTCACCCTGGCCGCGATCAACGGCAGCAGCCTGGCGTCTTCCCGGGTCCTGCCCACCACGGTACCGGTGAACCTCAATGCGCGCGGCCATTTCCCCTTCCTGCGTCAGCCTGATGCGCAAGGCACCTACCAGGAACAGCTGCGTGTTCCGGCAGGCAGCACGCTGACAGCCGTCGTACGCTGAACGCCATGAACCACGCACACCCGACTGCTTCCGCCCGCGGCCTGCGCCGCAGTCTGCCGCTGCTGCTGGCCAGCGGCCTGGCCCTGCTGAGCGCCTGCTCGGCCCCGGCTTCGCCCGCCGCCAGCGCGGCTGCGCCGGCCTCGGGTGCGGCGGCTGAACCAAGCCAACCCCTGACCCTGCAAGGCCGTCTGGTGCTGCGCGGCAATGCGCCCCATGAGCAGCCCGTGCTGCAGACCACCTCCGGCGAGACCTGGCAGCTCCAGGGCCTGAGCGCCGAGCAGATCACGCAGTGGCAGCGGCAGAACGTGGAAGTCCGGGGCCAGCCCGGCCCCAGGCCCGCCGCTGGCGCCGCGCCTTCGATGGCGCAGCCGCAACTGCAGGTGCAATCCATTCGCGCCCGGCCCTGACATTCCACCTCACCCACCGCTCTATCCATGGACGCCTCCAACCCTTTCTCCAGCCGCGATGCGGCCGTGCAAAAGCTCTGGGAACAGTGGCAGCCGCGCTCCGCCAGGTCCGACAAGGACAAGGACAAGCCCATTGCCCTGGCCGACTTCGACCCGGGCGCCAAGCCCTTTTCCAATGGCAACGGCAAGGCCGAGGACAAGGTCGCCGTCGAGGCCCTGGCCGAGGAGCTGGATGCGCTGCAGAACCTGCTGTACGCCGACCGCCGCTACAAGCTGCTGGTCGTGCTGCAGGGCACGGACACGGCGGGCAAGGACGGCACCATCCGTGGCGTCTTCGGCCGCATGAGTGCGCTGGGCGTGCACGCCGTGGGCTGGAAGGCCCCCACCGAGGCCGAGCGCGCCCATGACTACCTGTGGCGCATCCACCAGCAGGTGCCTGCCGCTGGCGAAATCACGGTCTTCAACCGCAGCCATTACGAGGACGTGCTGGTGCCCGTGGTCAACGGCTGGATCACACCCGAGCAGCAGCGCCAGCGCTTTGCCCACATCAACGACTTCGAGCGCATGCTCAGCGAGACGGGCACCGTGGTCGTCAAGTTCCTGCTGCACATCAGCGCCGACGAACAGCGCATGCGCCTGCAGGAGCGCCTGGACGACCCGGCCAAGCACTGGAAGTTCGACGAGAACGACATGAAGGTGCGCACGCAGTGGAAGGACTACCAGCAGGCCTACGGCCAGCTGCTGGGCGCCACGCATACGCCCTGGGCGCCCTGGACCATCGTGCCGGCCGACTCCAAGACGCACCGCAACCTCATGATCGCCACCTTGCTGCGCGAGGTGCTGCGCAACCTGGAACTGCGCTTTCCGCCCGGCGATCCGGCCCTCAAGGACTACAAGATCACCTGATCACTCGATGGCCTGCCTGAAGGTTCACAGCTGCAGGCGGGCTTCGGCGATGCCGTCCAGCTCGGCCACCACCAGGTCGCCGGCCTGGGCAAAGGCCAGGCCATTCCACGTGCCCGTGGTCACCACCGTGCCTGCGGGCACGCTGCCATAGCGGCGCACCAGCTCCTGCAGCCAGCCGGCCAGCAGCCACAGCGGATCGCCCAGCGGATGCGTTCCGGTGAACGCCTGCAGCGGCGCCGCACCCACGCGCAGCCGGCAGACCTGGGCAGACCAGTCCCGCGGCGACTCGCGCGGCAGCAGCCGCGAAGCGTCCTGCCACGGCCCCAGCACCAGGGCGCCATGGCACAGGCCGTCGGCGGCCAGCAGCAGCGGCGGCGCCTTCAGGTGCTGGCGCCAGCGCGTATCCACCACCTCGATGGCGGCGGTGATGCCGTCGATCAGCTCCAGCCCATCGCCGGGCTGCAGCGCGGAAGCCATCTCGGCCGTCACCTCGCGGCCCAGGCGCAGGGCGATCTCGGCTTCGATGCCGCGCAGGTGCAGCGGCGCGCCACCGGCCACCGAAGGACTGGCCCAGACGCCTTCTTCGGGCAGCGGCGCATGGGTCAGCGGGGCATCGCGGCGCGGCGCGCCAGACTTCCAATAGCCCGGAACGCGGCCCGGTCCCTGCTGGCTGCCGGCCACGCGCCAGCCCAGGGCGGGCGCCATGGCGGCCTGCACGGCCTGCGCATCTGCGGGCGCGCGCACCACGTCGGCCCAGTCGTCGGCATCCAGCAATTCGCCGCTGTGGCGCGCCTGGAGCAGCGCATGGGCCAAGTCTGTGGGAGTGCGGGGGTTGTTCGTCATGGAGCGGCTTTCTTGGAGTGCATCGGAGGGTCGCAAGCGGCCCCGATTGTCCGCTGGACAAGGCGATCCCATGGTTATGCATTAAATGCATAAGGCTCTCGCGCATAAGGCGTTGGACAGCGCATAGCCCCGGGAATAAGCTCAAAACCCTCAGACAACTCTTGTGTGGAACCACCATGCAGCAACCCGCTTCGGCCGGCGTTACCAACCACGCCATCCCTTCCTACCTGCAGGCTGATCACCTCGGCCCCTGGGGCAATTACCTGCAGCAGGTCGATCGCGTCACCCCCTACCTGGGCCATCTCGCCCGCTGGGTCGAAACCCTCAAGCGCCCCAAGCGCATCCTGATCGTCGATGTGCCGATCGAGCTGGACAACGGCACCATCGCCCACTACGAAGGCTACCGCGTGCAGCACAACCTGAGCCGCGGCCCCGGCAAGGGCGGCGTGCGCTTCCACCAGGACGTGACCCTGTCCGAAGTCATGGCCCTGTCGGCCTGGATGTCGGTCAAGAACGCGGCCGTCAACGTGCCCTACGGCGGCGCCAAGGGCGGCATCCGTGTCGATCCCAAGACGCTGTCGCGCGGTGAGCTGGAGCGCCTGACGCGCCGCTACACCAGCGAGATCGGCCTGCTGATCGGCCCCTCCAAGGACATTCCAGCGCCTGACGTCAACACGAACGGCCAGATCATGTCCTGGATGATGGACACCTACTCCATGAACACCGGCGCCACCGCCACCGGCGTGGTCACGGGCAAGCCCGTGGACCTGGGCGGCTCGCTGGGCCGCGTCGAGGCCACCGGCCGCGGCGTGTTCACCGTGGGCGTGGAAGCGGCCAAGCTGACCGGCCTGTCGGTCCAGGGCGCGCGCATTGCCGTGCAGGGCTTCGGCAACGTGGGCGGCACGGCCGGCAAGCTGTTCGCCGACGCGGGCGCCAAGGTCGTGGCCGTGCAGGACCACACCGGCACCATCCGCAACGCCAACGGCCTGGATGTGACGGCCCTGCTGGCCCACGTGGCCGCCAAGGGCGGCGTGGGCGGCTTTGACGGCGCCGAGGCCATGGACGCTGCCGATTTCTGGGGCGTGGACTGCGACATCCTGATCCCCGCCGCACTGGAAGGCCAGATCACCAAGGACAACGCCGGCAAGATCAAGGCCAAGATGGTGATCGAGGGTGCCAACGGCCCCACCACCACCGAGGCCGACGACATCCTGACCGAAAAGGGCGTGCTGGTGCTGCCCGACGTGCTGGCCAATGCCGGCGGCGTGACGGTGAGCTACTTCGAATGGGTGCAAGACTTCTCCAGCTTCTTCTGGAGCGAGGACGAGATCAACGCCCGCCTGGTGCGCATCATGCAGGACGCCTTCGCGGCCATCTGGCAGGTGGCCCAGCAGCACGGCGTGACGCTGCGCACCGCCACCTTCATCGTGGCCTGCCAGCGCATCCTGCATGCGCGCGAAATGCGGGGACTGTATCCCTGATCACCCCCTGAGGCGCTGACGCGCCTTCCCCCTCTCTGCTTGCTTCGCAAGGGAGGGGGACGACACCCTCGCGGCGGGGCGGCCCTTGCTCGGTGTCCCTGACTTGGGCCGCGCCAGTTTTTGGCGCTGTGCACCACACGGTCAATGAAAGGCGCTTCGGCTGTACGTGTCAAGGACATGGGTAACAACTCAGCTCACAGACATGGGTAACACTTC